>NZ_VFRA01000001.1:708970-1417941 GCF_006788895.1 Rhodoglobus vestalii
AGGGATGCCGTCAGCGGCGTCCACTCGGCGGGCTTCAGCACTACGGTGTCGCCGGCGGCGAGCGCGGGGGCGATCTTCCAGGTGGCAAGCATGAGCGGTGCATTCCACGGGGTGATCAGGGCGGCGACTCCCGAGGGATCCCACGAGACGTGGTTATTGTGACCACGGGTTTCGAAGTCGGGATGCCCGAGGTCGTTCACGAGGTAGTCGGCGAAGAACCTAAAATTGTGGGCCACTCGCGGCATCACACCGCGCAGGTGGCTGCGCAGGAGTGCGCCGTTGTCCATCGTCTCAACGTTGGCGAGTTCTGTGACGCGCTCGTCGACGAGGTCGGCTATTTTGTGCAGGATGGCGGCACGGTCTTTGGGGCTGGTGGCAGCCCATCCGGGGAATGCTGCGCGTGCTGCCGCGACGGCAAGGTCGACTTCTCGTTGGCCACCGCGGGAAATTTCTCCGAGGTTGCTGCCGTCAATGGGAGACGTGTTCGTGAATGTCTCGTCGGAGGCGACGCGCTCTCCGTTGATGAAGTGCCGTGTGTCGACGGTCACTCCCGCTACTTGAGCGTTAGTCATAGTGCTCCCGTCTCGAATCGCTCACCATTAAGTCATTCGGATGCTAATGACTTACCCTACCGAGTGAATCCAGCCCAAACAAGCGTTAGCGGTATTCCCCCACGGAAAAAGGGCATTTCTCCCCGGACAAATAGGCCCGGCGCTAGTTTTTTGATTCCAGGCCCGCGGTGATCACCCGCAGCATCTCGGCGAGCTCTTCACGTCGCCCACGATCGATAGGGCTCGTCACCGCTTGCTCCTGAAGATTGAACGCCGGGAATAGTTCGATCATGAGCTCTCGGCCGGCATCCGTAAGTTTCACGACAACAAGGCGTCCGTCACTGGCGCTGCGCTCACGCGTAAGCCACCCACGGCGTTCCAGCGTCGACAAGACACCGGTGAGAGTAGCTTTTGAAAAACCGCCCTCAAGCGCGATCTGGCGAGTCTCAATGGGCTCCCAGATCCAGGTCACCCACAGCACCACAAAGGCAGTCCATGAGAGGTTGTGCTCAGAAAGAACCGTGCGTTCGAAATGATTGCGCACAGCATTGGCGGCACGAAAAAGATTCGACGCGACCGCCATCGCTGAGTAGTCCAGTGGCAAGCCCCCGACTCTTGCCTGTACTTGGCGTTCGGTTTCAGTCAGTGTGTGTGGTCCGGCCACGGGGTCCCCTCGCTCGCGTTTAGCTGCGGTTACTCTATCCAACGCCCGGGCCACAGAAGTATTAGCGCGGGTACACTCGCCGAAACGTGATCAAGTACCCTATTGTTTGGATACAAACAACCTTCGGAGGATTGAGTTGACTTCAACGGCGAACGTCACCCTGGCAGATTTAGACCTATTCGAGAGCGGCACGCCGTGGCAGGTGTTCGACACGCTTCGCGCTGATGCGCCCGTGCACTGGTCAGAAGAAGCGGCTCCCAACCACGGCTTCTGGTCGCTGACGCGATATCACGACATCGTTGGTGTGCTGCGGGATACCGAAACGTTTTCCAGTGAGCGTGGCGGGGTCAACATAGAGGAACTTGACGACGAGCAGCTCGAGGTACGCAAATCAATGCTCGAGACTGATGGCGCGCGTCACCGGGCACTCCGACGACTAATGCAGGGTGAATTCACCCCCAAGGCGGTCGGTGGTTATGAGATCTTTCTCCGTGGGCTCACTGCGAGCACGCTCGATGCGGCGTTTGCCAACAAGGAGTTTGAGTTCGTCAGTCAGGTGGCGGCAGACTTCCCGATCCGCGTGCTCGCCAAGATGCTTGATGTTCCCGACGCCGACACCCACAAGCTCATTGACTGGGGCGACCGGATGATCGGCAACGACGACCCCGAACACGCCGATGTACTGGCAAGTTCTGCCGAAAGCGAAGAGTTTCGTCTCCTGCCGTTCCGTTCGCCCGCAGCCCGCGAGGTCTTCGAATATGGCAACGATCTGGCCGACAAACGTCGCGGAAAAGATGGCACTGACCTCGTTTCGCGCCTCGTCAATCAAGAGCCGATGGATGGTAAAGCGCTCAACGAACGCGATTTCAACAGCTACTTCCTGCTGCTGGTCGTCGCCGGCAACGAGACCACTCGCCACACGATTACGCACACCATGAATTACCTCATCGACAACCCCGACCAGCTGGCGCTTCTGCAAGAGAAGCCCGAGCTCATCCCGTGGGCCGTCGAAGAGTTCTTGCGCATGGCAAGCCCCGTGTATCACTTCCGCCGCACGGCCACCAAGGACACCGAGATCAACGGTCAGGTCATCAAAGAGGGCCAGAAGGTCGTCACCTGGTTTGCTGCCGGCAACCGCGACCCCGAGGTCTTTGAGAACCCTTACACGATGGATGTCACCCGCAACCCCAACGAGCACATGGCGTTCGGTCGCGGTGGCCCGCACATGTGTCTCGGAAACTCTCTAGCACGACTAGAAATCCGCATCATGTTCGAGACCCTGTTGCCCCGGATCTCCAACATGACAAAGCTGAGCGAACCAGCGCGATTGCGCAGCAACTTCGTCAACGGAATCAAACGACTTCCGGTACGCGTCGAATTAGTAGAGTAGGCACATGAGCGAGGTACGCCCACAAGGTCGACCCCATGCAGTCTGGGGCGACGAAACTGAAGTAGTGCAGCTCGCCCTCGACTGGACCGCCAAACGGATGGTTCGCAAAACCGATCCCCTGTCAACAGCTCGGCCCGCAGCCGAACTTGCCGCAGCGGTCGGCAACGCGATTCGCCCAGAAGGCATCGGAGGGGCCGAAGCGCTCCGCATTTTCGACGAAATTCTTGAGCCCGCAACTCGCGCTCAGGACGACCCGCTGAACCTCGCCTATATCGCGGCCGCTCCCACCCGGGCCGCGGTTGCCTTCGATCTTGTCACGAGCTCCGCCAACATATTTGGTGGACTCTGGGAGTCAGGTGCCGGTGCGATCTTCGCCGAAAACCAAGCCCTCCAATGGATCATCGAACTGCTTGAGTGGCCTGACACTGCCGGCGGAACCTTCGTTTCTGGAGGCACCTCGGGCAACCTCTCTGCGCTCATGACCGCACGCGAAACTGCCAAGACGCATCGTGGAGGTCGTCCCGCTGGCGGCTGGCAGCTTGCCTGCAGCAGCAACGCGCACTCGTCGATCCAGTCGGCCGCGAAAGCGCTCGACGTCGACGTGGTCGATGTACCCATCGACGACCGGGGGCACATGACCGGGGCTGCCCTGCGGACCACTCTCGAACAGTCACCCAACGTGTTTGCTGTGGTGGCATCCGCGGGAACCACCAATGAGGGTCTCGTCGACGACCTCGCAGACATCGCCGACGTCTGCGAAGAATTCGGTGTCTGGATGCACGTCGATGGCGCCTATGGCGGTGCGGGACTCGCCGCCCCAAGCATCCGGCCCCTCTTCACGGGCATTGAACGAGCCGACAGCTTTATCGTTGATCCGCACAAGTGGCTTTTCGCGCCCTACGACTGCTGCGCATTGGTCTACCGTCAGCCCGAGCTGGCCCGCGCCGTGCACTCCCAGCATGCAAGCTATTTGGATGCCATCGACCGCAATGAGTCCAACCCTAGTGAACTCGCTTTGCACCTTTCTCGGCGCGTGCGCGGGTTGCCGCTGTGGTTCAGTCTTGCCACCCACGGCACCAACAAATATCGGGATGCGGTCGAAAGTTCGATCACGACAGCACGTGAGGTTGCCCGCGCCATTGACGAGAGCGACTATCTCAAACTTGTGCGCGCGCCCGAACTTTCAGTGCTGTTATTCGAACGAAAAGGGTGGACGGCCGAACAGTATTCGGCGTGGTCAAAGCAGGTCGCGCACGACGGTGTGATCCTTTGCGTGCCCACCTCGTGGCACGGCAAGAGCGTGCTGCGACTCGCGTTCGTGAACCCAGACACCGAGACCGCACACGTGATGGAGGCTCTCGAAACGCTTCGCTAGGCGGCACAGTAGCCTGTGCCTGATGGCTAGGGAAAGGCGCGACGAATGGATAACACAACTGTTTCTTTGACGGAACTTGCAGCAACAGAACTGGCGCACGCGATCGCAGCATCTAGCGGCCGGAGTGCACACACAATTTGGGGTGGCCACGGTAAACAATTGCGCCAGACGCTAATTGCGCTGAAGGCGGGCTCTGGGCTTGCCGAGCATTCGAGCCCGGGCGAGGCCACCCTGCAGGTACTGAAGGGGCGAATCACGCTGCGGTGGGAGACCGGGTCACAGGCTGGCTCAGCAGGAGACTTTATCCCGATCCCCGAGGTTGTTCATGCTGTCGACGCCCTCGAGGACTCCGTGATTCTGCTGACGGTCATCAAGCCCCACTAGCTTCTAGCCAAGCTTGGCGTGCACCAGAAAGGCATCCACGAGCTCGGCCGTACGTTGGGCGGCGATGCCCTCTTCGGCGCGGGTTTGGGCGAGCATAACGTCAGGGTTTTGACCATCCGCGATGACTTCATCGATCCCACCCTGGCCGAGCCACCCCGTCAAAATGGAGGTGTTGAGCTCGGGGTGAAACTGCACAGCAAGGCTGCGGCCATAGGTGAATGCTTGGGATGCAACAGGGGTGCGGGCGATCTCGACGGCTCCTTCGGGCATCGTCCACTGGTCGTAGTGAAACTGGAACCAGGGGCCGTTAGAGACCAGAGACGTATCGTCGCTGTGGATCGCCGTCCATCCAATTTCTGCTTTGACACCCCGAGCCACGGTGCCGCCAAGAGCACGCGCGATCAGTTGCCCGCCAAAACAGATACCGAGAACCGGGATGTCTGCCTCGATCGTGCTGCGAACCCACTCAAGTTCGGGGGTCAGCCACCGGCCGATGCACGCATCATCCCACGCCCCCCACGGTGCACCCATGGGGATCACAAGGTCGTACTGCGAAGCATCCGGAAACTCGAAATCAACATTCGGGCTCTCGTAGTTTTCCGCGGTAACGATGAGAATTTCATCGATCTCAAAGCCTCTTTCGCGGAGTCGGTCGCCCACTGGTCCGCTAGCAGTGACGTGATCGTGCTGCACGAAGAGTGCTCTCATCTGGATACCTTTCGGGTAAATTCTCGCTGGGAGTTTACAGCGAGACAACTCTGTGGCTTAGTATCGCACTAATCGTTCAGTGCCGAACGATTTATTTCCGGAGGAAGAATGACTCTCGACATACCCGCTCTTCAAGCAGACTTACAGGCCAAAGGGATCGACGTTTTGCGCCTGATTTTTCCCGACGTGCTGGGGATCACCCGCTCCAAGGATCTTCTCGTCAGCCAACTCCACCACACCAAGTCTCCTATGTTCTGTCAGGGCGTGTGGGTCACTACCACCGGCGGTGACGTACTCGACGGAAACCACATTATGTCGTCCGGCCTGCCCGACCTCCTCACACAGATCGATCCCAACACGCTTGCGATGATGCCGTGGGAGCCTGGCGTTGCAATGGTCGTCGCAGATGCGTTCAACCCCGACCACAGCATCAGCGAAATCGCGCCCCGCTCAGTACTGCAGAGCGTTATCGCCCAGTACACCGCCCTCGGACTCACACCGATCATTGGCCCCGAACTTGAGTTCTACATCGCCAACTACGACGAAGAAAAGGGCTGGAGCCGCAGCCTCAGCCGCACCGGTCGCGTCTACACGACCGGAGAAAGTGTTGACCCCGGCGGCCAGTTCCTCAACCTCATGCGCATGCTCGACGGCATGGACATTGGTGTGTTCGCCGGCAACCACGAATTCAGCCCCTCGCAGTATGAGATCAACCTCTGGCACAGTGGAGCCTTGGATGCCGCCGACCGCACCTTCCTGTTCAAGACAGCCGTGCGCGACATCGTTGCACGCACCGGCAAGCACGCCCTCTTCACGGGCAAGCCGTGGGGAGACGAAGGGGGCAGCGGATTCCACCTGCACTTCTCCGTAGTCGACGAGCAGGGCAACAACATCATGTCGGATGGCGGTCAGGGTCTCTCTGAGACTGCCGACCACATGATCGCGGGCCTCCTTGAGAACGCTGGAGCAATCGCCGCGCTCTCGAATCCCACCGTGAACGCCTACAAGCGCCTTGGGCCAGACACTCTCGCTCCGTACCGCGCCAACTGGGGCCACGATAACCGCAGCGCGATGCTGCGGGTACCGCCCGAGCGCGGCGCGGGCACTCGACTGGAAATGCGGCTCGGCGACCCGGCGGCGAACCCCTACCTGCTAATCGCATCCACACTGGCCGCTGGGCTCGATGGCATCACACGAAGCCTCGCAGCCCCGGCACCGGTCGAGGGGTGGGCCTACGAAGATGAATCCGCCCCGATCCTTCCGATGAGCCTCGCAGCCGCCCTTGACGCCTTAGACGCCGACACAGTGATGCGCAACGCCATGGGCAGCACTGTCATCGAGGTCTTCAGCGTTCTCAAGCGCGATGAGGTGAAGCGCTATGAAGACTCTGTCACCGATAAGGACACCCGCGAGGTGAGCCAGTGGGAGATCGACGAGTATTTCGCTGACTACTAGAGGGTTTAGATCGCGCGTGAGCGGTCTTCTACGAGGTCGCCACCGTTGAAGGTGACACCGATTTCCCGGTAGTAGCCCCCGAGTATCTCGTCAACGGGCAGAATCGAGTGCAGTTCGTCCCACTGGGAGTCGCCCAGGTGCAGTTCTGCATCACCCTTCCAGGTTTCGCCAACCTCAACGTCAGTGCCGCCCATCGTGATGAGCTGGTCGAGTGACATGCCGGCATCCTTGCTGATGGATGGCATGAAACGGCTGTGCAGCATCTTGTGTCCGTTAACGAAACCGTTGCTCTCGGCGGGCTCGCGCAGCGTGACGACTGCGGAGGCGAGACGGTGATCGTAGGCCGCGATGGACGCACCAAACTGCCCGCCGTTCTCGAGCTTGGGCGTCGCCTTGCCCGCGCTAAACACCCGCGTGACAGCAATGTTGCCGAGCTTCTTGGGGTAACCCTGGAACCAACCACGGCCGATCGCGAAGTCTTTGTTCACCCAGATGGCGACGCAGCGGCTGTATACGGTGCCCTTGAACGAGCAGCGCACAACCATGAACGCCTCAAGGTACTGGGCGCGCACAGGATCGAGGAGTTCCAGACCACCGGTGCTGCAGGACTGCCAGTCAGCCCAGACGATGGCAACAGCGCCGGGCTGTTCCGGGGCAAGATCGATATCGGCGGGAAGAATCGCACGTACGTTGGCTGGATCGGTCAGATACTCGACAGTGAGCAGCGTTCCCGAGTAGTACCAGGGCATCTCAGGCACGAGCGAACTCGACCCTTGCGGAGTGAGGGGCGGGAGAAATCCTTTGAGTTCGGTCATGCGCCAGAGTGTAGCCCAAAACAGTTCGTATCCAAATGAATATCTGTAATCGCTTGACGTAGAGGGTGTCTCTTCGCCATGGTGGTATCCAACTCGTTCGGATACGGATGACTTGGACAGAACTCAATGAGGAGTTTCACTATGGCGCTTGACCAAAAATCCCAGGAAAGCTCCGATCGAACCCTGCGCAAAGGGCGCCTCGGTGTAATCGGAATCGTCTTCTTTGTTGTGGCAGCAGCAGCACCCCTGGTCGGAATGACGGGCGCAGTTCCCGTCGCAATCGTGCTCGGTAACGGAGCGGCCGCCCCCGGCGCCTACCTCTTCGCCGGCATAATCCTGCTGCTGTTCAGCGTCGGCTATGCCGCAATGAGCCAGCGCGTCACTAACACTGGTGCTTTCTTCGCCTACATTGGCCGTGGACTCGGACGCAACGCTGGAATCGCCGCATCGTTCGTTTCGGTGCTCGCCTACCTCACGATCCAGCTCGCGATCTATGGATTCTTTGGTGGCCTCATGGAGGCACAAGTCGGCGTGCTCCCCTGGTGGGGCTGGACGCTTCTGGCCTGGCTCGCCGTAACCGCACTGTCTCTGCTGCGCGTCGACGTCGGCGCCAAACTACTCGGTGTGCTGATGCTTGCAGAACTCACCGTGCTTGTGATCGGCGCAATCGCTATCCTCATCGATGGTGGCCCAGAGGGCCTCAACTGGGGTGCCTCGTTCTCGCCCGACCTCATTCTTGCCGGCGGCCTTGCCGGTTCCGCCGGAATCGCCTTCGCTTTCGCTTTCGCCTCGTTTATCGGCTTTGAAGCGACCGCAATCTATGGAGAAGAAAGCAAGAATCCGAAGCGTGCCGTACCGCGCGCAACGTATCTCGCTGTTGGTGTCATCACGGTGCTCTTCGCCGTCACCGCATTCGCACTCGTCACCGGCATGGGCGCATCAAACGTCATAGAAGAAACACTCGCTCGCTCCGACGGCCTCGAAAACCCGGCAGGTGTGCTCTTCTCACTCGCCAGTGACTACGTCGGCCCCTGGCTCGCAACAGTCATGAGCATCCTCGTGCTGTCGAGCCTGTTCGCCGGCCTCCTCGCGTTCCAGAATGCGGCAAGTCGCTACCTGTTCGCCCTCGGACGAGGTGGTGTGATTTCGAGCTCGGCGGGAACCGTGAATGGTCGCGGAGCTCCCGGCCGCGCATCCGCAATCGTGTCGATCATTACCGGCATTGTGATGATCCTATTCGCCGCGTTCCAGCTCGACCCCATCGGCAACATGTTCTTCTGGTTCAGCGGCCTCGCCGTCGTTGCGATCGTACTGATTGAAGCGCTCGTGTGTATTGCCGTCATCCGCTTCTTCCTGCAAAACAAGGGCACCGAAAACGTGTTCGTCACACTGATCGCTCCCGTGCTGGCCTTCATCGGCCTGGTGCTCGCCGAGTACCTGCTGATGTCACGGTTTGGTCTGCTCGCCGGCGAGCTCACGCTCGCTGCGGGAGTCGACCCCACAGTGACCGCATTCGGGCTCAACGCCTTCGGCTGGTTCCTTGTGCTCTCGCCATTCATCGTTCTCGTGATCGGCTTCGTGGTGTCACTGACCCGCAAGAAGACTAACGAAGACCTGCTGCAGGACGTTATTTCCTAAGGCGTAGGGCCGGTCGCGACCGGGCGTTCAGGCTGGTTCGCCCACGCCGACCATGAGCCAGGGAACAGCGCCGGCCGAAAGCCCGCGATCGTCAGCGCCAGCGCATCGTGTGCCGCCGTGATGCCCGAACCGCAGTACACACCCACTGCCCGATCGGCACTCACGCCGAGCGCCTCGTACCGTTCACGCAGTGTCTCGGCGTCGAGAAAGCGACCGGTGCTACCCAGATTACCGGCGGTGGGCGCGCTGACTGCCCCGGGGATGTGGCCGGCGCGAGGGTCGATCGGCTCGGTTTCGCCGCGGTACCGCTCGCCTGCACGGGCATCCAGCAGTACACCGCTCTGTGGCAGGGCGGCAGCATCGTCAGCACTCAGTAGTGGCTCGTGGCCAGCGCTCAGCGTGATGGTTCCCGGTGTTGCGTTCGTCATATCGTCGGTTCCGGTGGCGAGTGGATGCCCGGCCGCGGCCCATGTGGGCAGTGCGCCGTCAAGCACCCGCACGTCAGCGACCCCCATGTAGCGCAGCAACCACCACGCCCGGCCAGCAGCGAGACTATTCCAGTCGTCGTAGACCACAACGATATCGCCGTCGTTCAGGCCCCATCCACGGGCAGCCTTCTGAAAGTCGTCGGCGTGAGGCAGCGGATGGCGGCCCTCCTGCGGTTCACCGTGGCGAGCAAGTTCAGTGTCGAGATCGACATACACGGCACCGGGAATATGGCCTGCTTCGTATAGCGGGAGTCCTGCCGGTCCGCCCAGACTCCAGCGCACATCGAGAACCCGCACGGGCGCCGACCCACTAGCGGCAGCACTGAGCAGCGCAGCAAGCTCGTTTGCGGCAACAAGGGGGTGGGGCATCCGAGGCTCCGATCAGAGGGGTAGCTCCATGATTGCAGCTGCGACGGGTGTTCGAGCACGCAGAGCGCAGATATTCGGCCTACGCTGAAGTCATGCTCACCCCCCCTGAAGCCGCAAAGGTTCCCACCGAACGCCTACACCACGGCGACCACTTCATCGACAACTACGAGTGGATGCGTGACAAAGAGCACCCCGACACCCTCGCGCACCTCCATGCCGAGAACGCCTACACCGCGGCGCGCACGGGCCACCTCAGTGTGTTGCAGGAGCAGATTTTCGAAGAGATTAAAGCACGCACCCAGGAGACCGACCTGAGCGTTCCGGTGCGCCGCGGCCAGTGGTGGTATTTCAATCGCACCGAAGAGGGCAAGCAATACTCGATCCACTGCCGTGTGCCCGTGGCGGATGCCAATGACTGGACTCCCCCCACGATCGCAGAGTCTGCAGCCCACCAGCTGCCCGGCGAACAAATCCTGCTCGACGATAACGCCGAAGCCGAGGGAAACGACTTCTATAGCCTCGGCACGTTCTCGCTGAGTGACGACGGAACCCTACTGCTCTACGGCGTCGATATCGAAGGCGACGAACGCTACACCCTTCGTGTTCGGCAACTGGGCACTGCCACTGATACGAGCGACACGACCACCACCACGATCACGCGCTTCAGCTCTGCCGATGACCTTCCCGATGAGATCTCCGGCACCGCCGCGGGTGCGCTGCTGGATGCCACTGGCCGCTACGTCTTCTCCACGACGGTCGATGAAGCGTGGCGCCCCGACACCGTCTGGCGTCACGAGCTCGGCACTGCAACGGCATCCGCGGTTCAGGTTTTTCATGAACCCGACGAGAGTTTCTGGGTGGACGTTGGTCGCTCGCGCAGCGGCAAATACTTGGCAATTG
Source organism: Rhodoglobus vestalii (assembly GCF_006788895.1). Taxonomy (NCBI): domain Bacteria; kingdom Bacillati; phylum Actinomycetota; class Actinomycetes; order Micrococcales; family Microbacteriaceae; genus Rhodoglobus; species Rhodoglobus vestalii. The sequence goes on from NZ_VFRA01000001.1 coordinate 719,708, forward strand.
AGGCCGGTTCGCGCCTGACCAGTGAAACGCGCTTGCTCGACACGAGCACCCCAACGGGCGAATTCGAGGTCGTCTGGCCGCGCGAAGTGGGAGTCGAGTACGACGTCGAGCATGTGATTGTCGGCACGCAAGATCGCCTGCTGATCGTGCACAACAAAAACGCCATCAATTTTGAGCTGGTGAGCGTCGCGGCCGATGATGCGCTCGGCGAGCGCCGTATCATCCTTCCGCACAATGAGGCCGTGCGGCTCGAGAGCGTCGATGCATTCCGCGATTTTGTGGCGATCGAGTACCGCCGCGAGGGGCTTACGCGGGTGGCAGTGGCGATGGTTCCGAAGCATGGTGGCCGCTACGAAGACACTCCGCACGAGCTGCAGTTCGACGACGAACTCTTCACGGTGGGGCTCAGTTCGAATCCGGATTGGAACCAGCCCAGCATCCGCCTCAGCTATGGAAGCTTTGTCACACCGACCATCGTCTACGACTATCTGGTGGATGACAGCGAACTAATCCTGCGCAAACAGCAGCCGGTGCTCGGCCGCTTTGATCCGGCGCTGTACACCCAGCGTCGGGAGTGGGCCACAGCCTCCGATGGCACCCGCGTGCCGATCTCTCTCGTCTACCGCAACGATCTTGTTGAGCCGGGTACACCCGCGCCGACTCTGCTTTACGGTTATGGCTCATATGAGATCAGCATCGACCCTGGCTTTGCTGTTGGCCGGCTGAGCCTGCTCGACCGTGGCATGATTTTTGCGGTTGCCCATGTGCGCGGGGGTGGCGAACTGGGTCGCACCTGGTACGAGGGCGGCAAGAAGCTGCACAAGCGCAACACCTTCACCGACTTTGTGGAGTGCGCCAGACACCTCATCGATATCGATGCCACGTCGAGCAACCGACTCGTTGCCGAGGGCGGCAGCGCAGGCGGACTACTGATGGGCGCCGTGGCCAACCTGGCCCCTCAACTGTTCTCGGGCATCCTCGCGGTGGTGCCGTTCGTTGACCCGCTCACGTCGATCCTCGACCCTTCGCTGCCGCTGACCGTCATCGAGTGGGATGAGTGGGGCGACCCCCTCCACAATGAGGAGGTCTACTACTACATGAAGTCGTACTCACCATTCGAGAATGTGCACGACACCCACTACCCGCCCATTCTCGCCGTGACCTCACTGAATGACACTCGCGTGCTCTACGTCGAGCCAGCGAAATGGGTGGCACGACTGCGCGAAGTGGGGGCGGATGCTCTCCTCAAGACCGAGATGGCGGCCGGCCACGGCGGTGTCTCTGGTCGCTACAGCGCGTGGCGTGAACGGGCCTTCACCTACGCGTGGACAATCGATGCCGTGCGCGGATCAGCGAGCTCGCTCTAGTCGGTCCACCACTCGTCAAACATTGACACCGGCACGGTGCGCTTGTGGCGAGTGTTGAGGTACTTGGTCTCGATTTGCACAGCAACTTTTTCAGGGACTTCGCGCCCCTCGAGGTAGTCATCGATGTGGTCGTAGGTGACCCCGAGATTAGCTTCATCAGCCTGACCCGGCGTTCCATCCAGCAAATCGGCCGTCGGCACCTTGTTATAGAGCCGCTCGGGTGCGCCCAGGTGTTTGAGCAGCTGCTTGCCCTGACGCTTCGTGAGAGCTGTTAGCGGCAGCACGTCAGCACCGCCGTCACCAAACTTGGTGAAAAAACCGGTGACCGCTTCGGCAGCGTGATCAGTTCCCACAACGAGGTAGCCGAGCTGCCCGGCAATCGCATACTGTGCCACCATGCGCTCACGAGCCTTGGCATTGCCCTTCACGAAGTCCGAGATTGGCTCAGCCATGGCGTCCGCAAATTCCGCCACAATGCCATCAACGGCACGTTGGATGTTGAAGGTCACCTCCCGGTCAGCCTCAATAAAGTCGAGTGCCACCTGCGCATCATCCTCGTCGTGCTGCACACCGTAAGGAAGTCGTACCGCAACGAACTGGGCCGCAGTGCCCTCAGCACGCAACTCGGCAACCGCCAACTGGCAGAGCCGCCCGGCAAGCGACGAATCTTGACCACCGCTGATGCCCAGCACGAGACCCGCGGCGCGAGATGCCGTGAGGTACTTCTTAAGAAAATCGATGCGCATGCGGACCTGCTCGGCAGCGTCAATCGAGGGCTGGGTATTCAAGTCATAAATGATGCGCGCCTGTAACGAAGTCATACCTCAAATCTAACCCGCACACCCTGAATTAGGATTATTCACATTCTTCACACCGCGGTATTCGCTGTTCCCCACAATTCCGCGTACGTTTTCAGTGACATCGGTACGCGATAGTTCGGTACGCCATAGATCGGGACACCACAGAAAGAAGACGGGTGATGAAGAGAGTTGCGATGCGCCACCTGAGCGCGCAGATGCTCATTCTTGCTGTCTGCACCGCGGGAGTGCTCACGTTTGCGGCGCCTGCAGCCGCAACATTGTCGCCCGCAACCTCGTCGCCCGCCCACGCAATTGTGATGGCGGTAGATGATCCCGCGGCTCCCGAGCCTCTACCGCCCGGGGCGTTAAATCCGGCGGAAGTGTCGACGCCGGAACCTGTCCCCACTGTCTCGCCAACACCGACGCTGACCCCAACTCCAAGCCCGACGCAAACTCCGACCCCGACTGAGACGGTCATCCCGAGTCCGGTGCCAACCCCAACCCCAGTGCCCAGCGAAACGCCGGTCGAGCAAGACACCGGCGAAGTGACACCGCTGCCAGCTGTGCCGCCGAGCTTTGCCACGTCAAAGGTTTCACTGACGACGCTAGTGATCGCCATCTCGGTGTTGGCGGCCAGCCTGATCGTGCTGTGGCTGATGCTCCGTCGACGCCCAAACGCCGCGTCGACCGCTTCTGCTGCAGTGCCCGCGACAACGAGCGCGACAGCTGCCGCCGTGGTGCTCGATTCGATGGCCGATACCGGTGCGGCCATGATCGACAGTGGCTACCCCGTGAGCATGGTGCGCTCTGCCGTGCAGGATATTGCTGCCGCTAACGGGTACCCGTCCGCCGAAGTGGTTGTGTTTCCCACCGCCCTCTTCGTATCGCTTAACGACGAAAGCACCACCCTCACGAGAGCGGTGTCGGCCGGACGGCGATCGTACCTGCTGTATCAGGTCGATGTAATCGATCGCGTCGTCAAAGTGGGGCGGCTTCGCGCCGGATCGAGCGCTTGGGTCACGCGCCAGCTCGCCAAGGTAGGCGGACTGGCCGCCCCATTCACCAGCGGTCCCCGAGTGCTTGGCTACGCTCTCACCTCGGGCGCAATCGCCGTGCTCTTGGGCGCATCCTGGTTGGGAATCCTTGTCGCCGCAATCCTCGGCGCCGGTGTCGGCACGCTGCTGTTACTCGGTGAACGATTGGCGCCCAGCTACAACGCGCTGGTGATTGTCGCGGCAGCGCTCGGTTCCTCCGTAATCGTGCTGCTCGTCGCACGGGCGGCCAGTGACCCCGGAGTGTTGCCATCGTTAGTTGCCCCGCTCGTGATTCTGCTACCGGGAGGGCTGCTGACGACCGCAGTGATCGAACTCGCAACCGGCCATATCATGTCCGGTTCCGCACGAGCTGCGGCGGGCGCAATGCGTCTGTTGCTGCTCGCCGTCGGCATACTTTCCGCCAGTGCCCTCGTAGGGGTACCCCGGGTCGAACTCGACGTAGCTAGCGAGCCGTTAGGCCCCCTCGCCCCCTGGATCGCCGTAGCGCTGTTCGGCGTCGGCATCACCATTTATCAGTGCGCGAGACCAGCATCCATTCCGTGGATTCTGCTCGTGCTCTATGTTGCGTATGGCGCTCAAGTTATTGGGGATGTGCTGTTTGGTGGAGTGCTTTCTGCCCTGATCGGTGCGATCGCGATGACCCCGGTGGCGGTGGTCGTCGCTCGACACCGAAACGGCCCGCCCGCAATAGTAAGTTTCTTGCCCGCGTTTTGGATTCTCGTGCCCGGAGCACTGGGTCTCGTTGGGGTCACCGAAGTGCTCGGCGGCGACTCCGGGGCCGGGGGAACCCTCGTGACAGCGCTCGGCACCATGATCGCTATTGCCCTCGGTGTGCTGATCGGGCTCGCCGCGTCCAGTTCACTTCGTGATCGTCGGCTGCCGAAACTTTTTGACTTCCTCGAACCGCTTCCGGTCCCGGTTTCGGAGCCGCGGCGAGACTCAGCGCCCGACGGGGTTGGATAGTCCCTGAGATACCGCCCAGCGCGTGCATGTGTTTCGGCCGGAAACAACAAAATCCCCCTCCCGAGGGAGAAGGATTTCAGTTGCGATGTCTGAGACGTCTTTTCGTTGCGGGGACAGGATTTGAACCTGCGACCTCTGGGTTATGAGCCCAGCGAGCTACCGAACTGCTCCACCCCGCGGCGTGTAAACAACACTAACACAGGGTTCGAGCCACGAAAACCTGACTCAGCGGGCGCACTACGTGCTGCGGCCCGCCGAGTCAGAACGTACTATTCGCTCGCTTCAATTGCCCGCTGGATTGCGGCAACCATACGGTCATCCGCTTCTGCCGCTGCTACCAGATCGTTGGCAGCGTAGGCAGCCTGACGGTCAGCCAGTGCCGTCCTGTAGTCGGCAAGGGCCTGGTCAACAACCGCGTTGTCGCCGGTGGTGCCCGGGTCAGCGGGTGCCTCAGGGTCTACGGGTGCCTCTGGATCGACCGGAACGAGAGGATCCGTCTCGGGAACGTCTCCGTCACCAGCCTCAGCGCCCGAATCGCCTTCGAACAGCACATCGAGAGCTCCGTCGAGGGTGTCCTCAAAGGCGATCTGATCACCGAACGCAACAAGCACCTTGCGCAAGAGCGGGTACTGCGTACCGCTGGTGGACTGAACATAAACGGGCTGCACATACAGCAGACCACCACCGACGGGCAGCGTGAGGAGGTTACCGAGTCTGACCTCAGTATCACCGCGCTGCAACAACGCCAACTGGTTAGCTACGTTCGTGTCAGTGTTGAAGCTGTTTTGCACCTGACCCGGTCCAGGAACCGTGTCCTCCTTCGGCAGGTTGAGCAGCGTCAGTTTGCCGTAGTCGGGGCCAGCATCCGAGTTCGCCGCCAGGTAGCCCGTGAGAACGCTTCGACTGGCGTCATCGGTTCCCTGGGGAATAAATGTCGAGTACAGCGTGAAAGCAGGGCTCTCTGTTCCCGGCACCTGCATCGTCAAGTAATACGGTGGTTGAGTTGATCCCGTAGTCGACACCGGGTCTTCGGGGCTAACCCACTGGTCGTCACTCGAATAGAACGAGGCTGAATCGGTCACGTGGTACGAACCCAAGATTTGACGCTGCATCTTGAACAGATCTGCGGGGTACCGCACGTGATCAAGCAGTTCAACGCTCATCTCGTCCTGCGACACCAACGTATTCGGGAAGACTTTGTTCCACGTTTCAAGAACGGGGTCCTCGTCATCCCACGCATACAGTGTCACCGAACCGTCATATGCATCGACGGTCGCTTTAACTGAGTTGCGGATGTAGTTGATGTCGTCGAGCGCGAACTGCGGCGCCGGCGTGTAGGTATCGGCAATCGCGCTCGAGAGTTGCTCGACCTGCGAGTACGGGTAGTTTGCCCCCGTGGTGTACCCGTCAACGATCCAGACCGTACGGCCATCGACAATTGCGGGGTATACGTCGCTGTCAACCGTGAGGTACGGCGCAACTTTCTTGACTCGCTCGATTGGCTCGCGGTCATACAAAATCTGCGACTCGCTTGTGACATCTGACGAGAGGAAGATCTGCTCTGACTGGAACTTGATCGCATACACAAGCTTCTTGAACAGGTTGTCAAGCAGTGGCCCGCCATCACCCGCGAACGTTGTGGTTGCGTTCTGGTCACCCTCTTCGCCACCGGCCGGAAAATCAAGCTCAATGGGTTTCGCGCCTTCAGGGGCGCCGACAATCGAGTACTCAGGTGACTTCTCACCGAAGTAAATCCGAGGCTCGAACTCACCCAGCGCTCCTGAGCTCGGAATCCCCGACTGCAAGAACACTGGCTCCCCATCGGGCGAACGCTGGTTACCAAAGGCCGCCACCACGCCATAACCGTGCGTATAAACAACGGTGTTGTTGTACCACGACTGAGACTCGCCCAAACCTGACAGGTTGAGCTCACGGGCGGCGATCACCGTGTCCTGAATTTCGCCATCGATTTTATAGCGGTCAACGTCCAGGTGGTTATCAAACTGGTAGTACTGCCTGAACTGTTGGAGCTGCGCAAACGCCTGTGGGGCGATCGCGGGATCGAGAATACGAATGTTCGCTGTCGTGGCCGCGTCTTCACGCAACGCACCCGATTCGGCATCCGTTGTGGCGCTATAGGGAACCTCTTGAATGTCGGCTACGCCGTAGGCATCTCGTGTCGCGTCGATGCTCCGATCGATATATGCAGACTCGAAGGTACGGGCGTTGGGGTCTACCTGGAAGCGCTGCACAACCCACGGGTAGAGGTTTCCGACGACAAGGCCACTGATGAGTAGCAGCGCTGTGCCGATGATCGGCAGACGCCAGCGGCCGATGATCGCGGTCACGATAAAGAGGATCGCCACGATCGCCGCGATTCCAGCGAGGATTGCGCGGCCAGGAATGGTGGCGTTTGCCTCGGTGTAACTGGCACCGGTCTGGAGGAAGCCCTGGCTGGCCGAGTACAACGTCGTGTACTGGTCGAGCCAGATGCTTACCGCCTGGAGTGCAAAGAAAAGCCCCGCCGTAATGGCAAGCTGCACGCGTGCCGACCGCGAAATTCGCACCTCGCGGCCCTGAACGCTCAGCGCACCGTAGAGGTAACTTGTCGCGAGGGCCCCCACAAAGGAGACAATCAACACTGCCGAAGCGAAGCCAACGATCGAGTGATAGAACGGAAGTTCATAGAAATAGAACCCAATGTCGAACCCAAACTGCGGGTCGACACGACCGAATGCGGTGCGGTTGAGCCACTGCAAAGCAACGGGCCAGGCACTTGCTGCGGAAACACCGCCAAAGATTCCCAACAGCACCGGGATGCCAACCATGGCCACTTTGCGCAACGGCTCGACCACCTGCTGGTAGCCCTCCAGCTGGGCATTGAGCTTGGCGTAGATGGGGCGGGCCCGGAAAGCGACCAGCAGACTGATGCCCACCGGAACCGCCATGGCAACAAAGCCGATGGCGAACATCACGACATTCGCGATCCATTGGGTGGTAAGGACCTCCAGATAGCCGACCTGACTGAACCAGAGGACATCTGCATAGAGGTTGGAGAACAAGAAGAAGGCAACGACGATTACGGCAAGAATTATCGCCGTAATCGTAAACGCGGTTCTCGTTTTGTTCGGCGGGGCTGATTTGGTTTGGCTCGACACTGTACCTTGCTCCTGAAATTGGGGGCCTAGCGATATCTTAAAGGTCTTTTATGGGCGAGAAGCTGATAATCGCTCTCAGCGTCGCGCGTCAGCGCTCAAATAACGGCGATCAACTCGATTCACACGACGGAAGCCCCGCGCCACTCAGGCCAGCACGGATGCTAGCAAGCGCAACGAGGGCATCGTTGAGGTCGTCGATTGCGTAGACGGTGAGGTCGTCGGGAATGTTGCCCGTGACCTCATCACAGTTTTCTATGGGCGCAAAAAAGAAGTCGACGCCGGCGTTGCTAGCACCGTACATTTTTTGCTGGATTCCGCCAATGGGTCCGACGTCTCCGGTCGCGGTAATCGTTCCCGTTCCCGCAACCACTTCTCCGCCGTTGATGGCACCGGGCGTGAGCCTGTCGATGATGCCGAGAGCGAACATCATGCCGGCGCTCGGACCACCCACATTTTCCAGCTGAATTTTGACATCGACGGGGAAGTTGTATGCGCTGCCGACGACGACACCAATGATCGCTATCGGGTCATCACCCTCAGACATCGTGGGAGTAATCTCGGCGGTCTGCTCTTCGCCCTCACGTTCAAAAATGACGATGGCGGCAGTGGTCGTGCCGTTGTCGGCAATCTCGTCACGAAGACCTGCCACGTCGCCGAAAGTTTCGTCATTGACGGAACGGATGATGTCGCCCGCTTGCAGCACGCCATCCGAAGGGCCACCCGAACTCGTCTCGGCAACCGTGAGAGTGGCGTCAAACTCGTACTCCAAATTAGACAGCGCCGCGGCAATTGCTTCTTGCTGTGAGCTTTCCATCTGGATGCGACCAGCCTCGGTCGAATCTTCGATCGTCACACCGGGAGGAAAGACAGCTTCGACCGGAACGATTGCGCGACTGGGATCAAAGAAAGCAGCGCCAACCTCGAACCAGCTCAAGGGCGATTCAGGGTTTCCCTGCACATTCACGGTCAGCATGTCGAGCGCGCCCTTGGTGGGATAGGTCGTCTCCACCGGGATCTGGATGAGCGGCACAAGATCGCCGTCGATCTCCACGTCACCCAGAGTGTCGTAGACGGGACCCGGTTGCTCGACGATGTAAGGCGACGGAACGAGCGTTGCCAACAGCGTACCGACGAGCGCAACACTGAGAATCAGCCATCCCACCCAACCGCTTCGGGCGCGCCAAGACGAAGGTTCGGGACGATTGTCAGTAAAGAGGGCCACTAAATCCTTACAGGGTGGAAGCGGTGTTCGCCACAGGCGCACGGTAAGGGTTCCTAGCCTAGGTCAAAACTCAGCCGCACACGGCATCGAGCGACTAGCGTTAATGAATGGCTGATGATGCTGAGAACAATTCTGAAGACGAGTTCCGCGACATGATGCGCGAGTTTCTCTCCGGCGATGGAGACATCGATCCTGCGAAACTCGCCGCAGCCGCCGGTCTACCCAATGATCCCGCGATGATCCGGCACCTGCTCGATCAACTTCAGAGCGCAATGGCCACAAGCGGCGACGGAATCAACTGGGACATCGCGCTCGAGCAGGCAAAAAACCTTGCCGCTCAAAGCACGGTCGTCTCGCTGCCTGCAGAGCGATCCAAACTAGAACAATCGCTTCACGTTGCATCCCTCTGGCTCAATGACGTCACCGACATCTCTGAACTCACCACCGAACCGAAGCTGCTCAGCCGCAGCGAATGGGTCACCCTCACGATGCCCATCTGGACTCAGCTTGCCGAACCCGTCGCTAATTCAATCGCCAACTCACTCACCGAGGTTCTCGAGCAAAACACGCCGGAAGAGATGAATGAGATGCTCAGCGGCGCCAGCAAAATGATGCGCAACATCGGTGGCACCCTATTTGCGATGCAACTCGGCCAGGTAGTGGGGCAACTCGCTAGCGAGGTCGTTTCCGGCGGCGATATCGGCATTCCTCTGCTTGACGAACAGCAAGCAGCACTGATCCCGCAGAGCGTCTTCGCCTTTGGCAGCGGCCTCGACATCCCCGAAGAAGAAGTGCACCTGTATCTTGCAGTACGCGAACTCGCACACGCCAGACTCTTTCGCCATGCGAAGTGGTTGCGCTTGCAGTTCATGACTTCAGTTACCGCCTATGCCCACGACATCCACATTGATTCGGATGCGATTGCCGAACTGGCTAGCGGCTTCGACCCGAACAACCCCGAAGAATTGCGCGACGCCATGACCAACGGGTCGCTGATTCCCCCAAAGAGCCAAGAGCAAAAAGAGGCACTCGAACGCCTCGAAACCGTGCTGGCGCTTGTGGAAGGCTGGGTGGATGTGGTGACTGCCGCCGCGACGACGCGACTGCCATCTCGCGGTGCCATTGCCGAAACTGTTCGCCGCCGCCGCGCATCCGGTGGCCCGGCAGAGTCTGCCTTCGCCACACTTGTCGGCCTAGAGCTTCGACCGCGTCGACTGCGGGAAGCCGCCACAATGTGGCAGCTCGTCAACGACGAACTGGGCTCCCAACAGCGGGATGCGCTCTGGTCGCACCCCGACCTCATGCCGACCGCGGCCGACATCGACGACCCTGCTGCCCTCGTGGCTCGCCTGCGTGACGGCGGCAGCACACCAGACGACATCGATCAGGCAATCAGTGACCTTCTCAATGATGAATCCGGGGAGCGCCCCCACGAGGGCGAGAACCCCTAACCTGCACTGTGGACGCTTCGCGCTGAGGATCCGGCGGCGTGGGCACAATGTTCACATGATCTTGCGCGTAGACCCCCGGCTACCACTGGTGTGGCGCTCCCCCACCAGCGCACAGATCGGCGTTGATCCACCGGCCGTTGTGCTGCCGCATGTCACCGAAACCCAAGAAAAGGTTCTCTCCGCCCTGGTGGCGGGCATCAGCCAGAGCGGTCTCGCCATGCTCGCCCGCTCACACCCCGACGAATGCGACGACCTGGTCGATGCTCTCTCCCGGGTACTCATCGCCACGCCACCCCCACCACCGAATGCGAGTGTTGCCATTATTGGGGCCGCTAGCCCGCTCATAGAGTCGATCGCGCGCGTGCTCGCGGCCAGTGGCGTGAGTGTGAGCGTGGCCGAACACGCGGATGAACTCGCCGCCGCCCACCCCGATCTCGCGATCGTGGTCGGCCACTTTGTGCTCACACCCTCAGTGCACACACACTGGCTTCGTCGTGATGTTCCGCACCTCCCCGTCGTCATCTCCGACTCCGCCGCCGAGATCGGGCCCGTTGTCACCCCCGGAGTTACCGGATGTCTGCTCTGTGTCGAACTGCACCGTCGCGACAACGATCCGGCATGGCCAGCAATCGCGACTCAACTCATCGGCCGAGCGTCGCATGCCCTCACCCCCGTGCTGATTGCCGAAGCTGCCGCAGAAACTAGCCGGATGGCACTTCACCGTCTCGGCCGGGTGGGCTATACGGTCTTCGACCACACCCCCGCCGATTCACACACCTCAGTGCGCATCGATGACGCCACCGGTCGTCGTGATGAGAGCCTGCGTTTCCGCCACCCCGATTGTGGTTGTCAGCAGGTAGACAATATCGTCAGCGTGACGTCCGGTCGCGCACGTCCTCCAGAAAGCGACTGGGAGCACGACGCCCACCCCGACCGGTTTGTGCGCTAGCCGACCACGACATCCCGAGCGATCGGCGTGCACGAGTAATGCCGACATAGAGCAGACGCCGCTCCTCATCAATCGCGGCGGGAGTTCGGGCATAGCTGATCGGCAGCAGGCCCTCGTTGAGCCCAACAATGTGCACGCAATCCCACTCCAGGCCTTTGGCTGAATGAAGAGTCGCGAGGTTCACGGCGGAGCGCAGCGGTTCATTATTGCTGCTCTGGCGGTCGACGAGGTCGGCAACAAACTCGCGAAGCGTCAGCTCGGTGGGCGAATCCTCGGCGAGGCGCATGATCACGTTGAGCGATTCCCAGCGATCACGCACCGCGCCCGCGCTTTCGGGAGGATCTTGCGACCACCCGATCGATCTCAACACATCGCTGACCGACTTGAACAGTGGCTCCGTCGCTGTAGAGATGGATGCCCCCCGGAGCAACATAATTGCCTCCTTGACCTCGCGCTGCTCAAAGAATCGGGTTGCTCCGCGCACCAGGAACGGAACTCCGGCGGCCGACAGCGCAGCCTCAATCGACTGCGATTGTGCATTGATGCGGTACAGCACAGCGATCTCTTCGGGGCTGGTTCCTGCCGCAATCTGACCCGCGATCGTCTCCGCAACGGCCGCAGCCTCTGCCTGGTCGTCATCGTAGCCGGTGACCGCTGGCGGCACCGAGTGTTCGGCGGTTGCGGCCTGCAGAGTCAATGCGCCAGGTTGGTTTGCCATCAGCTTGTTGGCGGTGTGCACGATCTCGGCGGTCGACCGATAGTTACGCTCCAGCCGCAACACGATCGCGTTGTCATGGTGCGCGGCAAAACGCAGCAAGAAGTCGGGGCTCGCCCCCGCGAAAGAATAAATCGTTTGGCTGACATCGCCGACCACACAGAGGTCGTCGCGGTCTCCGACCCATAGCCGCAGCAGTTCGTGCTGCAACGGTGACACATCCTGATACTCGTCCACGACAAAGAATCGGTACTGCTCGCGTACCTGCTGCGCGATGCGGGGTTCAGCTTCAATCATTCCGGCCGCGGCCAGCAACACATCTTCGAAGTCAATCTGCCGGCGGGCATCCTTCGTGGCCTCGTATGCGGTCTGCAGCGCAACCATGCGATCCATCGTGAGAGCGGCTGGCACGGTGCGGCCAGCACCCCCATACTGTTCAATCGAGATGCGGGAGGTCTTGCGCCACTCAATTTCTGCCGCAACGTCACGCAGGGTGGCCGTATCCAACTTGAGTTTCAGGGTATCGGCGGCGTGCGCGATCATTCGCGCTTTACCTTCGAGCAGTCGCGGCATTGTTCCGCCGATGGTTTGCGGCCAAAATGCGTTCAGTTGCGAGAGCGCGGAGGCGTGAAAAGTGCGAGCAGCCACTCCATCAGCACCGAGCGCCCGCAGTCGACCACGCAGCTCTCCGGCAGCGCGATTGGTGAACGTGAGCGCCATCACTCGACCGGGCGGGTAGACACCGGTCGCCACGCCGTAGGCAATGCGGTGCGTTATCGCCCTCGTCTTTCCCGTACCGGCTCCCGCCAGCAGGCAGACGGGCCCCAGCAGCGTCTCCGCCGCTTGTCGCTGGCCGTCATCGAGGGCGTCGAGGAGGGCGTCGGCCTGTACAGTCACGACTGCTGGTCGATCGGTTCGCCGTACCAATGCTCAATGATCGCGCGCGCAATGGACGAGTGCCCGGGCAAACGTATGTCGTTCAGCGATGCGGCAAGCTCGTCGCGGCTAAACCAGCGCAGATCAAGAATTTCGGTGCCATCTGGGGTGCCTGGCCCAGAAAAACCGGGGGCTACAGATGCCATGAAGCCGAGCATGAGCGATGCCGGGAACGGCCATGGCTGACTGCCTAAATACACCGGATCGACCACGGGAACACCGGATTCTTCGAAAATTTCTCGCTCGACGGCTGACTCAAGTGACTCGCCCGGTTCGACGAATCCGGCAAGAAGCGAGTACCGGTTCGATTCCCACAGCGCGTTTGACCCGAGCAGCAGGCGGTCATCGTTGTCGGTGACGCCGACGATGATTGCCGGGTCGGTGCGGGGAAATACGTCGATATTCGACGTAACGTCGCGCCGAACCCAGCCCGCTTTCTCCACCACCGTGGGTTCACCGGTGCGCGGCGAAAACAGGTGGGATGAGTGCCAGTTCAGGATGGAAAGAGCTTCGGTAAACAGCCCGACATCCCGCGCGCTCAACCGGGTAGCAATCGAGCGCAGGTTTCCCCAGCTGGCTTCAGCAAAATGTCCGGCGTCGTGGAGTTCCATGGTCACGATGGCAGTGCCGACCGGCTCGGGGCCCGTGGTGGAGGTCGATCGCCCGAGATACACACTCGTGTCGCCGCGCTCGATCGCATCCGGCCGCAGTAACGCCAGCGATCCTTCAGCGGAGAGCAGGGCTGAGCCATCAAAAATCGGCAAAACTCTGGTCGCCGTGTCGCGCCACAAGCGGTCAAGAAGATGAGGGTCTTCTCTAGCAAGATGGTCACGATCAATCTCATAGCGCGACAGCGGCAGCCGCGAAAGAAAAGACTGTGACATGTATCGACCCCGTCCCAAGTGCGTGGCGTGCGGCAAATGCGCGTCTGAGCAACCTACCCTGAGTGTTATGGCCAGATCACATCTCACTCTAGCCGCGCTGGCGACCTCTGCTGTTGAGGGGCTCGATGTTGCCGCAGCCGCTCCATTCGGTACCGGCAGCGTCAACGACTTCGATTCCGCGCTGATCACCGGGCGCGACGGTAAGCACTGGATTATTCGAGTGCCCCGCAACACCTCTGCAGAAAATCTGCAGTCTGCCGACCTCGTAGCGCTTCGTGCGTTGAGTGCCGGGGTTCGCACCCGTCTACCGTTTGCCGTCACACGCTATGCCGGTCAGGTACCCGTTGGCCAAACCCGCGGGATAGTTTATGAATTTGTGTACGGCAGCAAAGTACCCATGCGCTCGTACACGACCGGCCCAGGCTCGCTCTCAGCATCTATCGGTTCCGCGATCGCCGCGATTCACAGCCTGCCAACAAGCTTTGTGGCGGATGCCGGGCTCCCCGTGCAGACCGCCGGTGAAAGCCTCCGCGCGTGCATTTCTATCATCGACCGCGCCGCCGCCACCAAGCTGGTTCCCCGAGCGCTACTCGAACGCTGGCGTGCCGCTGCCGCAGACTCCACAATTTGGCAGTTTCAACCGACGGTCGTCAACGGCTCGCTTGTTTCTGACTCATTCCTCAGCTCAGACAATGCGGTCACCGGTGTTCTCGGCTGGCACGACATCAAAATCGGCGACCCGGCAACCGACTTGCAGTGGCTACTCGGCCCGCGCAACGAGGCCATCATCGACACCGCGTTCGGTGCCTACTCGGATGCCCGCGGTGCTGGCGACCGCCAACTCAAACAGCGCGCCACTTTCTATGCTGAACTCTCCGTCGTCAAATGGTTGCTGCACGGAACGGAAGTCCGCAGTACCGAAATTGTGGATGACGCAGTCGAAATGCTGACGACGCTACTCGACGACATTCGTGATGACGTGATGAATCCGATCAGCGCCAACACAGTTCCCACGATGGCTGTCGACGAGGTCGAGGCCATGCTGCGCAACAACAATCGCGCCGGCTAGAGGTCTTCTTTCGGAGAGCGTCGTTTGCGCGCCCCTCGGGATAGCGAGGCGCGCAGCGCACGAAGCCGGTTGCGGGATGTCGGAGCGTGGGCGGCGGCGGCGCCAGAGCCAGAGCCAGAGCCAACGATCGGCATCGATTCCGTGATCGCACGCGACCGGGGATGTGGCACGATCGCCATCCATCGACCGGTGCGACGCGGCGCAACGCGCACCGTCAGGCGCCCGGAGCGCGCTAGCAGGATCGCTATCGTGATCGCGACAACCGTGGGAACCCCACCCGCAATGACAAAAGCGATCTTGGCACCCCACAGTTCGGCAATGGTGCCCATGAGCGGTCCGCCCACCGCCTGTCCCCCGAGGATGACCATCACGTAGAAGGCCATCACCCGGCCGCGTATCACCAGGTTGGACGACAGCTGCACCATCGTTTCGGCCGCCGTCATGAGAAGCAGCCGGCTCAGCCCAATACCAATCAACACTCCCAAGAACAGCGAATAAATTGGCACGATTCCGGCCAGCATCATCGCGACGCCGTAGAGCACCGCGCCGAAGATGATGGTGCGCAGCCGGAGGCTTGAGCGGCGAGCTGATGCCAGCGCTCCAAGGAGCGCACCGATGGCCGCCAGCGAGTTGTAGAGGCCGTAACCACTAGCGCCGGTCTCGTAGACGGTGTTCGCCATCGCGGCCAACAAAGTCGGCATCGGCATGCCGAACACGGCGATCACAAAAACCATCACCATTGTCCAGAACAGCGTGGGCTTATTGCGAATGTAACGCATGGCTTCACGAATTTGCCCCTTTGTCCCTGGGGCACGCGGGGCGATCAGGAGTTCCCTCTTGCGCATTGACGCCAAAATAATGACACCGATGACGACCGCCACCGCGTTGATACCGATGGCCCAGCCTGAACCCGCAGCCACAATCAACACGCCACTCAGTGCCGGGCCCAAGAACGCGCCCGAGTGAAAGATCGACGCATTGAGACTGATCGCATTGCGCAGGTGACGCGGGCCAACCAGCTCGTTGACAAAAACCGCCCGCGCTGGGTTGTCGAAGACTTGAATGATGCCCATGAGCAACACCAGCAGGTATACGAGCCAGAGTTCTGCTACCCCCAGGATCGTCACGATCGCGAGGGCAAGGCTGAGCACACCGATAATCGACTGCGCGATCATCAGCGTTGCGCGCTTATCAAAACGGTCGGCGATAACGCCCGCATAGGCGCCGAGCACAATCGTGGGAGTGAACTGGATTGCGATCGTGAGACCTACCAACGCCACATTGCCGGTGAGTTCGAGAACGAGCCAATCAACGGCGATGCGCTGCACCCATGCCGCGGTGTAGGCGATAAATTGCGCGATGACGTAAAGCCGGTAGTTGTGTAGTCGAAGCGAACTGAAAGTGTCGCGCCACAGCGGGCGCTGCATCACAGCCGAGATGGGCACTGTTGCCGGAGAAGTCTCAGATGTCATAGCCACACCCTCAACCGTATTGTCACCCCACTCATTCCCGTGCATAATCGAGCCTATAAATTCAATTACGTTTCGTAATGGAGTGTGCGTGTTCGATCCCGTATTACTGAAATCTTTTGTTGCTCTCGCCGACACCCTCAGCTTCACCGATGCCGCCCGAACGCTGAGTCTCAGTCAGCCCACGATCAGCCAACACATTCGAAAACTTGAGGCGGCAGCCGGCCGAATTCTCGTGTTGCGCGACACCCGCGCAGTATCTCTCACCGACAACGGCGAAGCCATGCTGGGCTTCGCCCGCGCGATCTTGGCGGCCGAAGATCAAGCGGTGAACTATTTCACCGGCTCCGCGATGCGGGGGCGGCTTCGTTTCGGGTCAGCAGACGACCTCGCACTCACACAACTGCCGGGCATCTTGCGGGATTTTCGTCAGCTCTACCCACAGATCAATCTAGAACTGACCGTGAGCCAAAGCGGCGCACTCGTGCGTCGATTGAAGGCTGGCCAACTTGATCTCATTTTTGTCAAACAGGATGCCGGAGCCGAAGGCGGCCAGCTCGTGCGCCGTGACCGAATGGTCTGGATCGGGCACAAGAGCATGAACATGGATGCCGCCTCCCCCGTGCCTCTGATCTTGTATCAGGCCCCCAGTCTGGGGCGCGAGTACGCGATGCGCGCTCTCGAAGCTGGGGGTCGCACGTGGCGGATAACCTGCAATGTGAAGGAAGTGAATGGTGCGTTGGCTGCTGTGAGGGCGGGAATCGGAATTGCGGTGTTTCCGCAGTCACTGATCCCGGCAGACCTCGCGCAGGTTCCGGCCTCCTTTGAACTGCCCGAGCTCGGTGATGTTGACTTCGTCTTGCTCAACAACCCGATGGTCGCTCGCGAACCGGTCGATGCGTTGAGTGCGGCGATCCTGAGTAGACCGGTACAGCGGCGATCCTGACGCGTTCCCTGCTCGTATTCTGGGTGTCAGGGTGGATCAGGCGCGTCAGGCGCTAAAGCTTGGCGCGGTACCTACGGATCGTGCCCACGCTGCGCGTAACTCGCTCTCGCCATAAAGATGCTCGGGCCGAATCACGGTATCGTCGGCAACGAAATAAAATGCTGCATCAATGTTTTCGGGCGCTATGCCCCTGAACTGCGCGTACGCCAATCGGTAGAGCGCGAGCTGCAATTGCTTGGCTTCGAGATCGGCGGCATCACGAGGCGCGCGACCGGTCTTCCAGTCAACAATTTCGTAGCGATCGCCGTCGGCGTAGACAGCGTCAATCTTGCAAATCACCACCCGATCGTCGAACGGAACGTGAATCTCGATCTCAACGTCGACGGGCTTGCGCGTTGCCCACGACGAGCGTTCGAAGGTTGCCTGCAAACGGGCCAACTGTTCGGCATCCGCGACACTGTCGGCATCCGTTCCGTCGATTTCGAGGGGCAGTGCGTCGAATGTGTCCGCCGATGCTGAACCGCCAAAGCGAGTCTCCACCCACTCGTGAAACTGAGTTCCCAACCGTGTTGCCCGGTAGGGCTTTTCGGGCATGGGCCGGCGAAGCGATAGCGCGACCGCTTCGGGGTCGGCGATGTAGTCCTTGAACCGGGAGGCCGGGATGCGCTGGGGCAGCGGCGTGCGTGTGGCGTCACTTGCGGCTTGATCGCGTTCCGCCAGCAGCAGATCGATTTCGCGGGACCACAGCCCCTCACCCCCCGGGTCGGCAGTGTTCACTGACTGTGCGGCAGTTTCGACGGTCGCCCGCCGGTGGCCAAGGGGATCAAACGGCCAGAGCGGGTCGACAAGGTCATTCAGGGTCGGGTTTTCCTCGTTAACCGGGTCGGTCGGTAGTTCCTCGATGAGGCCGCGCTCCTGCAATTCCTGCAGAAACACGCTGGGGGCTTGGGGTTTGCTCCGGCTCGACCAAAATGACCCCGAGAGCAGCAGGTTGTCGCGCGCACGGGTGATGGCTACGTAGCCGAGTCGACGCTCTTCGGCCTGGTGACGGTCAGCGAGCGCCACTTTAAAGTCTTTCAGCGAGGCATCAAACTCGGACTGATAGTTCGCGTTCTCCCACGCAACCTCGGGGAGTTCTGCGGAGTCGCCCCGGAAAGCGAACGGTAACTTGCCGAAGCCCACCCATCCTTTGCCCTCCCGTGATGTTGCCGGAATTTCACCGGCAACCAGCCGCGGAAGCGCGACCAGATCCCACTCCAGCCCTTTCGAGGCGTGGATGGTGAGCAACTGAACCGTGCCAGCTTCCGCATCATCACTGCGCGGCCCCATCATGTCTTGCTGCGCCGCACGTCGAAGCCAGGACAAGAAACTGCCCAGGGTGGCCTGATCATCACTGGCAAGAAAACCCGCTAGCTCATCATGGAAGGCATACAGATTTGCCATGCCCTGCGCTTGAGGGCGGCTCGCGACAACTTCGATGTCGAGCAGTAGCTCTTGCTCAAGCAGGCGCACAAGGTCTCCCAGCTCGAGACCGGCTCGCGAACGGAAGAACGCCAACTGCGCGGCGGCATCCTTGAGCCGAAGAATTCCTTCGTCGCTGAACCCCTGAAGTTGCGAGTGTGTGGCGGGCGCCTCCCCCACAAAGTCGAGAGCATCGACGATGGATGCCGAATCATCGACCGCGACTGACTCGCGCATGCGCTGGCGCACTTCGGCGCTCAGCTCCTGCTGTGTCACAGATCGGCTCAGCAACCATCGCGAGAGGGATGCGAGTTCGGCCAGATCGCGCGGGCCGATCGACCATCGAGCACCGGCTAACAGTCGGATGAGTTCTGATCCGGCGGTGGGATCGTGAATGACGGTGAGCGCGCTCACTAGGTCGACTATTTCGGGGGTGGAGAGCAGTCCGCCGATTCCGAGCACGTGATACGGGACTTCTTCTGTGGCCAACGCTGCGGCAAAACGATCCATGTCGCTGCGACGCCGAAACAGGATCGCTGCCGTTGGCGGTGTGGGGGCCGCCACCTCAGGGTCGGGGTCGTAGTGGTTCCAGGCTGGCGGGGCGAGCGCTCCCGCGAACCACTTCGCGACGCCGTGAGCTTCTTCGTCGATGTGCTCGAAGTAGTGGGCGTCGATGGTTCCGGCGGGCGAGTCAGGGCGAGCATCCAACGACTCAACGCGCACTGGCGACCGCGCGCTGAGGGGTTCAACGATCACGTTGGCGGCGTCGAGCACGCTCGTGGCGTTTCGCCAGCTCGTCGAGAGCGCAAAGATTTGTGCATCGTCAGTGCCACTGAAGTCGCGGCTGAACCGGGCGAGGTTTGCCGCGCTTGCTCCGCGCCAGCCATAAATTGACTGGTGTGGGTCGCCGACGGCCATCACCGCATGATTGCCGAACAAGCGCGCGAGCAGCCGCGTTTGCACAACGCTGGTGTCTTGGTACTCGTCGAGCAGCACGACACGGTAGCGGTCCTGATAGTGCTCGACAACGTCGCTGGAGCGCTCGCTGACCTCGAGCGCTAGAGCCACCTGATCGCTGAACTCCAACAACCCCTGTTGACGTTTTTGTTGAGCATACTGCACGGCCAAGTCGAGCAACGGCGCAAGTGAACCGACCTCGCTGACCGCCTCGATCACAGAAACGTATGGCGTCTTTTTGTGTGCGGTCTCGGCAAAGGGCAACTCAGAAAGTTGGGTGAAGCGCGCGGCGTACGCAGCGACGTCAGCGGCATGGGCAACGTTGTCGCTGAGAGCGTGGCTGATGGCGAGCACAGCCTCGGTGAGCGCAGTGATCGACTTTTCGAGCCCAATCAGGCGTTCATCGGTGCTGGCGACAACAAGCTTGCGGGCAAGTTGCCACGACGAGGGGTCATTCAGCAGCGTTGATTCGGGTTCGCGACCGATCAGCAGGGCGTTCTCGCTGAACAGCGCGCTGGCGAATGAGTTGTAGGTTGAGATGGTCGGCTGATCGAACTCGATCGACCCTGTTTCTGGCGTTGCCGTGAACCGTTCCGGGTGGCGGTCTTGCACGTCCCGCAGAATCGCGATGCGCTCGCTCACCCGCTTGCTGAGGGAACCGGCCGCTTTGCGGGTGAAGGTGAGGCCCAAGATCTGATCGGGGGTGGTGAGGTTATTGGCCACAAGCCACACCACACGGCTGGCCATCGTGTCAGTCTTGCCGCTGCCGGCACCCGCGACAACGAGCGCGGGGGTAAGCGGAGCCTCGATCACCACTTGCTGCTGCGCGGTGGGCGCATGGATGCCCAGGAGACCGGCAAGGTCAACGGAGGAGATCATCGGGCGCTCACCTGCGGCACGACGTGAATGCGACAGTTGCCGAAACTCCACGGATCGGTGCAGTGGCTGCTCATGCGGGCCACAAACACGTTGGCGGCCATGCCCCTGGCATCCTCAACAACGCGCTGGCGGAACAGTTCGAGCTGCTCATCGGTCATCGGTGCCTGCTTCGGGTCAACGTAGTCGCGGGTCTTTGCCGAGGGTGACAGCACAACGAGCTTGGCGCCACCGTTGACGAGACCCCCGGGCACTCCCTCGATCGCACCGGATGCGAATGCGAGTTGGTAAGCCGCCAATTGTGGGTGATCAGCTACCGCGTTATCGGTTGATGGTTCGTTTTTTCCGGTCTTGAGGTCAACTATCACTGCGGTTGTTCCGCCATACATTTCCACCCGGTCAATTTTTCCGCTCAGCCGCGCGTGCTCAAGCGGAAGCACAAAGGCCATTTCGTTGCTAATGAGCTCACCACCGTTGGCCGCGAAGTCGCGCAGGTAGGTGGCCAGATGCTGGGTGAGCTTTCGCGCTCGGAGCTTTTCGGCTTCGGACTGCCAGGTCGCTTCAAAAGTCATCTCACCCCAGCGTTCCTCAACGGCACAAAACAGCGCCTCTGCGCTGAACTCGGTAGCGGTTTCAGCGACCCCGTGGATGAGCGAACCGAGGTTCGACGCAACGGTGGAGGTCGCCCCACCCAATTGGTCGATGGCCCAGTGCAGCGGGCAGCCTTCGAATGATTCCATGCGTGAGGGTGACACTCGCACTTCGGCATCCGGATCGCTCAGATCGACCAGCGGCGCCGTCGTACTCGGTGCGCGCAGCCCGTACCACCAGCGGGGGTCGGCACCGGGCACCCCCTCGCGGGCTAGACGTGCCAGGGATGCCGCGGCCGCCCCCGGATTGGTTGATGTTGTTAGCTCTCGTCGAAGCACACCGACAAGACCGCGCAAGCTCAGCGGCGGCCTGACCCTCAGCGGTTCGTCCGGTGTCGGAATCAGAGTCATAAACGGTGACGGCATGCTGTCATCACCCTCGACGGCGGTCACGATCACCTCGCTGGTGGCACGAGAAACGGCCTGCGCAAACATCCGCAATTCATCGTGCAGTACTTCCCGTCGGCGGTCGGCGACCGCGAGCTTCTCGCCCGCAAGCACCCGGGGCAGATCGTGGGCACCAAGCAGCGAACCGCGCACGCGAAGGTTGGGCCAGACGTTTTCTTGCATTCCGGCAATAACGACCACGTCGAACTCTTGCCCGATGACGGATGCCGGTGTTCCGACCGTGACCGAGTCAACGACGGAGCGCGCAGCAAGGGTATCTTCGGCCACATCCGCCGACAGCCACTCGTTGAGAAAAAGATTGGCGGGGGCATCAGGGCGGCGCTCGACAAAGCGCTTGGCGGCGGAGAAAAGCGCAACAACCGCGTCAAGGTGGCGATTGGCTTCTTCGGCGACCACACCGGAACCGAGTGCCTGGACAAACCATCGGTCGGCAAGACCGCTGCGCTGCCAGGCACCCCAGAGCAGCTCTTCGATGGTGTCGCCAGCGGCAGCCGCGGCAGCAGTTTCGCGCAGGTTCTTTGCCACTGCCGCTGCCTGCCTGGCGACTCTGGTCTCAATGCTGGTGAACCCGGCGGGGGCCGCAAGCGCCTGCGCGATGAGCTGGTCGGCGGGGTCATAGTTTTCTGCGGCCAGGGCCTCGTGGCGCAGTGCCGCCTTGAGGCGACGCAGTGACACCGCGTCAAATCCGCCGACCGAGCTGCTCAACAAGTGCACCGCCGATTCCGCGTCTAGCGGCCGACGGTGCAAAGCCAATTCCAGCAGCACAATAAGCCCGTTCACGCTGAACTCATTGCGCACAGCGCTGCGAGCGCTCGACACACTCGTGACGACCTCGAGCGTGCGCAGCTGGCGAGCGAGCGAAGGGATCAACGATCCGGTGCGCACGATGACCGCCATGCGAGACCACGGCACCGACTCCAGCACATGTTTCTCGCGCAGCTGCCGTGCAATGAAGGCAACTTCTTCAGCCGGGGTTGCCATCTGATAGCTGCGGATGCTCGACGGTTCAGTGGCGACTGACTCCGACTTTCGCTGCTGGATGAGCCCCGAGACGCCGATACGCGCGGTCAGCCCGGTGACACTCTGCCGCAGAGTCGCGCCATGTCGGTGCACTGCTGAGAGAAAGAGCGTGCGACTGTCGGTGAGGCTGAGCCGTTCGGCCCAGGCAGCGAGCACTCCGGGCTGTGCCCCGCGGAACGATCCTGTCGTGAGGTCGGGGTCACCGAACCCGATGATCGTTATCCCCCGACTGGCGAGAGCCCGCAGCAGCGAAATGGTCGCCTCGGTGAGCTCGTGAGCATCGTCGACAATCACGAGACGCAACCGGTCGATCGCCGCGTAATGACCCTGAGTGATGAGAGCGGCAGCCTCAGCAAGCAACTCGCTTGCATCAAAGTGACGATCGCGATAGCTCGCCTTAACGGCGTCGTACACAGAGATGAACGCGGATGCCGCCACCCATTCCGGGCGATCGTTGCGTTCCCCCAGCTGCCGAAGGTCGTGGGGTGTGACTCCGAATTCGACACAGCGCATCATGAGATCGCGCAGCTCAGTGCGGAATCCGCGCAGTTGCCGAACCTCGTCATCGAGATGGGCTGGCCAGGGGGCACCGCCGCCGTCGGCCATCTCCCCAGCAAGAAGCTCAGCAATGATCTGGTCTTGTTCGGCACCCGTGAGTAGCGTCGGCGCGCCGTCGCCTGCGGCGGCAGCCGCCTCCCGAATCACTTCGAAGGCCAAAGAGTTGGCGGTGCGCGCCATGGGCCCCAGCGTGGGAGCGTCGATGCGGGCAGCAAGGCGATCCCTGAGCGAGGTGGCGCTCTGGCGGGTCGCCGAGAGCACCACTATTTGCTGAGGAGTCCAGCCGCGGGCGTGCACCCGCTCGGCCACCAACTCTACGAGCGTCACCGTTTTGCCCGAGCCGGGCGCACCAACCACAATCGCACTTAGACCGTCAGCGAGTGCAACGACCGCCCGCTGAGAGTCATCAAGCTCGAGCGGCTCGGTGACCGCGACATCCGCGTGCTCCTCGGGCAAGGTGACCATGAAGCAACGCTATCTGGATGCGCTGACAGAGAACGCACATTCACCGACTCCCGTTGTGTCGTAATCTTGGCGTGTGGACATAAGCATCGGAATCAATAACAGCCCCCGTGAGATCAACTTCGAGTCGGCCCAGTCGTCGAGCGAGGTTGAGTCGATCATTGCCGAGGCACTGAACTCGGATGCTAAGTACGTGAGCCTGCGCGACGCCAAGGGCAAGCTGTACATCGTTCCGACCACAGCTGTCGCCTATGTCGAGCTTGGTGAAGAAGAATCCCGGCGCGTGGGGTTCGTGGCCTAGCGTGGAACTGCTTTTCGTCACCGTCATTGGTGCCTCAATCGCGGCGATCATCCGTTATCTGCTTCCCGCACGCGGCATGTACGGCAGCGCCCTTCTTCCTGCTATCGGCGCAGCCGTAACGGCAACAGTCTGGGTCGCCCTCGTCTTTGTGGGCCTCACGTTTGACGGCAGCTGGATCTGGGTCGCCAGTCTTCTGGCCGGTATCGGCGCTGCTCTCGCGGCCGCGCTGCTACTTCCGCGTCACCGCGAGGCTGCGGATGCGCGCGCATTCGAGGCACTCTCCCGCAGTTAAGGGGCAAGCCAGTCAGGCGGCAGGACCGTTGGGCGGCAGGACCGTTGGGCAGTAAGGCCGTTAGGCGGTAAGGCCGAGCGCGTCCATCCGACGCGTGTGGGCTGCTATGAGTTCGGTGAATACCGGTTCAACCTGCGCTTCAGTCGAACGCGTGTGATCAGGGAACACCAGTGCTGAGCGGGCCGCCAGCATCATGTCCCCAACGAGACGGCGACCCCACATCGCCAAGCGCGAGTCGAGTCGCGGATTCGCATCAATTGCGGCCTGCAAGTATTCGGCAAGCACTTTCTCTCCCGATTCCCCGGAGAAGATCGCGACCAAGCGGTTATGTGATTCTGAGGGAAGACCGGCGGCAAGTCGGGCATAAAAGTCGTCGAAAAATCCCGCGCTGAGATAGGCGGTGATGAGGGACTCGTACCAGTCGGCGCCGCGCGCGAGACGCTCGAATTCGTCAAACACGTCAGTGTACGGATCCATCACCTCTGCCGGCGATCCGCCCGCTTTCGTGATCTCGGCAACAAGGGCACGATGCTTGCCCAGCGATAACTCGGCAGCTTTGCCAATCGCTGTTTTTGCTGCAGTTGTGGGCGCATTGGTGATTGCCCGTGACAGGTTCTCGAAGATCATGAGTTGCACGTAGGCGGCCCGCCCCAGAAAGCCGAGGATGTCGGGCGCAAACTCTGCGAGGGCCACTTTTTCGGTCGGCGCATCACCGGCACGTGACCGAAGGCGAGGCACCTCGATGCGTCCGGATTTGCGCGAAAACCACTTAACCACGCCGCTAGCTTAGGGCGTGTTGGCACCACCCGACGCAGCAGCAACTCGCCTCGCCGCTCCAATTTGCGGCTTCAGCCCAGTAGCACACGCTAAACTTTGGGCATCCCCCCGAATCTGGAGGGGGTCCGGCGCCCCAGGTCAAAAAGGGCGCATCGCACCTAGACGGGCTTCATACGTGACTTTTTCAGAACTCAATATCGATCAGGACATGGTCGATGCACTTGCAACCAAGGGCATCCTCGAACCGTTCCCGATCCAAACTCAAACCATTCCG
This sequence comes from Rhodoglobus vestalii, assembly GCF_006788895.1. Taxonomy (NCBI): domain Bacteria; kingdom Bacillati; phylum Actinomycetota; class Actinomycetes; order Micrococcales; family Microbacteriaceae; genus Rhodoglobus; species Rhodoglobus vestalii. The sequence goes on from NZ_VFRA01000001.1 coordinate 744,728, forward strand.
ATGGGTCTTGCTGGCCAAGACATCATCGGTCAAGCAAAAACCGGCACCGGCAAGACGCTGGGCTTTGGCCTTCCTGTGCTGCAGTCGCTGGGCACCGATCCCGAGCCTGGCGTGAAAGCCCTCATCGTGGTTCCCACTCGCGAGTTGTGCGTTCAGGTGGCCGAAGACCTCGTGCTTGCGGCATCCAATCGCTCAACCAAGATCGCCGCCATTTATGGTGGCAAGGCCTACGAAGGTCAGGTTGAACAAATCAAGGCGGGCGCGCAGGTCATCGTGGGTACGCCGGGCCGGTTGCTTGACCTTGCGAGCCAGCGCATGCTGTCGCTGAAAGACATCAAAGTCATGGTTTTGGATGAGGCAGACAAGATGCTCGACCTCGGCTTCCTTGCCGATATCGAGAAACTGTTTGCGCAGACTCCCCCCACCCGCCACACCATGCTGTTCTCCGCCACGATGCCGGGGCCCATTGTCGCTCTCGCTCGTCGCTTCATGAACAAGCCCATCCACATCCGCGCCACCGACCCCGACGAGGGTCTGACGCAGAAGAACATCAAGCACATCGTTTACCGTGCGCATAACCTTGACAAAGATGAGGTAATCGCCCGCATTTTGCAGGCTGAGGGCCGCGGCAAGACCGTGGTGTTCACGCGAACGAAGCGTGCGGCAGCAAAGCTGGTCGAAGAGCTCAACGATCGCGGTTTCAATGCTGCGGCAGTTCACGGTGACCTCAACCAAGAGCAGCGTGAGCGCGCCATGGCGGCGTTCAAGGCTGGCAAGAAAGACATTCTTATTGCGACGGATGTTGCGGCTCGCGGCATTGATGTCAGCGACGTTACGCACGTGATCAACCACACCATTCCCGACGACCACGACACCTACCTGCACCGCGCTGGCCGTACCGGGCGCGCCGGCAAAACCGGTGTTGCGGTGACATTCGTGGACTGGGCAGACATGCTCAAGTGGACGCACATCAATAAGGCGCTCGACATGGGTATCCCCGAGCCGACCGAAACGTACTCGTCGAGCCCGCACCTGTTTTCGGAACTCGACATTCCCGAGGGAACCAAGGGTCGTCTTCCCGGGTCACACGCACCTGCTGTGCGCGCGGCAGCTCCCGCTAGTGCGGGTGGGCGCGGCGCTTCGGCTGGCGGACGCGGGCGCGACCCGCAGCGCTCCGGCGATTCGTCTTCGCGACCACCACGCGACCGTTCGCGCTCAACGGGCTCTGATTCGGGCGCGAACGGCGACACCGGCTCTGTTTCCCGCGCACGCGCCTCGGATGAGAAGGTTCGTCCAGAAGGTGGCGGAACCCACGATGGCGGAGCGCCCTCGCGTCGCAAGCGCACCCGTCGTCGTCGCGGCGGCAACGACGGGTCACCGAGCGCGCCCCTAAGCGCCTAAGCGAAGGCCAGTGGCGGCGGGTTGGGAAAACTCTCAGTCCGCCTCTGGTCTTATCTGCAGAACAGGCGCACAATTGGAGAAATGTTCCTCAGCGCACGGTAAGCAAGGAGGAGAGCAATGCCGGTGCATCAGAAGAACTATTCGCCAGAGTTCATACCTGTTCTCGCAGCGGGGCGTCACCGATCTGCCCGTAAGGGTGGATGCTTCATGGAATTCGCCTCCTACCTTGCGGGAGAAAAATGGAGCGACCACCCCCCATGTACACACCCAGCGCTGGCCCTTCTGGCCCGTTTGGTCAACGACTGCACCTCTGACGGAGAACGCTCAGAGTTGGCAGAACTGATTCCATCGGTGATCGGCTTGACTAGCTCCGATCCACGCGTGGAACTCTTGATCGCGTTGCGAGTCGCATCGGCAGCGCTGCCGATTGCCAGCGAGGAGCGTCAACGAGCTCTCGCAGTCGGGATCATTGCAACACACTCGCAGCTGGCTAACCTTCGGCCGCTTGCCGATACGAATCTCACGCTCAGAGTCGCTTCAGCTTTGGCTCAAGCGCCGCTTGCCGAACGTTGGGCGCGAAAGTTCGTCGCTGGGAATCCTGCCGACCATCGAGATCGCGCCGTTACGCGAATGACCAATTCAATCATCCGGACTGCTGTGTTGGGCATTGCTCAGGCGTGCTCACCCGGCACCGACGCGTCCATGCGAGCACTGCTTCGTAGCGCGATCGAGGATTGCCGGCTAGTCGTCGACAGCAACCTCACGGATGTGGAGCCCCAGACGTCAGGAATCGCCACACCAACCAGTGCCACCTATCGACTCACAGCCTAGACAGAGTCATCGCCGTGGCAAGCTGGGCAACGATGCGCTCAAGGATAGAACGCGAGGTCGCGACATTCACCCGAATATGGCCCGCGCCCACCGCTCCATAACCGACGCCACCATTAACTCGGATACCCGCCTTCTCTGCAAGCCACCCAGCGAGCTCTGGCTCGTCCGAATACGCCCGCAGGTCAAGCCACACCAAATAGGTTCCCTGCATGGGAGCCATCACTGCCAGCGGAAGCTGCTCGGCAAGAGCCTCGCGCATCGAGGTGATGTTTCCCTCGATGTACTCACGAACCTCGGCAAGCCACTGAGCACCGTGCAGATATGCGGCTGTGTTCATGCGCATACCTGGGGTGCTCGCGCCGTGCGTGGCAAACATGCCAACCTCAGCCCAGCGTGCGCGGTCAGCATCATTGCTCAAGATGAGCTGTGAACACTTGAGCCCGGGCAGATTGAAAGCCTTGGAGGTGCTGGTTGCGGTGATCGCAACCCGTGCTCCGGCATCCGAAACACTCGCCAATGGCACGTGCTTATTGCCGAACAGCACCAGGGGCGCGTGGATCTCATCGCTGAATACTCGCGCTCCATGGGCATCGGCGACATCGGCGAGGGCAGAAAGTTCTTCAGAGGTGTAAACCTTGCCGGTCGGATTTCCGGGGTTGGCCAGTACGAGCAGGTTGGCGCCGGCGGAGAAGTGGGAGGCGATATCGTCGAGGTCGAGCGCGAAACTGGCGTCCTCTCCCCGCAGCATGGGCGACTCAATCACGTCGCGACCCAACACCGTCGGCAGCAGCAGGAAGGGCATGTACGCGGGTGTGGGAACGATCACGGGTGCACCGGGCGCGCTGAACTCGGTGATGGCCAGCTCAAGCCCCTTCAGCACATCGGCGATAGGAGAAACGTCGGCGGGATCGACCGTCCAGCCGTAGTGCTCCCGGTGCCAGGCGGCGGTCGCGGCTCTCAGCTCGAGGCCGACAGACTCCGGTGGATAACCAAAATCGAGCCGTTCGGTGATGGAGGCCCACTCGGCAAGAACGGCGGGAGCGGTGCCGAAGTCCATCTCGGCAACACCGGCGCACAGCAGCTCCCCCTCGGGCGCAGTCCACTTGTTGCTCCCACGACTGCGCAACAGCTCAGGCGTCAGGGCGTTCCACTGTTCGGCATTACTCATGATGATTTCTCCTACTCGGCGGGTGTGCCGTTGGCAATGAATGCTTGTGAGCCGGTACCCCGCGCAATCATTTTTTCGAGCACTTCTGGTTCGGTCGTGTTCTCGCCGAGCCGGTTGGGTTTGCCCATTCCGTGGTAGTCGCTGGCTCCGGTGGCTTCCAGCCCGTATTTGGCACACAGGCCGAGCAAAAATTCGCGCCCCTCTGGCGAGTTGTCGCGGTGGTTTACTTCAAGACCAAAAAGGCCCGCGTCAGCTAACGACTTGATCACTGAGCCGGTGAGTTGACGATACTTTCCGTGGGCTGCTGGATGCGCGAGCACGGGCACTCCACCGGCGGCAATGATCATCTTCACTCCCTCAAGCGGGCTCGGGGCGTAGTACTTCTCGTAGTAGCCACCCTGCCAGTGCAGGATGCTCTCAAACGCCGCGCTGCGATTGGCGACGTGTCCTTTGCGCACGAGTGCGTCGGCGATGTGGGGGCGCCCGAGGGTGGTTCCATCCGACGATTCGGCGAGCACGTCATCCCAGCTGAGGTCGTAGTCCAGCGAAATTTTTTCGACTATGCGCTCAGCACGTCGAAGTCGACCGTCCCGAATGCGGGCAGTTTCGGTGACAATCGTGCGATCGAGGGGGTCGAAGAGGTAGGCAAGAACGTGCACGCTTGCTGGCCCATAGTTGGTGCTCAACTCCATCCCCGGAATCACACTGACCCCCGCTGTGGCGGCGGCAGTGATCGCTTCTTGCCACCCCGCGGTGGAGTCGTGGTCGGTGAGCGCAATCGTGCCTAGCCCTGCATTTGCGGCGGACCGAACCAGCTGGGTGGGCGTTTCGGTGCCGTCGGACACCACACTATGAGTGTGCAGGTCGATCGGTGTGTTGCGCATTATGCAAGCCTATTGCTCTAGGCTCAGGGCGCTATGTTTCGACGCATCCTCGCAGCGACCTTTATTGTCGCCATCGCCGCCGCCCTCCTTGTTGCGGCTTGGCCACAGCTATTTTCTCTTGAGCAGGCTGCGGGAGTCGCCCAGGTCGTGTCTCTGCGTGGGCTAGCCGCCGCCGCCGCCTTTGTCGCAGTGGTGGGGCTCACACTGATTTCGCTCCTGTCGGTCAGCCTCAGACGCTTCGCGGCATCCCTCGCCATCGTTGCTCTCGCGTTCAGCGCCCTGACTCTGGCGGTGCTGTCAACGCGCGGCTTCGGAAGCCCCGGTTTCGAGACAAAAGCGGAGGGTGATGTCACGGTGCTCTCCTGGAACACGCTTGGCGATGCTCCCGGTGCTGCAACGATCGCCGAACTTGCACTACTGAATGACGCGGATGTCGTGGCTCTGCCCGAAACTACCCGCGAGTTGGGGTTTGAGATTGCCCAGCTCATGGCAGATTCTGGGCGGCCGATGTGGGTGCACACGGTGGCGTACGATCAGGTCTCGAAGGCGCGGTCGACGACAATTCTGATTTCCACCGATCTGGGCGAGTACACCGTTGATGAGTCGGCTCGCACAACAATGACGCTGCCGAGCCTTGTTGCCGTTCCTCAGAACGGCGAGGGCCCCACTCTTGTTGCCGTTCATGCTGTTGCGCCAATTCAGGGGGAGATGACCAACTGGCGCAGTGACCTTGAGTGGCTCGCCGAGCAGTGCAGAACGAGCAACACTATTCTCGCTGGTGACTTCAACTCCACTCTCGATCACTATGCCACGCTCGCGGACGGCGGCGATTTTGCTCTCGGGAGTTGTGTCGACGCCGCCTCAGCAACCGACAATGCGGCGGTCGGCACGTGGCCAACACAATTGCCATCACTGCTGGGTGCCCCCATCGATCACATCATGGCATCCGCCGATTGGACGGTCACGGGGATGCGCGTCATCGAGTCGCACGACGGTGACGGCAGCGACCACCGGCCCATTGTGGCCACCCTCACGCCAACGCAATAGTGCCTTTTTGCCTCGCAAGGGTGACACTAGAGGTATGGCAGATTCATCGACCCCCCGCCCCCGCGCGACTTCTAATCGTTCGACGACTCCCCAATCGTCAAGCTTCACTGACTACATCTCGTCGGGATGGGCAGAGCGCTCCGAAGTCGACGTAGTTGCTCGCGATCAGGCGGCGTTTGCGGCTGACCGGCGCAACCGTCTCTCGCAACGTTTCCCCGGCAAGCGTCTTATCGTTCCGGCCGGCGCCGCAAAGGTGCGCTCCAACGACACCGATTATCCCTTCCGCACCCACTCCACGTTCGCCCACCTCACCGGCTGGGGTTCGGATGCGGTCGCCGGCAGTGTGCTCGTGATGGAACCCACCGATGCTGGCCACACCGCCACCCTCTACTTTCGCCCCGCTGCCGGCCGCGACACCAACGAGTTTTACGCCAATTCGGATGTCGGCGAATTTTGGACAGGACCGCGCCCATCGCTCAGTAATGTCGCCACCGATCTCGGCCTCGCGACGCTTCCGCTTGCTCAGTTCGAGGCAGTGCTCGACCTCGTCGACTCCAGCGCCCTGATCGTTCGCGATGCTGACCGCGACATGACCGACCAGGTCGATGGTCGCCGCCTTCTGATGGCCGATTCCGAAGCTCTCGAACACGACGGTGACGATGACCTCAGCCGTGACCTAAGCGAGCTGCGTCTCGTCAAGGACTCCTATGAGGTCGGAGAAATGCGCGCCGCGGTGAACGCTACCCAGCAGGGCTTCAACGACATCATTGCTGACCTGCCGAACATTGTTGCGCACGCCCGCGGGGAACGACTTGTGGAAGGCACTTTCAACCGTCGGGCCCGCGCCGAGGGCAACACGGTCGGCTATGACACGATCGCGGCTTCTGGTCCGCATGCCTGCGTGCTGCACTGGACTCGCAACGATGGACCCGTCACGCCGGGCGACCTCATTTTGATTGACGCCGGTATCGAGCTAGACAGCTACTACACGGCTGACATCACTCGCACCCTTCCTATCCGCGGCAGCTTCACCGAGATTCAGCGTCGGGTGTACGACGCGGTTCTGGAAGCGGCAGATGCCGCCTTTGCCATCGTGCGCCCCGGAATCAAGTTCCGTGACATTCATGCCGAGGCGATGCGCGTGATCGCTGAGAAGACCGCCGAGTGGGGGCTGCTGCCGGTCTCTGCCGAAGAGTCGCTGCTTCCTGACAACCAGTATCACCGTCGCTATATGGTGCACGGTACGAGCCATCACCTCGGCATCGACGTCCACGACTGTGCTGCGGCACGGCGCGAGATGTACCTCGACGGGGTGCTTGAGCCCGGAATGGTATTTACGATCGAACCCGGTCTCTACTTTCAGCCGGATGACCTCACCGTTCCCGAAGAGTACCGCGGTATCGGTGTGCGCATCGAAGACGACATTCTGGTCACCCAAGATGGTGCCGAAAACTTGTCGGTCAACATCCCGCGCACCGCGGATGCCGTGGAAGCGTGGATGGCACGCTCTTAGCGGGGTGAGTCTCCCGCACTATTGCTGGCCAAAACGCTCTGCGCTTGAATGATGCGATCGGGCGAGATGATGATCTCGTAGCGGTCAGCGATGAGTTGGGATGTCGCGGCAAAGTCACGACGCTTACGCATGATTGAGTAGTTGATCACGCCGAAGATCATTCCGATGCCCGCACCGGTAAGAATCGCCGCAAAGAAGATGCCCACCTGCTGGGGGCTGATCGGCGCAATGATGGTTGTGATTAGCCCGAAGAAGAGCCCGAGCCACGCTCCGGTGGTTGCACCTGCCAGGGCTGCGCGGCCGTAGCTGAGACGGGCGGTCACCATTTCGACCGTGGTGAGGTCGCGGCCGACAATGGCGATGCCTTTGACGTCAAACTCAGCTTTGGCTAGACGGTTGATGACGCTCTGGGCGTCAGCATGGCTGTTGTAGCTGCCGAGAACGTCTCCGCGGGGCATACTCGTCTGAGCGGCGGCACGGCGGGAAAATCCACTGAAGTTACTCATCGGTTCATTCTCCCATGCAGGGGTAGGGTTTTAGGTGTGAGCACATCAAGAGTATTCGCAGCCCGGTTGGTGGGCTGCTCGGTCTTCGACCCTAACGGCGACCGTGTCGGCAAGGTGCGCGATGTGCTTGTCGTTGAGCGCGCAGATGACAGTCCCCGCGTGATCGGAATGATTGCCGAAGTTCCGGGCAAGCGTCATGTTTTTCTTTCCATCGGGCGCGTCACGAGTATCGGTTCTGGCCAGATCATCACCACAGGGCTGTTAAACCTGCGCCGCTTTGAGCAGCGCGGTGGAGAGATTCGTGTGATGGCGGAGTTGTTGGGCCGCAAAGTTGCCCTTGCTGACGGGTCCGGCGAAGCCCAAATTGAAGACGTGGCTATTGAAGAGGTCGATATTGGCGAGTGGGAGATCAGCCAACTCTTCCTCCGCCGCCCCAAAACCACCGGGTCGCCGCTGTTCGGCAAGGGACCAACCGACTTCGCGGCATGGAATGAGATTAAACAGAATGTCCGCACCGGTGAGGCACAGTCGGCCACCCAACTGGCGGCAAGTTTTTCGGACCTGCTGCCCTCCGACCTTGCCAACGCCATGCTCGAGTTGCCCGAGCAGCGCATGATGGAAGTTGCTGAGGAACTCTCCGACGATCGCCTCGCCGATGTTCTTGAAGAAATGCCTGAAAAGGAGCAGGTTGACCTGCTCAACAAACTCGACGACAACCGCGCCGCCGACGTGCTCGACCAGATGCAACCGGATGACGCGGCCGACCTCATCGCCCACCTCAGCGATGAGCGCGGCGAAACTCTGCTTGATCTCATGGAGCCCGAAGAAGCCGAAGACGTTCGCTTTCTCCTCAGCTACGACTCCGACACCGCCGGTGGTCTGATGACGACCGAACCGATCATTGTGTCTGCCGACGCGACGGTCGCAGAGGGTCTCGCCCTCATCCGTCGTCACGAACTCGCACCGGCACTCGGCGCCGCAATCTGTGTCACGCTTCCTCCCTACGAACCGCCCACCGGTCGACTGCTCGGCATGGTGCACTTTCAGCGGATGCTGCGCTACCCACCCAACGAACGCTTGGGTGCTCTGATCGATCAGTCTCTTGAACCGGTGCGCTCGTCAACGACGGCCGCAGAAGTTTCGCGCATCCTTGCCAGCTACGACCTCGTTTCTGTGCCCGTGGTCGATGACAACCACCGACTACTCGGGGTGGTGACCATTGACGACGTGCTTGATCATCTGCTTCCCGACGACTGGCGAAGTACCACCGACGAGTCGGCGAGTTTCGACGACACCTCTACGAGACCGCTCACCATCGTTCAGCAGAAAGCAATTCGCGCAGGGAGGTCACCCCGTGGCATCAGCTAAAAGATCAGCACGATCACAGCGAAACGAGTTGCGGCTCGACACTCCCAAGGGTCTTCGCAGCGGTTTCGGCATGTTTCAGCGCCGCGATCGCATGGGCCGCTACTCAGAAGCGTTCGCTCGAGGCATGGGGACCCCGTGGTTTCTGGTCGGACTATCCGCCTTTGTTGGGGTGTGGTTGATTTACAACACCAGCGCACCGTTCGACGCCCAGTTTGACCCACGTGCCACCAACTTCACGTTGCTGACCCTAATTCTGTCACTGCAGGCGTCCTACGCAGCTCCCATGATCCTGCTCGCCCAAAACCGTCAAGATGACCGAGACCGCGTTCAGATCGAACAGGACCGCCAGCGCGCCGAGCGTAACCTCAATGACACCGAATATCTGGCCCGCGAGGTGGTTGCGTTGCGTTTGGCGATGACCGATCTGGCCAGCAAAGACTTTATTCGCGCCGAGCTTCGTGCCCTGCTCGAAGAGCTGGAAAAAGATGACCAGGCTGACGACGAGAACGTGGCGTCTTCGTGACCGCTGACAGCGCCATCGAGGCGGCGGTTCGGAGGTCGCTTTCCTCCGTGATCGACCCCGAGATTCGTCGACCGGTGACGGAGCTCGACATGATCTCTGAGGTCTCGGTTGATGATGCCGGTGCGGCATCCGTCGGTCTCACTTTGACGATTGTGGGATGCCCGGCCGCGACAACGATCGAACGCGATGTGCGTGAGGCTACCGCCCGTGTGCCCGGCATCACAGCGGTGACGGTAGACGTGTCGATCATGTCTCGCGCCCAGCGCGATGCTCTCACCGAGAAGCTGCGCAAAGGGCGCCCAAAGACGATGCAGTTTGGGCCCGACTCGTTGACCCAAATTGTGGCCGTGACCAGTGGCAAGGGTGGTGTGGGTAAGTCGACGCTCACCGCAAACCTTGCTGTTTCTCTCGCTCAGAGCGGTTTGCGGGTCGGCGTCATTGATGCCGATGTATTCGGTTTTTCGATCCCGGGGTTGCTGGGTCTTCACGGCACTAAGCCAACCCAGGTGGGCGAGATGATTTTGCCCCCCATTGCCTACGACGTGAAGGTGATCTCGATCGGCATGTTCGTCGAGGAGAACACGGCCGTGTCATGGCGTGGGCCCATGCTGCACCGCACGATTCAGCAGTTCCTTACTGACGTATTCTTTGGTGACCTCGATGTGTTGCTACTCGACCTTCCGCCCGGCACGGGTGACGTAGCGATTTCGCTTGGCCAGTTGCTGCCGCACTCCGACGTCGTGGTCGTCACAACGCCGCAGTCGGCGGCCGCCGACGTTGCTGAGCGCAGCGGACTCGTTGCCCGCCAAACCGGTCAGCGGGTTATTGGTGTCATCGAGAATATGGCGGGGCTCCCCCAGGCCGATGGCAGTGTGCTGGAACTTTTTGGTTCCGGTGGCGGGGTGGATGCCGCAGCTAAACTCTCAACTCCAGAGGAGCCGGTCTCGGTGTTGGCGTCGATCCCGCTCAGTATTGCCCTGCGCGAGGGTGGCGATGTCGGGGTACCCGTGGTGATTGCGGCTCCAGCGGATCCGGCGGCTCAAGCAATCCATGCCCTGGCGGTGACTCTTCGGTCGCACAAGCGCAGCGTTGCTGGCCGCAAGTTGGGGTTGAGCACCAACTAGCGTGCCCCGGTTAACGCAAAAACACCACAGCACGAGTGTGCTGCGGTGTTGCGTGTACCGACGGGCGGTGGCTACGTCATTTGGTTGTAGCGGCGGGTGGGGATGCGACGGTATCCGTCGGTTGCTACGGCGCGCAGGGTTGCGGCAATGCCGTATGCGGACAGGGCCCCAATGATGACGAGTTCGATGTTCATGTCTATATTCCATCGTAATTGATCTGTTAGAACAAGATGATCTTTCTTAGCTGACTATGTAGAATAACTACATGGAAATACGGCGGCTCGAGCTACTGCGTGAACTGGCTGATCGCGGCAGCATCACCGCGGTCGCGAAAGCCACCATGCGCACGCCATCAGCAGTTTCGCAACAGCTCAAGATCCTCGAACGTGAGGCTGGCATCCCCCTCACTGAGCGGGTCGGTCGAGGAATCGCCCTCACCTCCGCCGGGCGTGCCCTCGCCCAGACCGCGGCAGACGTAGCAACCGCAATTGAGAAGGCAGAAGCGCTCTGGAATGACTTTCGTGAGTCACCCCGAGGTGAGGTGACGATGACCATATTTCCCACGGGTGGGGAGATGCTGCTGCCCGGACTCTTTCACGCTGTCAACCATTTGCCCGGGCTCATCCTCTCCTGCAACGATCAGGATTCCATCCTTGAGAATGTTGCCAACCTCACCGCCGACTACGACGTCGTTGTGTCCGACTCCCCGCACGTACTCCCGTCGTGGACCGAACGCGGGCTGGCTGTTGTTCCCCTCATGCGGGAGTCACTGGATGTCGCCCTACCCGAAGATCATCCCCTTGGCCGCAAGCCGGCGCTCACTCCCGCAGATCTCATCGATGAAACTTGGATCGGGGTACCCTCGGGACTCCCCTTCGATCGGATCCTTCGACGCATCGAAGCAGCCAACGGTGCACCAGCCAAGATCGCGCAGCGGCTCACAGACAACAGCATTGTCGAGGCGGTGGTCGCCGCCGGCCACGGCATTGCGATTTTGCCACGCTTCACTACCCGAGACCGCGAGAACGGTCTGGTTACGCGACCCCTCAAGGGCGTACCCTCTTCGCGGCTTATTTCCGCGCTGCTGCGCCCCGACCGCGCCGAACGTCCGTCAGTGCGCGCGGTGGTGAAAGCGCTCGTTGATGAGGCCAAACGTTTCGAGCTCGAACGCACGGCCTAGCAGAACGGTGTGCAAGCGGTTTAAGGCGTGGGTTCGACTAGCCGCGCGATGAGTTCAGTCAGCAGCCTCTCGGTCAGCGATGCCGGCAGCGCACCGATGAGAGCGAGCAGCGGCGCCATCCGTGCTGGCAGGCCCTCGCTGGCTTTCTCAAGGCCCATCATGGTCAGAATCGCTGCAGCCTCCTGAGCGCTCAACGGAGGAGCATCCGGGGCCAACAGCGCAGCACCAACCTCGGACGGCAACGCGGCGAGCACAACCTCTGCCGACACTGCGGGCGTTCCGCGAACTTCGTCAGCGGCCAAGCGCAGGGCCGCACTCAGCTCGTCGAGCACACTCTCCGTCACCGGGGTAATAGTGAGGTGGGTCGTCGCGGGAAGTACGGTGCCATCACTCTGAGCCAAACTCGGCTGCAGTTGCAAAAGAAAACCATGCGCGCGCACCTGATCAGCCCAGTGGTGCGCGTCAACCCGACGATCAGCCGGCACCGCCTCATCGGAGGCCACCGCAACGAGCGGACCCACCGGGTCACCAACAACACGCAAGCCCTCAATCTCGGCGATGACATCACGCACCGCCCGTGTCGACCGGGCACACGACTGCGCAAGCTCGGCTAGCCCTCTAGTGCCGAGCGCCTGAATGATCGCCCACGCCGCCGCCAATGGGCCCGCAGATTTCGAGCCCAGAATTGTCGGATTCACGACCGGATAGCCCGGCCACTCGGTCGTGGCAAAAAATTGAGCACGCTGGCGGTCACGACCACGCTGCAACAGCACCGAGACCCCCTTAGGTGCATAACCAAACTTGTGCAGGTCGGCGCTGATGCTCGTCACACCGAGCACCGCGAAGTTCCACGGCGCGACACCATCCCAGAACGGCAATACCCAGCCGCCAATACACGCATCGACATGGCAGGCGATGGACTGCTTGGCCGCAGCGGCAGCAACCTCGGCCACCGGGTCCATCGCCGCGTGCGGATAGCTGGGGGCAGACACCACCACCAGTGCAACATCATCACCGAAGCGCGCAATCAGATCACTCGCGACAACGATCCCGTCAGCACCCACCGGCACCAGGTCAAGTTGGAGCCCAAAGTAGTGGGCAGCCTTATGGAACGCCGCATGCACCGTCACCGGTGCGAGCAACCGCGGGGTGCCGGAACGGGCCGCGGAACCGACACCGCGCCACACGTCGCGCGCCGTCTTGACGGCCAGCAAACAACTTTCGGTGCCGCCGGTGGTTACGGTGCCCACAACATCCGAATCGCCACCGAGTAGGTCGCGCGCAAACTCGACCACTTCACGCTCCATGACAGCAACCGAGGTAAACGTCGTGGGGTCGAGACCATTCACCGGCTGCACCGCACGAATGGCGCTGGCAGCTAACTCGTCGAGCTCGGCAAGCCCAGAGTCGTACACATACGACAGCACTCGTCCACCATGAGTGGGAGCATCCGCAAGTCGCAGTTGCGCGAGACGTTCCAAGATGTCGGTGGGGTCGTGTTCGAAATTCACTTGCTCTCCTCAGTGCTGTGTGGTGCGTGACCGCCAACAGGGTCGGTGTCGGCGTGCGCGGTGTCGGCGTGCTCGATGTCATGTCGGCGAAGTGGATAGCGTGCGAACGTGAGCAGCGAGCCCCCGATAATCACCGCCGGCACAACGCTGAAGCTGATGATGATGCCCGCGATCGCCGAATCGGGCTGGGTTACCTCTTGATTGGCCACCGATTCGAGGTAGCCGGATGCCGCAAGCACGATAGTCAGCACAGTAGCGCCGAGCGCCATGCCGGTGGTTTCACCCGCCGTCCACACTCCCCCGAAGGTGCCCGCTGACGCTTTCCGGTGGCGACGGGCGTCGTGTGAGATCACGTCGGGAAGCATCGACATGGGGAGGGCCTGCATTCCGGCGTAGCCGGCCCCGGCGAGCGCCACGGGAGCGTAAATCCATTCGCCGGGCCACCACAGTTGCAGCACGATCGACAGGGCGGCAATGCCGAAGAGGGATGAGGCCCACACGAATGCGCGTTCTTTGCCGATGCGGCGGGAGATCGCGGCCCAGACGGGTGCGAAAATCAGTGCGGGGCCGATGAGCGAGACGAAGAGAATTGCGACGCCGGCACCGAGCACCCAGGTGGCAACGTATTGGGCTCCGGCAAGCATCACGCCGGTGGCAAGTCCCTGCAGCAGGAAAGTCAGTAGTAGTGCTCGGAATGGCTGGCTGCGATTGAGCGCGGCAACTCCCACCCGATAGGTGTCAACGAGGGAGACACTGGGTGCCGTGGTCGCAGAGCCGGTCGGTGCAGAGAAAGACGAGATGATGAGCGAGACGCCGATGAGGGCGGCAGCCGAGACGGCCATCACGAGGTAGCCGAGCCGTTCATCCGCAAAGGCATCACGAATTTCGGGTGCACCAGCCCCAAACAGCAGGATCGCAATGGTCAGCACAACAACGCGGGTGGCGAGCAATCGTGTGCGCTGGTCGTAGCTGCTCGTCAGCTCGGCAGGCAGGGCAATGTAGGGAACCTGAAACAGGCTGAATGCGGTCGCCGCAGCGACAAACGCCACAAACACCCAAATTCCCGAAGCGACCGGGCCAATTCCGGCGGGCACAGCAAAGGTCAGCGCAAAGAGCACCGGTAGCACCACGGCACCCAGCAGCATCATCCGCCGCCGTGTGCCGCGGTGGGCAAGGCTGCGGTCACTTCTGGCGCCGATTACCGGATCGATCAGAACGTCCCACACCTTAGCGAGCGTCACCAGAATTCCTGCCGCGAGCGCCGCAATTCCCAGGGTGTCGGTGAGGTAGTAGACCAGCACGAGGCCGGGCAGGGCAGCGAAACCTCCCGTGCCCAGCGAGCCAATGGCGTAAGTGGCGATAGTGGGTCGGGTCAGAGCTCTCGATCCTGCGGTCGTCATCTTTGTGAGCCTAGCGCTACCCACAGCAGAAATTGTGACGCCCGGTCGTAGTGTTAACGTATGTCACCTCTCACCGCCGCCACACTGATCGGGGCTCGACGCCGGGACGCACTCGTCGCACAGTTGAGCTGCACTACCGCCACGACTGCCACCGTCATCGCCCCCTTCACTGGGCAGCCACTGCACGAGCTGCCGCAGAGCTCTGTCGGCGATGTTGAGGAGGCGGCAGAATCTGCCCGGCTGGCGCAGCCTGCTTGGCGAGCTGCGGGCTTCGCTCATCGGCGCGCGGTGCTGCTGCGCGCCCACGATCTGCTGCTTGAGCGCCGAGAAGAGCTACTCGATCTGTTGCAAACCGAATCGGGCAAAAGCCGGGGCCACGCCTTCGAAGAGATCTTTCAAGCCGCATCCGTCACTCGCTACTACGCCGTATCCGCCCAGCGGGTTCTTGCCACTAAACGACGGCGCGCAGGTATTCCGCTGGTGTTGTCGACCCGGGTGAGTTACAGCCCCAAAAAACTCATCGGGGTCGTCACCCCGTGGAACTACCCCATCGCGCTCGGCGCCATGGATATTGTGCCGGCGCTCGCCGCGGGCTCGGCCGTCATCCAAAAAATTGACAATCAGGGGGCCCTCGCGATGCTTGCCACCCGCGAGGCCTACATTGACGCCGGCGTTCCGGCAGAGCTGTGGCCTATCGTCGCGGGCCCCGGCAACGAAGTGGGCAATGCTGTCGTCGACAGCTGTGACTACGTCTGCTTCACCGGCTCGACGCCCACCGGTACCAGCGTCGGCAAACGTGCCGCCGGCCGCCTCATCGGAGCTTCCCTCGAACTCGGCGGCAAGAACCCGCTCCTCGTTCTTGCTGACGCTAACCCGGCCACGGCTGCAGCGGATGCCGTCCACGCCTGCTTCGCCTCGATGGGCCAGTTGTGTGTCTCCATCGAACGCATCTACGTGCACGAGTCCATCGCCGAAGACTTCACCCGTGAGTTCGCCGCCCGAGTCGCCGACCTCACCCAGACCGCGGCCCTCGACTACTCCGGCGATGTCGGATCGCTGACGTCTGCCGCCCAACTGCAGCGGGTTCAAGCGCACGTCGACGACGCTCTAGCCAAGGGTGCGACACTGCTCGCAGGCGGTGCGGCTCGGCCCGAGATTGGACCCTACTTCTTTGCCCCCACCGTGCTCCACGGCGTCACCGAAGAGATGCAGTGCTTCGCCAATGAAACCTTCGGGCCCGTTGTCGCCATCACGGCGGTCGCGAGCGACACCGAAGCGATTGACCGCGCTAACAATACCGAATTCGGGTTGAACGCATCCATCTTCAGTGGGTCTGTTGCGCGCGCTCGTCGCCTTGCCGATCTATTGGATGCCGGGAGCGTGAATATCAACGAGGGGTACCGTGGCAGCCTCTCCAGCGTCGATGCCCCCATGGGCGGCATGAAGAGTTCGGGTCTCGGCCGTCGTAGTGGTCCCGAGGGAATCTTGCGGTTCGTGCAGTCGCGCACCATTTCACAGTCGAATGGGATTATTCAGTTGCCGCGCACTGGCACACAGTTCGCCGCTATGGCTGGGCTCATGATCACGCTTCTGGGTGTGCTGAAGGTGCTTCGCCGACGCTAACCCAAGCGAAGGCTAGGTTGCTTCGCTGTCGAACGGCGCTTTCTCGCCGTCCGCGAACTGACGCTGGCGCTCAGTAAGAGCTGCCTGCCGTTCTGCATAGGCCGCAGATCGAGGCGGGCGCACAGTAACCGGCGGCGACTCATCTTCCGTCAGTGCGTCACGGATTATGCGGCGCGGGTCATACTGACGGGGATCGAGCTGTTTCCAGTCGATTTCGTCAAAGTCGGGGCCCATCTCTTCACGCATGCGGTTTTTCGCCCCGTTAGCCATGTCGCGCAGTGAGCGCACGAGGCGCGCCAGCTGGGACGCGTAATACGGCAAGCGGTCGGGGCCCAGCAAAAAGACAGCGAGGATCCCAATGATCAGCAGCTTGTCAAATGTGAGACCGAAGGACACCCGTTTAGCTTACCGGCGGCATCGGCTGCTGCGTCTACAGTTGTCTCAGCGATGGGAGAAATGTGTCTGACAAGCAGCTGAGCTGGAAGTACGCCGAGGAGTTCGTTACCGAACGCCCAGAAATTGCTGCGGCACGCGTGCATGCGAGTGAACTCGGCATCGAGGCTGTCTCCCCCGCGGTTGGCGCGCAACTCGCGTTGTTAGCCGCAGCAACCAGCGCCAAGAGCATCATCGAGGTGGGTACCGGCGTGGGCATTAGTGGGCTCTGGATGCTCTCCGGAAGTCCCACGGCGCTGCTCACGACAATCGACTCCGAGCTTGACCACCAGCACGTCGCGCGCACTGTATTCGCCAATGCGAACATTGCCGCAAACCGCGTTCGCCAAATCGGAGGCAAGGCTTCCGAAGTGCTGCCCCGCATGAACGAGTCAAGCTACGACCTAGTGTTTATCGATGCCGACCCCCATTCGGTGATCGAATATGTCGAACATGGGCTGCGCCTTGTGCGGCCCGGCGGCGTCGTTGCCGTGGCACACGCGCTCTGGCGCGATCGCGTTGCTGACCCCACCCAACGCGATGCGACAGTCTCCAACTTCCGATCACTCCTGAGGGAGATTTCGCAGTCTGAGGCAGTGATCAGTTCCCTCATTCCGGTCGGTGACGGGTTGCTTCAGCTGACCAAGCTCAGCGACTAGCTCCCACTGGCCCCGCCAGCTCCCACCAGCCTGAACTAGCTCCCACTCAGGGTCGGTACGTAATATGGAGCCAATGACGGTGAACGACATGGATGGCTGGGTGCACGTACGTGGCGCCCGGGAAAACAATCTTCAAAACATTGACCTCGATATTCCTCGCGACCAATTGGTTGTCTTCACGGGTGTCTCCGGTTCAGGAAAGTCGTCTCTCGCATTTGGCACACTGTATGCCGAAGCACAACGGCGTTACTTTGAATCAGTTGCGCCCTACGCGCGTCGCCTCCTCAACCAGGTTGGTGCACCCGATGTTGGCGAAATTAGCGGCCTCCCCCCGGCGGTAGCTCTGCAGCAGCGCCGCGGAGCGCCAAGCTCGCGATCGACCGTTGGCACGATTACGACCCTGTCAAACCTGCTGCGGATGCTGTACTCCCGCGCGGGCACATATCCGTTCGGTGTCGATCACCTCTCCGCTGAAGCCTTCTCCCCCAACACCGCGGCGGGAGCGTGCCCTCGTTGCCATGGTCTCGGAGTCGTGCACGATGTCACGGAAGACCTGCTCGTGCCTGACCCGTCACTGAGCATCCGTGATGGGGCAATTGCGGCATGGCCGGGCGCGTGGCAGGGCGCAAACCTGCGCAGCATTGTGAGCGGTCTCGACATTGACATCGAGAAGCCGTGGAACACGTTGAGTCGCACCGACCGCGAGTGGTTGCTGTACACCGACGAACAACCCTCTGTCCTGGTTAAGCCGGAACGGGATCGAATAGATAACGGCTACTACGGCAAGTTTTGGAGCGCGCGCAAGCACATCATGAACGTGCTCTCGCAGTCTCAGAGCCAGCGGATGCGCGACCGCGCGTTGCGCTTTGTGCAGAGCATGCAGTGCCCTGACTGTCTCGGCAGCGGCCTCCAGCCGAGCGCCGGTGCCGTGACCTTCGCCGGGCTCACCATTGCGCAAATGAACGCGGTGCCCTTGGCCGATATTGCCACCCGGTTGCGGCACGGAATCGATGCGTCGCCGAACAGCGGCGAGAGCGCACCGGCCGAAACCACCGAAGTTGCCCGCCGAATTACCCACGACGTGATCGCGAGGGTTGACGTTCTTCTTGACTTGGGACTTGGCTACCTAAGCCTTGGCAGAAACTCCACCACCCTCTCCCCCGGCGAATCACAACGGTTGCGGATCGCCACCCAACTGCGCTCGGGTCTCTTCGGAGTCATCTACGTTCTGGATGAACCCTCGGCAGGCCTGCACCCCGCGGATGCTCAACCGCTGCTCGACGTTCTCGACCGATTGAAAGCTTCGGGCAACTCACTCTTTGTCGTCGAACACGATCTCGACGTCATCCGTCGCGCCGATTGGGTGATCGATATTGGTCCCGGTGCCGGTGAGGGTGGGGGCCAGCTCGTATACTCGGGCCCCGTGGATGGCCTTGCCGCGGTCGAAGAATCGGTGACCGGCCGCTATCTGTTTCCGCGCGCTGCACCGTCTGCGCGCGAGGTTCGCACGCCCGACTCCTGGCTTCGATTAGCCGAGGCATCCCTCCACAATCTTCGGAATGTCACCGTCGATTTTCCGCTCGGCGTGATGACCGCAGTTACGGGTGTTTCTGGATCGGGGAAATCGACTCTTGTCACCCAAGTTCTCGCTCAGATAGTGCGCCGGCACCTCGGCGCAACTCCGGATGACCCAGAAGCTGCAGAGCGACAGGTCGATATCGGCGATGTTTCGGGAGTCGACGCGTTCGATCGCCTCGTTCTCGTCGATCAACGCCCGATCGGGCGGACGCCCCGCTCAAACCTCGCCACCTACACCGGGATGTTTGATGTTGTTCGCAAACTGTTTGCCGCGACCGACGAGTCGAAAGCTCGTGACTACACGGCGAGTCGCTTCTCCTTCAACGTCGCGGGCGGGCGCTGCGAGACATGTCAGGGTGAAGGTTTCGTGTCTGTCGAACTGCTCTTCCTGCCCGGTACCTATGCACCGTGCCACACCTGTCATGGCGCTCGGTACAACACCGAGACCCTCGAAGTGACTTATCACGACCGGTCGATCGCAGAAGTCTTGGCAATGACCGTCGACACCGCAGCAGGGTTCTTTGCCGATGTTCCCTCGGCCACTCGCAGTCTCACGGCACTTCGCGACGTCGGGCTTGGCTATCTTCGACTTGGCCAGCCCGCAACAGAGCTCAGTGGCGGCGAAGCCCAGCGCATCAAGCTGGCAACCGAACTGCAACGCGCCCAGCGCGGTCACGCGCTCTACCTGCTCGACGAGCCGACCTCAGGGCTCCACCCCGCAGACATCCGCCTTTTACTCAATCAGCTGCAACAACTTGTTGACGCCGGCAACACCGTGATCGTAGTAGAACACGATCACGCCACGATCACGGCATGCGATTGGGTCATCGACCTAGGCCCGGGCGGAGGCGATGCTGGGGGTCAGGTTGTCGCTTCAGGAACTCCCGACTCCGTGGCCCAGGGGCCGGGCGCAACAGCCGAGCACCTCGCCAAGTGGAAAGCCAGAAACCAGCCCGCTTAAACGGCGGCTACAACACCTGCAAGAGCATCATGGAGTTCTTTGGCCTCGTCGTCGTTAACAGAAACAACGAGACGACCGCCACCTTCAAGGGGCACGCGAACAATGATGAGACGACCCTCTTTGACAGCCTCCATCGGCCCGTCACCGGTTCTCGGTTTCATGGCTGCCATAGCTAGTCCCCTTTCATTGGTACTTACTCCCATTATCCCGCATAACAGGTGGATACCGAAACCCAACAGAAGCATCTCTGGATAACTCTTCAGTTTATGGCGGAGACCAGTCATAGTTATCCACCCACCACCCAATGTGAATCCAGCCCCACTGACCCGCGATGCAGGCGAGCACAAGCAGAATTCGGTAGCGGGGAGACTTAGGCTGGGCAAGTATGCCCGCGAGCGGAAACATCGGCATCAGGAGCCGGAAAGTGCTCGACTGCGGAAAAAATACCGCCAGAATATAGAGCGCGTAACTCACCAACCACAAGCGCAGGTCGACACCCAACCGCCGCGCAGGCCGGGTGAGAAGAAATCCGAAGAAGCCAAGAACCCCGGCAACGATCAGCACCGAAAGCAGCCACTGCGGAACATTCCACCAAGCGGCCCAAAAACCGGCAGCTTGAAACCACGCCGCAAATGGCACCAGTTCGACATGGCCGATGTAGGGCGCACGCCAGGCCAACTCAGTGTCGGTGTAGGCGCTGAGCGACCCCGTTACCGCCGCCGCAATCAACAACCACGCAAACCCCATGACCACGCTAAACACCGTCGCTGAGACTGCCGCAACCGCCTCTCGACGGGGAAACCCATCACGACCGCGAACCCACCAGCGGTAGACAACGTGTAAGCCGAGCGCGAGCGCGAAGGCAAGCCCGCTCGGCCTGGTGAGTGACATCACCGCGATGACGGGAAACAGCATCCAGTAGTGACGCTTCATCAGCCAGTAGAGGGCAAGCATGAGCAGAAACAGCGACATTGATTCGGCGTAGGCGACCTGCAGAATGGCCGAGAGGGGGGCGAAACAAAAAATCACCACTGAGAACAGAGCAGTGCGTGCCGGGAGCACATGATTCATCATCCGGTAAAACACTAGTGCCGCTGCAAGCGCAAACCCCAGCGAGACAATGACGGCCACGACAGCGAAATCGAGTGTCGTCACCGTCATAAAGAAGCGCACGATGGCCGGATAGACGGGCATGAATGCCCACGCATTCTCGGCAACATAACCCGCATCATCCCGAGGCAACTCGGTCGGATACCCAGTGAGCGCAATGATGTAGTACCAGTGGCCGTCCCAGATTTTCGCGAACGAGAAGTAGTCCGGCCGCGGTCCCGTCCAGCTATTGGCCGGCTGAATGGATGCGTACGCCAACAGAATGGATGTCGTGACGACCCGGGAGGCGGCGAAGATCGCGATGACCGCAACCCACCATCGTTCGGGGGCAAGCACCGCCGTTGTTGCCCGGCGCACCGCGGAGGCTAGCGAGCGGTCAGCCACGCCCTCAGCCCCTGCTCGCAGGCCACAATCTCACGCGTGGCCACCCGTTCATCATCAGCGTGGGCGCGCAGCGGGTTTCCGGGCCCATAGTTGACGGCCGGCACACCAAGTTCGGAGAAACGGGCAACGTCTGTCCAGCCATACTTGGGCGCGGGGGTACCACCGACAGCCATAATGAATTCTTGGGCGATCGCTGAATCCAGCCCGGGGCGCGCTCCCCCGGCGAGGTCGGTAACCTCAAAATCGAAGCCAACAAAAATCTCGCTCAGGTGCGCAATTGCCTGCTCGGGACTGCGGTCGGGGGCGAAGCGAAAATTGACCGTGACGATCGCAGCATCAGGAATCACGTTGCCGGCAACCCCACCCGAGATTCCGACAGCATTGAGCCCCTCGCGATATACCAGACCATCCACTTCGTGCTGCTCTGGCTCGTAGGCCGCCAAAATTGCCAGCACCGGCGCTGCTGCGTGGATCGCGTTCTCGCCCATCCAGGCGCGTGCGGAGTGTGCCCGCAGCCCCGTCAACCGAATATCGATGCGTGCAGTGCCGTTACAGCCTCCCTCGATACTGGAGTTGGATGGCTCACCGATGATGGCAAAGTCACCAATCATGAGATCTGGTCGATTGCGGGCCAGCCTGCCAAGACCGTTGAGCTCAGCCTCAACCTCCTCATGGTCATAGAAAATCCAGGTCACGTCGATCATCGGATCGGTCAGTTCCGCGGCCAACTTCAGCGCGATGGCGACCGCACCTTTCATATCAACCGTTCCGCGACCCATCAGGTGTTCTTCACCATCAAAAATTTCGGTGGTCGTGGGCAAATTTTGGTTCACCGGCACCGTATCGAGGTGGCCGGCAATCACAACACGCTGAGGCTTCCCGCCACTGGTGCGGGCGACGACGGCATCGGCGTCACGGATCACCTCAAGATGTCCGAATGCGCGAAGAGCAGTCTCGACGGCATCCGCAATTCGACGCTCATTGCCAGAAACCGACTCGATATCGCACAACTGGCGGGTGAGGTCGGGGCTGGAGGCACCCAAATCGAGCACGGGAACGGTGGGGTCGGTCACAGGCATGCACCCAGTGTAGATAATCTGGAAGCATGACTTCGCGCACAGCATGGGGATACGGACTTGCAACAATCGCCGGCGATGGAACAACACTCGATGTGTGGTTTCCTGCCCCGCACCTGGGATCCATCCCGCAGGGAACTGACCCGCACTACACCCCGGCCGACCTGGAGCAGCACCTGGGTGACGATCCGCGCCGCCGAGTGAGCACCCAATTCGTGACGGTAGAGATCGATCTGGATGCCGCACCACACAACACGGCAGACGCCTACCTACGCCTACACCTGCTCAGTCATCTTCTCGTCGAACCCAACAGCATCAACCTCGACGGTCTCTTCGGCGCCCTCCCGATCGTCGTGTGGACCACGGCCGGAGCGGTGCATCCCGACGACTTTGCCGAACTTCGATTCTCGCTGCAGCGAGCCGGTATCGCTGTCACCGGTGTCGATAAATTCCCGCGGATGCTCGACTATGTGATCCCTGGGCGTGTGCGCATCGCCGACGCCTCTCGCGTGCGCCTCGGCGCCTACCTCTCGCCCGGTACCACGGTGATGCACGAGGGTTTCGTCAACTTCAATGCTGGCACGCTCGGCAGTTCGATGGTGGAGGGGCGCATCTCGCAGGGTGTTGTTGTGGGCGACGGTGCCGATATTGGTGGCGGAGCATCCATCATGGGCACTCTCAGCGGTGGCGGCACCGAGCGCGTATCGATTGGTGCGCGTGCGCTTTTGGGCGCCAACTCGGGCATCGGCATTGCGATCGGCGATGACTCGGTGGTTGAGGCTGGCCTCTATGTGACTGCGGGAACCAAGGTGACCATCATTGATGGTTCGCCAACCCCTCGCACCGTCAAAGCTGTTGAACTCAGTGGTGTGAACGGGTTGTTGTTCCGCCGCAATTCACTCACCGGCGCTGTCGAGGTTTTGCCTCGCAGCGGCAGCGGGGTCGTGCTGAATACCGTGCTGCACGCCTAGCGCTGGGGCCAAGCGCGTGTTTCGGGCCCCGTGTAGAGCTGCTGCGGGCGACCAATCTTAGTATTCGGGTCTTGGTTCATTTCACGCCAGTTCGCGATCCAGCCGGGAAGGCGACCAATGGCGAATAGGACGGTAAACATGCGTGGAGGGAACCCCATCGCCTTGTAAATTACTCCCGTATAGAAGTCGACATTGGGGTACAGCTTGCGCTCAACGAAGTAGTCGTCGGCGAGGGCAACCTCTTCGAGCTCGCGGGCGAGGTCAAGCAGCGGGTCGCTGACGCCGAGGTCAGCAAGAACCTCATCAGCACTCTCTTTCACGAGACGGGCTCGCGGGTCGAAGCTTTTATAGACGCGATGGCCGAAGCCCATCAGACGAACACCGTCTTCTTTGCGCTTCACGCGTTCGACAAACTTTTGAACGCCCTCGCCAGACTGCTGGATTTCACTCAGCATCTTGAGCACCGCTTCGTTCGCGCCACCATGGAGCGGACCGTAGAGGGCGTTGATGCCCGCGGAAATCGAAACGAAGATGTTCGCCTCGGTCGAACCAACAAGACGCACGGTCGAAGTGGATGCATTCTGTTCGTGGTCTTCGTGCAAGATGAGCAGACGCTCAAGCGCCTTGCTCAGAACAGGATTGACCTCATACTCCTCGGCCATGTTGCCGAAGTTTAGTTTCAAAAAATTGTCGACAAAGCTCAGCGAGTTATCGGGGTACAGCAGTGCCTGACCCAGCGACTTCTTATGAGCGTAAGCAGCAATGACGGGCAACTTAGCAAGCAGTCGAATGGTCGAAAGCTCAACCTGCTCAGGGTCGCGCACGTCATGTGAGTCTTCGTAATACGTCGACAGCGCCGACACTGCGCTGGACAGCACCGACATCGGGTGCGCACTGTGTGGCAATGCGTCGAAGAAGCGACGAAGGTCTTCGTGCAGCAGGGTGTGACGACGAATATTCTCATCGAATTCCGCGAGCTGCGAGGCGCTCGGAAGCTCACCATAGATGAGCAACCACGCTACTTCTAGATAGGTGGACTTGGCGGCAACATCTTCGATTGCATAGCCGCGGTAGCGAAGAATGCCACGATCACCATCGATGTAGGTGATCTCGCTGCGAGTCGAGGCGGTATTCACAAAACCCTGGTCGAGTGCCGTGTAACCGGTCTGCTTCATGAAGGTAGAGATATCGATGCTGTTGTGACCATCGACTCCATGGACTATTGGAAATTCGGCACTGCCCCCCGGAAAGTGGAGGGTGGCCATCTCTGAGTCTTGACGGGCATCATTCACTATTACAGCCTACAAGGCTTGAAAGGACAGTGTCACACCCGCCAAGCAAACTCCTTATGCTTTGGAGGTCGACGACAAGGGGTGAGGCAGTTAGTGCACTTAAGCCAGCAATTCGAGCCGAGCTACCGCATCCGCAATCGTGTCATCACTTGCCGTCAGCGCGATGCGCACGTGTCGCGGAGGTGCTTCACCGTAAAAGGAACCCGGGACAACGAGAATGCCTGTCTGAGCGAGATCTCCGACGGTTTGCCAGGAATCCTCGTTCTTAGTTGCCCACAAGTAGAGGCCCGCAACGCTATCGTCAATGTGGAATCCGGCCCGTTCAAGCGCCGGAATCAGTTTGGCTCGCCGCGAACGGTATAGCTCACGCTGGTGAGCCACGTGGGCCTCATCGCTCAACGCCGTGACCATCGCCTCCTGCACTGGCCCGGGAGCGATTAGTCCGGCATGCTTGCGAACCGCCAACAGCTCCGCGATAAGACCGGAGCACCCTGCGACAAACGCGGCGCGATAGCCAGCGAGATTTGACTGTTTGCTCAGCGAGTAAACCGCCAACACCGATGAGCGATCGTTGCCAACCACCTCGGGATCGAGAATTGAGGGTGTGGGGTCAGAGCCGTTCCAGTTCAGTTCGGCATAACACTCATCGGAGGCGATCACTGCGCCCAGTTCCCGGGCACGGGCGACCGCCGCGCCTAACTCGACCACATCGGCAACACGACCATCCGGGTTGCCGGGGCTATTAAGCCATACGAGGGCCGTGTTCTCGGGCCATTCAGCCGGGTTATCTGAGGCGAGTGCCGTGGCCCCGACCAGTGCCGCGCCAATCGCGTAGGTCGGATACGCCACCGATGGGTGCACCACAACATCGTCTTTGCCAAGCCCGAGCAGCATCGGCAGCAGTGCCACCAGTTCTTTGGAACCGATCGTGGGCAGCACATTATCGACCGTCAACCCGGTCACACCACGACGGCGCTCAAACCACTCAACAATTGCCTCGCGCAACTGCGCGGTGCCCATTGTCGTGGGGTAGGCGTGCGCGTCCGTTGCCGCAGCAAGGGTGTCACGAATGATCTGCGGGGTGGGGTCTACCGGCGACCCTACGGAAAGGTCAACGACACCATCAGGATGCGATTGCGCAATTTTTGCGTAGGGAACGAGAGCGTCCCACGGAAAATTGGGCAAAGACAGCGGCGTGCGCGCCATCAGTCTGAAGATCCGCCGCCCTCGGGAAGCGCCGCGACGAGTGGATGATCGATGTCGATAGCCCCCACCTTCGCTGCCCCTCCTGGCGAACTGACTTCGAGGAGGTCAAAGAATTCGACGTTGACCTTGTAGTAATCTGCCCACTTATCGGGCGTGTCATCTTCGTAGTAGATGGCCTCGACGGGGCACACGGGCTCACAGGCACCACAATCCACGCACTCATCGGGGTGGATGTACAGCATGCGGCCGCCCTCGTAGATGCAATCGACGGGGCACTCGTCGACACACGCGCGATCCTTCAGATCGACACAGGGCTGGGCGATGATGTACGTCACGGGTTATCCGCACCTTTCACGGGAGAGTTCAACTCAATGCTATCGCGGCTCACCACCGGAGCCTGACGATTCACCTTTGGCCAGCCAACAACTACGAGAACGATGAGCACCGGGGCAAAAGTCCACACGTACCCTGAGAGGTTGGAGGGGATCAGAACGGTGCCACCAGGCATCGCTGTCGCCAAGAGCGCTGACATCAGCAGCACACCGAGGGAGGCAAATCCGGGGGCAACCCGGGTGTCGTAAATGAGGCGCAATCCCAAGATCAGGGCTGTCGTCAACGCAACAGTGGCGATGATGCCCCAGGGAACTCGCGCACCGGCAATAGTAATAGTGGATTGGTGAACCGCCGTGAGAACGACACCGACCAACGCGCCAACAGCCGTGGCAACAATAGCGAGCACCGCACGCTCGAGCCGGCTGCGCTCACCGATGACCAACTCGCGGCGGCGCACCCGACGCAGATACTCAGCCGGCGTCGAAACGCTCTCTCTCACGGAGGCCCCATCGTTGTACATCTCCCAGGCGCGACGCTTGAAAGCGATCGCCGCCGCCGAAGAAACTGCGACGCCGCGATCAACCTGCACTGAGGATGCCGCATAGAACGGCACGCCCGCAAGCTCGGTAGCCAGAGCCACCGCCTCGTGCGCGAGCCGCGCGTCAGGCTCGTTGATGCTACCGCTGGCGGACGAGGCGTAGCTCACCACGACATCCGGTTTGAGCGCGGAAATGGCGGCCACCAGGTCTGCCGCCAGATCGCGCGCGGTCCGGGTGCCGAACTGGTTTCCGCTGTCTTGCCGCAAAACATGGTGCGCGGTGATGCCGAGAGTTTCGCGCACACTGGCGTCGAGATCGACTGCCTCGGGAGAACTACTGCAGCTGAGTACGATGAGTTCGGTTCCGCGCTGAACCAGGGTTGAGATGGTCGCTCCAAAAACTCTGGCTTCATCTTCGGGGTGTGCGGATACAACAAGTACGCGCTGCGCACGATCTTTCACGGTCGCGCCTCCCGATCTGTTTCTAAGTAGACAGGATAAGCACAGCTGGCCAGATTGTGGCTGCCCAATGGTCTGGATGCCTCGTGCTGTGGCCGCCTAGTTGGCCGCAGGGGCAACCGTGTAGTTCGCCGTGTAGCCATCGGCGGTATTCGCGACAATCACTCCACCCGCCCACTCAGCACTGGTAAAAATCACGGTGCCCTCGCCGCCAGCACCGCTGCCCTGCAACTGAATATCAAAACCGGCCTCTGCCAACTCCGTCTCAATACCCTCAAGCGGCGACTCAGCGCCGGCAAGAATGGTGACGTTATATCCACGGTTTTGGGTGTCACCCACGGCAATAGCAAACTGCACGTCACCCGAAACCAGCGGTACTTCCGTCGGGAAGTCCTCAGGAATCTCGGTGCCGCCCAGATCGATCTGCCCCCCTGTGGCCTGCTCAACCAACCCCTCGATGGGGTTAGCGAAGCAGCCCGACAGCGCAGGGATCATGGCCAGAGCCACAACAATGGCAAGGGATCTACGTAGAAATCTTGGGGGGCTGATCATGACTACTCTCCTGAGGTTACCGGGGTGAGACTATGCGTTTTGCTTCTTGAGTCGCGACGTTTGACGGGCGCGCGCGTTGGCATCGAGCTCTACCTTGCGGATTCGCACGAACTCGGGGGTTACCTCGACGCACTCGTCTTCGCGAGCGAATTCGAGGCACTCTTCCAAGGTCAATCGGCGTGACGGTGTCATACGCTCGAACGAGTCCGAGGTCGACTGGCGCATGTTGGTGAGCTGCTTTTCTTTGGTGATGTTGACATCCATGTCATCGGCGCGTGAGTTCTCGCCAACGACCATGCCTTCGTACACCTCTTGGGTCGGCTCAACGAAGAACGACATCCGTTCCTGCAAAGCAACCATCGCAAAGGGCGTAGCCACTCCCGCGCGGTCAGCAACGATCGAACCGTTTACCCGGGTTACGATCTCGCCGGCCCACTGGTTGTACCCGTGGGAGACGGCGTTGGCGATGCCTGAACCACGCGTGATCGTCAAGAACTCGGTGCGGAAACCGATAAGTCCACGCGAGGGAACAATGAATTCCATCCGAACCCAACCGGTGCCGTGGTTACTCATGCCATCCATGCGGCCCTTGCGAGCAGCCAAGAGCTGAGTGATCGCTCCCAGGTACTCTTCGGGCGCGTCGATGGTGAGGTGCTCGAACGGCTCGTGTACTTTGCCGTCGATCTTTCTGATGACAACCTGCGGTTTGCCGACGGTTAGTTCGAAGCCTTCACGACGCATCTGTTCAACGAGGATCGCCAGCGCAAGCTCTCCACGGCCCTGAACCTCCCACGCGTCGGGACGGCCGATGTCGAGAAGCTTCAGCGAAACGTTACCCACCAGCTCGCGGTCGAGACGATCCTTGACCATACGCGCGGTGAGCTTGTGGCCCTTGACCTTGCCGATGACCGGCGAGGTGTTCGTGCCAATCGTCATCGAGATCGCGGGGTCGTCAACCGTGATGGTCGGCAGCGGACGAACATCGTCAGGATCACACAGTGTCTCGCCAATGAAGATGTCTTCAAATCCGGCAACGGCAACGATGTCACCGGGCCCGGCGCTTTCGGCTGGGTAACGGTCAAGTGCCTTCGTCATCAGCAGCTCGGTCACCCGCACGTTCGCAACGCTTCCGTCGTGTTTGACCCAGGCGACAGTTTGGCCCTTCTTGATCGTTCCGTTGAAAACCCGCAGTAGCGCGAGGCGACCGAGGAACGGCGAAGAGTCGAGGTTGGTGACCCACGCCTGAAGGGGATGTGCGTCATCGTACGACGGCGCGGGAACGTGCTTGAGGATGGCATCGAACAGTGGCTCGAGGTCACCGTTGTCGGGCAGGGTGCCGTTCTCCGGTTTGTTCCAGCTCGCGGCACCATTGCGGCCCGAGGCGTAAACAACGGGGACGTCAAGGATGGCATCCAGGTCGAGATCGGGAACGTCGTCCGCCATGTCGCTGGCGAGACCCAACAGCAGGTCTTGGCTCTCGACAACAACCTCATCGATGCGGGCATCCGGCCGGTCGGTCTTGTTGACCAACAGAATGACAGGAAGCTTGGCCTCGAGTGCCTTACGGAGCACGAAGCGGGTCTGCGGCAGCGGACCCTCACTGGCGTCAACAAGCAGAACGACACCGTCTACCATGCTGAGTCCGCGCTCAACCTCGCCACCGAAGTCGGCGTGGCCGGGGGTGTCAATCACATTGATCGTGATGGGTCCCTCAGTGGCGTACTTACCGTTGTAGGAGATCGCGGTGTTCTTCGCGAGAATCGTGATGCCCTTTTCGCGCTCAAGCTCGTTCGAGTCCATTGCGCGTTCTTCGAGGTGCGCGTGCGCTTCAAACGAGTTCGTCTGGCGAAGCATCGCATCAACGAGGGTGGTCTTTCCGTGGTCAACGTGGGCAACGATTGCAACGTTGCGCAAGTCGCTGCGAGTGGCCATAGCCATAGCAATATTCCTTAATTCATTGGAGGCTGTGCGGTCTCTCACCGCAGACGCTGCGCAGAAAATTTCGGCAGCAGATCGGCGGCCTTATGCCACCGGGTAAAGATCATGGGAGGTCGCAAGAGATCGTTCAGAGTACCCTGCTCCACCAGTTTACCCTGTTTGACAAGATTTATCGTCGATCGCGCCCTCAGAAGCCCTAAAGGGTTACGGTTTCCACTCCCACACGTTCCACCACAGGCCGGGGTCTAGTGACGAGAGCGAGATATCTGAGACTCGATCCTGGTCGAAAGCTACGGTTGCTGGATACTGGAATAGTGGCAGTCCGTAGTGGTTCTGCCAGAGTGCGGCATCCGCCTCTGCCAGCAATTCGGTGCGAGCGTCGGCCGCAATCGAGGTGTCATTTGCCTTTTTGAGCAGGGCGTCAACACTGGAGTCGCTGAAATAGTTGAGGTTGGCCTCACCGTTGGTCGTGAACACTCCATGCGCGACGGCAACTCCCGGCCGCGCAGCGTGCCAGCTGAACAGTGCGGCGTCATAGAGGCCGGGCTCGCCGAGCGTTTCTCGCCAATCTTCGGTGGAGCAGTCACTCACAACAAAACCGGCAGCTGCAGCAGACGCTGTGATGAGTTCGAACTCGGTCACGCGCATCGGATCACCAGCCGCATAAAGCACGCACACGGCTGGCGCGGTCACGCCCGCTTCGACCAGAAGCTCTTGGGCGCCCGCGATGTCTACCCCGGCGAACTCCTCTGAGCCATTGACTGAGGTCACACTGCGGTAGCCGGGGTCATTGGGTGCAAAGAGAAACGAGTCTCGATCCGAAGCGAGCGGCTGACTGTCGACGAGTGCAGCTAACGCGATTTCTCTGCGCGGTACCGTCTTCAGGAATGCCTCACGCACGAGAGGGTTATCGAATGTGCCGTTCTTTGACTCCGCAAATTGCAGGTCGAGGTGTTCGAAGCTGTCGGTTACCCCATCAATTATGGTCGCGTCCATAGTTTCGAGCGCCCCTCGAACCTCTGTGCCCATTTTCGGCCGCGCGATCTGCACGGCACCAACAAGAAGAGCTTGAGCTTGCGCGAGGGGGTCGCTCATAAAGCGAACCGTGATCTCTTGAAAAGTGGGTTGACGGCCGCCGTCATAGTTTTCGTTGGCGCGCAGTGTCACATACTGATTGGGGATAAACGCAGACACGACGTATGGCCCGTTCGAGACAACCAGAGCTGTGTTCGCCGGCATTGACTGAAAATTGAATACTGTGTTCCACGTTCGCGCGATCGCCGCGAGAGAAGTCTTGTCATCCTGGGTAATTGCGGCATACACGCGCTCTTTTGCCTTGAGGGCGTCGTCGCTGGCGAACGACATCGTGCCGACAACGTGCGCGGGCTTCGCGGCGGATCCGACACCGAAAAATGCACTCTCCCAATCCGCAAATGGTTCATCAAAGACGAGAGTCAGCGACATCCGATCGCGGCTCACCTGAGGCAACTCAGTCACTAATTCGATGCCGGTGTTCTCTGCCGCACCCGAATCGAAGAGCACCCGATTGTCGGCGCGGTCGAGTGGTGCTCCCGTCTCCGGGTCAACGGTGGTTGACGCGTCGGCCCCCGAGGCGTTGAGGGCACCGGATGTCGCGGCCCACTCTAAGAGAAGGTCAACAGCGTCAACGGCGGTGCCGTCTGACCAGCGCACACCGTCTGCGACCGTGTACGTCACGGTGAGTGGATCATCTGACACTTTCTCGTAGCGCCCGAAAGACTCGTCTCTCACCAGCTCTGAGTTGTCGTTAAAATAGGTGAACCCGGTGCCGGTGGCGTACGCAATAGCGGCGTTGGTTTCGCTACCGCCGTAGGATGTGCCCGGGTTGCCAGAGGTGTAGGGCTGAGTGACGGCAACGGTCAACTCCGACCCATCAATGATCCTCGAGCCCTGAGGCACGCAACCAGCAAGCACAATCGCCGCACCGGTAGCAACCGCGATGATCGCCATGATTCTCGTGGCGCTCACTGAATCCTCCTGCAGGCAATCACGCTGTGCACGGTGGCACGCTGGTGACGATTCTAAGCGCCTAGTTTGATGTTGGCGCCCGGGATAGCTTCGAGCAGTTCCTGGGTGTACGGGTTGCTCGGATTCTCGAAAACCTCGTCTGTTGTCGCCGCTTCAACAATCCGACCGCCCTGCATGACGCAGACGTTGTCGGCCACCAGCCGCACGACCGCAAGGTCGTGGGTGATAAACAGATACGTCAGGTCGAGCTCGCTCTGCAGCTCGGTAAGCAGGTTCAGCACCTGCCCCTGCACCAGAACGTCGAGTGCCGACACCGCTTCGTCGAGCACCAGCACGTCTGGCTTAAGGGCTAACGCTCGCGCAATCGCGACGCGCTGGCGTTGACCACCGGAAAGCTCTCCGGGGTAACGGTGACGGGTTGCCTGTGGCAATGACACTTGATCGAGCAGTTCGCTCACTCGGTTGAAACGCTCTTTTTGAGTACCCACCCGATGCGCGAGTAACGGCTCCGCGATGGTGTTGCCGACGCTGTACTGGGGGTCGAGCGAGCCGTACGGGTCTTGGAAAACGGGTTGAACGCGGCGCCGGAACTTCAGTAGCTCTTGCCCCTTGATCCCCGCCAGGTCCACACCGTCGAACTCGATGCTTCCGCTCGTGAGTGGCTCCAACTGCAGGATCAGCTTCGCGACCGTCGACTTGCCAGAACCGGACTCCCCGACAAGAGCGGTGGTGGTGCCCTTCTTGACCCCGAATGAGATGTCGTTGACGGCCAGCAGCTTATCTTTGCGGAACCCCTGCTTGCGGATCTCGTACATCTTGGTGATGCTCTTGACCGTGATGAGATCGGTGGTTGCAGCAGACTCGCGACTCGCAGCACGCGCGATCAGCGCATCGTCGAGCGAGCCCTGACCAAAGATCCTCAGATCGTTGTCTGACGCTGTTGAGGACTTGGCCGCTTGAATGCGGCGTGAGGCGAGACTCGGAGCCGCGGCGACGAGGCGCTGTGTGTATGGGTGCTGCGGATTCTCAAGAATTTCGCGGGACGGACCCGACTCTACAACCTTGCCCTTGTACATCACTACCAGCTGCTCTGCACGCTCCGCGGCAAGGCCGAGGTCGTGTGTGATGAACAGCACCGACGTACCGTAGTCACGTGTGAGCGTCTGCAGGTGATCCAAGATCTGCCGCTGCACCGTTACATCGAGCGCGGAAGTAGGTTCGTCGGCAATCAGGAGTTTCGGACGAGCCGAAAGCCCAATGCCGATGAGTACCCGCTGGCGCATTCCACCAGAGAACTGGTGCGGAAATTGCTTGAGGCGTTCGCTGGCGTCGCTGAGCCCTGCCTCGTTGAGCACCTCGATGGTGCGCTGACGCGCCTCTTTGCCCTGCGCGACACCGTTGGCCTTGATGGCCTCTTCTACTTGGAATCCGATGCTCCACACCGGGTTCAGGTTCGACATCGGGTCCTGAGGCACGTAGCCGATTTGGCTTCCACGAACCTCAGCAAACTGGGGATCCGAGAACTTGGTGAGGTCGTTGCCTTCGAACTCAATCGAACCGCCGACGATTTTTCCTGTTCCGGGCAGTAGCCCAATCACCGCTTGCGCTGTGGTGGACTTTCCCGAACCGGATTCGCCTACGATGGCGAGCGACTGCCCCTGGTAGAGCGTGAGGTCGATACCGCGAACCGCCGGTACAACTCCACGCTGGGTTTCAAAACCAACTTCGAGTCCGCGAAT
Source organism: Rhodoglobus vestalii (assembly GCF_006788895.1). NCBI lineage: Bacteria > Bacillati > Actinomycetota > Actinomycetes > Micrococcales > Microbacteriaceae > Rhodoglobus > Rhodoglobus vestalii. Next base: position 778,042 of record NZ_VFRA01000001.1, read on the forward strand.
CTTCAGCAGCGGAGTCTCTTCGTGTGATGACTGTCCTGTCACGGGAACTGTTTGTGGGTTACTCATCGGCGTGCTCTCGCTTCCGGGTCAAGGGCATCGCGAACAACGTCGCCAAACATCAAGAATGCAAGCACCGTAATCGAGAGTGCGGCCGAGGGCAGCAGCAGCGTTTGCGGATGTGTGCGAACGGTGACTTGAGCCTGATTGATCTCATTTCCCCACGACATCACGGTGGGCGGAAGTCCGATTCCGAGGAATCCGAGCGTTGCCTCCGCCACGATGAAGATGCCCAGTGACACGGTCGCGACAACGATGACGGGAGCGATTGCGTTGGGAATTACGTGGCGAATGAGCGTCTTGAATCGCGAAACTCCGAGAGCGGCGGATGCGGTCACATAATCCGAGTTGCGAGCTGAGAGCACCGCACCACGCATGATCCGCGCAATCTGAGGCCAAGCAAACAACGAGAGTACGAGAGACACTGTGACGGCATCGCGAACCGAGATGACGGAGAAGAGCACAATTGCCCCGAGAACGGTAGGCACGGCGAAGAAGACGTCACCGACACGCGAGACGAAGGAGTCGAGAAGTCCGCCGTAGAAGCCTGCGAGAGCTCCAACGATGCCACCGAATAGTGTCACGAGGACCGTCGTCAAGAGCCCGATCGTGACCGATGCCTGCGTGCCGAAAATGATGCGCGCATACACGTCGCAACCCTGACGATTGAATCCAAGCGGGTGGCCTGCTTGGGGGTCTCCGTTGCTGAACTTCAAATAACACTCACGGGGATCCGCGCTCGCGAACAGACCGGGAAATGCTGCCACGATCACGATGACGAAGATGAGACTTGACGAAATCCAAAAAGTGGGTCGACGGCGCATTGATTCCCACGCGTCGGTCCACGTGCTGCGTGCTTTACCGGTTTCGTCCACCTGATCTATTTCTGCGACCGGGGTATCGGCAAGTGACGCGATGAAGTGTTCTTGACCGGGCCGATGGCGGCCCATGTTGTTACTTGGCATAACGAATCCTTGGGTCGAGCGCGGCATAGAGTAAGTCGACGAGCAAGTTGGCAAGCACAAAGATGATGACCATCACTGCGACGAACGAGACGACCGTGGGGCCCTCTCCCAATCTGATTGCTCGAAACACGGTTCCGCCAACACCGTTGATGTTGAAGATTCCTTCAGTGACGATTGCACCGACCATAAGCGAGCCGATATCGACTCCCAGATAGGTGACAACCGGAACGAGGGAGTTGCGCAACACGTGCACCGAAACCACTCGACGGCGAGAAAGTCCCTTAGCGGTAGCGGTGCGCACGAAGTCCGCACCGAGGTTCTCTGCGACACTCGCGCGGGTGAGTCGCACGATGTAGGCGAAGGAGACGGATGCCAGCACGATCGCCGGCAAGAGTAGCTCGTCCCACGGTGCGGCGCCACTGACAGTGGTTCTTGCCCAGCCGAGTTGGATGCCAAAAACGTACTGCAACACGAAACCGACCACGAATGTCGGTACCGAAATAAGCAGCAAGCTGACGACGAGTGCGGAGGCGTCGAATAGCTTTCCCTTGCGGAGGCCAGCGACCAGGCCGACGACGATGCCAAAGAAGGCCTCGATAGCCAGTGCGAGTAGCGCGAGTCGGGCAGTGATGGGAAAGGCTTGGGCCATGACATCGAACACAGGTCTGCCGGAGAAGGTTGTTCCGAGATCACCCTGAAACAGCCCACCAATGTACAGGAGGTACTGAACAATGAATGGCTTATCAAGGTTGTACTCAGCTCGAATCACCTCAATAACACCGGGAGCCGGTGGGCGATCTCCGTAGAGCGCAGCAATCGGATCACCAGGCAATGCGAAGACCATGAAGTAGATCAAGAAGGTCGCGCCGAAAAACACCGGGATCATCTGGAGAAAACGCTTGCCTGCGTACCACAGCATCAGATGGTTCCCTCATTGGAACGAATAAGCATAGGAGTCACAATCGATGAATGAAGATACTCAGTGTAATGCCCGGGGCTACTTACGACCCCGGGCATTACACGTTGAGAGTGGAAACTGGGTAAAACTAGGAGCTAATTAGTCCTTGGTTACCTCGTGGTACAGCGGGACAGAGTCCCAACCGAAGACCACGTTGTCGACGGTGTCCGCGTAGACACCGGTGACGTTCGAGTACCACAGCGGCACCGAAGGCAGGTCAACCAGGAGAATTTCCTGAGCTTCCTGGTACTTCGCCGTTGCTTCTTCTACAGTCGCTGCGCTTGCACCCTCTGCGAGAACACTTTCGAACTCGGGGCTTGAGTAGCCTTCCTTGTTTGAGCCAGCGCCATCAACGTAGAGCGGGCCGAGGAAGTTGTACAGCGACGGGTAGTCAGCCTGCCATCCGGCACGAGTTGCACCGGTCAGCAGCTTGGCATCACGGTCGTTGAGTGCATCGGCGAACGTGGGGTATGCCTTACCAACAGCCTCAATGCCGAGCGTGTTGCTGATGCTGTTTACTACCGCATCAACCCATGCCTGGTGGCCACCATCCGCGTTGTAGGCGAGGTCAAACACGGTGTCGCCGTACGGGGCGATCGCGTCGGCTTCAGCCCACAGGCTCGCAGCTTCTTCGGGGTTGAACTCAAGAACTTCAGCACCGGCAAGGCTGTCCGAGTGACCAGCGATTACGGGTGACGTGAAGTCGGTTGCCGGAGTGCGGGTGCCCTGGAAGATGACGTCCGTGACTTCCTGACGGTCAATTGCCATCGAGATTGCTGCACGACGCAGCTCTCCCTCTTCCCCGGACCAGTGGTCAAGGTAGTAAGGCATATTGAATGCTTGGAAGATTGCCGCTGGCTGGTTGACCGAACGCTCGGGGAAGTCCGACTCGTAGGTCTCGAATGCAGAGTCAGGGACAGCATCGAGAATATCGAGGTTGCCACCGAGAGCGTCAGCATAAGCCGCGTCCTGGCTGGTGTAGAAGATAATCGAGACACCACCGTTTACGGGCGTACGGACACCGTCGTAGTCGGGGTTCGTGACGAGGTCGATCTGAACGTCATGCTGCCAGGCGCCTTCGCCGTCGAGCATGTACGGACCGTTACCGATGGGGTTCTCGCCGAAAGCATCAAGGTCTTCCCATGCAGCCTCAGGCATCGGCATGAATGCCGAGTAGCCGAGACGCAGCGGGAAGTCTGCCTCAGGGTTGATCAGGTTGACGGTGAACTCGGTGTCGCTGACGACCTCAAGACCGGTGAGTTCTGATTCTTCGTCATAGCTGAAGCCTTCGATGTTGTCGAAGAAGTACGACGAGCTTTGCGCGTTGCTGAGCAGAGCTCCGTACTGCCATGCCGTGACAAAGGAGTCAGAGGTGACGGGCGTACCGTCGGTGAATTCCCATCCTTCTTCGAGAGTCACGGTCCACGACTGTGCGTCTTCGGACTCGATGGATGCCGCAACTTCGTTCTCTACATCGCCATCAGCGGTGTAGGAAACAAGTCCAGCAAAGATCGAAGTGATGACCTTGCCGCCACCGGTTTCGGTGGTGTTTGTGGGAATGAGCGACTGCTGTGGCTCACTACCGTTGGTGGTGATGATCGCAGCCGTGTCGCCGTCGGCGGCCGGCTCGCTCGCCGCGCAGCCCGCGAGAGCGAGCGCTGAGGCCGAGAACAGCGCGATTGCGCTGATTCCTATGCGTGATCTTTTCAATGTGTCCTCCTGTGCAGAATTTGCTAACGATACGAAATTTTTGGTGCCGCACCGCGCGTGATAATTCACCCTAAACGGGGGGGGTGCCCCCCGCAAAACTGTACGGACAAACGTTACACACTGGTAACGCCCGTGAAGATTATGCGCAAAGTTTGCAGCTTTTTCCCGCGAAAAGATGGAGTTTCACACAAATGCTGCGCAACACCCCCCACGCCCAGAGCACAGCATCGTGAGTTAACATCGGTCTATGGGTGAAAAGGTTTCTCCGGGTACTCGAGAAAATATGGTGCTGATCTTCGATGGAGACTGTGCATTCTGCAGCCTGTGGGTCGAGCGACTCCGCGCAATACTTCCCACTTTTCCTACGAGCACACCGTGGCAGTGGGTCAACCTCGATGACTACGCGCTCACCCGAGACGACGTTGACAAAGCGGCCTGGTTCGTGACTCCCACTCGACAGTTTGTCGGTCACCTTGCGTTCTCCGCGATCCTTCGAAGCCAGCCAGCGATCGGGTTGCGGTTCCTCGGCAACCTCATCGCCACCGAACCATTCAGTTCCCTGAGCGCACTCGCCTACCGATTCATCGCTCGCTACCGCCATCGCCTTCCGGGTGGAACCCCTGCCTGCGCGGTGCGACGCCCCGAGTGACCGCGTCGCCTCCGCTCGGGCAGTCGCGGGGCAGACTGTGGGCAGAAATATCTCTCGTTCTTGCGCTGTCGCTGGGGGCATCCGCAATATATTCGGTCGTGTCGATAACCAATCGCCTCACGCGCAGTGAACCGCTGTCCCAGCAGACTGCGACCCTAAACGCATCGCTGAGCTCGCGGCCCACATTCGACCTGATCTATCAAGTGCTGGGCATCAGCTTCGATCTTGCCCCGGTGGCGCTCGTCGCGTTTCTGCTGTGGCGCACAACACGACCGCGACTGGCACGCCTCGGAATCGACTTCACCCGTCCGGGCCGCGACAGCCTCAGCGGCATCGCCCTTGCACTCGCAATCGGCATTCCCGGCATCGTTGTCTACCTCGTTGGGCGCAACCTCGGGCTCACCGTGAACGTGGTGCCGGCAGCGCTTGATCAGTACTGGTGGACCGTACCCGTGCTGCTGTTATCTGCACTGCGCGCTGGCGTCACCGAAGAAGTGATCGTGATCGGCTACCTTTACGCGCGACTCGGCGATCTGGGGTGGGGTCGGTGGCAGATCATCATCTCAACCGCCCTCCTGCGCGGCACCTATCACCTTTATCAGGGCATCGGCGCATTCATCGGCAACATTGCGATGGGGGTGCTCTTTGGTTGGCTTTACACCCGATACGGTCGGGTGCTCCCGCTCGTGATCGCGCACACGCTCATCGATGCCGCAATTTTTGTGGGCTACGGATGGGCGGCCGCAACCTTCCCCGACATTATTGGCCCACGCACCGAAAGCACCACCTAGTGCGCGAACGCCTCAATCGGCGGGCACGAGCACACCAGGTTGCGGTCGCCGTAGGCGTTGTCGACTCGACGCACCGGTGGCCAATACTTGCCCGAAACGAGTGAACGCAGAGGGTAGACGGCCTGTTCGCGCGAGTACGCGTGCGGCCAGTCGCTCGCGATCGCCGACTGCGCCGTGTGCGGGGCATTGACGAGCGGATTGTCGTCAGCGGGCCACGTTCCGGCGGCAACGGCATCCGCTTCATCCTTGATCGCAATCATTGCGTCGATGAAACGATCGAGCTCGGCGAGGTCTTCACTCTCGGTGGGCTCCACCATGAGCGTGCCCGACACCGGGAACGACATGGTGGGCGCATGAAAACCGTAATCGATGAGGCGCTTCGCCACGTCGTTGTTATCGATTCCGGTGGCTTCCTTGAGCGGTCGCAGGTCGAGAACGCACTCGTGAGCCACCAGTCCGTTGTCTCCCGCATAGAGCACGGGGTAGTGCTCACGCAGGCGCACGGCAACGTAGTTAGCGGCGAGCACCGCAGCACCGGTCGCAGCTTTGAGGCCCGCCGATCCCATCATGCGCACGTAGGCCCAGGTGATGGGGAGGATGCTCGCGCTTCCGTAGGGCGCAGCGCTGACCGCTCCGCCGGAATGCACGTAGGGGCCCGCCTCACCGGTCTGCATGTCGAATGCGGGATGCTGTCGGCTCTGAGCCATCGGGTGCCCCGGCAGGAACTCTGCCAAATGCGCCTTCGCGACGACAGGCCCGACTCCGGGCCCACCGCCACCGTGCGGGATGCAGAAAGTTTTGTGCAGGTTGAGGTGGCTGACGTCTCCGCCAAAGTCACCGAACCGCGCATAGCCGAGCAGGGCGTTGAGGTTGGCACCATCAACATAGACCTGGCCACCAGCATCGTGCACGGCCTGCGTGATTTCGCGCACTTCGTGCTCGTACACCCCATGAGTCGAGGGGTACGTGATCATGAGGGCGGCGATTTCGGTCGCATGCTCCGCGATCTTCGCCCGCAAATCACCGAGGTCAACGTTGCCGAGTTCGTCGCACGCAACGACGACAACGCGCATACCCGCGAGCACTGCGCTGGCAGCGTTCGTGCCGTGCGCGCTCGACGGGATGAGGCAGATGGTGCGCTCGTGATCTCCGCGAGAGCGGTGGTAGCCACGAATCGCGAGGAGCCCCGCAAGCTCACCCTGGCTTCCGGCGTTGGGCTGCAGCGACGTGGTGTCGTAGCCCGTGACCTCAGCCAGCCATGATTCGAGGTGCGAAATCATGACAAGGTAACCGGCGACATCCTCTGCCGGGGCGAAGGGGTGGATGTTGCCAAATTCTGGCCACGTCACCGCTTCCATCTCGGTCGCCGCGTTCAGTTTCATCGTGCAGGAGCCCAGCGGGATCATGCCGCGGTCGAGCGCGTAATCCTTGTCGGCGAGGTACTTGAGGTAGCGCATCATGCTCGTCTCCGAGCGGTGCGTGTTGAACACGGGGTGCGTGAGGTATTCGCTCGTGCGCTCGAGGTCGGCCGGAATACTGTCGTCGTCGGGCAAGTACGCGAAGCCGGCATCCAGTCCAAAGGCTTTCGCCAGGTCGTGCTTCTGCGCGGCGAAGATACCCTCGGAGGGCTGCGTCGAGACTTCGTCAAAGCTCAAACGCACGGTGTCAGCATCCACCACATAGAGCAGGATATCGCTCTCTAGCGCCTTGGCCGCAATCGCGTGTGCCTGGCCAGTCTTCGTGACCGACAGGGTGTCGAAGAAGGTCTCATTCTCGATGGTGTAGCCGGCAGCACGCAAGCGGGAAGCGAACTCGGCGGTGTCGTAGTGGATACGCTGGGCGATCCGCTTCAGGCCCTGCGGACCGTGGTAGACGGCATACATTCCGGCCATGACCGCGAGCAGCACCTGGGCGGTACAGATATTGGAGGTCGCCTTCTCGCGGCGAATGTGCTGCTCACGAGCCTGCAAGGAAAGACGGTAGGCGGGGTCGCCGGCGGCATCCTGAGACACCCCAACGAGGCGGCCGGGCAGTTGTCGTTCGAGGCCTTTGCGCACCGACATGTAGCCGGCGTGTGGCCCGCCGAAGCCCATCGGCACTCCGAAGCGCTGCGTGGTTCCGACAGCAACGTCTGCGCCGAGCTCGCCGGGTGACGTCAGAATGGTGAGCGAGAGAAGGTCGGCCGCCACAATCGCGAGACCGCCGTGCGCCTTGACGGCAGCGATGATCTCGCTGGAATCCCAGACGCGACCCGACGCACCCGGGTACTGGATGAGCGCACCGAAGCACGCGGGCAGCTCAGGGCTCGCACCGATTGTCGCCAGGTCAAGCTCAACAAGCTCGATCCCTACAGCCTCCGCACGGTTCACGAGCAGAGCCTTGGTTTGGGGAAGGGTGTCGGCATCCACAATGAAAACGTTCGACTCGACCCGGGAGGCCCGACGCGCCAGCAGCATTCCCTCGACCGACGACGTGCCCTCATCGAGCATTGATGCGTTGGTGGTGGTCATACCAGCAAGGTCGGCAACCATTGTCTGGAAGTTGATCAGAGCCTCGAGGCGGCCCTGCGAAATCTCTGGCTGGTACGGCGTGTAGGCGGTGTACCAGCTCGGGTTCTCAAGCACATTGCGCTTGATGACGGCCGGCGTGATGGTGTCGTAATAGCCAAGACCGATCATGCTGCGACGAACCTTGTTCGCGCCGGCGAGGGCGCGCAGTTCGGCGAGCGCCTCACGCTCCGAGGCGGGAGCGGGGATCGTGGAATTCTCGACCGGAGTCTGGTGAATGGCCGGCGGAACCGCGGCATCCACGAGCGACTCGAGGCTGTCGTAGCCGACGGCGGCCAGCATGCTCGCTTGGGCGGCAGCATCTGTGCCGATATGACGATCGGCGAAGGTGTCGCTGATGATGGGGTTTGTCATTACTCGCCTGTCAGTGTGGTGTATTCGTCGAGGCTGAGCATCGACGGGAGATCGGAAAACTCGATTTTTACGAGCCAACCCTCACCAAAGGGATCGCTGTTGACGAGTTCGGGGCTGCCAGCGACAGCATCATTGGCCTCAACGACCGTGCCAGCGACGGGGGCGAAGAGCTCGCCCACCGATTTGGTGGACTCGATCTCACCAACAAGTTTTCCGGCAGTGACCGTGTCGCCCACTCTGGGCAGCTCAACGAAAACGATGTCGCCGAGTTTTTCTGCCGCATAATCGGTGATTCCGATAGTCGCAATGTTTCCCTCAACAAGCACCCACTCGTGCTCGGCGGTGTACTGCAGTTCGCTCTTCTCAGCCATGATCAGGCCTCTCTCTTGTAGAAGGGTAGGGAAATGACGGATGCAGCAATGCGACTGCCCCGCACATCAAGGTGGAGTTCGGTGCCGACGTCACTGACATCAGCGTCGACGTACGCCATAGCAATCGGGTGACCCAGCGTGGGAGACAGCGCGCCAGAAGTGATCACTCCCACCTCGGTGTCACCGTGATAGATGGCGTAGTCCGCGCGACCGGCGCGGCGACCCTCGGCGGCGAGTCCGACGAGAACGCGAGCACCAGCATCCGGACCCGCCTCTATTGCGGCACGACCGACAAAGTCACCCTCCTTGCTGAGAGCAACAACGCGACCCAGACCGGCTTGCACCGGGAACGTTGTGAGGCCCAGCTCGTGACCGTACAGCGGCATGCCCGCCTCGAGTCGCAGAGTGTCTCGACAGGCGAGACCGGCAGGCACGAGACCGAGGGGTTCGCCGGCAACGGTGAGCGCCGCCCAAAGGTCGGCGGCGGCATCCACCTGAATGTAGAGTTCGAAACCATCTTCGCCGGTGTAGCCGGTGCGCGCGATGATGAGGTCGTGCCCGATGAAAGTGGCGGCGGTTTCACGGTAGTACTTGAGTTCATCAAGCGGGGTGGCGAAGTCACCGAGCCCCGCGGTTGCTTCGAGAATGGCGCGCGATACCGGCCCCTGCACCGCGATGAGCGCGTAGTCGTCACTCTCGTCGGTGACCGTGACATCAAAGCCTTTAGCGCGTTCGCTGAGCGCTGTCGCCGCCGCGAATCGGTTGCCAGCGTTCGCGACCACTAAGAAGTGATCGTCGGCGAGGCGGTAGGCGACGAGATCGTCGATGATTCCGCCTGTCTCATTCAGGATCAGGCTGTACTTGGCTTGCGCGAGAGCCATCGCCGAAAGCTTGCCGGCAAGTGCGAAGTCGAGGTAGGCGCCGGCATCCGCTCCACGCACATGGATTTCGGCCATGTGCGAGATGTCGAAGATTCCCGCGGCCGTGCGAACCGCATGGTGCTCGGCGAGGTCGGAGCTGTAGCGCACCGGCATCATCCAGCCGGCAAAATCGGTGAACGCGGCCCCAAGCTGTTCATGAATGCCGTGAAGTGGCGAATACCTCATCGCGGAGGGCGGGGTCGCGGTCACTGCGGCGGTGGATATTGCTGCGGCGGTGGATATTGCTGCGGCGGTGGATGTTGCTGCGGCTGTCGCTGCGGCGTCAGCGGGGGAAGCTGCAGGCGTTGTTGCATCGATCACGGAGTTCTCCTGGCACATGGCTGGTGAATAGAACTCCCCCTCTGTGATGAGCCTGAGAGCTTCACGCACTTTTAAGCTAGTGCGCTTTCACCGTCGGCGGAACCTCCTGATGTTTCGAGATTCTCTTTCCAGAGTGGCCAGTGCGATGCGGTACATGAACCTGAGAGATTGGCGGGGAGGCTTGCTCCTTCGGTGCCGTGCTCGGAGTCATGATGACACCGGATGCTCGGCTCTCCCGCATCGTGTTGCGGCCCGATGTTCAGTTATTAGCTCAGCATAGCAATGAGCGGGGTGTATCGGCCTACAGCATGGCCGAACTGAGCAGCAGGCTGGTCTCACTATTAACTACGCCGTCGACGTTGCGCATGCGGGCGAGGACTCGATCAAAGTTGCTGAGACTGTCAGTGCGGATGTCGGCCACGAGATCCCAGGCGCCGTTGGTGGTGTGAAGTGCGTGGATCTCTGGCAAGCCTCGCAGCTTGCGAATCACGGCATCCGTTGACCTCCCCTCCACCTCGATAAAGGAGATGGCCCGAATGATCGAGGGGTCACGATCTTCGCGAACGCGCACCGAAAAACCGAGCACCGTTCCGCCGCTGACGAGGCGGTCGATGCGACTGGTGACAGTGGCTCGGGTGACGTCGAGGCGGCGCGCTAGGCTCGCTACAGACTCGCGGCCATCGGCCCGGAGTGCGGCGAGAAGGCGGCGGTCCAGATCATCCAATTGAGCCATGCACAAAGTGTACAGCGGTGCTCTCAATTATGCACAGTCGCTGGCTAAAAATCGCGTCTATTGGGTGTTGTGAGTGCATAGTGCACATTCGTAGCGTGGGGAGTAGTAATACTGCAACGAGAGGAGTGACCATGGTCAACTACGTGGACGTCAACAACATGCGACGCTGGATTTCTGACACCGGAATTGAGCCCATCATTATGGGCATCGTGGGCTACCTTGAGCAGGATTATGCCAAGTGGCCCCAGTTCGACAAGACCCCTCGGGTTGCGGCTCACTCCGCTGAGGGAGTAATTGAACTCATGCCCACGAGCGATGGCGAAACGTATGCCTTTAAGTACGTCAACGGCCACCCCTCTAACCCCGGCAACGGTTTTCAGACCGTCACCGCTCTCGGCATGCTCGCACGCGTCGACAACGGTTACCCCACCTTCCTGTCGGAGATGACACTGCTGACGGCACTCCGCACCGCCGCGACCTCGGTGCTTGCTGCCCGTGCACTCGCCCGCCCAGACTCGAAGGTGCTCGCCCTCATCGGCACCGGAACCCAGTCGGAGTTTCAGGCTCTCGGATTCCGTGCTGGCCTCGGTATTACGCGGCTGCGGGCGTGGGACACCGATCCTGCCGCTCTCGACAAGTTCATCCGTAACGTTGAGCCGCTCGGTTTCGAGGTTGTGCGCGCGACCTCGGCCGCGGATGCCGTTGCTGGCGCCGACATCGTCACCACCTGTACCGCAGACAAGGCAAACGCGAAGATTCTGACCACCGGCATGATCGAACCCGGAATGCACCTCAACGCGATCGGTGGAGACTGCCCCGGCAAAACGGAGCTCGAAGCCGACATCGTTCGCAACTCGACCGTGTTCGTTGAGTTTCCCGAGCAGACCCGTATCGAGGGTGAGATTCAGCAGCTTGAGGCCGACTCCCCCATCACCGAACTCTGGGAGGTGCTCGCCGGGCGCGCCGCAGGCCGCACGTCGGTCGACGAAGTCACCCTCTTCGACTCGGTGGGTTTTGCGATCGAAGACTTCTCGGCATTGCGCTACGTATTTGACGCGGTTCGTGGCACCGACTATGCCACCGACCTTGATCTGATTGCCGACCCAGCCGACCCCAAGGACCTGTTCTCGCTCGTGTCGCGCGCACCCGCGCTGCTCGCGTAGGTCGCCGGTGAGCGTTCAGGCCCCCTCGGCCGCCGTACTGATCCGACCCCATCTGTTCACGCCGAATGGTCAGACCGCCAGTGACAACGCCTTCCAGTCGACCGATCCCACCCGCACCCCGGATGAGATTGCTCGCGCCGCGTACGACGAGTCGACGATGGTGGCAGAAACGTTGCGCGACGCTGGCGTCAGCATCCACGTGTTTGATGACACCGAGAGCACTCGCCCTGACAGCGTGTTCCCGAACAACTGGTTTTCGACGCACAGCGGCGGGCGCGTTGCCGTGTATCCGATGTATGCACCAAACCGGCGCACGGAGCGTCGCACCGATGTAATCGAGATGCTGAAGCACGATTTTCGGGTGCAGGATGTTGTCGACTATTCGGGGCTTGAGCACGACGGCATCTACCTTGAGGGCACCGGGGCAATGGTCATCGACCACACCAACCGTGTGGCGTATGCGGCGGAATCTCACCGCGCCAACCCGCTCGCTCTCGAACGCTTTTGCGCGTCATTTGGCTACGAGCCGATGATGTTTGAGGCGCGCGACAGCCATGGCGTGCCGATCTATCACACCAATGTGATGATGTGCATCGCAACCGACTTTGCGATGATCGGGCTCGACCTGATTGCCTCCGGTGATCGTCGCATGGAGATTGCTGAGCGCTTGACCGCGCCTGGCCGCACCCTGATCGATCTCACCGCCGACCAGATCGCCAATTTTGCGGGCAACGCTTTGGAACTGAAGGGTTCGAACGGTCGCGTTTTGGCGCTGTCGAGTCGTGCGCTCAAGAGTTTGACGGCCGCGCAGCGTTCGGTCATTGAGCAGAGCTGCCAGATTGTGCCGCTCGATATTCCGACGATCGAGCTGGCCGGGGGGTCGGTGCGCTGCATGGTCGCGGGAATCCACCTCGATCGCCGTTCGCGGATGGCAGCGGATGTTGCTGCCGGCGTTCCCGCCGCCGGTACTGCAGAGTCGGCGCCGACGGCTGGCGCGTAGCGCGGTCTGCTGCGCGCGGTAAGGCGGCGGGTCGATAGCGCGGCAGCGCGATAGTTCGGCCGTTCGATAGCGCGGCAGGCCAGCTTAGGCGCGCAGCTCTACGGCCACGGACTGCGCTGCTGATCCGCGCACTTTTTGCGCGAGGCGAATGGCCAGGTACTTGGCACCGTACTTTTTCTTGAGTGCGGCATCCATTGCTGTGAGGGTTTCGTCATCGGTGCGCACAGCGGCGGTGGCGGTGACCGGCACAGCGCCGTCAGCGAAGTTACCCCGCATGTCGCACGCGATCAGCTCGACACGGTCGGTGCGACGGATGCGCTTAACCTTGCCGGAGGTGGGGGCGGTGGTGACGAGCAGGCGGTCACCGTCGGCGACAACCCACACCGGGGTCGGTACGGACTCACCAGATTTGCGGAAGGTGATCAGCGAAACGTAGGGCTCGGAGGAGAGTGCGGAAAGTTCGTGGGGCATCATGGTTCCATTATCTGCTGGGCAGCTTGGTATGCGCGCCGAAGTCATCCGGTGCAAGTGACAGGGCGACTCCATCGAGGATGTCGTGCTCACTGGTCGTGACCCACTTGAGCGGTCTGCCGGTGGCGGCCGTGGCATCCGCGACCCGCTGCAGGATGGTCGACCAGATGACAGCACCGGCGGTGATGACGTCGACCCGACCCGGGTGCATGTACGGCAGAGCTGCCCGTTCGGCGCGGGGCATTCGGCTGAGGGCGTCGCAGGAGCGAAGCACGTCGGCCAGCGGTAGGCGGCTACCGCTGATGACCTCCGGGTCGTAGGAGTTGAGGCCGAGCGCGTGGGCCGTGACCGTGGTTACGGTGCCGGCCACTCCGATCACCTCTGTGGCCAGCGAGAGGTTGACGGTGGCTGTGGCTACGTCGAGGACTTCGGTAACGTCACGGCGGATGTCGGCGAGCTCCGTCTCAAGGGGCGGGTCACTGTGGATGTTTCGCTCAGCTAGGCGCACGCATCCGACATTCATCGAGTAGGCGGAGTCTGGGGTGCTGTTGCCGAGTACCAACTCGGTGGATCCCCCGCCGAGGTCGATCACGAGGTGTTGGGGTGTGGGTTCTTCGGGAGCGGGTTCGGCTAGGGCAGTGAGTGCGCCGCGGAACGATAACGCTGCTTCCTCGGTGCCCGGGATCACTTCGGCGGGGACACCGAGAATTGTGTGCACTGCGTCGGTGAACTCTTCCCGGTTGGCAGCATCCCGGGTCGCTGATGTTGCTACGAAGCGGATGCGCTCCACATCGTGCTCGCGACAGAGCTCGGCAAACTTCTGGGTAGCGGCGAGTGTGCGTTCGAGCGCAGCCTCACTGAAGCGACCGGTGCGGTCGACGCCCTCTCCCAACCGAACCAGCTCGAGCGTGCGCACTACGTCGCGGAGCCCACCCTGCCCGTCAAGGTCAGCAATGAGCAGGCGGATCGAGTTCGTTCCACAATCAAAAGCGGCAACACGGGTCATGGGGCTCCTTCGGAGAGAACTTGGTGTTCACGGGGAACGTTAGCGTCAATCACGGCAGCGCGAGAAAGTCGCGAAGCCAAACGTCAACCTCGCGCATGGTTGCCGCATCCACAGTGCCCGCAACTTCATGCAGACGCTCACGCGTAATCACCCGCGGTTGTTCAGTCATCGCGTATGTGGTCTGCTTTAGCACGAGATTGGGACCCCGCATCGGCACGTGATTTGGCCACGCCCGATCAGAGGTGGTCGCCGGGACGATGATAGCGAGGGTGTCTGCTTGTTGGAGGTAGAGATCGCTGGCAATAACAAGTGCGGGGCGACGCCCAGCCTGTTCGCGTCCACGCGCAGGATCGAGTTCCGCCCAAACGACCATCCCCCGCCGGAGTTCATTCGCCATCGCGTATATCTCTCACCAGCACATCCCATGTCTGGAATTCATCCCAATACTCTTGTTCCGCGCCGCGAAACGCGCGCCCAAACGACTCCATGCGCCGGCGCCGTTCGTGCCCGTCGAGAAGCCCTTCGATCAGACCGGCCGCCGTCACCCCACGCTCCTGCGCATCCCGGTTAATCCGGTCGCGGAGTTCAACCGGGACCTTAATCGTCGTAGCCATTACGTCAGTATACCGAATGGTAGCCCGAAACGGCTACCATCGGTTTCGCGCTCGAAGGACTTCGCCACGCTTCTGCAAAGTTCACTAGTTGCTGAAGGGGACGTCCACCGCGTCGCCGCCGTTCATGACGTACGCTGTGGAGCCCCCGCCGAGGTCAACGACAAGGTAATGAGCTGTCGACTATTCGGGGCGGCTGCGGTGACGGCGGTGAGTGCGCCCCGGAACGACAGGACCGCCTCCTCCGTGGCCGGAATGACTTCGGCGCGGCAACTTCGAGAATGCTTGGGGCGTTAAAACGACGCCTTATCGACCAGGGCCCGCGCTGCCTTCTCGGCGCGCGCAAGTTGTGACTTGCTGATGGGGTCATGGCCATACCCAGCGCGAGTTTTCATTCCCAGCAAAACATTGAGCGAACTCGATGCTTGTTTATCGACGGATGCGAGCAATGTGACCGCATCTTGGTGGCTGTGCCCTTTGGCATGTTTCCCGACTGCAGCTGCGCAGATCGCGTCTGCCGCTGCGATTCCCGCGTGAACGTAAAGAGTGACGACGGCATTTCTCACGTCCTCTTCGTCTGATAGCTCACGGACATCCTCTGTGACGCGCAAGAACTGCTTGGCTTTAGCGCGTCGCCCTTGTTCAACGGCTTTGTCGGCCGTCAGCGTTGTGACCTTGTCAGCCTTGGATTCACGCGCGCTCCCTAACTTTTTCGAAGCCGCTTTCGCAACCACGAGTGGTCTCCGGCTATCTCGATTCCATAAGCGAGGACGGAGTCAAAAATCGCGGCAGGCTGCACCTCTGAATCGCGGTACACCAAAGGGCGCACATCATTGCCGGTCCACACAGTAACTTGGGCAGCAAATTGCCGCACGGACTCTTCCACAGCATCTTCGGCTTCAGCGTCGGGCACAACGATCAAGACGTCGATGTCACTGTCCGTGCGCATTTCGTTGCGGGCAGCCGAACCGAAAAGAGTGACCGCGAGTGGCTGAAATTGCCAACCCGAAATGGTGTGAGCCATCCGGGCGATCAGCTCACGCTTGGCATCAGCAATTTGCGCAATGGCGCCGGCCAATAAGTGTTCTCGATTGAAGGCGAACGCATAGCCGCGGCCGGTAATACGCTGCACAAGAATGCCTTGTTCAACGAGTCGTCCCGCGGAAAGCCGCACTCCCTGGTGGGAGCCGACTTCGGGCAGCAACTGATGGATCTCTCTAATGGTGAGATATTGCTCACTGCGCACGAGCACCGTGAGCACCTGCGAGTCGATGCCCGTGGTACTTATTGCTGAGAATGGGTTCTGCAGTCGCATGGCGCCTCCCTCGAATGCTACCGAACTGCATTAGCTTTACATAAAAATAGACGACTGTCTATAAAAATAGACGGACATCTATAAAAATGGATACCGCTCCGATGGCAGCTGATCCGAATCAGCTCCTTGCTAGCACTTGATAGCGAAACTCGATCTGAGACGCTGCTCACCGCGTCGATGCTAACCATTCCTCCCGTGCTCGTCGTTCTTTTCGAGGGTCTACCGGTTGTGCCTCTTGTCGTTGAAGCGGAGCGCTACTCCCTGCCGTCTTCGAGCGGGATGAGCATGGTGCGGAAGGGTCCGGCGGCGGAGTGGATCTCCCAGAGGCGAGAAGCGACGTCGTCAATGCCGTTGGGCAGCTGAAGCTTGGGAATGCCTCCCGGGATGACGAGCTGACGGACGCGGATGCCCTCCCCCTCGAGCGCTTCATAAAGCATCTCGCCGTAGGCGCTCTCGGCCGGGAAGGCAAGCGATGTTCCGGCGAAACCGGCGCGGGCCTTCACCGAGGTTCCGCCGTTGATGAGGATGATGCTGCCGTCACCCGTTTCGCGCATTGCGGGCAGCACCGCACGCACCGCGTGGATGAGGCCGAGCGCGGAGAACTGCAGCGCTTCCAGCGCCAGCTCTGGCGTCAGGTCGAGCACCGGCTTCAGGTAGTCGCGCGACGGGAGCGGGCTGTACTGCAACGTCGTGATCGGACCCAACTCGGCGGCGGCGCGCGCGAGCGCGGCCTCAAGCTCTGCCGGCTCCAGCACATCCGCAGCGTAACCGCGCGCGGTCACATCAACCGCTTCGAGTTCCGCAGCCAACGCATCGAGCTTCGACTGATCCCTTGAGATCAGGGCAACCGCGAAGCCTTCGCGTCCGAACTTGCGAGCTACCGCTGCTCCGAGTCCCGGTCCGGCTCCGATGATGGCGATGACAGGCATTGTGAACTCCTTCGGTCGAAGATGACCATGGGGAGGGCCGGTCGAAAGCCTATCAAGACGCGGTCGAGCGGCCGCGTGGGGCAACCATCGCATGCATCATCGCGTCGCCCGCCAAGGCGCTAGTTGTTGAAGCGGAACTCCACCGAGTTCCGGCACACAGCAACCTCTCGACCGGCCGTCGACACGCCTACACGTGCCGGGTCGGATCCATCTGTTGGTGCAGGATGCGGATCACGTCCACGCTTTCGGCCCTCTCGACATAGAAGACTGAATGGCTGCCGATGCTGTAGCGACGGTATCCCTCAAGAATGTCGTCGCAAGCACGTCCGCGACGAGGGTCAGCAGCGATCCGCTCGATCGCTGCCCTCAACTCGGATATGTAGATCTCCGCCTGAGTCTTATCCCAACGCTCCTGAGTGAAGTCCCAGATTTCTGAGAGGTCTCGCTGCGCAGCCGGCGTGAGGCGGTAGCTCTTCACTGCTTCTTCGACGCGACGAAGGCGTCGAAGTCGAAATCTTCCGGCGCGCCACTGTCTTCACCCGCAATGAGCGCAGCCCTCAACGCCGCCATCTGCGTCTCCTGATCTTCCAGCAACCGGAGCGCAGCACGAACTACTTCGCTGGCGGAGCGGTACCGTCCGGCCTCAACCTCTCGGGAAAGGAATCGCGCGAAGTGGTCGTCCAGACTGATCGAAGTGTTCTGAGCCATGCGCTCAGAATACCAAAGATTGGTAATTTTGCGTGCAACAATACTAGATCGGCACGACGCTAGTTATTGAAACGGAACTCCACCGCGTTCCGAACCCGATACACATTAGGTTTTCTGGACTCGCAAAGGGTCGCCCGTGCCTTTATTTCAGTCATGCAGGACACTAGAGACATGGGCCGTTCACTACCGCTTCCCGGCGATCTCTCCCCCGCGCAGGTCATCGCAGTTCAGGATGCCTTACTATCCAACGCGGATCGCCTGTTGCAGGCAGCCTTAGCGATGCTTGAGAGAGAGAACGTGCCGCTCGCGCGGTCGCTGGCAATCCTCGGTATGGAGGAATCGGGCAAGGCCATCGCGCTGCACGAGCGCCGGGTCCAAATCGCGCACGCACCCGAAGGCGCGGCGTTTGTCGATCAGCGGCTCCAAGACCTCTGGGGGCAGCATGGGCGAAAGCTCGAAGTCGTTCACGAGTTCTTAGTCACCGAGGAGTACTGGTTCGACGTCGAGCCAGCGAACCCGGAAGAGAACGCGCGCGTACTCGGGACGATCGAGGCGTGGAAGCGTGACCACAACCTCATCAAGCAGCGCGGCTTCTACGTGGACGTCACCGCCGATGGTGATCCGGTCACTCCCCAGGAGGTTGCTGACGCGGATGCCGTGCGCGATGTAATCAGCCATGTGCACCAGATCGGTTGGCAGCTCAGGTCGGGTGAACACATCGAGGGCAAGCGACAGCTCCAGCACGAGCAGGACGTCCCACCGGCGACCGAGGAAGAGATCGAAGGTGTCCGACGTACAATGCGGAGCGTGGATCCCGAGGTTGTCGAGGGCTTCGTGGGGTCGATGCGCGAAGGCACCAAAGGCGAGAAACTCAACAACAGGGCGCACGCCTTCGTTCTGCCAGCGAGCCCATTCAACACCGTCGGGCAGCCCGGGTACGAGGCCCAGGACCGCGAGCTATGGGCGCTGGCGCAAGAGGGCCTAGAGAACACCGGAGAGGTGCCCGACAGCACGCCATGATTTACCGGCGGGGTTCAGCCTTAGGCTGCGTCGAACCAGGTGAACAGATGCGTCGATTAGAGGAGCGTAGGTAGCATCGGAGAACCGTTCCGGGTGGGCAATTCCCACTCATTCCAGCGACACTGCTCGTCGAAGCCATTACTGACCGCGCCGCACAAAGCACCGCGCCCCTGCGTGCAAGACTAGACGCGTTACGAGTCGCGCCAACCCGAGGCGGGGCCGATCGGGGAGAAACTTGACGAACGCTACAAAGGACGAAATCGAACCATCTCGACTCCAGAAAGCGGTCGAAGCGATCGCCATCACACCGGCCTCGGCCGCGATCCTCGTTGACGGTTACCGTGAGAACTTCGAGACAAAGTTCAACCGAGCACCCGAGTCCGCGGAGGACAAGAGTCAGATCGCCAAGAAGATTATTGGCAGATACTCCAAGCTTGCGGCGACAGCAGGGGCTGTAACTGCACTGCCAAGCGTGATCCCAGGGGTAGGCACAGCCATCGCTGTCGTTGGGGGCGGGGTCACAGATCTAGCACTAGCGCTCAAGCTTCAAATCGATATGTGCACGTGTCTCGTAGAGGTTTACAACGCCGAATTCAGCGACGAGGATAAAAAGCATCTGGCGTTCGTGCTCGCATTGGCAGGTTCGGTAGAACAGCTTGCGGCGAACGGAGGCAAGGCTGCCGTTCAAAAAGTCGCCCAGAAGCTCGTTTACCAGTACCTCAAGGGCCCGGCTTTGGTAACCATCAAACAGTTATTCGCCCGATTCTCCATCGTTTTCACGCAAAAGGCCATGGCTAAAGCGATACCAGCGGGCGTGGGTGTTGTTTTCAGCGGTTCGACTAACTACGTTCTCACCACGATTGTGGGCAAAGTCGCGGTAGCGGTCCTAGCCAAGTAGTCGATCAGCAGCGGCCACCAAAGCTGCTGCCGAATCGGTGCTCGTCAACGCCTAACACTCGATCGCGCGTGCAGTTTGCTAATTGTTGAAGCGGAACTCCACCACGTCGCCATCGGTCATGACGTAGTCCTTGCCCTCAACGCGAGCCTTGCCCTTGGCTCGAGCCTCTGCGATGGAGCCGGTGGCGACGAGATCCTCGAAGCCGATGACCTCAGCCTTGATGAAACCCTTTTCGAAGTCCGTGTGAATAACACCGGCAGCCTGGGGTGCCTTGGCACCCTTCGGGATAGTCCAGGCGCGCGACTCTTTCGGGCCGGCAGTGAGGTACGTCTGCAGGCCGAGAGTGTCGAAACCGATGCGAGCGAGCTGGTCGAGACCGCTCTCTTCTTGGCCGGTGCTGGCAAGCAGTTCGGCGGCATCCTCTTCGTCGAGGTCGATGAGTTCGGCCTCCAACTTGGCGTCGAGAAAGATGGCCTTCGCGGGGGCAACCAGAGCCGCCAATTCGGCGAGCTTTTCGGTGCTGCCGAGCACCTCTTCATCCACATTGAACACGTAAATAAAGGGCTTGGAGGTGAGCAAGCCCAGTTCGCGGATCGGCTCGAAATCAAGCTTTGTCGCGGAAGACAACGGCTTACCCTCGTTCAGCACAGTCTGCGCCGCGAGCGCAGCCTCAAGCACAGCAGGCTCGATACGCTTGGTCTTGAGCTCTTTCTCGTAGCGAGTAATCGCCTTGTCGAGAGTTTGAAGATCAGCCAGAATCAGCTCAGTGTTGATGGTCTCCATGTCGGAGGCGGCATCCACCTTGCCATCAACATGAATAACATCGGGGTCGCTGAAGGCGCGCACCACCTGCGCAATAGCGTCAGCCTCGCGGATGTTTGCCAAGAACTTGTTGCCCAGGCCTTCACCCTCGCTGGCGCCCTGCACGATACCGGCGATATCAACGAAGGAGACCGGAGCAGGCAGAATGCGCTCACTCTTGAAAATCTCCGCCAGCACCTTCAGGCGCGGATCAGGGAGGTTGACGACGCCCACGTTCGGTTCGATGGTTGCGAAGGGATAGTTCGCGGCGAGCACCGAATTCTTGGTCAGAGCGTTAAAGAGAGTGGACTTGCCGACATTCGGGAGTCCAACGATTGCAATAGTGAGAGCCACGGGGGTCAATCCTACCGGCGATAGCGGCCCCCAGGAACGAGACCGCTATCGCAAGCAAAAAACGAGCCAGACGTTAGCCGTTAGTTTGCGGGAAGCCCAGGTTGATTCCACCGTGGCTGGGTTCGAGCCAACGACTCGTTACCGCCTTTTGGCGAGTGAAGAAACGGATCGCGTCGGGGCCATACGCCTTAGCGTCACCGAACATCGAATCCTTCCACCCACCAAACGAGAAGTACGAAACGGGAACGGGAATCGGCACATTGATACCGACCATGCCAACCTGCACTTCGCGTTGGAAACGGCGAGCCGCCCCCCCATCGCTCGTGAAGATCGCGGTGCCATTGCCATACTGCGAAGCGTTGATCAGGTCGAGACCCTCGTCATAGCTGGCGACGCGAATCACCGCAAGCACCGGCCCGAAAATCTCGTGCTTGTACACGTCAGAATCGGTTGAGACACCATCGATGAGTGTCGGGCCCAGCCAGAAGCCGTTCGCGTCGCCATCGATCTCGATACCGCGGCCATCAACAACAACTGTGGCGCCATCCGTCTCCGCCAATTCAATATAGCTGGCAACCTTGTCACGGTGCTGCTGCGTAATGAGCGGTCCCATGTCGCAGGAACGGGTTCCATCACCGACCGTGAGGCCAGACATCCGCTCCCCAATCTTTGCAATCAAGTCGTCGGCAACCGGTTCGACCGCCACAATAACCGAGATGGCCATACAGCGTTCGCCCGCAGAACCGAACCCCGCGTTGACAGCCGAGTCAGCAACGAGATCAAGGTCAGCGTCGGGCAGCACCAGCATGTGGTTCTTCGCGCCACCGAGAGCCTGCACACGCTTGCCGTGGTGGGCTGCGGTCTCGTAAATGTACTTAGCGATCGGGGTGGAGCCAACAAACGAAACGCCGGCAACATCGGGATGCTCGAGCAGGGTATCGACGGCGAGCTTGTCACCGTGCACCACATTGAACACACCGTCCGGGAGCCCAGCCTCGGTGAAGAGTTCGGCCATCCAGATCGCCGAGGAGGGGTCCTTCTCGCTCGGCTTCAACACGACAGTGTTACCCAGGGCAATCGCCAGCGGGAAGAACCAGAGCGGCACCATTGCCGGAAAGTTGAACGGGCTGATGATTGCGGTCACACCGAGCGGCTGCTGCAACGAATACACGTCAACGCCCGTCGACACGTTCTCGCTGTACTCACCCTTGCTCAGCGTGGAGATGCCACACGCATACTCGATGACTTCGAGCCCGCGAGCAATCTCGCCGGCGGCATCCGACAAGACCTTGCCGTGCTCGGCCGTGATGATCGCGGCAAGCTCATCCTTGCGAGCATTGAACAGCTCGCGGAACGCAAACATTACGCTCGTGCGCTTCGCCAGCGACGTGTCGCTCCACTCGCCAAGAGCGGCCTTCGCTGCGGCAACACCAGCGTTAACGTCGTCAGCGGATGCCAGCGGAACGGTGCGAGCAACAGCGCCGGTTGCAGGGTTGAAGACGTCGCCCCGGTTGGGCGATTCGCCCTCGGTGGCTGAGCCGTTGATCCAGTGCGGAATCGTGGAGTACATGAGCCTACTTTCGATCGGAGGTGACCCCAGTCTGCAACGTTCGCCATCTGCAATCAAGACCTATTAGCGCACGTTCAATCTGCGAAAACGCAGACGATGCGTCGCCGCGCTACTCCAGCGGCAGCAACTCCGAACAGCGACGAGCAACCTCACGGTGCAGGGCAGCACGTACCAGCTGCACCGCCTCAACATCCGCAGCCTCTTTTCGCACCGAGAGCGCAAATTCCAGCCGGAAACTCACCTCATCGGGCAACACCGCCACCAGTCCGGCATCGTGCTCGGCCATGAACGCGTGCAGCAGCCCAACGCCGGCTCCCCGACGGGTGGCCTCCAGCTGCGCAAACACACTCGTAGAACCAAACCCCACCCGCATACCGCCGAGCACCGGAGCCAGGTCGAGCTCGCGAACCGTGAGCAGGGCATCCACATAAAACACCAGCGGGTGGCTGTCGAGATCGGCGACGGAACGGATCGGCGGACGCCTCGCCACATAGTCGGGCGAGGCATAGAGTCGCAGCGCGTAGGCGGCGAGAGGTTCAGAGGCCAGACGCGATGTTGCCGCTGAGCCGATAGTGATCGCCAGATCGAACCCGGCACCGCGCAGGCTGAGTGGCCGGGTCGATGTGACCAATTCGACGGTGATGGCCGGATGCTCCGCCTGCACCGCCGCGAGCGCCGCGGTAACAAAGGTGGCCCCGAACCCATCGGGCGCAACAATGCGCACGGTGCCCCGCACCTCGTCCGCGCCACCGCTCGTTGCCCCCACCACGTTTTCGACAATGTTTTCGAGTCCGGCGGCCCGGGTGGCGACTTCGCGGCCGATGGCGGTGAGTTCCCAACCGTCAGCGCCACGGTCGAGGAGGCGCACACCCAGCGCGGCTTCGAGCCGGTCAATGCGGCGCCGCACCGTGGTGTGATCGACGCCGAGCAGGGTTGCCGCCGACACCATTCGGCCGGCTCGGGCCACAGCAATGAGGTACCGCAGATCGTCAGTACTCACCTCGAGCGGATGCACGGAATCGCTGGCCATTGCCCCAGCCTAGAGCCGCGAACCGTTCGCCCTCCCGCACTGGTCCCCACAATGTCTGCGCAGACTGACACACTGGCGGAATGGATCCCCTCCTCGCACTCATCATCGGCCTCCTCCTCGGCGCTGTTCTCGGCGTCGTTATCGGGATGCTTGTCGCTCGCGTTCGCGCGACAGCACCGAGCGATCGCGTTGACCCCGAAGTGCTTGAGGCACGCCACCAGGCGGCGATCGCGCAGGTGACTGCCACCGAGAAGGAGCAGCAGTCGCGGCTCTCGGCCGAGCTGGCATCCATTACCGCTCGCGCGAGCGCGCTGGGCGAGCAGGTCGCGTCACTGCAACAGCAGTATAAGGAGACCATCGACCGCCAGCGCGATGAAGCTCAGGCTCTCGCCGAGCGCGAGCGCCGCGAATCGAAAGTTCTTCAGGCGCTTACTCCCGTGCAAGAGACCTTGCGCACAATGCAAAACAAGGTCACCGAGTTGGAGTCGCAGCGCAGCCTGCAACACGGCGAGCTGAGCCAGCAGCTGAAGTCGGCCACAGAATCCGAAGAACGTTTGCGCAGCACCGCCGAATCTTTGGCATCGGCGCTACGCAACAACTCCACCCGCGGGGTGTGGGGCGAGACGCAATTGCGCAACGTCGTGCAGGCTGCCGGGCTCATCGAACGGGTCGACTTCGATGTGCAGTCAAGCATCAATTCGGATGCCGGCGCCGGCCGCCCCGACATGGTCGTGCACCTTCCCGGCGGCAAAAACATCGCCGTCGACGCCAAAGTTCCGTTCACCGCCTTCTTAGAGGCCAGCCAAATCTCGGTCACCGCCACCGGCGAAGAGGGCGCCCGTCGTGAAGCACTAATTAAGCAACACGTGAAAGTGATGCGCGGCCACATCGACACCCTCGCGAGTAAGGCCTACTGGGCGGGGCTCGACGCCTCCCCCGAACTCGTGATCGCGTTCATCCCAAGCGAATCGCTCGTGTCATCGGCGATGGAAGCCGACCCCTCGATCATGGATTACGCCTTCGGCAAACGGGTCGCGCTCGCCTCCCCCGTGACCCTGTGGTCTGTGCTGAAGACCGTAGCATTCTCGTGGCAACAAGACGTGCTCACTGACCAAGCTAAAACCCTGTTCGACCTCAGCAAAGAGCTGTACCAGCGGCTTGCCACCCTCGCCGATCACGCCGACAAACTGCGCCGCTCAATAGACACCACCGTCAACAGTTACAACCAGTTCGCGAACTCACTCGAGACACGCGTGCTCGTGACCGCTCGCAAACTCAACGCCCTCGACGAGTCAAAAGTTATCGGCACCACCAACACGGTAGAGGGAACGCCCAAGCACATCACCGCAGTCGAAATGGAACTCGAACTCCCCGAAGAGAACGGCTAGCGGCTCGGAGTTAGTGGTCGAGCCACTTCGCCGCAAGATGGTCGGCCGAAACACGACGGATCGTGCCCGAGTGTGAACGCAACACGATCGACTCGGTGCGAATAATGGGCCCCATGCGGCGCACACCCTTCACCAGACCACCATCAGTTACTCCGGTCGCGACAAAGAACGTGTTATCGCTGGCGACCATCTCATTGGCCGTATAAACATGGTCGAACTTGAGGCCAGCATCCATCCCCCGTTGGCGCTCATCGTCGGTCTGCGGGTACAGGATCGTCTGAATCTCACCGCCGAGCGCCTTGATAGCGCACGCCGTCGCGACGCCTTCGGGGCTGCCACCGACACCAACACACATATCAATGCGAGTGCCGTACAGGGCCGCGTTGATTCCCCCCGCGACATCACCGTCAAGCATGAGCCGTGAACCCGCACCGCTGGCACGGATATCTTCAATGAGTTGGGCGTGCCGAGGACGGTCAAGCACGGCGACCACCACATCCTCAACAGGCTTACCCTTCGCTTCGGCAAACGCACGAATGTTCTCACCAATTGGTTTACGGATATCGACAACGCCGACGCCCTCGGCCCCGGTAACGATCTTGTCCATATAGAACACGCTGGAAGCATCAAGCATCGTGCCGCGGTCAGAAACAGCGATCATCGAGATCGCGTTCTGCCGCCCGGCAGCGGTCAGCGAGGTGCCATCAATCGGGTCGACCGCGATATCGCAGGCGGGGCCACGGCCGGTACCAACATGCTCGCCGTTGAACAGCATGGGGGCGCTATCCTTCTCGCCCTCACCAATAACAACGAGGCCGTCAAAATCGACGGTGCCCAAGAACTTGCGCATCGCATCGACCGCCGCGCCATCGGCGCCGAGCTTGTCGCCCTTACCGATGAAAGGAACGGCGCGAATGGCAGCCGCTTCAGTAGCCCGCACAAGCTCGAGAGCGAGGTTGCGATCGGGGTGGAGAAAAAGCGTGCCGGTTTCTGTAGTCACCAAGGCATCCTTCGTAGATCGTGTTCGACTGGGGACGCGCCGGTGGTGGTCAGCGCGGACCCAGTCTATCGGAGACGAAGGTGCTAGATTCCGGCCGCGCTTACGATGAACCACAGCACGCTGACGAGCAGGAAGCCCGCAACACCGAGAACAGTGGTCAGCACTGTCCAACTGCGTAGGCCATCCGCGACACTCAATCCGAGGTAACGCGTAACGACCCAGAAGCCGGAGTCGTTGACGTGCGAGAGACCCAGCGCACCGAACGCGATCGCGAGCGTAATGAGCGCGATCTGAACGGGCGAGTAGTCGGTAGCTGCGACGGTTGCCGCGAGCAGTCCACCGGTGGTCAGAATGGCGACTGTAGCCGAGCCCTGCGAGGCACGCAGCGTGAGCGAGATCAGGAATCCGAGCAGCAGAATAGGCAGCCCGGTGGCGGTCATCGTTTCGGCGAGCGCTGTGCCCACACCACTTTCTGTGAGCACGCGAGCAAATGCTCCACCAGCACCGGTAACCAGGATCACGATGGCTGCTGGCGGCAGAGCGGCTTCCATGACTTCACCGGTGTGTGAGAGTGACCATCCACGACGAACTGTGAGCAGGAAGAACGCGAGAATCAGCGCAACGAGGAGCGCGAGCACGGGCGAACCGATGAATGCAAACAAGGGGCGCATGGGGTCGCCTGCAGGCAGAACTGTCGACGCGATGGTTCCCGCCATAATCAACGCGAGAGGAACAAGGATGAGCGTCATGATCGTGCCGGCTGTGGGCGGTGCCTCTTTTTTGGTGAGGGTTCCCGTGCCACCCTTGCCACTGTTTTCAGCGTTGCCAGTGTTGCCACCGGACGCATTGTCGTCTCCGCGCGAACCGAACGCTGAAAAGTCGCGCGCCGTTGCCGGCAGCATCGTGAATTCGCGACGGTTGATGATCTTCGCGACGAAGTGAGCAAGCACACCGAGCGGGATCGCAACGGCAAGTCCAAGGATGGTGACCCATCCGAGGTCTGCACCGAGCAGAGCAGCACCGCCGACAATGCCGGGGTGGGGAGGAACAGCCACGTGCACGGCGAGCATGATGCCGGCAACGGGCAGACCGAACTTCACGGGGTTGACGCCCGCAGCCTTGCAGAAGCCGTAAATGATCGGCACAAGGATGATGAATCCGACATCGAAGAAGACGGGGATCGCGAGCACGAGAGCAGCTGCGGTGAGAGCTGCCGAAACGCGCTTGGGTCCGAGCATGCTCGTGAAGCGACCGGCGAGACTGGATGCTCCACCGGAAACTTCAATGAGGCGGCCTAGCATGGCGCCGAGGGCTACCAGCACGGCGACCGAACCGAGGGTGCCACCCAGCCCTGCTGTTATGGCTTGGATGACACCCAGCTTTTCGGGTGCATCATCGGTGGCAGGAATAGTCGTCAGCGGAATGCCGGCAGCGAGGCCGACCAAGATGCTGACCAACAGCAGAGCGACGAACGCCTGGACTTTGAACTTGATAATCAGCACAAGCAGCAGGGCTATGCCCGCTGCGGCAATCGCTAGTAGTACCGGGGTTTCCATGGGGTGTCTCCTTTGACCTTAATGATGGGGTGTTGTTGGTGAATTAGTTGTTGCGAGGGGCGAGAACGGTGATGATTGCGGAATCGTCGTCGGCTGCCTTGCCCTGGGTTGCGCCCAGAAGGTAGAGCTGCTCGGCGGCTGAGGCGATAGGGGTGGGGAGGCCAACGCTGCGGGCAGCACTCGTGACAATTCCCATGTCCTTCACGAAAATGTCGAGGCGACTGAGCACTTCGGCGCCACCCTCTGCGTAGGCGTCGAGCATCCGGGGCCCGCGGTTGGCGAGCATGAACGAACCGGCTGCTCCCGCTGAGAGGGTGGTGAGAGTGGTTTCGACATCGAGGCCGAGCTTTTCCGCTAGGGCGAGCGCTTCGGCTGCTGCTGCGATGTGGATTCCACACAGTAATTGATTGACAGTCTTGAATGCTTGACCGTCGCCGGCATTGTCACCGAGCACGGTGAGGGTGGAGGCGAGGAGTCCCAGCACGGGCTGGGCGGTTTCGCGTGCGGCAGGTGACGCGCCGACGACGATGAGGAGGTCACCCTCCCCCGCGCGAACGGGGCCACCGCTGAGCGGCGCATCGACCAGTTCGATGTTACGGGGTGCGAGCTGAGCGGCGACAGCCTTCACATCATCGATGCCGACAGTGCTCGTCACAATGACAACTGAACCGGCCGAGAGCGCAGAAACGATTCCGTTCTCGCTGAACAGAACATCACGCAATTGCTGGCCATTGCGTACTGCGAGCAGAACGGCATCAACCCCCTCAACGGCGGCGGCGGCGGAGTTGAAGGGGATGATGCCAGCTTCGGCTGCGAGCGCGAGCCGAGGTTCCGCGATATCGAAACCGTGGACGGTCAACTCGCTCGCGAGTCGGGTCGCCATGGGTAACCCCATCGCTCCGAGCCCGAGAACTGCAACGGTGTACGTGGTCTTCGTTGGCATGAGGGTCCTTCGTGATTCTGAGTGGTTGTTTGGGCAGCGATGCCTAGGTGTACTGCCCAGGCAGGTTGGTTGAGTTTGTGTGGTGACACGCCCTGAGCTTTGGGCGTTAGGAAGGCCTCCGGTTGTGGAGTGGAGATGTTCATGTAACCACTTCACCTACCGGAGGCCCTCGTGTCCCACGCTAATGCTGAACTGACCCCGCGCGCCCGTCTGCGGCTGGCGCGCCTGATCGTCGAGGAAGGGTGGAGTATCGCGTCGGCGGCGAGGATGTTCCGGGTCTCGTGGCCGACCGCGAAACGGTGGGCCCAGCGTTTCACCCAGCATGGCGACGCGGGGATGCAGGATCGCAGCTCCCGCCCTCGTCACTCGCCGAACAAGACGCCGGAGTCCCTCAAGCGCAAGATCATCGCGTTGCGGTGGCGTAAACGTCTGGGACCGGTTCAGATCGCCGGCCAGCTGACAATCGCCCCGTCGACCGTGCACGCCGTGCTGGTGCGGTGTCGGGTCAACCGACTCTCGTTCATCACCCGGCAGACAGGGGAACCGGTGCACCGTTACGAGCACGAGTATCCCGGCTCGATGATCCACGTTGATGTGACAAAGTTCGGCAACATCCCCGACGGGGGTGGCCATCGTTACGTGGGACGCCAGCAAGGAGGCGCGAATCGTGCGGCGACCACTCGCCGCACAGGCATACGGGCCGCGGACCGCACCGCGCGGCTGGGCACTTCGTTCGTGCACACCGTCATCGATGACAACTCCCGCGTCGCCTACGCGGAGATCTGCTCAGATGAGAAAGCCGATACTGCCATCGGGGTGCTGCAACGCGCGGTGCTCTGGTTCGCCGAACGCGGAGTGGTCGTCGAGCGTGTGCTCTCCGACAACGGGTCCGCTTACAAGTCGCACGCCTGGCGAGACGCCTGCACCGAACTCTCGCTCACGCCGAAACGGACCCGGCCCTACCGGCCTCAGACGAACGGGAAGATCGAACGCTTCCACCGCACCCTCGGCGGCGGCTGGGCCTACGGACGCTTCTACGGCTCCGACACCGAACGACGCGCCGCACTGCAACCATGGCTGCACTACTACAATCACCACAGGCTCCACTCCGCAATCGGAAACAAGCCACCCCTCAGCCGGTTAACTAACCTCCCCGGGCATTACACCTAGGCAGCGATGCTGGAAAGAGTCGTGACAACCTCGGTGAGCGATTCGTCGCCGCCGACGTTGCCCGCAAACACGATGTAGGGAATGCCCTGGGCTGGACCATCAACGGGCTCCCACAGCGAGACCAGGCCAGGCAGCATTGGGCCGCGCACAATCGCATGGCGGATGCCAAGGCCGTGAGAGGCGACGTCGCTTGACGTGATTCCACCCTTCGCAATCACGAAGCGCGGAGGCCGAGCAGCGAGAATCTGCTGTACAAGCTCAACCACGGCTGCGGATACCCGACGGGAGATGTCTAAGCTTTCATCGGCGTCGTCAGCGCTATGCAGCATCCGGCTGGTGTGGATGACAACGTCGCCTTCAGCGAGACACGCAACGGCAGTCTCAACGAGCGCTGCTAGGTGAACTTTTGCCGTGTCTGCGCCGAGGACTTGTTCGATGTCGAGTTCGAGCACGGCGGCCAGTGGTCGGCCCGCGATGAGCGAACTGAGCTGGCGAGTAGTCAGACCAACGTGCGAACCGACGACGATAAGTCCTCCGACTGCCGCAGAACCGTCTGCGCCAAATACTTCGAGGGAGTCGAGCGGTGCTCGCTGAGCTTGGCCGATGCGGGCGCGTACGAATGGCGGGCCGACACGGTAGAGCAGGTTCTTACCTACGTCCTCTGCTGCGGCGAGTCCGAGGGCGAGAGCGCGAAGATCGTTCTCGGTGACAATGTCGACGACAACCGGTGTCGAGTCGGCGAGAATGGAGAGCGCCTCGACGATACCCTCGGTTCCGCCGCGCACGATGTCGAGCGTGAGCGCGACAACATCATCAGCCGCCCAGCGGCCGTGCGACTTTTCGGCAACATAGTCGCGCAGGTTTGAGTTGGCGTAGCCGAAGGTAGCGTCGCGGGCGAACTCGGTCTTCGCGACCGGGGTTAGTCCGTTGGAGGTGCGCATGTAGTGCACCGAGTCGATCGTGATGCGGCCAGCGTCAGGGAATGCAGGAACAATGATCACGGCATCCACAGAACTGCCGGTTGCCGCGAGCACGGTCTCGGCTATGACGTCGGTTTCGAGCGGAAAGTGGCCGCGCAGTGTTGAGTCGCCGCGACTAGCGAATGACACCGTGATGCCGCTGGAGACGGATGCTGTAAGCGCGGCCGTGACGATCTCACGGTTGCGCTGGGCGGCGGTTTCGGCATCGAGGCTGCGGGTGTTGGTGAGCACGTAGACGGCGGGGGCGTCTTGCTTGAACGCCCAGGCGAAGTCGGATGCCTCCCACGAGGTGAGGACGGGGATATCTGCTACGGACTGAGTGCCGGTCGGGTCATCGTCGAGAACCACAAGAACGGTGGCGGGGCGAACGGCGTCGAGAGCAACGCGTCGAGGATCGATCAGAACCTCAGCGGGGAAAGGTGCCAGTAGGGCGCGCTCATCGATCATCATTCACTCCCTCGTAGACAGATATCAGATATCTTATATCTTGCGAAAGCAATGTCAAGGGCGACCCCCAAAGGGTCACCCGGAAGCGAGGGCAATATCAAGCTCACGCTAGAGGCCGCGAGCTAATGCGAGATCTAGTTCGGAGACTTCAACACGAAGTGACGCAGGTCATTCGATGTCTGTGTCATGTGCGAGTCCATCGTCAGTCGAGCACGCTCGGCGTCCCCGCTGCGAATAGCCTCAAGCACCGACTCGTGTTCGGCGATAGCGTGCACCTGAATCTCGGGAACAGCAGACGTTTGCTGACGCTTATCGCGCATAACGCGAGCCAGCGGGTCAAACAAAACACCGACGAACACGTTGCCGGTCGCACGCAAAATCACATCGTGAAAAGCGATATCCGCCGAAACAAAAAGTTCCAAGTCCTCTGAAACATTGCCCCGACGCATGTCGTCAAGGTAAATCTCAAGCAACGCAACATCCGCATCGCTTCGTCGCGTAGCCGCGAGTGCCGCAGCACCCGTCTCGATCATGCGCCGCACTTCAACCAACTGCAGTGAAGCCTCGTCTTGGGCTGCACCGTGCGAGGCCATCCGCAACACCGGGGCGATATCGGTCCACTGAGCAATCGGAGTCACATAGGCTCCACGCCCGGCGACGACTCGAACCACGTTCTGGGTCTGCAGCGTTGCGAGCGCTTCACGCAGCGTCATGCGGCTTACGTCGTACTCCTGACTAAGTTCGGCAGCCGTCGGCAGCGCCGCATCAGCCTCGAACTCGCCACTGACGATTCGGTCGAGCAGAGCATCCGCAACAACACTCACAAGAGACTTTCGTGCCATCGCCTGTACCCTTTCGTTGCCGATTTATCGTGGCCACTCTACCGGCGCGCGGTGACTCCACCGGCAAACGTGAAACAGTTCGCGCCCATACAGAGCTGGTGGATAGAATCGACGCGAGCCGGACCAGAGCGGTACTCGGCTCTGTTCGAGGAGAGACAACTATGCCCGTCGCAACCCCAGATCAGTACGCAGAAATGCTCGACAAGGCGAAGAAAAACTCTTTCGCCTACCCCGCCATCAACGTGTCATCGTCGTCGACAATCAACGCTGTGCTGCAGGGACTCAGCGATGCTGGCTCTGACGGCATCATCCAAGTTACCACCGGTGGCGCCGACTACTTTGCTGGCCAGTCGGTCAAAGCGCGGGCATCCGGGGCTCTCGCCTTTGCAGCATTCGCCACCGAGGTTGCCAAAAACTACCCGGTGACCGTTGCCCTCCACACCGACCACTGCCCCAAGAACGCTCTCGATGACTTCGTTTACCCACTGATCGCGGCATCCGAGGCTGAAGTTAAGGCGGGCCGCAACCCGATCTTCCAGTCGCACATGTGGGACGGTTCAGCAGTTCCGCTCGACGAAAACCTCGCCATTGCACGCGAAATTTTGCCCCGCATGCGGGCAATCAACTCGATACTCGAAGTTGAAATCGGTGTTGTCGGCGGCGAAGAAGATGGCGTAAGTCACGACATCAACGACAGCCTATACACGACGCTGGATGACGTTATCGCCACCGTTGAAGCACTCGGCCTCGGCGACCAAGGCCGCTACATCGCCGCCCTCACCTTCGGCAACGTGCACGGTGTGTACAAGCCCGGAAACGTGAAGCTTCGCCCCGAACTGCTCGGCGAGATTCAGGCTGGCATTGCCGCCAAGTACGGCACCGGCGCAAACCCGCTTGACCTCGTGTTCCACGGTGGATCAGGGTCGACAGACGCCGAAATCGCAACCGCCGTCGCCAACGGTGTCATCAAGATGAACATCGACACCGACACCCAGTACGCGTACAGCCGTTCAATTGCCGACACCGTGCTGCGCAACTACGACGGCTTCCTCAAGGTCGATGGCGAAGTCGGAAACAAGAAAATTTACGATCCCCGCGCCTGGGGAAAAACTGCAGAGTCCGCCGTCGCTAAGCGCGTTGTTGAGGCAACGCAGCAGCTCGGTTCCGCCGGACACTCCGGCAAGTAGCCACTCACGCGGGTCGGCGTCAACTTTCGGGTTGGCCCCGTTCTGCTGCGCGCTTCGGCCGCGCGCTACTGCTACCGCTACCGCTACTGCGGCTGCATGTTTTCAACGTAGGCGATAAAACCGGGGTCGCTCAGCACCGCGATGAACACGGCGACAACAAGAGTGATGCCTGCGATCGTTGCGCCAACCAGGGGAATCCAGAATGCGATCCTCCGGCGCTGAATCTGAAGGAGAGCGAACACGATCGTGATGAGCAGCACGACAACGCGAACGATGTTCGCCACTGCTCCGGCGTCGGCAGCAATCGCATCTGACGAGAAGGTGCCCGCCCCCTGCGCTTCGAGACCTTCGCGAAGCGCTGGCCCCAAGTCTGAAACCGTACCGAACGTGCTGATGACATCCACGACGCCAAAGAACAGCAGGGTAGAAGTGAGCAGAACATCCCACATGCGTCGTTTGCGCTCCGGCTTGACCGCGGCACTCGCCGTGTTCGCGAAACCGGGTTCCGCTGCACTTGGCGGCGCCAATTCTGGTGTGTGAGCACCAGTATCCGGCGACGGCGGCGTTTCGGCAGAGTCGTCAGCAGGCTTCTCGGGTGCGGCGGATGGGAGCGGCGCGTATTCGCCGTATTGCGGTCGGGGTCGCGGATCAGTCACTTCTACTGCCAATCAAGTTTGCGATTGCGCCCGCCAAGGCCGCGCTCGTCGGGGTTTCCTGCAGCATCAGTGCGCAATTCTTTTGGCAGCGAGAACATCAGATCTTCTTCGGCGGTGACGACGCTGGAGACGTCGCCATAGCCGGCATCGGCAAGGTCGGCGAGCACTTCTTGTACAAGAACTTCAGGAACGGATGCTCCACTGGTGACGCCCACGGTCGAGACTCCATCGAGCCACTCCTGCTTGATCTCGCTGGCGTAATCGACGCGGTAGGCGGCCTTGGCACCATTCTCGAGCGAAACATCCACGAGTCGCACGGTGTTGGAGCTGTTGGCACTGCCCACAACGATCACAAGTTCGGCCTCTCCGGCAACCTTCTTGATGGCCACCTGGCGGTTTTGGGTGGCGTAACAAATATCGTCACTCGGCGGATCTTGCAGGGTGGGGAATCGTTCGCGCAGCAGTCGAACGGTTTCCATAGTTTCGTCGACACTCAGCGTGGTCTGCGAGAGCCACACCAGATTGTCGGTGTTCTCAACGACGATATTGGGGACATCAGCGGGGCTATTGACGAGGATGGTGCGCTCGGGCGCATGCCCCATCGTGCCCTCGACCTCTTCGTGACCGTCGTGGCCGATGAGCAAGATTTGGTAGTTGTCGCGAGCGAAACGTGTCGCTTCACGGTGCACCTTCGTGACGAGCGGGCAGGTTGCATCGATCGCGTGCAGTTCGCGATCGGCAGCAGCCTTCACTACAGCCGGAGAGACTCCATGGGCAGAGAACACCACGGTTGACCCCTCAGGAACCTCGTCGACCTCGTCGACGAAAATCGCGCCCTGAGCTTCGAGGGTCGTGACCACGTGGACGTTGTGCACAATTTGCTTGCGCACATAGATGGGAGCGCCGTAGTTGGCGAGTGCTTTCTCGACGGCGATAACAGCGCGGTCTACCCCTGCACAGTAGCCACGAGGCGCAGCCAAAATCACGCGTTTGTGGCCGACAACCGGCAAATCTTTCAACTTTTCGCGGCGCGCGGGCATCGGGGGCATCGCTAGCGCTTGGGCGCTTCCGTTAGAAATGGTGCTCACCTAGTCGATTCTACCGAACAGTGCTGCACGAACGCCGAGCGCACGGCCGCATCAGTGGCATCCTTTACCCTGTACTGACGAGCTTGAGGAGGCTAGATGACCATCGCAGAGGGCGCGCCCACCGTCGATACTCCGTGGCCGGTCTCGGTGCTGTCGCAGAAAGTTCGCGGATGGATCGAACGGCTCGGCACTGCGTGGGTGGAAGGTGAAATCACCCAGTGGGGTGGTTCGGGCGGCAACATCTACGGCAAGCTCAAAGATCTCGAAGTTGATGCCACCATCTCCTTCACTATTTGGTCATCGGTTCGCACCAAGCTTCCGAACGACCTGAAGCAGGGCGACCGCGTTGTCGCGCTCGTCAAGCCCAACTACTGGGTCAAGGGTGGCACCCTCACAATGCAGGTGCTGGAGATGCGGCATGTTGGGCTCGGCGACCTGCTTGAACGCCTTGAACTGCTGCGCCAGAAGCTGCACGCTGAGGGGCTCTTCGAGCACAAGAAGCCGCTGCCGTTTCTCCCCAACTGCATCGGGCTCGTCACTGCCAAAGATAGTGACGCCGAGAAAGATGTCGTGCGCAACGCCCAATTGCGCTGGCCGTCGGTGAAGTTTCGCACCGCACACGCCGCGGTGCAGGGCGAGCGCGCCGTCAAAGAGGTCTCAGACGGCATTCGACTATTGGATGCCGACCCCGAGGTTGATGTCATCATCGTTGCCCGCGGAGGTGGAGACTTTCAGAACCTGCTCGTCTTCAGCGATGAGTCGTTGGTGCGCACGGCTGCCGCCTGCCAGACTCCTCTGGTCTCTGCGATCGGCCACGAGAATGATAGGCCGCTCCTCGATGAGGTAGCTGATTTGCGAGCATCCACGCCCACAGATGCAGCCAAGCGGGTTGTTCCGGATGTCGCGGAAGAGTTGAGTCGTGTGCAGCAGGCGCGCGCGGCAATGCGATTGCGCATCACGCAACGTTTGAGCAACGAGGGCGATCGCCTAGAGTCACTGCGCACGAGGCCGGTACTGGCGAATCCGGTGTCTCTGGTGGATGCCCACGCCGATGAGCTTTCACGTTACGTCTCTCGCAGCCATGAACTGGTCGAGCGTGCGATCGAGAAGGCGCAGGCGGGTATGACCGAATTGACGGGTCAATTGCGTGCCCTCTCTCCTCAGCGCACGCTGCAGCGCGGTTATGCGATTGCCCAGCTTTCGGACGGCACAGCCCTACGTTCACGCGCCGATGCCACCGAGGGCACCCAGTTGTTGCTCACGGTGGCTGATGGCAAGATTTCCACCACTGTCACCGACCAGCCGGCCGATAGCTAGAGAGCAGTAGAATTAGATCGTGGCTACCCCCAAAAAGATTTCTGTCAGCGACCTCAGCTATGAACAGGCGCGGGATGAACTCATCGCCGTGGTCGGTGAGCTTGAGCAGGGTTCAGCGACGCTCGAACAGTCTCTTGCCCTCTGGGAACGCGGCGAAGCTCTGGCTCAACGCTGCGAGGAATGGCTTGTTGGCGCGCGAGCGCGACTCGATGCCGCCCGCACTTCCTCCCCTACTTCAGGCGTGGGGCAGTAATGGCCAAGAAGAGTACCCCGCGCGTCGTGGCCGAGCTGGGGCGCCCAGAGACCTCAGCGGAGACCTTCGCGCGCAAAGCCGAAAACTCTCGCAAGCATCGTGCAAACCAGACCCTCTTTAACCTCGTAATTGCCACGGGCGCCTCGCTCGGTGTTGTGCTTTTTCTTGTATTGGTGGTTGTTCGCCCCACCGACACCACACCAGTGTCGGCCGACTATCAAACCATTGCGGCGGAAGCGCAAACGGATGCGAGCGAACCCCTCCTTGCTCCGGCGTTGCCCGATGATTGGTACTCCAATTCGGCCAGGCTGGGTACGAACTCCTCTGTTCAGACCTGGTATGTCGGCTTGGTGACACCGTTGTCGCCCTCATCACCGTCCGCACAGTTCATCGCCCTTGAGCAGGGAATTGATGCCAACGACACCTGGTTGGCGATCGTCACCGATAACGCGCTGGCAACCGGCACGACGACGATCGATGGAATCGACTGGACGATCTATGACCGTCGCTCTTCCCCTGACACCGGAAACTACGCTTATTCGATGTCGGCGCAGATTGCGGACAGCACGGTTGTGTTGCACGGAACCGCCAGCACGGCAGAGTTCGAACTGTTGGCAGCGTCAATCGCCACCAAGGCGTCGCTGGAGTGACGACTCCCACACGCACACCGGCACAGGTGTGGAACGAAATGTCGCGCGGCAACGAGCGTTTCATTGCCGGTGAGCCCTATCACCCTCGTCAAGATGTTGAGCGACGCACCGAACTCGCAAACGCCCAGGCACCCCACGCTGCTCTCTTCGGGTGCAGTGATTCACGCCTAGCTGCTGAGATCATTTTTGATAAAGGACTCGGCGATCTATTTGTGGTGCGGAACGCCGGCCAGATCATCTCTGACTCGGTGGTCGGATCGCTGGAGTATGCGGTCAGCGTTCTCAATGTGCCGCTGATCTTGGTTCTCGGCCACGATGAGTGCGGTGCCGTGGCTGCCGCCATTGCCTCACAGGGGGCCGAGCATCCCGCACTGCCCCCGCACATCGAGTCACTCATCGCAAAGATCGTGCCCGCCGTGCGCCGCGTGGCTGGCAGCGAGACCGGGTTCGTCGACACAACCACCATCAGCTCAACGGATGTCGGCCGCGAACACCTGCGCGAAACCATTGCAGAACTAGTGAGCTCCTCAGAACTTATTAGCGAGGCAATTGCCGCGGGTACGCTTGCAGTAGTGGGCGCGAACTATCGCTTGCTTGAAGGTAGGGCAGTGCCAGACGTCATCGTCGGCACCGTGTAGCGCTCTCCACCACGTTCTCCCACCAATTCGCTCGCAAACAAAGGACCATAACGCTGTGACGAGTTCAACCGAATACCGCATCGAACACGACACCATGGGCGAAGTACGCGTGCCCAAGGACGCCCTCTATGGCGCCCAGACGCAGCGTGCCGTCGAAAACTTTCCCATTTCGGGCACCGGTCTCGAACCAGCCCAAATCGTCGCTCTGGCCCGCGTCAAGCGCGCCGCGGCGATGGCCAACGCTGAACTGGGCAAGCTCGACTCGGGTATTGCCGAGGCCATCGTCGGCGCCGCTGATCAGATTATTGACGGCCAGCATCACGATCAGTTCCCGGTAGACACCTACCAAACCGGCAGCGGCACCTCCTCGAACATGAACATGAACGAGGTGCTTGCTCGACTCGCGAGCGACTCGCTCGGCAGCGTTGTACACCCCAACGACCACGTGAACGCGTCACAGTCATCCAACGACGTGTTTCCCACCTCAGTGCACCTTGCTGTGACCGGTGCCCTTCTTGGCGACCTCATCCCGGCGTTGGAGCATCTTGCCGCGGCACTCGATGTCAAAGCAGAACTCTGGAAGGGCGCGGTCAAGGCCGGGCGAACCCACCTCATGGATGCCACCCCCGTGACCCTGGGACAGGAGTTTGCTGGCTACGCGCGCCAGATTCGACTCGGCATCGCCCGCGCGCAATCAACGATTCCACGCGTCGCGGAAGTTCCCCTTGGCGGTACCGCCGTCGGTACCGGAATCAATACTCCACTCGGCTTTCCCCAGCGCGTAATCACGATCCTTGCCGAAAACTCGGGCCTGCCGATCACCGAGGCGGAGGACCACTTCGAAGCTCAGGGCGCTCGCGATTCGCTCGTAGAGGCCTCTGGCGCCCTCCGAGTCATCGCGGTCTCCGTCACCAAGATCTGCAACGATCTGCGCTGGATGGGCTCCGGACCCAACACCGGGCTTGGCGAACTAAACATTCCCGACCTCCAACCCGGCTCCTCAATCATGCCCGGCAAGGTCAACCCCGTCATCCCCGAAGCTGTTCTCATGGTGTGTGCCCGCGTGATCGGCAACGATGCGACGATCGCCTGGGGTGGAGCATCCGGAGCCTTCGAACTCAACGTGGCGATTCCTGTGATGGGAACATCACTCCTCGAATCGATCCGACTGCTCTCCAACTCGCTGCGAGCACTCGCCGACAAGACCGTCGATGGCCTCGAAGCTAACCTGCCGCGCGCCCTCGCACTGGCCGAATCCTCGCCGTCAATCGTGACACCGCTCAACAAAATTATCGGCTACGAAGCGGCCGCCAAAATTGCAAAGCACGCTGTCGCGCAGTCGATGACGGTACGCGAAGCAGTAATCGACTTAGGCTTTGTCGAACGCGGCGAAGTAACCATCGACCAGTTGGATGCCGCACTCGACGTTCTGTCGATGACCACACCCGGTTAGTCGCCGAGACCAGCCATCGTTAGGGGCGCACCGTCGAGAGCTTCGACGATGCGTTCCCCTATGGGGTCAGTCAGTGTGATCGGGATCAGCACCGACCCCGTGAGATCCTCACCCAGTGGGCATGCTTCAGCGTTGTTGGGCGTCGAACCATCAGCGGGATTTGGTAGCCCATAGAGCACCGCAAGGTGGACCCGTTCTGGGGTCTCAATCGCCACCACAGTGCGCGGAACACACAGAAGTGGTCCCCGCACCTTCACAATCACATCTGCACGACTAATGATGGCGTCAGTTTCGCTGGGGATGCTGCCGATATAGCCCGGGATGTTGGTGGTGCCGAGGCGAGAAAACGGTTCAAGATCGAGCAAATATAGCGGCGCGCCCCCATCATCGTTCACCGGTAGGTAGCTGTCGATCGGCACATCAACGAGAGTGTCAGTGGGGGCTAGAGCTGGTTGAAAAGTGCGGTGCATCAGCAGCGGTTCGGGCGTTCCCCACGTTTGTTCCACGTGGTTGGCTCGGGGAGGTTCGACTGGATCCCGGGTAGAAGACCAGACAACGGCAATCACAATCATCAGGAGCGCAAGGCCGAGGGCAATGGCCGCGATCAGACGACGGTACGCGTAGGCAGCACCGCCCGGTTCTGAGGTGTGAACGTCGGCAACTGACCAAGAAAAGAGGCTGCGCCACTGATTTCGGGGTGCAAAGACCGCCCAGACAGCGGCTACCCCCAGGGGAACCGCAATAAACCACCAAACCCACGCCACCAGAAAACCTTACGTTGCCTGAGCGCTCCGCGCTGACACTTACGCGGCGCGCTCAGACTTTGAAAGGCAATCGTTAGGCGAGTTCGTTGCCCTCCAAGAGCTCGGTAACGAGGGCTGCGATCGCCGAACGCTCGGAGCGGGTCAGGGTGATGTGGCCAAACAGCGAATGGCCTTTCAGCGTTTCGATTACCGAAGCGACACCATCATGGCGCCCCACACGGAGGTTGTCACGCTGCGCCACGTCGTGGGTGAGCACGACACGTGAGTTTTGACCGATACGGCTGAGCACTGTCAACAGAACGTTGCGTTCGAGCGACTGGGCCTCATCCACAATCACAAAAGCATCGTGCAGTGAGCGTCCGCGAATGTGGGTCAGCGGGAGCACTTCGAGCAGGCCACGATCGAGCACCTCTTCGAGCACATTTTCGGAGACCACAGACCCCAGGGTGTCGAACACCGCCTGAGCCCAAGGGTTCATCTTCTCGGACGCATCTCCAGGCAAATAGCCCAGTTCCTGGCCCCCGACCGCGTAGAGCGGTCGGAACACCATGATCTTGCGGTGCTGCTGCTTCTCAAGAACAGCTTCGAGCCCGGCACAGAGCGCGAGGGCCGACTTGCCAGTTCCTGCGCGACCACCGAGAGAAACAATTCCGAGCTCCGGATCGAGCAACATTTCGATCGCCAGACGCTGCTCTGCGCTACGCCCGTGAAGACCAAAAATATCGCGGTCACCCCGCACCAGCGACATCGTGCCCCGTGCGGTTACTCGCGCGAGCGCCGACCCCCGCTCGGAGTGCACGATGAGCCCCGTGTTGATCGGCAGATCGCCGACCGTGCGAGAGTGCAGTTGCTCTTTGTCGTACAGTTCCGAAACCTGATCTCCACTGAGTTCGATCTCCGCCTGCCCGGTCCAACCCGAGTCGACGGCAAGTTCTGCACGGTACTCCTCGGCCGCGAGTCCGATGGATGCCGCCTTCACCCGCAGAGGAAGATCTTTCGAAACGACAGTGACATCCAGTCCCTCGTTTGCCAGGTTCAGCGCAACAGCCAGAATCCGTGAATCGTTGTCTCCGAGTTGCAGGCCCGAGGGAAGCACAGACATGTTGGAGTGGTTGAGTTCAACGCGCAGCGTGCCACCGTTGTCGCCAACGGAGATCGGAAAATCAAGTCGTTCGTGTTTGATCCGCATCTCGTCGAGGTTTCGCAACGCCTGCCTGGCGAAATACCCAATCTCGGGGTCGTTTCGTTTGGCTTCGAGTTCAGTGATGACCACCACGGGCAGAACAACGTTGTGTTCGGCGAATCGCTTGATCGCGCTTGGATCGGAGAGCAAAACAGAGGTGTCGAGCACGTAGGTGCGCTCGGCTTGTCGTTGGGCCCGCCCTCCCGCCTTCGACGTGACGTTCGTGGTCTTGGGGGTAGTTAGATCGGCCAACGTGCACTCCATCCCCGAGTGCGCGAGCACTTGGATCCAGTCTGCGAAGACGGCCAGTACTTTACGAGAGCGAACTTACGTGGCCGTCTCGATCAGGTGCCATACCTGATATTTGAACGCTAATCCTGTCGGGCCCGCAGCGAGCAACGACACGCCACGAGACACCATTGCGTCATCTACAGTCGTCACTGTTCACCCTGCCCATCACACTGGCCGGCGGTGGCTGTCACTAGCCATCGCTGGCTGTCACTGGCCATCGCTGGCTGTCACTGGCCGTAGCGGCGGTGGCGGCGCGCGAAGTCTCGCAGCGCACGCAAAAAGTCGACCTCACGCAGGTCGGGGCCGAGCGCCTCCACAAAATAAAGTTCGCTGTGCGCGGTCTGCCACAGCATGAAGTCACTAATGCGCTGTTCACCCGAGGTGCGGATGACCAGATCGGGGTCAGGTTGCCCACCCGTGTACAGGTGCTCACCGATGAGCTCCGGGGTTAATAATCCGGCCAAGTCGTCAAGGCTCTGGCCCTCATCGCTGTGGTTTCGCACGATTCGCCGCATTGCCTCGGCGATCTCGTGGCGACCACCGTAGCCAATGGCCAGATTAACGTGAAGCCCAGTATTCGATGCCGTGCGGTTGTGCGCGGCAGTCAACTGAGCCTTGAGCGTGGCGGGGAGACCCACGTCTGATCCCACATGCTGAACCTGCCAATCGCGAAAGTGCGATAGATCGTCGGCTAGGTCACCGATGATGGTAAACAACTCACCCAGCTCTTCGGTTGAACGCCCGGTGAGGTTGTCGGTTGAGAGCAGGTAAAGGGTGGCAACCGAAATGTCGAGGTCGTCACACCACACAAGAAATTCGCGGTACTTGGCGGCGCCTGCGCGGTGACCGTGCGCTGCTGTCTCAAGGTCCTTGAGCTTTGCCCACCGCCTGTTGCCATCGATGATCATGGCAACGTGTCGAGGCAATTGCTGGCCCTCTAGTTGGCGCCGCAGCTTCTTCTGGTAGAGACCGTAGAGAAAACCACGACCGAAGGGAAACTTTCGCTGACTCACGGAACTACGTTAGACCACTCGGGCGCGCAGCAAGTGAAACTGACACGGGCGTAAACTATGGAGATGAATCGAGACGCCTCAGAAACGCCCGCCGTCGAGGCTGTTGACCAGGAGGATGCTGCAGGTTTGCCGCAGCTTCCCCTCATCGAGGATGCCATCGCATTCGATACCGCTGACGCCAAGCCCACGTGGCGCGGCTGGATTCACGCCGCAACCTTTCCCGTCGCGGTCGTGCTCGGCATAATCCTGATCGTGATGGCCGATGGGGTGCCTGCGAAGGTGAGTTCGGCGGTCTTTGTCGCGTCGTCACTCATGCTGTTCGGTGTTTCAGCGCTCTACCACCGCTTCAACTGGAGCGACAGGACGCGCATGCTGCTGAAGCGCTTCGATCACTCCAACATTTTTTTGCTGATCGCTGGCTCATATACCCCGATTACTGTTCTTGCACTGGCACCAGAGAAAGCAACCCTGTTGCTGTGGCTCGTGTGGAGCGGTGCCGCCCTCGGGATCGGGTTCCGCATCTTCTGGGTCGGTGCCCCACGGTGGCTGTACGTTCCGCTGTATGTACTACTCGGCTGGGCTGCGATGATGTTCGTCGTCGACTTCTTCCAGACCAACTGGATCATGATGACGCTAATTCTCGCCGGTGGACTGTTCTACACCGCCGGTGCTGTCGTCTACGGGCTCAAACGCCCCAACCCTATCCCGGGAGTTTTTGGCTTCCACGAGATTTTCCACACGCTGACGCTACTAGCGTTCCTGTGTCACTGGGCCGGAATATTCCTTGTCGCGACTAATCCGCCCGTAGCGTAGGCGGAAGGTTGGAACCATTATCACCGTCTTTGACATCATCGGTTGTATCGTCAGCCGTTGCCTGTTCATTGCGAATCGTTTCTTGAGCAAGTTCTCGATAGCGCACCCGACGAACGCGGCGGTTCATGTCAGCGATGATGAGCAGGGTCGCTACCGCAATGAAGAGCGTTGCAACGAATCCGACAACACCGGGGGTCACCAAGTTGGGGTCGCCGGTGTACTCCGGATACACGCTCGGCTCGGGGCTGGGAGTGGCCGTCCAGAGAATCACGCTGTGGGCGAGCGAAGCGAAAGAAATCAACTGTTGTCCTCTGGAATGTGCACTCGATGATTCCATCATGCGAGTTTGCGAATAGCCTTGTAAGAACCAGAATACCGTTGTCGAAAGGAGCACAGCGTGCCCGAAGTATCCAGTAGCAATACGGGCTCCATCGACGACAATGACAGCGGTAACAGTGCTCGCTCGGTCGACACCATAACGACTCCCGCGGGCGCCAACGCTGACCTTGATGCGCGCTACGGGCGCAGCCCCCGAGCGAAACGCAACAATCGCGCAATCATTGTGACGGTAGCCCTCGGATTCGTCGCCGTATTCACGGCCTGGCTGGTGTGGGGCGGCCTGCTGGAGGCCCCCGCGCAGTTCGAAGCGAGAGATACCGGATTCGAACTAATCGATGAGT
Organism: Rhodoglobus vestalii; assembly: GCF_006788895.1. Classification (NCBI taxonomy): domain Bacteria; kingdom Bacillati; phylum Actinomycetota; class Actinomycetes; order Micrococcales; family Microbacteriaceae; genus Rhodoglobus; species Rhodoglobus vestalii. The sequence continues at coordinate 821,626 of NZ_VFRA01000001.1, forward strand.
CCACCGTCACTGTTCGCTGGCAATTCAATGTGCCCGAAAACACGGATGCGCGCTGCGCAGTCCAAGCGCTCAACTCAACATTTGCGATCGTGGGCTGGAAAGTGGTGGACGTTCCGGCCAGTGATCAGCGCAACCGGGCACTCAGCGAAACGATCCGCACCACAGAACAAGCTGTGTCTGGCTTGATCTACCGGTGTTGGCTAACCTAGGCTGTACCAAATAATCTCGAAACCGGTCGATTGCGGCCGGTTTCTCGTTTGTATAGGGAGAAGCACAGTGGCAGGTCAAGAGAACCTCACATGGCTGACCCAGGAGGCGTTCGATCGTCGCACCGCCGAACTGGAACAGCTCACGGGCGAGGGACGGCACGATATCGCCAAAAAGATTGAGGCCGCACGCGAGGAAGGCGACCTTAAAGAGAACGGCGGCTACCACGCTGCCAAGGAAGAGCAGGGCAAGATTGAGGCCCGCATCCGTGTTCTCACCGAACTTTTGCGGCATGCCGTCGTTGGCGATGTTCAAGACGATGACGGTGTTGTCGAGCCCGGCATTCTCGTGACTGCCAAGATCATGGGCGATGAGAGCGTGTTCTTGCTCGGCAGCCGCGAAATTGTTGCCGACGACAGCGACCTCGACGTGTACAGCGAAAAGAGCCCGCTCGGAATGGCAATCAACGGGCTCAAGGTTGGCGAATCGACCGCCTACACGGCACCCAATGGCAAAGAGATCATGGTTGAGATCGTGAAAATCGCAACCTATTCGGGCTAACACCCTCTCGGGCACGAGCCTTCATCGGCTGCCACGGCGTCTTAGAAATCGACCTGAGGGTCAAAGCCTTCCTCTCTGAGCCGCGCGAGCACTGACTCCGCATGCTCGGGGCCTCGGGTCTCAATGTGCAGTTCGAGCTGAACCTCGCTGAACTGTGCTTTGTTATTGTGCCTGCTGTGAAGCACTTCGACCACGTTGGCATTTGCCTCGGCAATGATGCCGGAGATGCGCGCGAGCTGGCCGGGGCGGTCAGGCAGCGGGATGCGCAAACGTAGGTACCGTTCAGATGCCGATAGCCCGTGACTGATGATGCGTTCCATGATCATGGGGTCGATATTGCCACCGCTCAGGAGCACCACGGTGTTGCCGCTTGGTGGGATCTTGCCCGAAAGTATCGCCGCTACCCCGACGGCGCCTGCGGGCTCCACAACCTGCTTGGCGCGCTCGAGGAGCACCAACAGTGCATACGCCGTCTGGTCTTCGGTGACGGTGATCACCTCATCAACGAGGTCACGCACCATGGTGAAGTTCAGCTCGCCGGGTTTACTCACCGCGATACCGTCGGCAATGGTGGGGCTCATCTTAACCTCGACGATCTCACCCTTCTCGAGCGAGGGTGGGTAGGCGGCAGCGTTGGCCGCCTGCACACCGATCACTCGAATGTTTCGACCCTCTGCGCGGGCGCGGTGCTTGATCGCTCCCGCAACGCCGGAGACGAGTCCGCCACCACCGATGGGCACAATAACGGTGTCAACGGTGGGAACCTGATCAAAGACTTCCAACGCCAGGGTGCCTTGGCCGGCAACGATATCGATGTGATCGAAGGGGTGCACGAGAACCGCACCGGTTTCTTCAGCGAACCGTGCGGCTGCGCGCAGTGGCTCGTCGATCGTGTTACCTCGCAAGATAACCTCGGCGCCGTAGTGACGAGTTGCCTGCAATTTGGGCAGGGGCACACCCACAGGCATGAAAATGGTGGACTTGATGCCCAACTCCCGCGCGGCGAACGCCACACCCTGAGCATGATTGCCCGCAGACGCTGCAACTACTCCGCGCGCCTTCTCTTCGTCGGTAAGGCCAGCAAGCCGGTTGTACGCTCCCCGAATTTTGAAAGAGCCAGTGCGCTGAAGATTTTCACACTTCAGAAAAACGGGTGAGCCGAGAATCTCCGCGAGAAAACGCGACGTTTGCATGGGGGTGACGTCGGCAACTTCGGCGACCCGCTCCCGTGCTTTCTCATAGTCCCGAAGAGTGGGGCCGGGCATCCGCTTAGTTTCCATGGCTGAGCACATCACTGATCGTGGGAGGTCCCTTAACGCGCCAATCGCCACTGGCGATATAATTGGTCATCACATTGACGACCGCAATCAGCGGAACGGCGAATAGTGCGCCGGGAATGCCGGCAACGAACGAGCCGGCCGCCACAGCAAATACCACTGCGAGTGGGTGCACCTTAACCGCGGTACCCATGACAAGCGGCTGAAGAATGTGGCCCTCAAGCTGCTGAACGAGCAACACGATACCGAGCATGATCACTGCGGGGATCGGGCCTAGGAATACGAGAGCGATGAAAATCGCCAACCCGCCAGTAACGAGGGCACCAACCACAGGAATAAACGAACCGAGGAATACCGCGACCGCAATCGGGATGACGAGAGGAAACCCGCCATAGAAGAGCCCCAGAATAAAGGCCCCGAGCCCAATACCCGTGGCATCCACCGCGGCAACAAAAATCTGCACCTTCACAAAGGTCGTCAGCGTAAGCCAACCCGAAATGCCTGCACCGTCAACAGCGTTGCGTGAGCTACGAGGGAACAGGCGTACCGTCCACGCCCAAATACGTTTGCCATCAATCAGCACAAAGATTGCGGCAAAAATACTCAGCACAGCACCCGCGAGCACGTGGCCGGCCGTCGATCCGACGGAGAGGATGCCCGATACCAGGGCTTCACTATCGCGCCGCACGGTGTCGAAAATTTGGGTCAGATAGCCGTCAAGGTCTTCGTCAGTCAACTGCAGTGCGGAGCTACGAAGAAACTCGCGAAAGCCGTCGTAGGCCTCCGCCGATTGGATTTGCAGAGCAGGAAGCCCCAAGCGCACCTGGGTAACAACAACAACTACGAGCCCGCTGACAGCGGCGAGAAATCCGATCAACGTCATAGTAACGGCAAGCCCGCGCGGCCATTTCTTGCTGACCAAGAAATTCACCACGGGCACAAGAAGCGCCCCGATCAGAATCGCCACCAAGAAGGGAATCACAATGTACTTCAACGTGATTATCAGAAAAATGAGCACCGCAATGAGGCCCAAGACAACCAACAGGCGCCACGAGTAGGCCGCCGCGACCGAGAGCCCAGCAGGAACCTCAATGGCCCCTGTTGAGTTGGCGCGTGACTCCGCCTGACCCGCAGGTTTCGTACGTCTTCCGAATAGCACGTGCCTATCCTAGTTGGGCTTGAGTGTGCTCTCGCTGCGCGTTGCGGGGTGCCTCCGCCCGCAGTTACTTCGTCGGGTTCAGCGGCAGTGCACTCACCGGCGCGCCCTTCAAACGCACCGAAACTGATTCCCCCGGCAGCGGATGCCGCTCCACCTCATGCTGCACCGCCACGACTGTGCTATCGCTCAGTCGCACACGCGTGCGACGCAACGACCCGAGGAAGCTCGACGCAATGACAACGCCCGCGATACCGTCCGTTGCGAGAACCATGTCCTCCGGCCGAACCAGCGCGACGACGGGGCCATCGGGCATCGGATCACCGAGAAGGTTAAGCCGCCAGCCGTGCAGCATGACTGTGCCATCGATCAGGTCTGCGGGCATCCGGTTGCTGAGACCAACAAAGTCGGCCACGAATGCGCTGCTGGGGGTCGCGTAGAGCTCTTCTGGTGTGCCGATCTGCTCGATGCGACCGTCTCGCATCACGGCGACGCGATCCGCGACGGCGAGCGCCTCCTCCTGGTCGTGGGTCACGAAGACGGTGGTGATTCCGAGCTCGGTTTGGATGCGGCGGATCTCTTCGCGCAACTGCACCCTAACTTTGGCATCCAGCGCGCTGAGCGGTTCGTCGAGCAGCAGCACTCTTGGCCGCGTGACAAGCGCGCGGGCGAGAGCGACTCGCTGCTGCTGACCGCCGGAGAGCTGGTGGGCGAAGCGGTCGCGGTGCTTGGTGAGACCAACCATGTCGAGTGTTTCGAGGGCGCGCTCACGACGACGAGCGGCCGGGACTTTGCGCATCTTCAGCCCGAACTCCACATTCTCCAGCACCGACATGTGGGGGAACAGCGAGTAGGCCTGAAAGACCATTCCGATGTCGCGTTTGTTTGTGGGGATGTCCGCGACATCCTCGTCATCGATCAGGATGCGCCCGCCGTCGATGCTCTCAAGCCCCGAGATGCTGCGCAGCGCCGTGGTCTTGCCGCAACCGGAGGGCCCGAGCAGTGCGACGAGCTCACCGGGGGCAACGTTTAGGTCGATGCTGTTGAGCGCTGTGTGGCCAGCGAAGGCTTTGACGACGGCGCTGAGCTGAACGGTCGCTCCGGTAACGGGTGCGCTCGTTGCACGACTGTCGGTGAGCGTTGTGGTCATGATTTTCTCCTAGCGGGTGTCGCTGATCCGAGTCGACCAATGATGAGTAGCAAGACGAAGGCCAGGGCGAGCGCAAAGAGCGCAAAGATCACGGCAACCCAGGGGTCGGATTGTGAAACCTGCAGCAGCGCGGTCTGAAGGTTACGACGGTTGAGCAGACTAGCGATCGTGAACTCGCCAAGCACTACCGCAATGGAGATGAAGGATGCCGCGAGCACTCCTCGGCGCAGGTTCGGCAGCAGCACTTGCCAGAGCACCGTCAGCCAGCCGGCGCCAAGAGTGCTGGCCGCCTCGCTGAGGGTCTTCACCGGGATCGCGTCAAGGTTCGACTGGATGGCGCGATAGGCGTAGGGCAGCACGGTGATGCCGTAGGCGAAAGCGAGAGTCCAGGTTGAGCCACCGAGCACCTTCACCACAATCGAATAGACGGGGGCGAGGCCCACGACGAGCACGATGGCGGGCACTGTGATCGGGATGATGCAGATGAACTCGAGCGTGCGCTTGAGGCGCGGAAACTGCATGTGCACGAGCACCATCGTCGGCAGTAGAAGTACGAGCACGATGCCGACGGTGATGGCGGCCAGCAAGAGTGAGTTCTCAATCGCTTGGTACAGGCCACGGTAGGTGCGCGCACTGTCTTCGCTGAACAGACCTGTCCAGTGAACGACGGTATAGCTGCCGGCGAGACCGTCCCTGAACGTGAACTCGATCATCGCGATCACGGGAATCAAAAAGATCGTGCCGATAATTCCGAGGATGAGACGACGCGCGAGTGCGCTGGGTTCGGCCCCAATGCGCGCGGCGTGGTTTGCGGGCTTCGTTCGTGTGCTCGGCGGCTCGACCGGATGCACGGGGGCCGCGACGTTGGCGCTCACTGTTGCCACCGTGAGGTGCGGGACTGCAGCACCGAGTATGCCCACATGACGACGACCATGACCACGATCATCCCGAGCGCGAGTGCACCGGCCATGTTTTCGCGGCCCAGCACGGTCTCGCTGACAAGAGCCGAACGGATCTGTAGGGGAACGATTTGCGAACCCTGGCTGATGAGGGCGGCGGCGGTCGCAAACGACGAGAACGCGTTGGCGAAGAGCAACAGTAGGGAGCCGAGGAAGGCGGGCGCGAGCACGGGGGCAGCGATGTGTCGCCAGTAGGCAAAGCGTGTGCCGCCGAGAGTTGCGCTGGCCTCAGCCCACTGCGGTCGCAGCGCGGTGAGCGCGGGCAAGAAGGTAATCACCATGAGGGGAACCTGGAAGTAGACGTAGGGAAGGATGAGGCCCGGCACCTGGTAAAGCCAAACACCATCCGCAAAAATATCGATCCCGAAAGTGTCACGCAGGATAACCGTGACGAGCCCCTGCACGCCGATTGTGGCAATGAACGCAAAGGCGAGCATCACCCCGCCGAATTGGGCGAGCACACTGGCTGCCGACTCGATGATGGTGCGCAGTAGGCCGCCCACTTTCGTGCCAAGCATGGCGTAGCAAATGAGAGCGCCGACAACAGCACCGATGACGGCGGTGACCCCGGAGAGCCAGAACGAACCACCGAAGGTGGTGAGGATGGTCGGAGTGAACAACCCGGTCACGTTGTCGAACGTCAGCGTGCCGTCGTCGGAGAAGAACCCCGTGACGACCGCGAGGATTGTGGGGAGAGCAAGAAAAATGAGAACGTAGGCCGCAAATGGTGTGAGCCCCGCATAGGCGAGGCGACGACGCCGATTCGACGGCTTGGCCGGTGCTACCCGAGGATGGTGCCGAGCGGAGTGCTCGACACCATCCTGTTCGGGCGCCGGCGCAGTTGCTAGCGACACGATGTGTTTTGTGAAATGAGCTCTAGCGGAATGGGCGTTAGCCGATTGCCGCAGCCCACTTTTCAGCCAAGATGGTTGCGTTCTTTTCCGCCTGTTCCGGGGTCGGGGTGACAAGTTCGCCCTCGAGCGCACCGAGGGCGTCGAGTGCGTCGGTGTCAACCGTTCCGGCATCCTGCATAGCCTGGATCGTTACGGGGTAAGCACCACCGACGATGAACAGATTTTGCGCTTCGGGGCTGTAGAGGAACTCTTGCCACAGGCGAGCAGCGGCGGGGTGCGGGGCATCCTTGCTGACGGCCTGGTTGTAGAAGCTCGTGTACACCGGACCGGAAAGCGTGGTGACCTTCCAGCCATCGACCGTTGCCGCCGCAGCGAGGTTGTTATAGCTCCAGTCGAAAGCAACCTTGGTCTCGCCGGCAGCAATCGTTGCTCCCGTCACGTTGACCGGAATGAAGTTGCCAGCCTTGTTGAGTTCACTGAAGAACTCGATGCCGGGGGTGAAATCGTCGAGCGTTCCACCACTGTGGACCGTGGCAAGTCCGAGAGCAGCAAACGCGGCTCCTGCTTGCGTTGGATCACCGTTCAACGCAACAGCACCGCGGTACTCGGACTTGAGCAGGTCGTCGAGGCTCGTGGGCTCGGGAACCGAGTTGGAGTCATAGCCGATTGACATGCTGCCGGTGTAGTCGTTGACCCAGAGGCCGGTTGCTTCCTTGTTGCCCTCGGGAATCTCATCCCAGTTGGCAACCATGTAGGGAGCGAAGTAGTCAAGGCTGTCGAGGGCTACAGCGGTTCCGAGGTCGAAGACGTCGGGTGCGGTGTCTTGACCCTTGAGGTTGTCTGCGGCGGCGATTTCTTCGGCACTCGAGATATCGGGGTCAGCGGAGTTGACGATTATGTCGTACTTCTCTTCAAAGAGAGCCTTGATCTCGCCGTAGTTCGCCCAGTTGTCGGGAAGAGCGATGACGTTGAGTTCTCCCTCAGCCTGCGCGGCTGCGATGAGAGCGTCCATGCCGCCGAAGTCTTCAACGCTGGTTGCTACCGATGCGTCGACGTCTCCAGCTGTTGCCTCAGGCGTGCTGCAGGCGCTGAGGGTGATCGCCGAAGCTGCAACGAGTGCGACAGCGGCGAGGGTGCGCTTAGTGAACAAGAGTTCCTCCAGTGATCGTGACGGCCGCCCGCGCAGTTTGCGGGCTGAGGAAACAGAAACGATCCGTTGATGACCGTACTCAGTGGCATGGTGTGCTCCGTTGCCCACGGGTAAACGATCTATGAACGACACAAATACACTCTCCGCGAGCTTCATTCGCGCCGGATGTCCTCGCCCCTCGGTAAAGTCGGCTCTGTGGTCGACTCACTTTCTGCATCCCAGGCGCGCCGTGTTCTTTTGGCTGCCCAGGGCTTCGGTCGGCCCACCGCGACAGCAACTAGACCCGCCGGAACGCGACAGCTCAATCTGCTGTTCGACCGCATCCGACTGCTTCAGCTCGACTCCGTGAATGTCTTCGAGCGCAGCCACTACCAACCCGTGTTCGCCCGCCTCGGCCACTATGACAAGAGCGTGCTTGACGCTCTCACTTTTGGCAAAGCCACCGCGAGCAGACCCCGCCGCTGCATCGAATACTGGGCCCACGAGGCAGCCCTCATTCCCCTCGAATCATGGCCTCTCTGGCGGTGGAAAATGGATGCCCTCAGCCGTCGCGACCCGGAACGCTACGACTGGGCGCGCAACAACCAAGCAATGCTGCAGTGGTTGCGCGAAGAACTCGCCAGCACTGGCCCTATTTCGGCTCGCGAGATTGAGCACGACGCCAATCGCCGCACCGGACCATGGTGGGGCTGGTCAGACGTGAAACAGGGCCTCGAGATGCTGTTCCGCTGGGGTGAGGTCGTTAGCGCTGGCCGCACCCGCTTCGAAAGACGCTATGCGCTCACTGAGCAGGTCATTCCTGCGCAACTACGCGAGCGCGAGGTGTCCCGCGCCGACGCGCACCTCGCCCTGGTTTCACAAGCAGCACAGGCGCTGGGAGTTGCCACGGCATCCGATCTGGCTGACTACTTTCGGCTCAAGCTTGTCGACGTTCGTGCAACTATTGCCGAGCTGGCCGACAGCGGCGAACTTGTACCCGTCACGGTGCAGGGCTGGAAGCAGCCGACCTGGCTGCACCGGGATGCCCGCCTGCCGCGCCGCATCGAGCACGTCGCACTGCTCTCCCCCTTTGACCCCGTGGTGTGGGATCGCCAACGGGCCGAACGCATGTTTGGGTTCCACTACCGCATCGAGATTTACACACCTGAACCGAAGCGTCAGTTTGGCTACTACTCACTGCCAGTTCTGGTGGATGATGCACTTGTCGGGCGCATTGACCTCAAGACCGACCGGCACGCCCGTGTGCTGCGCGTGCAATCGGCCTGGCATGAGGACGGCTTAGAGGCACAGGCTGGCGCACTCGGCGCTCTCGCGGAGCGGATCGTGCCGACGCTGCGCGAAATCGCGCACTGGCAGGGCATGGAAGCCATCATCGTTGTCGGTCGCGGCACTCTTTCGCCCGCGATTGCGGCAGAACTGCGGCACTAGCGTTCTCACACCGACTGCCGCCGAGGCCGGTGCCGGTGCTCGGCACAGTGCTTGCTAGAAGCCGCCGCCGATCTCACCGAGGCGCTTCACGCGTTCGGCGAGCGGCGGGTGAGTGCTGAACAGGCGATCCACGATGCCCGGTTTGGTGGGGTCAGAGATCCACATGTGGGCCATCGTCGAGTTTTGCTTCTTCATCGGTCGACTGTAGTCCGAAAGTTTTTGCAGGGCACTGGCGAGAGCATCCGGATGCCGCGTAGTGAGTGCCCCCGTGGCATCCGCCAAGTATTCACGCTGGCGCGAAATGGACGCCTGCACCGCCGCGGCAACGAGTGGAGAAATGACGAGGGCGGCAAGACCGACGACGATCATGATCGGGTTGGAGTTGTTATTGTTGCCACGCCCGCCGAATAGGGTGAATCTGAGCGCAATGTCAGAGATGAAACCGACCGCCACGACAAGGCCAAACACGATCATCGAAACTCGGATGTCGTAGTTCTGCACGTGACCCATCTCGTGGGCCATCACGCCCTCAAGCTCAGCATCGTCAAGCAGTTCGAGAATGCCCGTGGTCGCTGCGACCGCAGCGTGCTCCGGGTCGCGGCCGGTGGCGAACGCGTTCGGAGCCGGGTCGTTAACGATGTAAACCTTCGGCATCGGCGTTCCCGTCGTGATCGACAGGTTTTCGACGATCCGGTACAACCGCGGGTTGTCTGATTTCTGGATCTCGATCGCACCGCTCATCGACAATGCCTGGCGAGACGCCGCGAAATACTGAATCGCCGTGAAGATCCCCGCACCGATAACCGTACCGATCGTGACCGTCAGCGGATCGCCTCCCATGAGGAAGCTCAGCGCGAAACCAAGAAACCCGATGATGATGACAAAGAGGATGATGATAAAAACGGTGTTGCGCTTGTTTTTTGCTATGGCGCGATACATCGAGGTTTCCTAGCGACGCTCTCGGAGAAGAACAGAATTAGAACTGCACGCGGGGCGGCTCGGCGATGGATGCGGCATCCGCCACCTCGAAGAAGTCACGCTCGGTGAAGCCAAGGCCGCGCACGAACAGCGTGTTCGGGAAGAGCTTGATCTTGGTGTTGAGCTCACGAACCCCACCGTTGTAGAAGCGGCGACTGGCTTGAACCTTGTCCTCCGTGTCAACCAGTTCGCCCTGAAGCTGGAGAAAGTTTTGGCTAGCCTGCAACTGGGGGTATGCCTCAGCGACCGCAAAGATGCTCTTCAAAGCCGACTGCATGTGATTCTCAGCGGCAGCGGCATCCACCGGGCCCTCCGCACTCAGCGTTTCGGCACGAGCCTTAGTGACGGCTTCAAAGACACCCCTCTCGTGAGCCGCATAGCCCTTCACCGTCTCGATAAGGTTTGGCAGAAGATCGGCTCGACGCTTCAGTTGCACCGTGATGTCACTCCACGCCTCATCAACGCGAACATTGAGGGTCACGAGCGAGTTGTAGGTCGCCCACAGGTAAATACCCACGATGACGACGAGCAGTACGATGACGCCAATTACGATCAGGAGTTCCATGTCCTCACTATAGAACGTTCCACTGTGCCCAGACCCCGCAACCGCTTGGGCGTCATCGACGAGCATCCCGACATCGTGTTTGTTTCGGAACTCTGGGTGTCGGCCGAAGCTCACCAGCCATCGCTGCAACTCGCGAGCATTCAGGTAGCCATTACTGTGAGGCGATTCGGCGCTCGGGGAGCCACCAGCGCACTAGGGCAAACCCGATGGCGGCACCGATGAGTTGGGCGGCGATGAAGCCGGGAGCGGAGCTGGGGGCGATTCCTGCGAAAGTGTCGCTGAACATTCGTCCGATGGTGATGGCGGGGTTGGCGAAGCTTGTGGAGCTTGTGAAGAAATAGGCCCCTCCGATGTACGCGCCAACAGCGATGGGGGCAAGCGGTGCGCGGCCGGTGCGCACAAGCACAAAGATCACGACGATGAGTCCGGCGGTGGCCACAACCTCGCTGAGAAAGTGGCCCGGCGTGAGACGGTCGGTGGTGCTGAAAGTGATGGCGGGTTGCGAAAACATGAGGTTCGCGAGGATGGCTCCGGCGATGCATCCGACGATCTGAGCGGGAATGTAGAGCGCAGTGTCTCGCCACGAGCGCAGACCGCTGAGTGAATCGACGATGGAGACGACCGGGTTGAAGTGCGCACCGCTGACAGTCATGAACACGAGGATGAGCACGCCAAGCCCGAATGCGGTTGCGAGGGCATTCTCGAGAAGTTGCAGGCCGACGTCGCCGGGCGAGAGCTGCTGGGCGGCGATACCGGAACCGATGACGACGGCGGCGAGGCCGGCGCTGCCGACGAATTCTGCGGTCAGACGACGGGCAAGGGCAAAGCGGTGGGGCGCGGTCATGGGGAGATCATATCGAAACATTGATAACTGTCTATGAATTGGTGTTGGGCGTTTAGACTGCCTTCTATGTCAGCGACCGCACCCCAGGCCTCCGAACGCGCTGTCGCCGAACGTATCGCCCAGAGCATGCGGGCGATTGCCGATCCGACCCGGGTGCAGATTCTCCGACTGCTCATGGATGCCCCGGATGGCCGCCGCGGAGTCACCGATCTCGCCGGTCGTTTAGGCCTCAGCCAACCGACCGTCAGCCACCACGTGCGCATCATGGCCAACGATGGCATCCTTCAGGGCACGCAGGAGGGTCGTCAGGCCTGGTATTCACTTGTGCCATCGCGGCTCGCGGACGTGTTTGACTTTGTGCAGCGCTCCCCCACCGACGCCTCGCCGTCGCCTGTTGCCCCTGCCGTGCTCGAGCGCATCACTGACGATCTCGCGTTGCGTTTTGCCGGAGTTTTTTCGCGCGAAACGGTGGCCGAATACGTTGCCAGCAGCTACAAATTGTTGCGTCAGAGCGCTCCGCGCGATCGCCACTTGTCGTCACACACGTCGCGGTTCGCCGCCGACCGACTGGGGTCTCTGGCTGACGTGGATGACGCGGCATCCGGTTCTGGCACTGACGTGCTGTTCGTGTGCGTGCAGAATGCGGGTCGCTCGCAATTGGCATCCGCGATTCTGCGTTCTCTGGCCGGAGACCGGGTGCGGGTGTCGACCGCGGGGTCGCAGCCGACCGAAACCATCAACCCCAAGATCGTCGCGGTGCTTGATGAGATTGGGGTTTCGGTTGATGGCGAGTACCCGAAGCCGCTGACCGATGAGGTGGTGCGGGGGGCGGATGTCGTGATCACGATGGGTTGCGGCGATGCGTGCCCGATCTACCCTGGCCGTCGCTACCTCGATTGGGAACTACCCGACCCCGCCGAGATGTCGATGGATGGTGTGCGTGCCGTGCGCGATGACATCGATCGTCGGGTGCGCGAGCTGTTGCGCTCGCTGCCGTCGATGAACGCTGAGTGAACTAACGTCGGCCCGCGCTCGCGCGCCCTGCTTAACCCATAGATATTCATCTATGCTTTAGCTATGATCACCGAGACTGCTGCACCCGCTGCTTCTACCAACCGCAAGCCCGTCGTCCTTTTCGTCTGCATCCACAATGCTGGCCGTTCACAGATGGCGGCCGGCTACATGACGGCTCTGTCGAATGGTGCCGTCGATGTGCGCTCGGGCGGCTCAGAACCCGGCAACGAGATCAACCCGACCGCAATTTTGGCCATGGCCGAAGAGGGCATCGACATCTCACAGGCATTGCCCCAGCTCATGACGACCGACCAGGTGCAGGCATCGGATGTCGTTATCACGATGGGTTGCGGCGACGTCTGCCCCATCTTCCCCGGCAAGCGCTACGAGGACTGGGAACTTGTTGATCCCCGGGGCAAAGGCCTCGACGAGGTGCGCCCCATCCGCGATGACATCAAGGCGCGCATCCAGAAGCTGCTCGCGGAGATCCTTCCCGACTGAGCACCGCCGCTTGCGCGCACCGGAACGAGCACGGAAACGAGCGCAGCAACGAGGGCCGCAGCGTGATCACAAACAGTACCCCGACAGGGACTCGAACCCTGACTGGGATGATTTTAAGTCATCTGCCTCTGCCATTGGGCTACCGGGGCGCACCCCACGCAGCGCGTGGGGCACAGCATCACACTACTTAGGGCGTGAGGCGAACTCTTCGAAGGCGCGGCGCGGCTCTTCACTTGCCTCAAGGGAAATGGTGTCGCGACCCCAGAAGAAGTTCGTAATCCAGTTGCCAAAGACGCGAGCCTTGCGCTCGAACATGGGCATGGCCATACCGTGATATCCACGGTGGATTAGCCACGCCGGGAAGCCCTTGATCGCGATCTTTCCGGATTGGAAAACACCGTCATACAGGCCGAGACCAGCAACTGCTCCCTGATTCTTGTGGAAGTAGTCCTTGGTGTCCTCGCCGCGAAGCGACGCCACAACGTTCTTAGCCATCAGCTTCGCTTGGCGAACAGCGTGCTGAGCGTTTGGAACACAGAAGCCACCAACGCCACCGCCGGTGAGATCCGGAACCGCACACACGTCGCCTGCGCCCCAGGCACCCTCGACGACACCGTCATCGTTGATGACGCGGAGGTCAGCCTGCACGCGCATGCGTCCACGCTCGTCGGTCGGGAGGTCAGTCCCGCGCAGAACCGGGTTCGCCATAACGCCGGCGGTCCAGACGATGGTGTCTGACTCGAAGCTTTCGCCGGTCGACAGCTCAACTACGCCGCCCACAGCAGACTTCAGTTGAGTCTCAAGGTGAATCTGGGCACCCCGCTGAGCGAGATCCTTGATAACCCACTTGCTGGTCTCCAACGAAACCTCGGGCATGATGCGCCCCATCGCCTCAATGAGGTGAAAGTGGGTGTCTTCAAACTTGAGGCTCGGGTAGAGCGGAAGCAGCGACGAAGCCAAACCGCGCATTTCACCGAAGGCCTCGATACCAGCAAAGCCGCCACCGACAACAACGAAGGTCAGCAGGCGATCGCGCTCAGGGCCCGCGGGCAAGTTAGCGGCTTTATCAAAGTTGGTGAGGATGCGGTCACGCACCTCAACGGCCTCTTCGATCGTCTTCATACCGATCGCCTCATCCGCGACACCCGGAATCGGGAACGTTCGCGACACGGCACCGGCCGTGACAACGACAATGTCGTAGTCGACCTGCCACGAGTCACCCACCTCGGGCTGAATCGTTGCCGTTTTCGTGGCGTGATCGATGGCAGTGACCTTGGCGGTGACCACCGTGGTGGTCTTCAGGTGGCGGCGGTGCGGAACCACCGCGTGGCGCGGCTCAATCGAGCCCGCAGCAACCTCGGGCAGGAACGGCTGGTACGTCATGTAGGGAAGAGGGTCAACCATGGTGACCTCAGCTTCGCCGCGACGCAGCCACTTTTCGAGCTTACGAGCAGTATAAAAACCGGCGTAACCGCCGCCGACAATCAAGATTTTTGGCACGAGTGTAGGTCTCCTCAAAGGCAAGTTCGCACCCAAACTTACTCTGTCTCGCGCGTAGACCTAAACCGACGCCACACCGCGAGGCCCCACGCGGCCAAAATTGTAAGAAAAATGGCGTAAATGGCGAGCGGAACCCCCACATTGCGAAGCATGCTCACGGTAGGCAGCAGTGTTCCGAACGGGCTAGCCGGGCCCGCGGCATCCGGTGCAGCATTCGGCACAGGCGCTGGTGTCGATGTTTCGCTCGACGTGGGCAGCGGTACCGGAGTGGACGCGGCACGACGGTAGATCGTGATCCACTCCGCAAGGCTCCCCATCGGGTTCTTATCCACTAGCGGAATCCGCGCCTTGACGGCATCTTCGGCATCGATGAGCCCGTAGCCGTAAATGGCATCCGTTCCCGGAGCTCCCGTGTCGTGCGCAGTCTTCACAATCCGGTTGATCACGTTGGCAGCGTCAAGTTCGGGATGCGCAGCTCGCACCAGCGCCACAATGCCGGCCACGATCGGGGTTGCCCCACTTGTGCCATTCCAGAGCACGTGGGATCCGCCGGGAGCGACCCCCACAAGATCTTCGCTCGGCGCCGAAACACTAATCGTGATGCCCTGAGTGGAGGCGTTGAAGCTCGCCACCCCGTTCACATCAACGCCCGCAACAGTCAGCACGCCGGGCATCGTCGCCGGCGCACCCACCGAAGTTGTTCCGCTGCCACGGTTGCCCGCAGCCGCCACAACAACTACATCGTTCTGCATGGCATAAAGAAATGCGCTATCCCAGCTGAGTGGCCAATCCAGGGTTTCGCGAGTGAGCGACAGATTAATGACATCGGCACCCTGGTCGACCGCATAACGAACCGCTTGCGCAATCTGATCGTCAGAACTGATCGGGCCTCCCGTGAATCCAATCGAGATGGCCAAAATGTTCGCCGCGGGTGCGGCTCCGAGCACACCAGAGTCGGCGCCCGTTCCCCGTCCAGCGGCGAGGGACGCAACAAGTGTGCCGTGGGCAGGGTTGTCGTCACCCACGGGCCTCTGCCCGTTTGGCGCACCCTTACCCGAAAAATCGGTGCCACCGGTCACGGCCCCAACAAGCTCTGTCACGGTGCCATCAACACCGGTATCAATGATCGCGATTGTGACGCCGGCGCCCTTGGTAACCGTCCACGCGGCCTCGATACCGTATTCCTGCAGCCAATACTGTTGATCACGAACGGCATCCGCGTGGGCCGGTGTCGCCACCAGCAGCGAAGCAACACTCGCCATCAGCACCGCCCCCGCCGCCCAACGCTTCATTGCTCAGCCTCCCCAGTATCCGAATAGTCAGGACACTGGCACACGGTGGGGCTCCACGAGGCACGCTCAAGCGCGATATCGCCGATCGGGTTCACTCCGGCACCGGCAGCGAGCGAATGCCCCACCAGCGCGTGAAGACATTTGACGCGAGTGGGCATGCCACCGGCGGAAACACCGGCAAGCTCAGGAACAACTTCGATACCATCGCGATCACCAATATAGGCATCATGCGCGGCCTGATACTGCGCACCGATATCGCCCTCGAGCAGTGCGGCCAATGCGGGCATCTGACCCTCGGCTTCGAGGGTAGAGACGGATGCGGTGGCGGCCGGGTGGCAAAGGTAGTAGATGGTAGGAAACGGTGTTCCATCGCCCAGTCGAGGCTTGGTTGAGACCACGGTCGGCGCACCGCAGACGCAGCGTGCGGCGATGCCGATCACGTCTCGGGCGGGTCGGCCCAGTTGCAGCGACACAATGCGCACATCGTCATCGCTGACAGTGTCAAACGGTGGCGTGGTCATTGCGTTGTTCCTTCTATCACGGGGGCGATCAGCTCATTGGGGGCGTTCTCGGTGAGCCCAGCACTATAGATCGATGAGACTAACGTCTTCACCCAATCAATGGTGGTGGTCTGGATGCTCGTGCTCACCGGCACCCCGTCGATGGTGGTCACCTCGGCAGCTTCGCCCGTAACCAGGTAGCTCACCTCACCGGGATACACGTAGTACAGCCTGTCACGCGCCTGCGACTCGATGTAGGCACGGTCACCCCACCGGGCCACATTCTCGCTGAGGTCGTCGACAGACTCTTGAGCTTCATCCACTTCTGTCTGCAATTGGGTGATCGTCTGCTGTTGTTCGATCAAGATGCGCAGGTTGGGCGCAAGAACGACGACGGCGAGGATGAGCACACCAAGCATCAGCACGGTGAAGCCGGAGAAGCGTATCGTGCGCAACCAGTGTTCGGGCGCGCTCTCTTCGGGCAGCGCTACCGCTACCTTTTTCGTTCGTGCTCGCCCCGCCATGCGTTCGATGCTAGACGACGCTGGTGAGCGCTAGCCGACGAACCGCGGGAACGCGGAACGACCGGCGTAAACTGCGGCATCGCCTAGCTCTTCTTCGATGCGCAGGAGCTGGTTGTACTTGGCGACGCGCTCGGACCGGGCAGGCGCACCGGTCTTGATTTGGCCGGTGTTGAGCGCGACGGCGAGGTCAGCGATCGTGGTGTCTTCGGTCTCGCCGGAGCGGTGCGACATGACGGCCGTGTAGCCGCTGCGCTGAGCCAACGACACCGCGTCGAGGGTTTCGGTGAGCGACCCAATTTGGTTCACTTTAACGAGGATCGAGTTTGCCGTTGCCAGTTCGATTCCTTTGGCCAAACGCTTCGGGTTGGTCACGAAGAGGTCATCGCCAACAATCTGAGTCTTGGCACCGATTTCGGCGGTGAGCTGAGCCCAGCCCTCCCAGTCGTCTTCGTCGAGCGGGTCTTCGAGCGACACCAGCGGGTAGTCAGACACGAGCTCGGCGTAGTATGCACTCATTTCTCCGGCCGACTTCGAGACGCCCTCAAAGCTGTACGCGCCATCTTTGTAGAACTCGGTGGCCGCAACATCCAACCCAACGGCGATGTCCTTGCCCGGAGTGAAGCCGGCCTTCTCGATGGCTTCCATGAGCAGATCGAGCGCTGCACGGTTGCTGGAAAGGTCGGGGGCGAAGCCACCTTCGTCGCCGAGGCCCGTGCTGAGTCCCTTGCTCTTGAGCAGGCCTTTAAGCACGTGGTAGGTCTCGACTCCCCAACGGAGTCCCTCACTGAAGGTGTCGGCGCCGTGCGGCAGAATCATGAACTCTTGGATGTCGACATTGCTGTCGGCGTGTGAGCCACCGTTGATGACGTTCATCATCGGCACCGGCAGCACATGAGCATTGGGGCCGCCAAGGTAGCGGAACAGGGGCAGATCTGCGGAATCCGCAGCGGCCTTGGCCACAGCAAGGGAAACGCCGAGGATCGCGTTGGCACCCAGGTTCTTTTTGTTCTCGGTGCCATCAACGGCAATGAGTTCGGCATCGACCAGACGCTGGTCTGAGGCATCCAAACCTTCAATGGCGGGGCCAAGGTCGTCAATGACAGCATCGACAGCTTTTTGCACACCCTTGCCGAAGTAGCGATCTTTGTCGCCGTCCCTCAGCTCATAGGCCTCGAAGGCGCCGGTGGATGCTCCGGAGGGAACTGCGGCGCGCGAAACAATGCCATCGTCAAGCAAAACCTCGACCTCAACGGTCGGGTTCCCCCGCGAGTCAAGAATTTCACGGGCGCCAACTGCTTCAATCAAAGCCACAGGGGATCTCCTTCAAGAAAGATTGTTTGGACTATTAGTGGTGGATGTCCGGATGAAAGCCTACTCCGAGCCAGCAACCGGTACCGACTCGACAGGTGCCACAGACTGGCGCGTCGCTGGGGCACGGAACTGCCCGGTTGCCAACAAAACGATGACAAGTACCAGAGGCACCAGCCATCCGGTCCACCCAAGAATGGTTGCATTGAGTGGACTAAAGGTTTCGCCAGCCATAACAAAAACGAGCGAAAAGCCGACTGCAGCGTTGAACGCACCGTGTGCGAGAGCAGCCGGCCACACAGACTCCGAGCGGATGCGCAGCCACGAGAACACCGCACCGATCACGATTGTCATGCCCACCATTGCCGCGAGCGCGAGCCCACCAGGCACAGCGCCGTAGTTGTAGCCGAGCAGGATGAGGGGTGCGTGCCAGAGCCCCCAGATAACGCCCGAGATCAAAATTGCAGGCACGACGCCCAACGGCAAAAGTTTGGGCAGAAGCCACCCGCGCCATCCGAGCTCTTCTCCGAACGCGGGAATCGTGTTGATGACCGCCCCAATCGCTACGTTGATGAACTGCGCGGCGACAAGAATACCGATGGGGACCGCGACCGAAGCCTGCCCGAGCGCCTCAAGCTGAGCATCCACGGTCTCCTGAAAGCCAGAGAAGTTGACGAAGTCTGCCGGATAGACCCCGGTGACCGCCCCGACCAGAAGCGCTGCGAGGATGAGTGCCGGCGGCACGACCAATGCGAGCGCGAGATACCGCAAGAATCGACCAACTGGCCGCACAGAGCCTAAACCGAGAGCGCGCCAACGCGAACGCCCATCGGGGTGCTTCTCAACAAAGAACACCACCACGAGGGCGGCGATTGCCGGGGTGAACATTATCGCGAGCGCAACAAGCGTAAAGAACGGATTGGCGAGACCACCGCCCAGCCATAACGGCAGCGCGATGAGCCACGAGAGCCCAAAACTGAGCAACACAAATATGGTAATCGGAACGGTCTTACGCATTACAGAATCCCCCTGGACGTGGCACTGTTCGACGAAACTACTGCCCATTGAGCGGCTTGAATTCAAGGCTAGCAATGCTGAGAGAATCTGTACGCACTGTCGCAAAACTGTGGAATCCGCTGTCGCGGAGCTGTTCGAGCAGCTGTGGCAACTTGCGTGGCCGGGCCTCAAGACGCACCCGCTTGCCGGCGTGAATGAGCTCAGCCTGCAGCCGGATCAGCGCTGCGGGGTCAACGTCGGCGTCATAGACGAGGGCAACCTGATCGTCGCTGGCAGCGTCATCCAACTCGACAAGGTCGACGAGGCGCTCGAATCCGAGCGAGAACCCCACGGCGGGAACATCGCTGCCCAAGAATCGACCGATCATTCCGTCATAGCGGCCGCCGCCACCCAAGGAATAGCCGAGCGACGGGTGAGCGACTTCGAAGATCGCCCCCGTGTAGTACCCCATGCCGCGAACCAGCCACGGATCAAACTCGATGAGCGCACCGGGGGTGCCACGGCTCGCTTCGACGGCATGACCGATCGCTGCAAGCTCAAGAACTACTGCCTCGTTCACGCCGTCCGGCAGGGCGGCGCGCATTGCCTCCGCCGTGAACTCGGGCTTAGTTTGCGGTGCAGGGCGCCTAAGAAATTCGGCGAGGGCCGCGACCGGCTCGTCGGGGAACGCGCGCTCGCGCAGCTCTGCGATAACCCCGTCAGCACCAAGCTTGTCGAGTTTGTCGACAGTGATCAGCACCGCGTCGTGCTCTTTCGCCGGAAAACCGAGAGCACTGAGCGCACTTGCGAGCAGGCGACGATCGTTGACCCGAATGGTGCAGCCCGCAATGCCGAGCGCGTCGAGCGTTGCCGCCGTTGCCGCAATCAACTCGATCTCGGCGCTGACCCCTGGCTCGCCCATGATGTCAATGTCGCACTGCATGAACTGCCGAAAGCGACCCTTCTGCGGGCGCTCCGCTCGCCAAACCGGCGCAATCTGAATCGCCCGAAACACTTTGGGCAACTCGGCTCGGTGGGTGGCGTAGAAGCGCGCGAGTGGCACCGTGAGATCAAAACGCAATCCCAGGTCGGCAAGATCGAGAGCCTCGGATGCGGCCTGCAGCTTCTCTGCGGTCAGCCCCCGTTTCATGACAGCGAACGCGAGTTTCTCGTTATCGCCGCCCAACCCGGCATGAAGCCGTGAACTGTCTTCCATCACCGGTGTCTCGATCTCATCGAAACCGTGAGCACGATAGCTGCCCCGGATCACGCCGAGCACCCGCTCACGGCGGGCCTTTTCTGCTGGAAGAAAGTCACGCATACCGCGAGGAGGGTTAACAGTTGACGCCATGATCTCCATTCTCTCGCACACACCACGATTGTGCGGTTAGCGCGCAACTTCGCCGATGAGTGCGTCAATGCGTTGGCGATGCTGCCTCACTGCGGCATCGAAGACGGCAGTGGATGCCGCAACATTCTCGTTGAGCACTAGGTCGAGCTGAATTCCTTGAAACATGTTCATGAGCAGGCGCGACTCGACTTCGGCGTGGTGGCGGTCAACACCCAACGCCACGAGCGCTTCGGTTCCGAGCGACACCCACTGTTCAAAGTAGATGCGGGTGATCCCTCCTTCGTCGTGCTCAACCGCATCGAGAAGCGTCGCTTCTAGTTCGAGGCGCTGACGATACAGATTCTCCGGAAGCTGAGTCCACTGCCACGACAGCGAGATGCTCGCTATGTACGCATCGAGAGTGTCGGCGGGCAACAGTCGGGCCTGCTCCGGGCTCGACCCGCGCGCGTTGGCGCGAATGAGCTCCCGTACCAGCTCCGCCCGCGACCCAAAATGGTACACAAGAGTAAAGGTACTGACGTCGAGGGCTCTCGCCAGAGAACGAAAAGTGAGGCTAGACAGCGGCTTATCCACCAGAAACTCGAGGGATTGCTGGATCAGCACTGGCTTGCGCGTGGGGTCGGGTTTGCGTGCCATAATAATTAACATAACGGGTGTTTGCTAATGGTGTCAGCAACGGTTACGATTTTCTTTCGTGCTCAAACATAGTTGTGCGCGCACGACACACGTGAAGCCCTCCTCACCAAGGGCTTCTCCCACGCTGGATCGGTCGGCCGGATAGTCCTACCGATCCTTCGATGCGCGATGCCAACAACTAGATGATCGACGTGCGATCACATGTCTCATCTAGTGGTGTCGCGCCGGTGCCCTCTCTATTCGGGTTAGGGAGGGCACCACACACTCACTCCTGTGGAGCGTTACTGCTTTCGGAACCCTCGGTTTCGTGAGCCTGAATCTCAGCGCTCAAGCCTCGTAGGGCCGTGCGCAACGCCCGCTCCGAATCGAGACCGTTGGCTTTCGCGGAGGCCACAATCGCGAGCAATAGCGGGCCGAGTTCGTCTTCTTCCGTGACATTGATTGCACTCGGCACCGTGGCATTCAGAAGTCCAACCTTGTGGGCACGACCCAGCAGCTTGTCAGCGAGCGCGAGCGCCGGCATCCCCTGCGGTATGCCATCCACGACACTCGTGCGGTTCGGTTTCTCCGTTTTTTTGAGGTCATCCCAGACCGCGATAACATCGTCGGCGGTTTCTGCGGTGGCGTCACCAAACACGTGCGGGTGGCGGCCGATCATCTTGGCGGTCATGTTCGCAGCAACATCTTCGAGAGTGAACCGCCCCGCTTCGGCAGCAATATCGGAGTGGAACAGCACCTGATAGAGCACATCCCCCAGCTCTTCGACCAAGTCTGCCTGCTCGCCAGCCTCAATCGCTTCGACCAGTTCGTACGTCTCTTCAACGAGGTACTGCACAAGCGACTCGTGCGTCTGATCACGATCCCACGCACAACCCCCGGGGGCGCGCAGTCGCTCTAGAGTGCCAATGAGTTTCTTGAGTTCGGGGTGGGATGCTGCGGGCTCGGTCATGGCACCATCCTCCCACCTCAATAAAGTAAGTGAAGGTCATAATCCACCTTTGGGCATGTCTTGACCTTCGCCGGGCGCAGCCTCCACCAGACTGACACTTATGGTCCGGAACAGCTCTCGCTCAGTTGACGCCACCGGCGTCGTTCCGCGCGGTGCCCTTCACCGCGGAATCACCGGAGCAGCGCTTCGACTGTTCCGACCGTTTCTTAAAATGAACATGGTGGCTTATCGGGCAGAGGTCGCTGATTCTCTCTTCCCCGCGGGCACCCCCGAGGGCGAAGTTGTTGCTCCAGACTCCCGCCGCATGCTATTCGTTGGTGACATTGCCGCATCCGGCTATGGGGTACTCAATCACGGGCTTGCCGTTGTATCTCAAACTGCACGCTCGGTGGCACGAGAGCGGAACAGTGGATGCTCGTGGAGCACCATCACCGACGCAGAGCTCACCATGTCGCGCGCGGCAGCTCACCTCGCGACCGCCGAAACCGACGCGGATGTTGTTGTCATCATCCTGGGGCCGCCAGACGTATTGCTTGGCACAACCGCGACAGAATGGTCAACGAAACTCCGCCAACTGATCGGCACTGTGCGGCAGGGGCCCAACCCCGAGTGCGCGGTGGTTGTCTCAGCGATTCCGCCGATGTATCGCTTTCGCGCGATGCCACGATTCGTGCAGCGCATTCTTGCCCTGCAGATTCATCGCCTCAATCGAAGCTCGCTTCAGGTGGTGGATTCGCTCCCCGGCGTCAGTTACTCCCCCTTCCCCAGCCTCGACACCTGCACCAAATTTGTTCACGACAACCTCAATTGGCGAACAGTCCATGCGCTGTGGGGACAACAACTCGGCGCGGCGACCGCGGCGGCGCTCTAAACCTCTCGGGAACTCAATAACCGCGGGTCTGCGTGAAAGACTCTTTCCGTGCCCTCCCCCCGACAACGCCCTCGCATCCTCAGTGCCGGTACCGCTATTGTTGTTGCACTTATCGCAGCCGTAGCGCTGGCCGGATGCTCGCGAGCGGCAGCAACCCGTGAAGCTGCCCCGGACATCCCGGATGATGCATTCCCGGCAACCGTGACCTACGTGCACGATGGCGACACCCTCTACCTCGACAACGGAAGCACCGAGCTCACGGTGCGCCTGATCGGAATTGACACCCCCGAACTCGACAGCGCGCAACAGCCTGATGCCGGCGAATGCTACGGCGAGGAGGCCCGCGATCTGCTGAGAGATTTTCTCCCGGAGGGTACGGCGGTATGGGCTGTCGAAGATCGCGAACCCGAGGATCGCTACGAGCGCTCGCTGCTCTACGTCTATCTCGGCGATGGAACCTTCGTCAATCTCGCGATGATCGAACTCGGTGCCGCCGAAGCGCTCAAGGTGGGACTAAACGATCGCTTCTGGCCCGCACTACAGAGTGCCGAAGACGAGGCTTTCGCGGCGCAGCTCGGCAGGTGGGGTCAGTGCTAGCCAGTATCCCAGCAAGCACATGACACGATTGGTGGATGCTCGACCCCGCCAATCCCGTCATGCTCGTGCTCTTGTGGCTCACCCTCGTTGGGGTACTCGCCACACTCACGCTGCGGACGATCCGTCGGGACCAGCGCGAATACCGCCGCTTTAAGAAGTTTCGCACCACAAAGCGTCGCCAGCTCATGCTGCGCCGGTGGTTGCTCATCTCCTTCACACTGTTTGGCGGCATGACGGCTATTGCGTTGCTGGCGAGCGGGCGCTTTGCCGCTCCCCTGCTCGCCGAGGTGCAGGCATGGCCGTGGGTGTCGGCTCTCCTGTCGATTCTCGAGGCGCGACCATCTGTCACCGGCGGTGTGATCATCGGCCTGATCATTGGTGTTGTCGCGCTGACAATCGTCGGGGTAGTCGCGGTGCGCAAAGAGGGCGATGAAATCATGAGTGTTGGTGATATTCAAGCGATCTTGCCGCGCAACCGCCAAGAGCTTGTGCTCGGGGGGCTGCTCTCCATCAATGCCGGTGTTGTCGAAGAATTGCTTTTCAGACTCGCGCTGCCCGCACTGCTGTTCGCGACCACCGGCAATGCGATTGTCGCGATCGTCGGAAGCTTGGTGCTGTTTGGGCTCATGCATTCGTATCAGGGGGTCGCTGGGATCGTGGGCACAGCCGTCATCGGGGCTATCTTCATGGCGATCTATGTGTTGACCGGCAGCATCCTCATTGCGATCATTGCGCACGCCGTGCTCGATCTGAGATCGCTCGTGGTTATCCCGATGGCGATTGGCGGCGTGCACCGCATTGACGGGCGCACCACCCCGCGTGCATTCGCGGCGAAACCTGCTCCGACCGCAGCGCTGCCGCAGACGCCTGAAAACTGACGGCTGGGGTCTAGCGCCGCAGCGCTAACACTCGGGAACCGACGCCGCAAGCTCGCTCAGCTACGCCTTGGCAGCATCCGGCTTTGTTGTGACGGTGGCGGCTTCGGTGGCAGCCGCCTTTTCGGCTGCCGCAACTTCAGCAAGCTCGGCGACGGTATCGCGCGCACCGAAGATCGACATGAGCAAGTCTTTGGTCCACTCGATGAGTTGACCGTCGCTTGCCCCCGTCGGCAGCGGGATAATCGCTGTCGATGCTGCCGAGTGATATTTCGATGCCGGATACATGCGCTGCAGACGAACCTGAATCGAGTCGAGAAGGTTGGCGGGCGCAACCCGAAGTTTGTCCCCCATCACCACGACCTCGCTGAGGTTCGCTTTTTGAGCCATTCGGCGCAGTCGAGACACCGCAATCAGGTGCTGAACTTGTTCTGGTGGCTCACCATAGCGGTCGGTCAGTTCTTCCGACACCCGATCGATGCTGTCTGCGGATGCCGCCGGGGCGCTGGCCGTCGAAAGCTTCTGATAGGCCTCGAGGCGCAGTCGCTCGCTTTCCACATAGTCTTCGGGAATGTTGGCGTTTACCGGCAATTCGAGGCGCAGCTCGGTTTGACCTTCGGCAACGTCGCCGCGGAAGGTCGAGACGGCTTCGCCGATCATCCGCAAGTAGAGGTCGAAGCCGACCCCGGCGATGTGACCGGATTGTTCGCCACCGAGCAGGTTTCCGGCACCGCGGATTTCGAGGTCTTTGAGCGCGATCTGCATTCCGGCACCCAATTCGTTGTTGGCTGCGATGGTGTCGAGGCGATCGTGGGCAGTTTCGCTGAGGGGTTTTTCTTCGTCGTAGAGGAAGTAGGCGTAGGCACGTTCGCGGCCGCGACCGACTCGGCCACGCAGCTGGTGCAGTTGGCTGAGGCCGTACTTGTCGGCACGGTCAATGATGAGGGTGTTGGCATTGGCAATGTCTAGCCCGGTTTCGATGATGGTCGTCGAGACGAGCACATCAAATTTGCGCTCCCAGAAGTCGACCATCACCTGTTCGAGCACCGATTCCGGCAGTTGCCCGTGGGCTACCGCGATGCGGGCATCCGGTACCAACTCGGCAAGTTTGGCTGCTGCCCGGTTGATGGAACTGACCCGGTTGTGCACATAAAAAACTTGACCTTCGCGCAGCAGTTCGCGACGAATCGCCGCCGAAACCTGGCGTTCGGAATACGGCCCCACAAAGCTCAGGATGGGGTGGCGGTCTTCTGGTGGTGTCGCGAGCGTCGACATTTCGCGGATGCCCGTCACCGCCATCTCGAGGGTTCGAGGAATCGGGGTTGCGGTCATAGCCAAAATGTCGACATTGGTTTTGAGCTTCTTGAGAGCGTCTTTGTGCTCAACACCGAAGCGTTGCTCTTCGTCGATGATGACGAGCCCAAGATCTTTGAAGGCAACATTTTTTGACAGCAGGCGGTGGGTTCCGATGACGACATCGACGGTTCCGTCGGTGAGGCCAGCGAGGGTTTCCCGCGCCTCTTTGTCGGTTTGGAACCGACTGAGGGCCCGCAAGTGCACCGGGAACCCGGCAAACCGGTCGGCGAAGGTTTCGATGTGCTGACGCACCAGCAGCGTAGTGGGCACAATCATCGCAACCTGCTTGCCATCCTGAACCGCTTTGAACGCCGCCCGCACAGCAACCTCGGTCTTGCCGTACCCGACATCACCGCTCAGTAAACGATCCATCGGAATCGGGCTCTGCATGTCAGCCTTGACCTCATCGATAGTGGTCAGCTGGTCGGGGGTTTCGGCGAAAGCGAAAGCTTCTTCGAGCTCGCGCTGCCAGGGAGTGTCGGCCGAGAAGGCGTAGCCCCTGCTGGCCATGCGTGCGCTGTAAAGCTTCACCAGTTCGACGGCGATGTCGCGTACAGCACGGCGGGCCTTGGTTTTGGCCGCCGACCAGTCGCTGCCGCCCATCTTGTTGAGCGTGGGGGCTTCGCCGCCGACATAGCGTGACAGCAGGTCAAGCTGATCAGTGGGCACATAGAGCTTATCGCCGGGGTATCCACGTTTATTGGGCGCATATTCCAGCAGCAAGAACTCGCGTTGAGTCTTCACCGCGTTACGACCACCGGTACTCACCTGGCGGGTCACCAGCTCAAGAAATTTGCCAATGCCGTGAGTGTGATGCACAACCAAGTCACCCGTCTTCAACTGCAGCGGGTCGACAACGTTCTTGCGTCGCGTCGCCAATTTGCGCGTCGGGCGCGAGGCGTAACCGACAGAACGACCAAAGAACTCGCCCTCGCTGAGCACGGCAAGCTTGATCGACTCAATGGCAAAACCATGGTCGACGGATGCCCGCAGCAGATACGCAACCCCTGGCTCAGTCACCGCGGGGAACGACTCAACGGCACGCCCCGACAGCTCACGCTCGGCCAGCAGATCGGCCGTGCGCTCCACGAGTCCACTGCCCTCAGCGATGATCCCCACCGTCCAACCATCAGCAAGTAACCGGCCGACGTGATCGAGCGCGCCATCAATGGTTCCCGCGAATGAGGGCATCGCCGCGGCATCGATGCGCACATATTCGGAGGCTTCTTCTGCAGCATCGAGCAGGCTGTCGGCATCCGCCTCCCCTGAATCGAAGCTGCTGAAGGTCCACCAGGGGCGTGAGCCGGCCGAGGCTCGAAGTGAGTTGAGGGTGACGAAGTCTCCGGCATCCAAGTCGATGGGTTCTTCGGCTCCGGCGGTTGCTGCGTTCCACGCGGCGCTCAAGAATTCGCGGTTCGTTTCGGCGAGGTTCACCGCTCGAGATGACACCTTCTCTGGCGACAGCACGGCGATGGCGGCATCAGCCGGGAGGTAGTGGGTGAGCGGAACAAGTCGGTCTACCAGGGCGGGTGCCAGCGACTCCATGCCGTCGACGGGGATACCCTCAGCGATCTTCGCGAGCATTGTCGAGAGGCTCGGAAACTCGTGCTGCATTTCGCGCGCACGCTGACGCACCGAGTCGCTCAGCAGCACTTCGCGGCTGGGCACCAACTCTGCAAAGACAATGTCGCCGTCGATCGAACGCTGGTCGGCGACGGAGAACTCGCGCAACTGTTCCAACTCGTCGCCAAAAAATTCGAGGCGAAGCGGATGCTCGTGGTTGGGGGCAAACACGTCGAGGATTCCGCCGCGCACCGCAAACTCACCCCGACGAGTCACCATGTCGACACGGGAATATGCCAGGGCAACCAAGCGCTCGGCCAGCGCCGAGAGATCGTAGTTTCTGCCCCCCGCCGTCAACGCAATGGGCTCGATAGCGGTGAGGTTGTCGGCGATTGGCTGAAGGGCCGCGCGAACCGATGCCACCACAACAAACTGGCCTACCGGATTTTCTTGCCACCGCGCCAGATCGCGTAGCGCCTGCATCCGCTTTCCCACGGTTTCTGCACTCGGGCTCAAGCGTTCGTGCGGGAGCGTCTCCCAGGCCGGAAATTCCACGATCTGCGCATCGGGAAGGTAGCTCGTCAGCGAGCGGCGGAGTGATTCTGATTCCCGGCCGGTCGCCGTAATGGCGAGCAGCGAACGTGGCGCATCGCTCTTCGTGAGCAGACCCCCCAGTAGCGGTGCGCGAAGGCCCTCAACGAGCGAGAAATCTGCGCTCTGATCGAAGAATCGCAGTGCGTTCTCCACAGTATGGGCGCGCGAAAGCGCTGAGATAAGTCCGTCGAGAGTCACCGGAGAATTCTACTCGGGGCTACCGACAGCACGATGCGAGTTCACCCACAGCGCAGCGGCATGCAGCAGCGCGCCGCGGTGCGGCAGCATGGCGGTACGGCGGTACGGCGGTACGAAAGCGATGCAGCACGCTAGCGCGGGCTGTGAAAGCGCTGTTGGGCAGCTTCGAGGCCGTCGCTCGCCACCAGGGCAACGGCATCCGCCGCGTCGCTAAGAAGGTTGGGCAACACACTGCGTTCGTCGCCCGAGAAGTCGCGCAAGACGAAGTCCGCCGCTGGTTGGCGACCGGGGGGCCGCCCGATGCCGACCCGAACACGGGTGAAGTCTGGCGATCCGACAGCCGCAGCGATATCGCGGATGCCATTGTGGCCACCATGACCGCCACCGCCTTTGAGCTTCAGCGAGTCAAAATCAATGTCGAGCTCATCGTGCACGACGATGAGTCGCTCTACAGGAATCTTGTAGAAGCGCATCAGTGCCGCCACGGGGCCACCAGAAAGATTCATGAACGAATTAGGTTTGGCCAGAATGAGCTTGGGGGCGTCACCAAAGCTGCGGCCTTCAGCAACAGCAGCATTGGCTTTGTGATTCTTGAAGCTGGCAGAGAGCTCGTCTGCCAAGTGGGCCAACACCATGTGGCCCACATTGTGGCGATTACCGGCGTAGCCGGGCCCGGGGTTACCGAGCCCGACTACCAACCATTGGTCATCCACGATTTCTCGCTTGCGAAAGAATCGGATTATTCGGAGTCCTCAGCGGCAGCAGCAGCGGCAGCACCTTCTGCAGCGGTTGCTTCGGAGGCTTCTTCAGCGGCATCAGCTTCGACAGATGCGCGCGGCACGCTCACGAGGATCACCAGAAGGTCATCATCGGAGAGAAGAGACGAACCCTCGATGAGGGTGACGTCCTTGGCGTAGACGTGCTCGCCCTCTTCACGGCCCTCAATATCAACGGTGAAGTACTCGGGAATGTGAGTTGCCTCAGATTCGACCGAGATGGTCGGTGCGTCGAGGTTGTAGATGGTGCCGGGCGCAGTCTCTCCGACAACGTGGATGGGCACATCGACGATGACTTTCTCACCCTTGCGGATAACAACAAGGTCAATGTGTTCGATGATCTGACGAACTGGGTCTTTCTGAACATCCTTGACGAGAGCGAGCTGGCTCTTGCCGTTGATGTCGAGGTCCAAGATCTGGTTCGATTTGCGCAGGATGAGCGCAATCTCGTGACCCGGGAGGGCAACGTGGATGGGGTCGGTGCCGTGACCGTAGATCACTGCGGGAATCTTGCCTGCAGCACGGAGCTTGCGGGCAGCACCCTTGCCGAAGGAATCACGGGTATCCGTGATTACGTGGTTGACGCCTGGCTTAGCCATTGTTTTCTCCTCAAGGACCGTGATCCGTGGTGGGCACCGTAGTTATAGGCACAGCGCCCAGATGATGTCTGTTGTTCAACTCGAACGCCGGCAGGCTGATCGCCTGCCACGTGAGGAAAAGCCCTGTGACTTGCCCGCCGCGTCGATAACGGAACCCGAAAGTTCCCTCGCCGAAGTTCAACGTTCGACTATACACGGTTGCTGTTCAGACCGGGTACTTCTCGGTGAGGAGCTGGCGGTACGAGTGCTTGCGAGCTGAGCACGCAACGATGGTGGGATTGCCCGCGGCGATCTCTGCACCGATGCGCTCGGCAATGATCTCTAGCCAGGGGGTTCGGTCGTAATCGTTGAGGGCGTGGCCTGCACCCATTTTCTTTTCGTCGGCGCTGGGGTGAAGGTCGTCACCGTCGATAAATTACATGCCCCGTTCGCGGGCGAGGGAAGCGCCAGCAGTTGATCTACCTGATCCTGAAACACCCATCACGATGAGGGGCAGAAATTGTGAAGTCACAGTCTTCCTCACAATCGACGCCGCGTTAAGTCTGATATTAATCTGATCACCATGGCACAATAATGTTACGGAAGGATGATGCCATGAGCGAGGATCTGAATGATCCAGTCGAAGAATTAGAACTGGAGACCTGCTGGGAGCTGCTGCGCACTGCCAGCTTCGGCCGAATTGCTGTCAGCTTTCGGGGTGAGCCAGAAATCACGCCGGTCAACTTCATCGCGTTCGATAATCGGCTACTGATGCGCACAGCGCAGGGTACCAAACTGCTGAAGCTCACCATCAACGACAAGGTCGCGCTGGAGACAGACTCAGTGGGCGCGCACACGGCTTGGAGCGTGGTAGTCAAAGGAACGGCGCGCGCAATCGAGTCTCAGGATGAGATCTACGAGGCCGACAAGTTGCCGCTGCACCCACTCATCCCCACCCTCAAATACGTGTGGGTTGAGATCACTCCAACCGAGGTCTCCGGGCGTCGCTTCACGCTCGGGCCTGAACCCGAACGGTACTGAACCCGAACGGTACTGAACCCGAACGGTACTGAACCCGAACGGTACTGAACCCGAACGGTACTGAACCCGAACGGTACTGAACCCGAACGGTACTGAACCCGAACGGTACTGACCGAGGGCCTCAGAGTGCGCCCTGCACCAGAGCTCCCATGGGGATCGCCGTCATCCGAACAACCTCGACCGGGGCTATGAGGTGCTCCCCTATTGCGGCGCCGAGCGCCGCAACCGCCGGGCTGGAACCGTGCGCATCCAACAACTCTGCCGACTCCCACTTCTCGATCATCACGAGTGAGCCATCAGCGGCTTCGTGGATGGCGTAAAGCTCGCACCCTGATTCTTCATGCACTGCGGCAATGGCAGTGCGGAGCGCATCCAACACAATCTCGCGGCTCTCGAGCCGAAGGTGGAATGTGGCGGTAACGATCACTGGCTTGCTCATACCCTCACGCTACTCTCTGATCGCTGAGCACGTGCACCCCCCAACTCTGCTCCGCACGCATCCTGAACGGATGCCGCAAACCGTGCCCGCGCGGTATCCTAGGCTTGATGATTGGGCTACCACCCACCACTGTGTCCCAGAGTCAAGGAGTGCACCACATGAACGCTGCTGAGCAGGCAACCGCAAACATTGGCGTAGTAGGGCTTGCAGTTATGGGCTCCAACCTTGCCCGCAACCTCGCAAGCCGCGAAGGCAACACTGTTGCAATCTACAACCGCTCCTATTCGAAGACCGAGACGCTGCTCACCGAGCACCCCGAAGCACACTTCGTTGCAGCATCCACTTATGAAGAGTTTGCCGCATCACTGTCGACACCCCGCACCGCCCTCATCATGGTGCAAGCGGGTAAGGGAACCGACGCTGTCATCGACGCCCTCACCAAAGTTTTCGAGCCCGGCGACATCATTGTTGATGGCGGAAACGCGCTCTTCACTGACACCATCCGTCGCGAAAAGGCGGTGCGCGAGACGGGCATCAACTTTGTTGGCGCCGGCATCTCGGGCGGCGAAGAGGGGGCGCTTCTCGGCCCCTCGATCATGCCCGGCGGTTCTGCAGAAGCATGGGAGACCCTGGGCCTGATCCTCAAGTCGATCGCCGCAGTCGTCGACGGCGAGCCCTGCGTGACCCACGTTGGCACCGACGGTGCTGGCCACTTCGTGAAGATGATCCACAACGGCATCGAATACGTCGACATGCAGCTCATCGCTGAAGCCTACGACCTCATCCGCCAAGCCACCGGAGTCACCCCCGCCGAGATCGCCGACATCTTCGCCGAGTGGAACAGGGGCGAGCTCGAAAGCTACCTCATCGAGATCACCGCCGAAGTTCTGCGCCAGGTTGACGCCACAACCGACAAGCCACTCGTGGATGTCATCCTCGATCAGGCCGGATCCAAAGGTACCGGCGTGTGGACCGTGCAAACCTCGCTCGATCTTGGCGTTCCCGTGTCAGGAATTGCCGAAGCCGTGTTCGCGCGCGCCGTCTCCTCGCGGCCTGCTCAACGTGAAGCATCCCGTGCACTCCCGGGACCGAGCTCGGTACCGGCGATCGCCGACAAGGCTGCATTCATCGAGGATGTTCGCCAAGCCCTCTACGCGTCGAAGATCATCGCCTACAGCCAAGGCTTCGACGCCATCGTTGCCGGGGCTGAAGAGTACAACTGGGATATCAAGAAGGGCGAGATCGCCAAGATCTGGCGCGGTGGCTGCATCATCCGTGCACGCTTCTTGAACCGCATCACTGAGGCTTACGCCGAGAACCCCGCACTGGTCGCTCTTGTGACTGCGCCGTACTTCACTGAGGCAATGGCGGGCACACAAGATTCATGGCGACGCGTTGTTGCGGGTGCTGCTGCCGCCGGCATCCCGACACCAGCGATCTCGTCATCGCTGGCCTACTACGACAGCCTGCGTGCCCCGCGCCTGCCTGCCGCACTCGTGCAGGGACAGCGCGACTTCTTTGGTGCGCACACCTACAAGCGCATCGACATGGATGGTACCTTCCACACCCTGTGGTCGGGCGACCGCACCGAGATTGAAGTGACCGACTCGCACTAACCGTCGTTGCGGCGGGCCCACTGCCTGCGGTGACAGAATGGGTGAACGATGAGCGAATACGACGACGAGCCAGAGCTGTCAGGCTATGTGCCGCACGGGGATCGTCCGCTGCGTTCGCGCGCCTATATGCAGGTGATTCGTGTCGTCGTTGTGCTTGGGCTGATCGGGCTCGTTGTGCCCGGCATTGTGTCTGCTGTTGGCACAGCCAGTAGCACTGCAACGCGCACGTGCGCCATCTACACAGACTACTTGGCACCGCAGGCCGTGTCTTTCGACATTCGTTTTGAGCTGTTGGGGCAGGGTGAGCCGGGCTGGAAATGCTATGCGATCGCGTTCAACGGCACCGAAACTCTGCTGCGCTCGATGGGGCTCATCCCCGGGCCTGCGATCATTCCGTCGCAGCCGGCGGACAACACCTAGGGCTGCCTGGCAGTTGCCGCACAGCTTAACGCTTATCAACCAACTGATCGCGAACCTGTCGGCGCAGCACCTTGCCGATCAACGACTTGGGCAGCTCCTCAACGCTAACAACACGGATCGGCACCTTGTACGCGGCGAGGTTTGTTCGCACAAAGTCGCGCACCGCATTCTCATCAAGAGTTGCACCCTCGGCAAGCACCACCGCGGCAACGACATCCTCACCGTTGCGTTCGCTTGGGAGCCCAACTACGGCGGCATCCGCGATGGATTCATGCTGGCGGAGAGCCTCTTCAACCTCACTCGGGGCAACATTGAAACCGCCGGTGATGATGATCTCCTTGATGCGGTCGACGATTTTCACGAAACCGTCAGCGTCGACTGTGGCAATGTCGCCCGTGCGAAACCAGTCTTTGCCATCGTCTTCGGTGGGAACAAAAACTTCGGTGGTCTCTTCTGACTTGCCCCAATAACCCGAGAACACCTGCGGGCCGCGCACAATGAGTTCGCCCTCCTCCCCCGGGCCTCGATCGACAGTCGGGTTCTCCGGATCAACAATTCGGATTTCGGTATTGGGCAGCGGCAGACCGACCGTGCCCGCACGACGAGTGGGGCCGACGGGGTTGGCTATGAGCACCGGGCTCGTCTCGGACAGGCCGTAGCCCTCAACCAGAGTGCCACCCGTGCGCTCTTCCCACGGCTCCACAACGGCGGCAGCCAGCGGCATCGCTCCCGAGATCGCAATCTCGATGCCCTTCAGTGACACGCCTGCCGCATCTGCTGCAGCAGTGAGTCGCTCGTAAATTGGAGGCACCGCTGGCAAAAACGTTGCGGGATGCTTCTTGATCACGGCAAGCACTAGCTCGGGGTCAAACTTGGGGAACAGTACGAGCCGTGCCCCCATACTCATCGCGAAGGTCAGGCACAGCGTGAGCCCGTAGGCATGAAACATGGGGAGCACCGCGTAAACAACGGCGGTACCGAGCGGAATTGTTGGCACCCACGCGCGGGCCTGCGCGGCGTTGGTCAAAAGATTGAGGTGGGTAAGCATCGCACCCTTGGGGTACCCGGTGGTGCCACTCGTGTACTGGATGAGCGCCAGGTCTCCGGCCTCTGGCCTCACGATGTGGGCATCGATCGGGGCTGACTTGAGCAGTTCTTCCCAGACGATTGTGCCGTGAACGGAGGTGGTGAGCGCAGTGCGGGACTCGCGCGCCTTGGCAATCGGCAGGCGCAGTAGCGTCCGCGTGAGAAATGGCATCGAGCGGGTGACATCGACAGAGATGATCTTCTCGACCGCAACATCAGTCGGAAAGTCCTGAAGCGTATCAACCACCTTGTTCCACGCAATCACGACCTTCGCTTCGTGATCCTCAAACTGATGCCGAAGCTCGCGAGGCGTGTAGAGCGGATTGTGCTCGACGACGACCGCACCGAGGCGTAGCACCGCATAGAAAGCAACAATGTGCTGCGGGCAGTTGGGCAGCACGAGCGCTACCCGGTCACCCTTCTGCACTCCCAGCAGCCGAAGACCCTCGGCCGCGCGATCGATCTGCGCACCGAGTTCGGCGTAGGTGGTTTCTCTGCCAAAGAATTCCAGCGCGACACCGCGCGGGTACTCAGCGATAGACGCTGCCACGAGATCGTAAAGGGACCCGTCGGGTAGTGGAATTTCGTTGGGCACACCGTCGGCGTAATTCGCGAGCCAAGGGCGTTCGGACAACACAGTCATCCCTCAACTCTATGTCGGTCTGGCGCACTCAATTACCCAGAGCGCACCGCTTCCCTGTGGACGGTTAGGCTGCGCCGTCGAACATTGAGGTGACCGAGCCGTCATCGAAGACTTCGTGGATGGCACGGGCCAGCATTGGTGCTATCGGCAGAATCGTGAGTGTGGGAAACCGCTTGTGCTCCGGAATCGGCAGTGTGTCGGTGACGACCACCGAGTCGATGAAATCGCTCTGCAGAATCGTGGGTGCCGGGTCGGAGAAGATCGCGTGCGTGGCGGCCACCACAACCGTGAGGGCACCGGCGCGCTTGAGCGCCTCGGCTGCTTTCACGATGGTGCCGCCGGTGTCGATCATGTCGTCAACGATGAGGCACACTCGTCCATCGACCTCGCCGACGATGTCGTGAACGGTGACCTTATTGGGAACCAGCGGGTCGCGACGCTTATGGATGATCGCGAGCGGCGCACCAAGCTTGTCGCTCCAGATGTCGGCAACGCGCACGCGACCCATGTCGGGGCTGACAACGGTGAGGGTTTCGGGGTCGAGTAGTTTGCGGAAGTGCTCGAGCAGCACTGGCATCGCAAAAAGGTGGTCGACCGGGCCGTCGAAGAATCCTTGAATCTGGGCGGCGTGCAGGTCGACACTCATGATGCGGTCGGCGCCGGCAGCTTTGTAGAGGTCGGCGATGAGGCGCGCGCTGATCGGCTCGCGGCCGCGGCCTTTTTTGTCTTGACGGGCGTAGGGGTAGAAGGGCGAGACGACGGTGATGCGCTTGGCCGATGCCCGCTTGAGGGCATCCACCATGATCAGTTGCTCCATGAGCCACTCATTGATGGGGTCGGTGTGCGACTGGATGACGAAGGCATCGCATCCACGAACACTCTCGTCGTAGCGGGCATAGATTTCACCATTCGCGAAGGTGCGTGCGTCGGTGGGCACAAGATCGCTCCCCAGTTCGGTGGCGATGTCGAGCGCGAGTTGCGGGTGTGCCCGCCCGGAGACAATCACGAGTCGCTTCTGACCGGAAATCTTGATGCTGGCCACGGGGACTCGCTCTCTGCCGCGGTTACGGCGTTCGTCGGTTAGGCGTCAGAATCGTCGTTTGCTGCTTCGGCTGCCTTTGCCGCTGCAGTGCCCGCCCGATTGGTTTCAACCCAGCCACTGATGTTGCGCTGTGGAGCGACAGTGATGCCTAATGACCCTGCCGGGACATCTTTTCGGATGACCGAACCGGCTCCGGTGTACGCTCCGTCAGCAATCCTAACCGGAGCGACGAAGACGTTGTGCGACCCACTTCTCACGTGAGAGCCAACTACTGTTCGGCTTTTGTTCACTCCGTCGTAATTTGCGGTAATCGTTCCGGCCCCAATGTTGGACTGCTCCCCCACTTCGGTGTCACCGATGTAGCTGAGGTGTGGCACCTTGCTTCCTTCACCAATGGTGGAGTTTTTGGTTTCGACAAAGGTACCGATTTTGCCGCCAACGCCCAGGTTGGTGTTGGGGCGAAGGTAGGCGAATGGCCCGACGGATGCTCCGGCACCGATCACGCTGAGCGTTGCGTCGGTGCGTTTGACGACAGCATTCTCGCCAACCTCACAGTCGACGAGGGTGGTGTCTGGCCCGATGATGGCGCCGGACTGCACGAGGGTTGCGCCTTTGAGCTGGGTGCCGGGAAGAATTTCGACGTCGGGGTTGAGGGTGACGTCTGCGTCAATCCAGGTTGTTGTGGGGTCTTCGATGGTGACGCCTGCGCGTTGCCACTTTTGCACAATGAGTTCGTTCATGCGGCGTGCGGCTACTGCCAGTTGCACGCGATCGTTGACTCCGGCGACCATCCAGCCGACGCTGACGGGCATGGCGGAGACGATGGCTCCAACACCCCGCAGGAGCCCAACAACATCGGTGATGTACTTTTCTGCTTGTGCGTTGTCGGTGGTGATGCGCACCAGTTGTTCACGCAGCGGCCCAACACGGAAGACGTAGGTGCCAGAGTTGATTTCGGTGATCGCGATCTCGTCGACCGTCGCGTCCTTCTGCTCAACGATGCGGTCAAGGCCGCCATCGGCGTCACGCACGACGCGACCGTAGCCGGTGGCGTCTTCGAGAATTGCTGAGAGCACGGTGGCGGCGGCGGACTGCGCGCGGTGTTGCGCGAGCAGCGAGGCCAGGGTGGCGGAGTCAAGAAGCGGTACGTCACCGCTGACGACCACAACATCCCCGTCGAAGTCGGCTGGCAGCGAATCGACTGCTACTTCGACGGCACGACCGGTGCCAGGAATGTCATCCTGGTCAACGATGAGAATGTCGGGCATGAGCTCTGACAGGGTCGCCACAACTTCGTCGCGCTGGTGTCGCACCACCGCGATCACGTGGTCGGGATTCAGCTCACGTGCCGCAGCCACGACGTGCCCGATAAGTTCGCGACCGGCGAGGCGGTGCAACACTTTGGGTTTCGCAGATTTCATGCGGGTGCCTTGGCCTGCGGCGAGAACAATGACGGCGAGTTTGTGTTCGGTCATGAACCTATTGTGCCCTGAATGACTGGCACTCAAAACGCTGGGCCTGAAGTGGCCGAAGGTAAAAGAAAAGCTCCGCCTCTAGGATTCGAACCTAGACTGGACAGCTCCAAAGGCTGCCGTGCTGCCATTACACCAAAGCGGACCGCGCCCGAAGGCACCAACCAATTCTGCCAGATCATTGGACCTGTTTTGTGCACCTTCTGCGATTCGGAGCCTTCACACACGTTTGCCGGACTCTCGAAGACAGCCACGCGGTGCACATCCGGGTGCCGAAACTGAGATACTAACCGGATGCCCCAACGCGACGAAGTGGACCGGATCGTCGAAGCGTGGACGCGTGAGCGCCCCGATCTCGACTTTGCGCCGCTGCATGTTTTGAGTCGTGTTGGCCGTCTCGCCAAGCACCTGGAGCGAGCTCGCAAAGTTGCTTTTGCTGTTTCTGGTCTTGAGCCGTGGGAATTCGATGTGCTATCGGCCCTACGCAAAACGGGTTCTCCCTACCAGTTGAGCCCCACCGCACTGGTGCAGCAGACGATGGTCTCCAGTGGCACGATGACAAACCGCATCGATCGCATGGTGTCGCGCCACCTTGTCGAACGTCGCACTGACCCCAATGACGGGCGGGGAGTGATTGTGGTGATGACGGCGACGGGCCGTGAACGAGTGGATGGCGCAATCACGTCGCTCGTGCACGATGAAACGGCGCTGCTGTCTCGCATGTCTGCCGGCGAACAAGAACGACTCAGTGCTCTGCTTCGAAAACTGAGTCTCGACGGTGAATAGAGCCGCTAACAGCGCTTCGCTCCGACGCATCTCCCCCGGTCTGGCCCTCGCACTTGTAGCTTTTGGGCTTGCGCTGCTGATCAGTTTTCTGGTGCCAGCAATACCCACGTTGACGGCGTGCGTGGTGTTGGGCATCCTGTTTAGCGCACTGCCGTGGCGCAATTTTGTGCGCACTGAGGTGAAGCCGGGGCTGGCGATTGCTGCCCGTCGTCTGCTGCGAATCGGTGTGGTGCTGTTGGGTTTCAAATTGAGCCTCGTGAACATCGCTGAGCTGGGCTGGCTGGTGCTCGGCATGATTGTGCTGATCGTCGTGATCACATTCTTCTTTACGTGGGGGTTGGGTCGGATGATGCGCCTCCCCGGTCAGCAGTCGTTGTTAATTGCTGCCGGATTCTCGATCTGTGGCGCTTCAGCTATTGGCGCTATGGCGGGTATGACGCGCGCTAAAGACTCCGATACGGCCACACCGATCGCTCTCGTAACGCTGTGTGGAACCCTTGCCATTGCCGTCTTGCCGGCACTGCGTCCACTGCTCGGTCTCGATTCTGCCGAGTTCGGGATGTGGACGGGGGCGAGTGTGCACGACGTCGGCCAGGTCGTCGCTACCGCCCAAATCGCGGGGGCGACCGCACTTGCCGTTGCCGTCGTGGTTAAGCTCACGCGGGTAGCGATGCTTGCCCCCATGGTTGCTCTTGCCGGTGTTGTGGTTGCTCGTAGCGATCGCAAGGCTGCGGGTGCTTCTGGTGCGTCAGATGAGTTGGATGAGTCGGATGCTGCAGTCGGCACCGCTGCGGACCTCACGCCTGTGAAGCGCCCCGCGATCCTGCCACTCTTCGTCGTCGGATTCCTCGCGGCCGTCCTGGTGCGTACCTTCGTGCCGCTGCCCGATAGCTTCCTCGAGGTCGCCGCCTACGGCCAAGAGCTCGTGCTGGGTATGGCCCTGTTCGGCCTAGGCGCAACGATCAGCATCGGCAACCTCGTCCGCACCGGCGGTCGCGCACTCGCTGTCGCCCTCATCTCGTGGGCTGTCATCGCTCTGCTGTCGCTCGGTGCCGTCGAGATCGCTCGCGCTGCAGGAGTCGCTGCGCTCGGCTAAGTACCCCTAAAGTCTGGGCTAAGCCAGGAGTTCGTCGAGCTCAAGCCAGCGGGTTTCGACAGTGTCGAGCGCCTCTTGCACGGCCTGCTGTTCGCCGACGAGCGCGCCAAGGCCAGCAAAGTCTGACTGGTCGTGCACGGCCATCTTCTGATGCAACTCGGCAATCTGACCCTGCAGTTTCGCAATCTTGCGACCGGCAGCCGCGTGCTCCTTCTGCGAATTGCGCAGCTCTGCCCCACTCAACGACGATGACGGCTTCGGCTTGGCTTCTGTGGCATCCGGAGCACCAGCGGCAGCACCACTGGCCCCCGACGACGCCCTTTGCTGCTGAACACGCAACTCAAGGTACTGGTCGACACCACGAGGCAGGTGTCGGAAGCCGCCATCCATTACCGCATACTGCTGGTCGGTAACGCGCTCAATGAGGTACCGGTCGTGGCTCACGACAAGTAGTGTGCCGGGGAACGTGTCGAGCAGGTCCTCAATCGCCGCCAACATGTCGGTGTCGAGATCGTTAGTGGGCTCATCCAGAATCAGCACGTTGGGCTCAGACAGCAGAATGAGCAGCAACTGCAGCCGGCGCTTTTGGCCACCCGACAGGTCTTTCACCGGAGTCGAGAGCTGGGCGCTCGTAAAGCCGACACGCTCCAACATTTGGGTGGGCGTCATTTCTTTGCCACCGGTGACATAGCTGCTCTTGTGACGACCGATCACGGTGCTAACGCGTTCATCCCAAATGTCCTCCAGCTCAGCCAGCTGCTGCGTGAGGGTCGCGACCTTGATGGTTTTACCGCGCTTCACGCGACCACTCGTGGGCTGCAGGCTGCCCGCGACGAGTGACAACAGAGTCGACTTTCCGGCACCGTTGACGCCCAAAACGCCGGTACGCTCCCCCGGAGCGATGCGCCACGTTATGTCGTTCAGCACCATCTTTTCTCCCGCGACACCGGATGCCGGGTCAACAACGGGGTACGTGACCGTCACGCCTTCGAGGTCGACAACATCTTTGCCGAGCCGCTGCATCGCCATCGATGACAACGAGACGCTGTCGCGGGCGGGTGGCTCATTCTCGATTAGCTCGTTGGCGGCGTCAATACGAAACTTGGGCTTCGTTGTGCGTGCGGGAGCACCGCGGCGCAACCACGCCAACTCTTTGCGCATCAGGTTTTGACGCTTCGACTCCGAGGCGGCCGCCATGCGGTCGCGCTCAACACGCTGCAAAATGTAGGCAGCGTAACCACCCTCA
Source organism: Rhodoglobus vestalii (assembly GCF_006788895.1). Taxonomy (NCBI): domain Bacteria; kingdom Bacillati; phylum Actinomycetota; class Actinomycetes; order Micrococcales; family Microbacteriaceae; genus Rhodoglobus; species Rhodoglobus vestalii. The sequence goes on from NZ_VFRA01000001.1 coordinate 861,621, forward strand.
AAGGGCTCGATGAGGCGGTCGTGCACCTCCCACGTGGCGGTACAGATCTCGTCGAGGAACCACCGGTCGTGAGTGACAACCAGCAACCCACCCGAGTTCGTTGCCCAACGGCGCTTGAGGTGGCCGGCAAGCCACGAAATGCCCTCGACGTCGAGGTGGTTAGTGGGCTCATCCAAGAAGATGACATCCCAGTCGCCGATCAGCAGGGTTGCCAGAGCCACCCGGCGACGTTGACCTCCGGAGAGGTCGCCAACTTTGGCCTCCCACGGGATGTCGGCGGCGAGACCCGCAATGACGTCACGAACCTTGGGGTCGCCCGCCCACACATGCTCATCGATATCGCCGATGACGGTCTCGTGCACCGTCTTGGTGCCATCAAGTTCGTCAGCCTGGTCGAGCATTCCGAGGGTGACACCGTTGCGGCGAGTTACTCGCCCATCATCGGGTTCGAGGGTGCCCGCAAGCATGCGCATGAGCGTTGTTTTGCCGTCACCGTTGCGCCCCACAATGCCAATGCGATCGCCCTCGTCAAGGCCGATAGTGACCCTGTCAAAGATTACGCGGGTCGGGAATTCGAGATGAAGAGCCTCAGCGCCAAGAAGATGTGCCATTCGGGAAATTCTAGCGGGGTTAGTCGGTGATGATTCGCGCTCCATGAACGGGGCCGGTCGCGCGCACCACCTTCATCTGCGCCGCACTCAATGCGATTTGCAGTTCAAGGGCCGAATCGAGGTCGGCGGTGAGAAACGCGACAGTGGGCCCAGAACCCGAAACGACTCCGGCGAGCGCCCCGTTCTTCTCGCCCAACTCGATAACCGCGGCCAGCGATGGTTCCATCTGGAGCGCCGGAGCCTGCAGATCGTTGTGGAGACATTCGGCAAGCATGTGCGGGTCACCGGCACGCAAAGCTTGGAGAACATCCGCATCGACGATTGGCGCGGCGTCGGCCGGAAAAATGTCTTGAGCGTGACGATGGCGGTGAAGGTCGAGCTCTTCGTATACCGCCGGGGTTGAGAGCCCCGAATCAGACAGGGCCAACACCCATTGAAACTGGCCCTTAGCCAGGGCTGGGCTGAGCTGGTCGCCACGACCCGTTCCAATTGCTGTTCCTCCGGTGAGGGCGAACGGCACATCGGAGCCAAGCTCCGACGCGAGACCGAGCATTTCTTCGCGAGAGATGTTGGTGCCCCAGAGTGCGTCGCAGGCAAGAAGTGTTGCCGCGGCATCCGCAGAACCACCACCCATGCCCCCGGTTACGGGAACATGCTTTTCGATCTCAAGGCGAACACCGCCGCGGTAGCCAGTGCGACGCGCCAGCAGTCGAGCGGCTTTGATACCGATATTGGAACCATCGGTGGGTACCCGCGAAAGGTCGACGGGTCCCGACACTGACACCGAAAAATCATCGGCACGATAGGCGCGAACGTCTTCACACAGCGACACCGCCTGATAGGCGATCGCAACATCGTGGTAGCCGTCATCAAGAAGCGAACCCACTTTGAGGAAGACATTGATCTTGCCAGGGGCACGAGTGTGAACCATTGTGGAGGCTGCCAAGACGGTAGTCATCCACCAAACTTACCGTGTGAAGTGGACCTCTCCGTGCACCCCCTGGGGATAACACTGGCCTCGCGGCATCCGCTACGATCCGGCTCTATCAGCCCCTGTATTGGCTTATTCCGCCTGAGCCAACCCGCGTGCTGCCGCATACCGGGCCGCGATTGATTCTGCCCACTCGCTGCTTAAGTGGTCGGCATTGGTAACGAACCATCCCGCGATCTGTGGACGCTGCCATGTCGTCGCCCCCGCAATGTCGAGGAACGCAAACCATTCATCGGGATGCCGCCCCGTGCCCTCAAGCACATCGCGGTCACTGGGAATGCTGGTGTTGCTGTTCGCCGACATGAAGCCAACCTACCGTCGTTCGTTGCCGAACGGAATGGCGGAGCGTCACACCCTTCACCTGATGATTTGGTTACCGAGCGCGGGCAATCGCAAGAAAATCGTGCACCGTGAGCTCCTCGCCGCGGGCGGTCGGTGCGACACCCGCCGCAATCAGCCGATCGGATGCTGCCGTTGAGTTGCCCAACACACTCGACAGAGACTGACGCAACATTTTGCGTCGCTGCTGGAACGCGGCATCCACAAGGGCGAAGGTGGCCTTACGTTCCTCGACGGTTCCGGGTTGCTCGCGGCGCTCGAAGCGCACCAGTACCGAGTCGACATTCGGCACGGGCCAGAACACCTGACGACTGACCAGACCGGCGGTAGAGAACTCGCCGTACCAGGCCGCTTTGATGCTCGGCGAGCCGTACACCTTGCTGCCGGGGCCGGCGGCAACCCGATTACCCACCTCCGCCTGCACCATCACGAGACCGCGGTCGAGGGAGTCAAAGTCCTCCAAGAAGTGCAGCAACACCGGCACCGACACGTTATACGGCAGGTTCGCAACGAACACGCGAGGGTCGTTGGGCAACTCGGTGACGCGCAGCGCGTCACCGGTGATGACGGTGAGACGCGCATCCGGTTGCAGCTGGCTGACCGTGATGGGCAACTGGGCGGCAAGGCGTTTATCGATTTCGACGGCGACGACGGATGCCCCGGTCTCGAGCAACCCCAGCGTCAACGATCCCAGCCCCGGGCCGACCTCAACCACAGTTTCACCTGAGACGACGTGCGCTGCCTTCACAATTCGGCGAACCGTGTTGGGGTCGATCACAAAGTTTTGGCCCAGCTTCTTCGTCGGCTGGATGCCGAGCAGGTCGGCGAGATCGCGGATCTCGGCGGGGCCAAGCAGTGCGCTCATCGGGGGTCTGCTTCGGACGCGGCGGCTGGCTCGGATGCGGCAGCCAGTTCGGTCTCCCACAAGCCATACACGGCCTCGGTGTTTGTGGCGAGCTGAGTGGCAAACGTTGCTTCGTCCTCGCCCAGATGTGCCGCCATTGCACGCACCGTGTGCGGCATCAGGTAGGGAGCATTGGGGCGGCCCCGCAGCGGGTGGGGTGTGAGGTAGGGGGCATCCGTTTCCACCAGAATGCGATCCTGCGCGACAACCGACAGCGCTTCGCGCAGATTCGCCGCATTCTTGAACGTGACAGTGCCGGCGAACGACAAATACCATCCGTTATCCGCGGCCAACCGCGCCATCGCCGCATCGCCCGAGAAGCAGTGGAAGACGGTGCGCTCGGGAGCACCCACCCGCAGCAGCGTTTCAATCACCTCATCGTGGGCGTCGCGATCGTGAATCTGCAGGGCAAGCCCGTGCCGCTTGGCAATCGCAATGTGCGCTTCGAAGGACCGGAACTGTGCGGGCCGACCCGCATCATCGGTGCGGAAAAAGTCGAGGCCCGTCTCGCCCACCGCGCGAACGCGGGGGCGAGCAGCGAGTTCATCGATTACGGCCAGTGCGGCATCAAGCTCCCCCGCAGCCTCGAGCTCGGGGGCCTCATTCGGGTGGATTGCAACCGCCGCAAGCACCTGTGATTCGGTGGCCGCAAGCTGCGCCGACCAGCGGCTGGTATCGACATCCGTTCCGACCTGCACCACGCCCCGCACACCGACCGCGGATGCTCGCTCCAACTGCTCGCGAAAGCGCAACTGGTTGCCGGGCCCGCCATCAGCAATCTCGAGGTGGGTGTGATTGTCATACACCGCAACCGCGAGCGGTTCGGGCAGCGGCGGGTACTGCAGCTTCTCAGAAGCTACCTCGTCGGTGCTGCGGTGGCGCTGCCGGATGAACGGTTCAGTCACGCCGTGCCGCTTTCGGCATCCACTTCGATGCGGGGGAATAGGGAGGTTTCGAGGGCAGTCACACGACCGCTGGTTGCCCAGTGCTGGGCGTCGTCGATTCGCTGCCCACGCAGTTCACCGACGCCGCCGATGGCCTGCCAGAGTCGCTCGGTTGCCTTGGGCAGCACGGGCGACAACAGAATCGCGAGCGTGCCGAGACCGTTGACGGTAGTCGCGAGCACGGTGCCGAGGCGTTCGCGGTTAGCGGGGTTTTTCGACAGCGCCCACGGCTCTTGCTCGGTGATGTACCCGTTGAGCTCATCGACGAGTTGCCAGACCTCAGCCAGCGCCTCGTTGATGGCGAAGGAGTCAATGGCAGCGTTCGATTTCTCGGTTGCACGCTTCTGGGTCGCCACAATCGCTTCATCGGATGCCGTGAGCGCGCCGAGAGCCGGAATATCACCATCGAAGTACTTATTGACCATCGCGATCACCCGCGAAGCAAGGTTGCCGAAACCGTTGGCCAGCTCTGCTTGGTAGCGCGCACTCAGGTCTTCCCAACTGAACGATCCGTCTTGACCAAAGGTGATGGCGCTCATGAAGTAGTAGCGGAAGGCATCCGAACCGAACGTGTCGGTAATTTGGCTCGGGGCGATTCCGGTGAGCTTCGACTTGGACATTTTTTCGCCACCGACGAGTAGCCAGCCGTGGCCGAAGACGGCGCGCGGAACGGGAAGCCCTGCGGCCAGGAGCATGGCGGGCCAAATAACGGCGTGAAAACGGGCGATGTCTTTGCCGACGAGTTGCACGGCGGGCCAGCGCTTGGCGAACTGGTCATCGTCAACGCCGTAGCCGATAGCACTCACGTAGTTGAGCAGGGCATCGAACCACACGTACACAACGTGGGTTTCATCCCACGGAACCTTCACACCCCAGTCAAAACTGGAACGCGAAATGGAGAGGTCGTCGAGTCCCTGCTTGACGAACTGCACAATCTCGTTGCGCACGCTCGCGGGCTGCACAAAGTCGGGCTGGCTTTCATAAAGGTCGAGCAGTTTCTGCCCAAAGTCGCTCATGCGAAAGAAGTAGTTCTTCTCTTTGAGAACTTCAACCGGGCGCGAGTGGATAGCGCACACCAGTTGGCCCTTGTAGTCGCCGTCGGGTGCGGTAACAAGGTCGTCAAGCTGTTTGTACTCTTCGCAGCCGACACAGTAGTAGCCCTCGTATTCGCCGGCGTAGATGTGGCCATCGTCGTAGAGGCGCTGAAGGAAAGTCGCCACTGCTTTCTCGTGGCGCTCATCGGTTGTGCGAATGAAATCGTCATTGGCGATATCAATGGTGTCAAGCAGCGGTTGCCACGAATCAGCAACAAGACGGTCGGCCCACTCTTGCGGCGTCGTGTTGTTGGCGACGGCGGTGCGCAGAATCTTTTGGCCGTGTTCGTCGGTGCCGGTGAGCAGCCAGGCGTCTTCACCTCGTTGGCGGTGCCAGCGTGCAAGAACGTCGGCGGCCACCTCGGTGTACGCGTGCCCGATATGAGGAACGTCGTTCACATAGAAAATGGGCGTCGCAATATAGAAGGAGTCGCCGGCAGACATGCCTTTAGTGTATTCGCCCGTGTCGATCCATTACGCCGGACGGATATGACAGCGAATACGAATCCGGACGCTGCACAGGATGCCGCCCCGCTCCGTGTGAGAATGTGTGGGTTTATCTTTATTTATGTTGCATTCTGCCGATCACCGGCGTACTCTCACAGATACGCAGAAATCGTGCGCGGCGATAATCACAGGAGATTGCGGAATGTACGCAGAAGAACGGCAACAGCAGATCGAGAGACAACTCGCTGAAGCCGGCCGCGTCGCCGTAATCGAACTCGCTCGCACCTTCGCTGTGTCAAGCGAAACCGTGCGCCGAGACCTCGACCAGCTCGAGGCCCGGGGGGTGGCGCGCCGCGTTCATGGCGGCGCAGTCTCTGCCGCACGGATTAGCCGCAGTGAAGAGAGTGTCGCCCAGCGCACCGGCCGCAACTCCGATGCCAAAGAGCGCATCGCTCGGGCCGCGATGGCCCTCATTCCGTCTAACTTTGTCGGGGCGATCAGCATCGACTCTGGCACTACCACAAGCCGCCTGGCTCAGCACCTGGTCAACTGGAACCCCGAAAAATCGACCGGCTCGCTGACCGTGATCACCCATTCCATTTCGATCGCCTCAATCGTGAGCGAGAACCCCCACATCGCCGTTCAGATTATCGGCGGTCGCCTGCGCGGGCTCACCGGCGCCGCAGTAGGGGCAACGACCCTCGACCAGCTGTCCGGCATCCGCCCAGACATCTCATTTTTGGGTGCCAACGGTGTGCACGCCGATTTCGGCTTCAGCACCCCCGACCCCGATGAAGCTGCCGTGAAGAGTGCGCTCACCCGCGGTTCACGCCGCGCCATCGCACTCGTTGACGCCTCGAAACTGGGCACCGAGACTCTCATGAGTTTCGCCTCGCTGACTGATGTCGACACCATCATCACCGACCGCTCACCCGATGCCGAACTTACCCTCGCTCTTGAGCGTGCGGATGTCGAAACGGTGATCGCATGATCGTCACCGTTACCGCCAACCCGAGCCTCGATCGCACCATCGAGCTCGACGCCGCTCTCGACCGCGGCGAAGTTCAGCGTTCCCTCTCAAGCAGTGAGCAGCCGGGTGGCAAGGGCGTGAATGTGTCTCGTGCACTGATTGCGTCAGGGCTGGATACGATCGCTATTCTGCCGGGCGAAGCATCCGATCCGATGTTGGTGGCGTTGCGTGCCGAGCACACCCCCACTGCAGGGCTGCCGATTTCCGGCCGCGTGCGTTCGAATGTCACGATCACTGAACCTGATGGCACGACCACAAAGATCAATGAACCGGGGCCACAGCTCACCGCCGCCGACGATGCAGCACTTATCGATCTGGTGGTGTCCCATGCTCGCCGGGCGGAATGGGTTGTGCTTGCCGGTTCGCTGCCTCCGGGGCTCAGTGCCGACTTCTATGTGCGAGTAATCAACGCAATTCGCCACGCTGCCGATGGCACCCCACCACGGGTCGCCGTTGACTCTTCGGGCGCCCCCATGCAGGCACTGATCGAGTCGGGTGTTGGCGTTGACCTCATCAAACCCAACGCGGAAGAGCTCGCAGAGCTCACGGGTCTGCCCGACACCTTCGAAGAAGATACGGATGCGGCCGCCGCTGCGGCGCTCACTCTCGTGAACCGCGGCTGTCGTACCGTGCTCGCCACTCTCGGGTCACGCGGGGCACTCCTCGTGACCGCCGACGAAACGTGGCGCGCAACAATGCCGCCCGTCGTCGCAAAAAGTACCGTCGGTGCCGGCGATGCCTCCCTGGCCGGCTACCTCTTGGGCGACCAGCGCGGCGCAGCACCCGAACGTCGCCTTGCTCAGGCTGTCGCTCACGGCACAGCCGCAGCATCCCTACCCGGCAGCACCATGCCGACCCCAGAACTTACCCACCCCGACTCTGCTGAGGTGCACTTGCTCAGCCGACCGGACAACCACTAAATCTCAGCACCACCGCTGCTGTCGACAAGGAGAAAGCAATGTCGCAACTCATCACCACCGACCTCGTGCTGTTAGATGCCGATCTCGGCACCGACCGCGCCGGCGTCATCCGCGCGATGACCAAACTCGTCGCCGATCAGGGCCGTGCAACCAACGCGGAATCGCTTTTCGACGACGCGTGGGCACGCGAACAGCTGACCGATACCGGTGTTCCTGGCGGTATCGCTATTCCTCATTGCCGTTCGGAGGCGGTAACCGAAGCCACTCTCGTGATGGCTCGCCTTAAGCCCGCCGTCGACTTCGGGTCGCCGGATGCTCCTGCCGACCTCATCTTCCTCATCGCCGCTCCCAACGGCGCCGATAAGGAACACCTGACCCTGCTTTCCGCCCTCGCGCGTTCGCTAGTGAACCCCGAATTCGTCGACAGTCTCCGCTCTGCCGGCAGCCGAGAAGAGATTGTTGCTCTCGTCGAGCAGGCGACCGCACCAGAAGAGAAGGCAGCACCGGCAGCCGGTGTCAGTGCCAGTGCCAGTGCCAGTGCCGGTGCCGGTGAGGGACAGCAATCGACATCCGCGTCAGGCGACGCTGCTCGCCCCGTCATTGTCGCCGTCACCGCGTGCCCCACGGGCATAGCCCACACCTATATGGCCGCCGATTCCCTCGCCGCCGCCGCGAAACGCGCTGGCGTCGAACTTCACGTCGAGACTCAAGGTTCGTCCGGGGCAACACCGATTGATCCTGCGATCATTGCTGCGGCATCCGCGGTCATCTTTGCTGTTGATGTGGATGTTCGCGACAAGGGTCGTTTCGCCGGCAAGCCACTGATTCAGTCGCCGGTGAAGCGCGGAATTGATGCCCCAGACGAGATGATCGCCGAAGCTATTGCCGCCGCAAGCGACCCCAACGCGGCCCGCGTCGCCGGTGGCGGAGCTGCCAGCGAGAGCACCCCCAGTACCAAGGACGAGCACTTCGGGCAGACCGTGAAGCGCGCACTACTCACGGGTGTGAGCTACATGATCCCGTTCGTTGCTGGTGGCGGTCTGCTGATCGCGCTCGGCTTCTTACTGGGTGGATACCTCATCACTGAAACCGCGGGCGACATTGTCGTCGGCAACAGTCTCTGGAATCTGCCCGAGGGTGGTCTCGCCACCTACTTGGGCGCTGCCGCTTTCCAGATCGGTGCAGCCTCGATGGGCTTCCTCGTTCCTGCCCTTGCCGGCTACATTGCCTACGCGATTGCTGACCGCCCCGGTATCGCCCCCGGATTCACCGCCGGTGCCGTCGCTGGCCTCATGGGTGCAGGCTTCCTCGGCGGTATCGTCGGTGGACTGCTCGCCGGTGTTGCCGCTCACTGGCTCGCCCAGCGCAAGACCGCAGCCTGGTTCCGCGGCCTCATGCCTGTTGTTGTTATCCCGCTGCTGGCGTCGATCTTTGCCTCCGGCCTGATGGTGCTGATCCTCGGTGGACCGATCGCTTCGCTCACCGTTGCACTGAACAACTTCCTCAACGGCTTGAGTGGTGCATCCGCTGTCGTTCTTGGGCTCATCTTGGGCGCAATGATGGGCTTCGACCTCGGTGGCCCCGTCAACAAGGTCGCGTACTCGTTCGCGGTAGCTGGCCTCGGTGCTGGTGCAATCGACAACCAGGGGCCGTGGATGATCATGGCTGCTGTGATGGCATCCGGAATGGTTGCCCCGCTGGCGATGGCTCTCGCTTCGACCGTTCTGGCTCGCCGCCTCTTCTCCCCCGTGGAAAAAGAAAATGGCAAGGCAGCGTGGTTGCTGGGCGCATCGTTTATTTCTGAGGGTGCTATCCCCTTCGCTGCTGCTGACCCGCTGCGGGTGATCCCGGCCAGCGCAATCGGCAGCGCGGTAACCGGCGGAATCATTATGGCTGCCGGTGTTACCTCACAGGCACCTCATGGCGGATTCTTCGTGTTCTTTGCGATCAACCCGTTCCTGATGTTCGTGGTCGCGATCCTTGCGGGCATGGTCGTCACAGCCCTGATTGTGGTTGCCCTCAAACGGTTCACCGTTCGCGACAACCGCACCGCTGTCCCCGAAACCGCGAAGGTTTCGGTCGCAGCCTAAGCCTCCACCGCTGGTAGGCGCCATCGCCCGGGTCACACGCCTACTTGGAGCGCAGTGCCGCCTCATACAGTTCGCGCTTACTCAATCCGGTCTGCTCGGCGACCTCGGTTGCGGCCTCTTTGAGTCGGGCACCGTCGGCGACGAGAGAGAGAACATAGGCCACCGCGGTGGGGAGATCGGATGTTGCGGGTGCGGCACCCTCGACGACGAGACAGATCTCGCCCCGAGCACCATCCTTAAACTTGGCGGCGAGCTCGGCGGCGGTGCCGCGCACAATTTCTTCATACATCTTGGTGAGTTCGCGGCACACCACTGCACGGCGATCATCACCGAGTGCGGTGGCGAGGTCGGTGAGCGCCGCGGGCAACCGGTTGGGGCTTTCGAAGAACACCATTGTGCGTTCTTCGCGGGCGAGTGCCCGAAAGTAGGCAACCCGGCCTTTGCGCGGCAGGAAACCTTCGAAGCTGAAGCGGTCGGTGGGGAGGCCCGAAACGGCGAGCGCGGTGAGCACGGCGCTTGGTCCGGGCAGAGCGGTGACGGTGACCCCGGCGGCGGCGGCGGCGGCGACGAGGGGAAATCCGGGGTCGCTGATGGCGGGCATCCCCGCGTCGCTCAGAACAAGCACGTCGGTGTCGCGCGCGAGTTCGACGATCTGGGCTGCTTTCTCGGACTCGTTGTGTTCGTGCAGTGGAATCAACCGCGGTCGATTGTCAATACCGAGGGCACGCATCAAATGGATGGTCGTTCGGGTGTCTTCGCTGGCGATCACCTCCGCGTTCGTGAGTGCCTCAACGAGGCGCCGAGAGGCATCACCAAGATTGCCGATGGGGGTCGCAGCAAGAATGATCACCCGCTCATTGTCGCACCCGCAGCACAGGTGCACTCGGCACCTCGATCGACGTCGTAGGGTTGCACTATGTCGACTCCCCCACCCCTCAAGGGGACGCCACGGGGCGCCGTGATGCTCGTGGTGTTGGGGCTCACCTTTCAGGATGTCGGCGCATCGGTCGCAGTGCTGCTTTTTCCCGAGGTGGGGCCAGCCGGAATGGTCTCCCTCCGCCTCGTGTTCTCGGCCGCTATTCTGCTTGCCATCGCCCGTCCGAACCTGCGCGCCATCACGCCGCGCGCCTGGCTGATGGCCCTGATTTTCGGAATCTCGCTTGGCGGCATGAATCTCCTGTTCTATCAGGCACTTTCGCGTATCGATCTCGGCGCAACGGTCACAATCGAAGTGCTCGGGCCCCTTGTGCTCTCGGTAATCGTCGCTCGACGCGCAAGCGCCTGGTTGTGGGCGGTTCTTGCGTTTATTGGGGTCGCCTTTCTCAGTCTCGGCAGTGTTGGTGCGCTCGACCCCGTCGGTGTCGCCTTTGCGCTTGCCGCAGCAGTGTCGTGGGCGGGCTACATTTTGGCGTCACGCAAGACCGGGCAAGTCTTTGCCGGATTGGATGGTCTGGCCATCGCCATGGCAATCGGTGCGATCATCAGCCTGCCCTTCGGTATCGCCCAGGCGGGAAGCACACTGCTTGAACCCTCAATTCTGGTGCGCGGGCTCGGCGTAGCCATCTGCTCCTCGGCGATTCCCTACGCACTCGAACTGATCGCGCTGCGCCGCATCTCTGCCGCCGCCTTTTCGGTGCTCATGGCACTGGCGCCTGCCATTGCTACCGGGGCCGGATTCTTTGTGCTCGGGCAGAGCATCACCCTCCTGCAGGGCTTCGGAATTGCACTGGTGATTGCGGCATCCATTGGGGCGGTGCGGGCGGCATCCCGGGTGCCCGGCGAGCCGGGAGCGGGGCCCAACGCACTACTGTCCGGAGAAACACCGCTGTAGGCGGCAGCCTCTCCGGGCAATGGTTGCGTGCTGGAGCGCTGGGCTCTGAGCGCTGGAGCCGTTAGCGGGCGGTCCTGACCGGTGCCGCCTCGCTGGGGGTGGCATCCGAAGCTCCCGGATGCACGGGGTGGCTGCGCTCAAGCGCGGCACCCTCAACATCAACACTCGGCAGGATGCGGTCGAGCCACCGCGGTAGCCACCACACCGACGTGCCTAAGAGGTGCATCAGCGCCGGGATCAGCAGCATCCGCACCACGAAGGCATCGAAGAGCACACCGATGGCAAGCCCGAAGCCGAGCGGTCGCACGATCGCAAGGTGGGAGAAGATGAACCCGCCGAAGACGGCAATCATGATGATCGCGGCCGCGGTTACAACGGCTCGTCCACTGCGTAATCCACTGATAACCGCGGTTCGTGCGGGCACACCGTGCACATAGGCTTCCCGCATTCCCGACACGAGGAACAGCTGATAGTCCATTGCGAGACCGAACAGCACACCCATGATGATGATCGGTGCAAAGTTTAGGAGTGGCCCAGGGTCGGTCACCCCGAAGAGTGCTCCCAACCATCCCCACTGGTAGACCGCGACCATCGCACCGAACGCTGCCAACAGCGACAGTACATAGCCGGCGGTGGCGATGATCGGCACCAGTAGCGAACGGAACACCAGAATCAGGATGAGCAACGAGAGGCCAACGACCACGCCCAGGTAGAGCGGCAGCACAGAAGCAAGCTTCTCGGAGATGTCAATATTTCCACTGGCTGAACCGGCAACGCCAAGTGTGATGTCGCCGTCGAGCGGAGAGCTGGCGCGCAGTTCAGTCACGAGGATCTCGGTTGACTCACTCGAAGGGCCATCAATCGGAATCACCTGGAAGGCGAAATAATCGGACTCATCGGAGACACCGACGGGAGCAACCGCGACGACGCCGTCAAAGTCCATCAGCTGTTCGGCGAGTTCTGCCTGAGTCTTCACGATCTGATCGTCCGAGACAGCATCCGACAGCCTTGCCGTGACCAGCAGGGCGCCATTTTGACCGGCACCAAACTCTTGTGCCACGGTGTTGTAGGTGCGGTACTGGGTAGAGTCCGCAGGCTCAGAGGATCCGTCTGGTAGTCCCAAACGCATCGAGAGTGCCGGAATGGCAATGATCAGTAACCCGATGGTGGTCAATGCGAGGGTGGCCACTGCGCGCCCCGTGCGCATCGGCTTCACGGGTGCCAGGTGTTGCGCTTGGTGGCTAACCTTGTTTCGCGCACGACGCGAAAGAACTCGAGTGCCGAGCAAAGACAACAGCGCCGGAGTGAGGCTAATAGCGATGAGCACAGCGATAAACACGCACACCGCACCAACAGTTCCCATGACACCGAGGAAAGGAACACCACTCACGTTGAGGGCAATCAGTGCGACCAACACCGTTGAGCCCGCAAACACCACAGCGTTACCGGAGGTTCCGTTGGCGAGGCCAATGGACTCTTGCAGGTCCATGCCCTCGGAGAGTTGCCGGCGGTGGCGCTGCACAATGAACAGCGTGTAGTCGATCCCCACGGCAAGGCCAAGCATTACACCAAGGATGGGAGTCACCGACGTCATATCTACGACATCGGAGAACGCAAGAGAACCGGCAACGCCGACGCCCACACCGATGATCGACGAGACGATCGGAAGAACGGCCGGCAAGAACGCCCGGAATAGCACCAGCAAGACAATGCCGGCCAAAAGTACACCGATGATTTCACCAACGCCCAAAAGACCATCAACCGAGGTCGCAATGGCGGCGGAATAGTTGACGCTCACCCCCGCAATATCGACGGCGTCAAGCTGGGAGGCGAGGGTGCTCTTTACTTCCTCGGAGAGATCGAAAAGATCGTTGTCGAAGGTGATGAGTCCCAGCGCGGTCGCCCCATCGTCGGAGACAGTGCTGATTCCTGCCGCGGCATCGATGAGGACCTCGCCGTATTCGAGTTGTTGCTGCTGCTCATCGAGCAGGGTCGCATTCTCGTCGAGCGTTGCCTGCTGAGTGTCAAGCTCGGCAGCTCCGGCATCAAGCTGAGCCTGCTGCGCCTCGAACTGGGCCACGGAAGCCTCATAGAAGCCTGCCGCTTTCGCCTGCTCGATGGCCGCATCCAACTGTGCTTGACCGGCCGCAAGTTCTTGCTTCGCGGCATCCAACTGCGCTTTACCGTCAGTCAGTTGCTGTCGGCCTGCTTCGATTTGGTCACGGCCGTCAGAGATTTCTTGAGCCTGCTCGGCACGTTGAGCGTCTGTCTCGAAGGGGTCAATAACGCCGCTGACGCTGTCGACGGGGGTGAGAGCGGAAAGCGCATCGGTGATCTCGCTCTCCTGGCCCGCTGAGAACGCTGTGCCGTCATCGGAGGAGAAAACGACGGTAGCGGATGCTCCGCTTACGTCACTCAGCCGGTCGCTGAGTTCTGCAGATACGCGCTCGGTTTCGGTGCCCGGAATCGAAAACGTGGAGGATAGCGCCCCGCCAAAGACGGCAAAGCCGCCGACCGCTAAGCCAAGTACGGCGAGCCAGCTCACGATGACAAGCCAGGCGCGCCGAGCCGATAGACGACCCAGGCGGTACAGGAGTTCAGCCATGCCGAAGAAACCTCTCATAGAAGACAGAAAAAGAGCACTCCGTCGGGCCCGTGCCCATGGTATTCGGTGAAAACTACTTTTCCAACAGTTGTCGGAAAACTCACGGTTTTCTCGCCCACATCTGTCACAATCAACGAATGGATGAACGAGTCGAACGAACTCGCCGGAGTCTGCAACAGGCACTCTTCGCGCTCACACAAGAACGGCCGCTCGACGAAGTGACCGTCGGAGATATCGTCGAACGCGCCGGGGTCAACCGCAGCAGCTTCTACCAGCACTTTGCCGACAAAGAGACCCTGCTGGCCTTCGCGATCGAATCCGCAGCAGACGACGCCGGAGTCGAACTAGTGAATCTCGACCCCCAGAGCACCGAACCGCCGCCGGCCATCACCAGTTACCTCCGCCACATCAATGCCAACGCCGCCGTCTATGCCAGCGCGCTGGGCCCCCGGGGCTCCGCTTTGGTCTCCTCGCGCCTCCACGCCCGCCTCAATCTGATTGTGCGGAACGGCATTCTCAGCATCGGCAACCACCCCTTTGAGGGGCTGCCCGTAGAAATCGCCACCGCCAGCATCACCGGTTCCACCTACGGCATCATCGTGGAGTGGCTCGGGATGGTTCCTCGCCCCCCGGCCGAGACCGCAGTGGCCTGGATCTGGCAGTCTTTTGGCACTCCGAGCGGGCGCTGGGGCGAGCCAGAAGACACCGCCTAGTTCCGTTCTAACCGCGGCGCCGGGCGTTGCCTACTGCAGAGCGCTCTAACCTCAGTAACATTGCGGGGTGAGCCAGACATCCGATCGTGATTTCGACGACCTCCTGTCGAGCTCCGAACCCTCGGCGCACCAGGTGACGGCGCGGGCGGGCGCGGAGGGCACGCGCCTCGACCGGTGGTGGGCAACACGTAGCGCGTTCACGCGGCGATGGCTCGGATGGGCTGGGCCGGCGATTGTGGTGCTGGTCGCGGCTTTCACGCGACTGGTGGGCCTGGGGCATCCAGCGACGCTCGTCTTTGATGAGACCTTCTATGTGAAGGACTCGTGGACGCTGGTCAATCGTGGGTATGAGGCGCAATGGCCGGCCGAAGCGGATGCGCTGTTTATCGGCGGCCAGGTCAATATTTTTCTCAGCGACCCCGCCTTCGTGGTGCATCCGCCGCTCGGCAAGTGGCTCATCGGCTTAGGAATGCTGCCCTCCGGAGGCGAAGACCCGTTCGGTTGGCGAATTGCCACCGCTCTCGTGGGCATTCTTGCGGTGATCGTGCTGATGCTGGTTGCCAAAAAGCTTTTCGGCTCGACCTTGCTCGCGACTCTCGCCGGGTTGCTGATGGCGATTGACGGCAATGCCATCGTGATGAGCCGGGTCGCCCTGCTCGACAACTTCGTGATGATCTTCGCGCTGCTGGGGGTGGGAGCAATGCTGCTCGATCGGGAACATTCCGCGACCCGGTTGGCGCTGTGGATCAGCCGGCGCGGGCTGCGGGGTACAGCAACCGAGTGGGGCCCGGCACTGTCGTGGCGACCGTGGCTCATGCTGGCCGCTGTTGCGTTCGGTGCTGCTGCCGCCGTCAAATGGAACGGCCTCTACTTTTTGGCCGCCTTCGCCGTCTACAGCCTGGTGGTGGATGCCCTGGCTCGTCGTCGAGCTGGCATCACGTTCTGGGGCTCCGGCACTCTCTTCAGGCAGGCCCCCGTCAGTTTCTTGTTGACGGTGCCGATTGCGCTGTTTGTGTATTTGAGTTCGTGGGCGGGGTGGTTTGCTGGCGATGGCGGCTACGACCGACAGTGGGCTGAGAGCGACGGAAACGCGTGGTCTGGTGTGCTCAGTTGGGTGCCCCTTGACATCCAGAGCCTGTGGCACTTTCAGTCGAGCGTGTACAGCTACCACGTGGGTGAGAGCCGACCCCACCCCTATCAGGCGAATCCGCTGACGTGGCTGCTGCTCATCCGCCCGACCAGCATGTTTTACGAAAACATTGCCCAGGGCGATGGTGGTTGTGTGGCGGATGCCTGTGGCGCCTCCATTTCGGGAGTAGCCAACCCCATTATTTGGTGGGCGGCAACCGCGGCTCTCGTGTATCTCGTGTACCGGCTGGTGCGCTACCGGCAGTGGCAGACCGGCTTCATTCTGATGGGTGTCGCCGCCGGTTATCTGCCGTGGTTGCTGTATCTGAACCGCACCGTTTTTCAGTTCTACACAATCGTGTTCGAGCCGTACCTGATTTTGGCGCTTGTTGCCGCGCTCGGCGTGATTCTTGGCAGAGCCGATGATGATCGCGACCGTCGGCTCAGCGGCATCGGCGTTGTGGCTGTCTTCGTGACTTTCGCCATTGCGGTCAGTGTCTTCTTTTGGCCACTCTGGACCGGTCAAACCCTCGACTACGATCTGCTGCGGTTGCGGTGGTGGTTGCCGAGCTGGGTTTAGCGTGGCGTCCTGTTTCTCTAGGAACTAGGGCTTCTTGGGACGAACACAGCAACCCAACTATGTACATTTCAGATTGTGAAATGTACAATTTATCCATGTCGACCACAAGCATCGCGAATGCCCGCAAGAACTTCTCCGAGGTGATCGCCACCTCCGAGCGCGAAGCTGTTTTTATCGAGCGTCGCGGACAGCGTGCGGCCGTTGTCGTTAGTCCAGAGCAGTATGAGCGCATGATGGACGCACTCGAAGATGCCGAAGACGTTGCTGCTTTTGACGAGGCGATGGCCCAAGAGGGCCCAAATATTCCCTGGGATCAGGTCAAGGCAGATTTGGGCTGGTAGTGGCCCACCGGATCGAAGTGACGCGCACTGCGGCGCGCGCACTCAAACGAGTCGATCATCACCATCGTGACCGAATCCGCGGTGCGATCGCCCTCCTGAGTGAAAACCCCCGACCTCCGGGCGCGAAGGCGCTGCAGGGGCGGCCCGGGTTCCGCGTGCGCGTCGGCGACTACCGCATCGTCTACACGATTCAGGATGACGTGCTGCTCGTGGTTGTCGTGACGCTGGGCCATCGACGCGACATTTATGAGCGCTAGCTCGAGATCAGCAACGCGGCAACTGCCGCACCGTCAGTAAGCGGCAGGCGGCACACGAATTCCTCGCAGAGGTAGGCGGTGGGCTTGCCTTCGATCGCCGTGCGCGCCGCAAACAGTTCGAAACCGGATGCCGCGAAGGCTTCGGCTTGAGCCTGAGACACGACCGCGCCAATGCCTCCCGCGCGGTGCAGCTTTCGGGCAAGGCTCGTGAGTTCGTCACTCGATTCCGCATCCGCGGCATCCGCGGCATCCGCTGCATCGGGCGTCACGACGACGAGCTGCCGTAACGGTACACCCAGCTCCGACATGAGGGTGAGGGCGGTTCCGAACGAGATTGGTTGCTGGAAAGCGAGTTGGCCGACCAGTTTCATGGACGCTTCGGCGGCATCCCGGTACCGAGCATCGCCGGTGAGGGCGAAGAGGGTGAAGGCGGCCGAGGCCATGGCGCTGAGCCCGCTCGGGTGGGCACCGTCGCTGATGTCAGCCTCGGTGGAGAGGCCCTGGGCTGCGAGCACCGAGTCCGTGCCGCCGGGGAGACCGAAGGGCGAGCTTCCCGAACCGGCAGCACCTGCCGCGAGCGCCCCATCGACGAGGTCGCAGGCCGCGATGGCGTACCGAACTTCGCCGGCGGCGATCGACAGTTCGAGCAGGCCCTGAGCCAGCATCCCGCTGTCTTCGAGGGTCGCTGCCGCATCGGAGAGGATGCCGTCGATGGAGGTGCGCACGAGCCGCTCCCCTGAGTGCTCGGCTGGCACGCGGACAGCAACCTCGCTCGCGTCGGCCATTCGTGCACCAAGCACATGCTCGGCGAGCAGGAAGTCGGCGGCACCGCGAGCGAGCGCGATCCACTCGGCGTTGCCGTGACGGGCGCCGGCGAGAGCGAGAGCTTCGATGGCGAGACCGTTCCACCCGGTGAGGATCTTGTTGTCGCGGGGCGGGGCTTCGACACGGGCGCGGCTTGCGGCATCCAGCGAATAGTAGAAGCCCTCAACACGTTTGCCGTCGACGGTGCTCTCCGAGTCGAGGCCCGAGGCGAACGCTCCGGAGGGCAGTCGCAGTTTGTCGCGCAAAAACTCGGCCACACCTGTGGCGGTTTCGGTACGGTCGGCGAGCGCATAGGACGCGAGCAGTTGGGCGTTGTCGTAGAGCATGCGTTCGTAGTGTGGGTCTGTCCAGTCGGCCTGGGTGGAGTAGCGGAAGAACCCGCCATCAACGGGGTCGCGCAGCGCGGAGCCCGCGATTGCCTCGAGGGTGCGGTCCGCGAGGCCGGCTGCCTCGAGCGAATGTTCGGCGTTGCGGGCGCCGCGGTCGAGGAGGAACCGCAGCACCGGGGTGACGGGGAATTTGGGGGCGTCGCCGAATCCGCCGTGTTCGAGATCTTCGGCGGCGGCGAGCGCATCGATCACGGGCGCAAAGTCTGCAACGAGGTCACTCTCCACACCGCGACTCTGGGCGAGCGCCTGCGCAATGGCGGCACCGCTCGTCTCGACCTGCTCGCGGCGTGTGCCCCACGCATCCGTCACTGACTCCAGCACTTGCCGGAAGGCCGGATGTTGCCCCACCGCGGTCGGTGGCCAGTACGTGCCAGCAAAGAAGGCTCGCCCCGCGGGCGTGACGAATACGTTCAGCGGCCAGCCCAGATTGGGGGTGAAGGCGGATGCCGCCGCCAAATACGTGGAGTCCACTTCGGCATGCTCTTCGCGGTCTACTTTGATCGCCACAAAGTTTTCGTTGAGGTAGGTGGCCAGCACGGGGTCGCTGAATGATTCGCGCGCCATGACATGACACCAGTGGCAGGTGGAGTAGCCAATGGAGACCAGCACGGGCACATCGCGGCGTTCAGCTTCAGCAAAAGCTTCAGCAGACCACTCCCACCAGTCGACCGGATTTGTGGCGTGAGATCTGAGGTATGGACTCGCAGCAGTTTCCAAACGATTGGGCATAGTCTCAGCGTATGTCGAAGTTGACCGTTACCTACATTGGCGGCCCCACCGCGTTGCTCGAATATGCGGGATTGCGCATCGTGACCGATCCCACATTTGATGAGCCGCGCCTTTACCCCGACGAGGGCGGCGTGCCGTTGACCAAGACGCAGGGGCCAGCTCTGAGCCGTGCCGAGGTTGGCGCTGTCGATCTGGTGTTGCTGTCGCACCATGAGCACGAAGACAACCTCGACTATGAGGGTCTAGAACTGCTCGCGACGGGGGTGCTGACGATCAGCACGATGAAGGCCAGCTCTGACCTGTTCGGTGGTGGCGTTGTCGGTCTCGACTCGTGGGAATCCTGTGAAGTCGGCGCTGTCACCATCACCGCGGTACCCGCGTTGCACGGCCCTCCCGGTGCTGAAGCGCTCGTGGGGCCAGTCACCGGTTTTGTGTTGCAGGCCGAGGGCGAACCGACCATTTACGTCAGCGGCGACAATGCCTCTCTGCCGCTCGTGCAGCAGATCGCGGGCCGCTTTCCCGACATCGATATTGCGGTGCTTTTCGCCGGCGCTGCCCGCATCTCTGCCGTCAACGGTCCGCTCACTTTGACCTCAGCGGATGCTGCAGAGGCCGCCCGAATCTTGGACGTTCACCGCGTGGTTGGCCTCCACACCGAAGGGTGGGAACACTTCACCGAGACCCTTGCCGACCTTGAGGCAGCCTTCGATGGGACTGGGTTACTCGTTGATACTCCGCCCGGTGTTGCGGTCAGCATTGAGCACTCCCCGATTTCCGGGTAGCGCCCAACGCTGACAGCTCTCTAGAAGGTCGCTTCGTCGGGGTTTGCACCGACACGCTGGTCGCGGTCGATAGCGTCAATGGATGCCATCTGCTCGCCAGAAAGCTCGAAGCCAAAGACATCAAAATTCTCGGCCATGCGCTCGCGCGAATTCGACTTGGGGAACACAATAATGCCGCTCTGCAGGTGCCAGCGGATGGCAACCTGGGCCGGCGAAACACCGTGCGCTTCAGCCGCAGCCTGCACTGCAGGCTCGCCGAACAGGTCGTACTTGCCCTGGCCGAGCGGACCCCACGCCTCGGTGTGCATCCCGATTTCGGCACCAAAAGCACGCAGGTCGCGCTGCGCAAAGGCGGGGTGCAACTCAATCTGGTTGACAGCCGGAACCGTCTCGCTCCCCGCAAGGATTTTCTCGAGATGCGGGCGGTGGAAGTTGCTGACACCAATCGAGCGTGCTTTGCCGTCTGCCTTCAGTTGCTCCATAGTCAGCCACGTGTCGAGGTAGCGGTCGAGGTCGGGGCGAGGCCAATGGATGAGGTAGAGATCCACAGATTCGAGGCCCAACTTCTCAAGACTCAAATCCATGGCGTCGCGCACGGAGTCAGTGCCCTGGTCGCTGTTCCACAGCTTCGTTGTGATGAACAGCTCGTCGCGAGGGATACCGGACGCTTTTATTGCGTTGCCGACACCGGTTTCGTTGCCGTAAATCATTGCCGTATCGAGGTGGCGGTAGCCAACCTCAAGCGCGTCGGTGACGATCCGCTCGGTCTCATCGGGGTCAACCTTGAAAACACCGAACCCGAGCTGGGGAATGGAATTGCCGTCGTTGAGTTTAATCTGGGGAACAGTCATACGACCATTCTGCCAGCCCGACCTGACCTTCTACTCCTAGCTAATGTGCCGTTCCTCAACCCCCGAGTAGGCTGCGAGCGGGCGAATGAGAGCGTTCGCGGCAGCCTGCTCCATGATGTGAGCAGTCCAGCCGGTGACACGGCTCGCAACGAACAGCGGCGTGAACATGTCGGTGTCGAACCCGATGAGGTTGTAGGCAGGGCCACTCGGATAGTCGAGGTTCGGCTTGATGTTCTTACGGCTCGTCATTGCCATCTCCAGAGCGTCATACAGCTCCATCATGTCGGGGCGATCAAACTTGGCAACGAGCGTTTCGAGCGCTGCCTTCATGGTGGGAACTCGTGAGTCACCGTTCTTGTAGACGCGGTGACCGAAGCCCATAATCTTGCGCTTCTCAGCCAGAGCAGTCTCCAGCCACGCTTCAGCCCTATCTGCGGTACCGACCTCCTCAAGGACGTGCATTACCGCCTCATTGGCTCCACCATGCAGTGGGCCCTTGAGCGCACCGATTGCCCCGGTGACCGCGCTATAAAGGTCGCTGAGGGTGCTCGTGATTACCCGAGCGGTGAAGGTCGACGCATTGAACGAGTGCTCGGCATACAAAATCATCGACACATCGAAAGCACTCACCACAACGAGGTCAGGAACCTCGCCAAAAGTCATGTGCAAGAAGTTTGCTGAATAGCTCAAGTCATCGCGCGGTTCCACGAGTTCCAGATCGCGGCGACGACGCTGGTCGTACGCGACGATCGCCGGCAACTTAGCCATCAACGTCAGCGAACGCTGCATGTTCAGGTCAGCATCAATCATGCTGGCAGAGTCGGTGAGGGTCTCATCCACAGCACCAATCACGCTGACGGCGGTGCGTACGACATCCATCGGATGAGCAGAAAGCGGCAATTCATCGATCACACGCCTGGTGCCCGCGTCGAGGTGGCGCTGCGAACGCTCAAAGTTCTGAAATGCTTCCAGCTGCTCACCAGTCGGCAGTTCACCGTGCCACAACAGGTAGGCGACCTCCTCAAAGGTGCACTTCTCGGCAAGCTCTTGCACGGGGTACCCGCGATACATTAGAGAGTTTGTCTCCGGGTTCACCTTTGAGATGGCAGTGGTGTCTGCCACTACTCCGGCCAAACCCTTGCGGATTTCGGTCTCTGGGGTGCCTGTTAGATCAGTCATTGTGCTCCTCGGTGGTGGTATCGAGTCAAAGTTCGAGTGGGGTCTGAAGTTAGTGGTGGCTGTCGAGCGTGAAGTTGAAAACGGACGAATCGAAAGCGTTGTACCCCTCATAGTCGAGCAGTTCATACAGGCGTGCCCGCGTCTGCATCTCGGCCACAACCGACTGCTGGGTGCCGTCGGCGTTGATCGCATCGAGGGTGCGTTCTGCAGCCCCCATTGCACTACGCAACAGGGTAACGGGATAAATAACAATGTTTACACCGATATTGCTCAATTGCGTGGTCGTGAAGAGTTCGCTCTTACCGAACTCGGTCATGTTCGCCAAGATCGGCACCTCCACGGCCTCGCGCATCGCCTCGAACTCGCTGAGATCCCTCATAGCCTCGGGGAAAATGGCGTCAGCGCCGGCATCCACAAGCTGTTTCGCGCGGTCCATCGCCGCATCCAAACCGTCGACGGCGCGGATGTCGGTGCGGGCCATGATGAGGAGGTTCGGGTCGCGTCGCGCATCGGCCGCCGATCGGATGCGCTTGAGCGCGGTGTCGGTATCGACCACGGCTTTACCGTCGAGGTGCCCGCAACGCTTCGGGTTGACCTGGTCTTCAATGTGGAGGCCAGAGACCCCCGCATCCTCGAGAGACTGCACCGTGCGAGCCACGTTCATGGGTTCGCCAAAACCGGTGTCGGCGTCGACGAGAGTGGGCAGGTCGGTCATCCGCGAAATCTGCTGCGAACGACCAGCGACCTCGGTGAGCGTCGTCAGGCCAATGTCGGGCAGCCCCAGGTCGGCACTGATGACAGCGCCCGAAATGTAGACCCCGTCAAAGCCTTTGTCTTGGATGAGGCGCGCGCTCAGCGGGTTGAAAGCACCCGGCATGCGCAACAGTTCGCCGCTCGCCAGACGCTCACGAAACTGGGCGCGCTTGGTTGCGGGGTCGGTCTGTGAGTACAGCATTAGAAGATTCCTTTGGCAGTGGTGGCGGGGAAGTTGCCGCGCACGGTCAGCTCACCCAGTTCGGATGCCGACAGCTCTGGCAGTCGCACGGCAGCAGCCAGGAAGCGCTCAATTTCGTCGCTCGCAAGCACACCATCGGCGAGGGTGCGGAACTTGGTGATGTACTGCTCGCGGGCAAACGGCCGAGCGCCGAGCGGATGCGCATCAGCAACGGCGATCTCTTCGACGATGCGGCTTCCATCGGTCATCTCAATCTCGACGCGACCACCGAAAGCTTTCTCGGCGGGGTCAATCGAGTGGTAACGACGCGTCCATTCGGCATCTTCCTGAGTGGTGACGCGCTTCCACAGCTCGACAGTGTCTGGGCGGTTGGCACGCTCGGGGGCATAGCTGTTGACGTGGTGCCACTCCTGGTCTTGCAGCGCCACAGTGAAGATGTAGGCAATGGAGTGGTCGAGAGTTTCGCGGCTCGCGTTGGGGTCATACTTCTGCGGGTCGTTGGCGCCCGAGCCGATCACATAGTGCGTGTGGTGGCTCGTGTGAAGCACGATGCGGTTGATGTTGTCGACCGTGAGTTCCGGATGCTCGCGCCCTAGTTTGCGGGCGAGGTCGATCCACGCCTGCGCCTGATACTCAGCCGAATGCTCTTTCGTGTAGGAGTCAAGGATCGCCGTGCGCGGCTCCCCCAGCTCGGGAAGCGGCACCTCATAGTAAGCGTCGGGACCGTCGAGCATCCACGCAATTATGCCGTCTTCACCTTCATAGATCGGGGTGGGGCTGGTCTGCCCGCGCATGGCACGGTCAACCGCTTCAACAGCCATCTTGCCAGCGAAAGCGGGGGCGTAAGCCTTCCACGTGGAGATCTCGCCCTTGCGCGACTGGCGGGTTGCGGTGGTCGTGTGGAGGGCTTGACCGACAGCCTGGAAGATGGTTTCGGTGTCGAGGCCGAGGAGGGTTCCGATGCCGGCGGCAGCGCTCGGGCCGAGGTGGGCAACGTGATCAATCTTGTGCTTGTGCAGGCAGATTGCCTTTACGAGATCAATCTGAATTTCGTAGCCCGTGACAATTCCGCGCAGCAGGTCAGCGCCTGTGCGTCCCGTGTGCTGGGCAACAGCGAGGATCGGCGGGATGTTGTCGCCGGGGTGCGAATAGTCCGCCGCCAAAAAAGTGTCGTGATAGTCGAGCTCGCGCACGGCGACCCCGTTGGCCCAGGCTGCCCACTCGGGGCTGACGCGCAAGTCGGAACCGAAGACGGTGGATCCCGGCTCCGCGGGGTGACGCTCGGCTTGGGCGCGCGCAGACACCACCGGCGCGCGGGTGAGGGAAGCGGTAGCAACAGCAGCGTTATCGATCACACGGTTGATCACCATGTCCGTCACGGCATCCGTCGGTTCAAGCTGCTCGGAGGCAATCTCGGCAATCTTGTGCGCAAGCTGGCCTTCGCGGGCCAGATTTTCGTCGCTGCGGTAAACACGCAGGGAGTGGTTTTTCACGGTAGTGCCTTTCACTTGGCGGCGCGCAGGGGGGATTCTGCGGCCATGGCTAGTGCGCTGGTGAGCGCGTGGTGGAGATGAACGTGGGTGGCGTGGGCGGCAAGTTCGGGGTCGCTCGCCACGATCGCCTGCACAATGAGTAAGTGTTCTCGGGCGGCCGCGGCAAGGCGTTCCGGGTTGTCTTTGGCAAGCCGGCGCACGCGCACAAGGTGGGTGCGCAACGAGTTGAGCGCACCAATGAGGTAGTCATTGTCGACCGCGTCATCGACGGCATCATCGAAGCGGCGCACAAGATCGAAGTAGGCTCTGCGGTCGCTGTCATCGCGCGCCAGCAGATCGGGCACGGCCGCAAACTCTCGTTCAAGATCGGTAAAGGTCGTGCCGGTGTGGTGCGCTGCGGCCAGTCTCACGGCCTTCACTTCGAGCGCCTTGCGAACGTCGAACAGTTCGCGGATGTTGTCAACAGAAACATCGGTAACGACCAGTCCGCGACCGGATTGGCTTGCCACCAGCCCATCAGCCATGAGCCGAGAGAGGGCTTCTCGCAGCGGCGTGCGGGACACCCCGAGTCGTGCTGCCTGCTCGACTTCGCCCAGAATGATGCCCGGCGCGATGCGCCACTCAACAATGTCGTCGCGGAGCGCCTGGTAGGCTCGCTCGCTAGCTCTCAAGGGTGTTGCCATGCGCACCTCCCCCGTCGCCTGCGCGGAGTCCCCGCGCCACTGTGTATACAAGAACTCCAGCCTATGCCCAAATCAGAAGAAAACAAGCCGAATATCTGACCAACTGTATACAGTGAGCCCTAGCGCTGCGGACGAGCCTCGATATACCCTTCGAAGGCTTCACGGCTGGTTCGGTGGGGGGTGAAGCCAAAAACGTCTTTGAGCGCCGTGTTGTCCAGCACGGACCGGTAGCGCAAAAACTTCACCTGGGCGGGCCCGTGCGGTGTAAGTCGCAACGTGCGCCCCACCACATCATCCACGCGCACAAAAACGAACGGGCTTTCCGAGCCCACAATCGTCAGTACCCGACGTGCATCCCACAAAGCTGTGATCTGGTTGTTGACGCCCGGCCCCAGAATCGTGCCGATGCGAAATAGAATCTGCGTGAGCTGGGGCGCCGTTTCACGCAACTCCGCAAGCATCTCCTCCACCATGCACTTATGGCGACTGTAAGGAAAGTCGTCACTGCCGCGCAGAGGATCAGTTTCGGTCAACCACTCGGGGCTGTCGCGGTGATAGCCATACGCTGCCCCACTCGACGACACCACGACACGCTTGACCCCCACCTCAACACAGGCGTCAAAAACCGTGCGCGAACCCTCGACATCTACTGCGAACTCTTGCGCGACAGTTGTGTGCTTACCCGGGTTGACGATCGAGGCGAGATGCACGACCGTGTCGATGGCGTAACTGCGCAAGAGTTCCGGCAGCTCCGGGGCATCCGTCACATCGAGCCGACCGTAGAGCACCCCGGGCACTCGCACCCAAGGACTTGGCCGTCGAATATCGGCACCGATAACAAATTCAACGTTCTCGGATGCAGCCAACCCGGCCACGACAGAAGAGCCCAAGAATCCGCTGCCACCGGTCACTAGTACCCGACTCATCCGCGTGCCTCCGCACCGCTCACGGGCACGCCGGAGTTTTGCCCCGAACCGTCATCGACACCCCGAACCTTTCGACGCCCCACCACGTGGCCAGCGCAAGCCATGCCACCAATGCCGCTGGCCTCGATCATCCCCATCACATACAGACCATCGAAACTGGGCGGAAAAATATTCAGGTAGAGCTCGGGTTCCATCGGTGAAATGCACAGTGCTGCCATCGAGGCGAGTGGGCGCCGGAACAATGCGCAAATCGCCCTGGCCCAGATGCCCCAGCACAAGGGTATTGACGATCGGGTGCGACTCATAGATGCGATAGTCAGGTCGCGGAAAACCAAACTTCATTGGGCCGCCAGTGAATACCTTCAGCACCCGGGTATCAATGAACTGTTTAATACGTGCCGGCAGCGGGCGTCCCTGGTTGAGGGTATCCGCCGGCTTACCGGACAGATAGCGCAGAACAAAGTAGTAGCCGCGGCGCACACTCAGGTCGACGCTGTCGGCACGGTGCACGGCATCCACTGCAATGTCACATCCGCTGTTACCAGCACCAACAACCAACACTCGCTTGCCCGCAAACATTGTGGCCTTCTTGTACTGGCTCGAATGAATGATCTCGCCGGTAAATTCATCATCAAACTTCGGCATGCTGGCATCGGCTAGCGTGCCATTTGCCAGAATCACCCCGTCATAGTGTTCGGTTGTTGACTCGTACCAACAAAGCGTACGCCCGCCTTATCGATAGCTCGGGCGGCGGCTAGCCCCGACGGCCCAGCCCCGATAATGGCGATCGTGACCGGCATACGTTCCTTTCTCGGTGAACGACGATATTCACGGCGTTTGTTCAGCTTACTTGACGAATTGTGGGGGCAGACAGAGCTGTCGACGGCTATGCTATCTACGCCAACAGAATTTCAGTCTCGACGACTGAACGATGCAAGATACCCGCCGGCCTCTACCCGAAAGATGCCGATCTTGCATCGGGGAATCTAACGAGCATGCCGAAAAATCATTTAGACGCGCCATCACGGCGTCGACAGTGGGGCGCAGAAACCCGCCTCGAGCCACTCACCACGGTGCACGCAGCACCCAGCGACCGTAAGATCGCCCTCGCGCGCCTGGCGATTGTTGCCACGGTCGTCTTCTGGCTGACCTACGTGATTTACACGATTGTGCGCCAGTTCATCAACAACGGCACAGAGAGCTTTCGCTTTACCACCGAAGCTATTTCGTATGTGATCGTTGTCACCTTCCTCACCTTCTCGGCGCTCATGTACCTGATCGCTCGCCACGGCGCCTTCCAGCGCTTCCGTTCGCACACCCGCGTTCCGCGTGCCGAACTCGATCGACACTTTACTGAGCACCAAGGCTCGATCACCGTGCTCGTGCCCAGCTACAGCGAAGAGCCAGACGTTGTGCGCGCCACCCTGTGGTCAGCATGCCTTCAGGAGTACCCCACGTTGCGTGTCGTGCTCCTCCTCGACGATCCACCATTTCCGACGAATCCGGATGCTGCGGCACAGTTGGCCGAATCGCGCTCGCTCGCAGAATCAATCCAGGCTGAACTTGCGGCTCCTCGCAAGCGTTTCACCGACGCTCTCGCTACGTTTGAACGGCGACTGGAGCTCGGTCGCACCGTGGGGCTGCTCGATCTGGAAGAACTTAACGAGCACTACGAGTGGGCAGCACAGTGGTTAGAGAACAAGGCCGCCACCGAGCAACGGATTGACCACGTCGATGAGTTCTTTGTCACCCAGGTGATTCAGGGGCTTGCTGGTGAGCTTCAACTCACGTCCAACGCTCTCGGCGCCGCTCACGCCGAGCGCATGGTTCCCCCGACCGCTCGGATGCATGAACTGTACCGTCGACTCGCGTGGACCTTCACCGCCGACCTCTCCACCTTCGAACGCAAGCTGTACGCCTCGGTGTCACACGAAGCGAACAAGGCCATGAACCTGAACGCCTACATTGGGCTCATGGGCGGCAACTATCGCCCCGAAGAAACCCCGACCGGCACGGTTCTTCGCCCCATCACGCAGGCAGAAGCTGGAGACCTATCGATTCCGGATTCGCAGTACCTACTGACGCTCGACGCTGACTCCCTGCTCTTGCGTGACTACTGCCTGCGTCTCGTTTATCTCCTCGAGCAGGCCGACAACTCACGGGTTGCGGTCACTCAAACGCCATATTCGTCGTTCCGTGGGGCCAACACACGTATTGAACGACTGGCCGGTGCGACTACCGACCTGCAGCACATCCTCCACCAGGGCAAGTCCTACTACGGCGCAACATTCTGGGTCGGCGCCAATGCGGTCATTCGTAAGGCGGCTCTTGAGGACATCGTGGAGACGGAAACCGAAGGTGGTTTCACGGTAAAGCGCTACGTTCAGGACCGCACGGTGATTGAAGACACCGAGTCGAGCATCGACCTGGGCGCACACGGCTGGACACTCATGAACTATCCGGAGCGCCTCAGTTACAGTGCTACCCCTCCCGACTTTGGCTCGCTCGTTGTGCAGCGTCGCCGCTGGGCAAACGGTGGTCTACTGATCATGCCCAAGCTGATGCGCCAGATGCGTGAGCGCAAGGCTCGCGGTGAGACAGTGCCGTGGACCGAGTTCTTCCTTCGGGTGAACTACATGACCTCGATCACGTGGGCAAGCTTCGGGCTCGTGTTCCTGCTGGCGTACCCGTACGACAGTCGGTTGCTCAGCCCGGTAGTGCTTCTGGCTGCCGTGCCATACTTCTGGGCCATGGGAAGCGACCTCCGCTACAGCGGTTACAAGTTCACCGATATCTTCCGCATCTATGGCTTCAACCTGATTTTGCTTCCCGTCAACCTCGCGGGAGTGTTCAAATCGATTGAACAGGCCATCACCAGCAAGAAGATTCCCTTCGCCCGAACCCCAAAAGTGCGAAACCGCACCTCTACCCCGCTGCTATACGTGCTCGCACCGCTCGTGATCATCACGTTCTCTGGATTCACATTCTGGCGCGACCTGAACGCCGGCAATTGGGGAAACGCAGCCTTCGCCGCGTTCAACATGATTCTGGCCGGCCTCGCGGTCATCTCATATATCGGGCTCTGGAACACCGTCGTCGATATTTGGTTGGGTGTCACCCGTTCACTCTTCATCGAGCGCAAGCCTAAGGAGAAGAAAGAAACGGCCGCACCAGTACCCACCGAACTTGACTGGCGCTCAATCCTTTACTACGGAGACGACAGTGGATCGCACACGAAAGTGCGCGACTCCATCGTCTTTGCCGAAATGCTGCCCACCACCGAGACCGGAAGCGAGGTTCGATCATGAGTTCCGCAACGCACCGAATCTCATTTCGTCGACTAGCCATGGCACTAGTTGTTGCTCTGGCCGTCACCGGCGGCGGACTCTTCGCCTACCAGGCATGGGCATCCAACCAGGCTGACCCCGCCCCTGACCCGTGGTTTGCCGCCTACGTGGATGTCACCGCGACCCCCAGCTATGAGTTCGAAGCCGCGACTAAAGAGAGCGGCAAGGAAGTCATGTTGTCGTTCATCGTTGCCGCAAAAAATGATGGCTGCACGCCTACCTGGGGCACCGCATACACAATGGATGAAGCGGCCGTGTCACTCGACCTCGACCGACGCATCGCGCGCCTGCAACAGCAGGGTGGCGATGTGGCGGTTTCGTTTGGCGGACTATTGAATAACGAGCTCTCTACTACCTGCACCGACAGCAGCCAGCTCGTGAACGCCTACGACTCAGTACTGGACCGCTACGCGTCAACCACAATCGACCTCGACATAGAGGGCCGAAACCTGAGCGACACCGCTGCCGGTGAGCGTCGCGCTGCGGCGATGGCCACTTTGCAGCAGGCGCGACGCTCCGCTGGAGACGACCTTGCCGTCTGGCTCACCCTGCCCGCCGCCACCTTCGGTCTCACCGAGGAAGGCACCACCGCCGTCACACAGATGCTCGACGCGGGGGTCGACCTCGCCGGCGTCAACATCATGACGATGAACTTCGGCCAGAGCCTGGCTGACGGTGAAACGAGCGGCGCAGCATCCATTCGGTCACTTCAGGAAACCCACCGCCAGCTGGGTGTGCTGTACGACCTCGCCGGCATTGAACTGACGGATGGCACGATCTGGACCAAGCTCGGTGCAACACCCATGATCGGCCAAAACGACATCGAAGACGAAGTCTTCACCGTGAAAGACGCGGTAGCCCTCAACGAGTTCGCGCTTGAGGAGGGCATCGGCCGGATGTCGATGTGGTCGCTCAACCGCGACATCACCTGCGGGCCCAACTATGCCGACGTGACGCGCGTCTCAGACGCGTGCAGCGGTGTCGCCCAGGGGGATCTGTTCTTCGCAGATGTTCTCGCTGAGGGCTTCGACGGTAAGGTTGCCAGCTCGGCAAAGACCATTACGACCGAGGAACCAACTGACCCTTCAGACCTCGTGGATGACCCCGCAACCAGCCCCTACGCGGTCTGGCAAGAAGACGCCAGCTACCTTGCCGGAACGAAGACCGTGTGGCATCGCAATGTCTACCAGGCAAAATGGTGGACCCGCGGCGACCTCCCCGATAACCCGGTCCTGAACTCCTGGGAAACCCCGTGGACCCTTGTAGGGCCCGTGCTTGAGGGAGAAACTCCCATCACGATGCCCACCCTGCCCGCCGGCACTTACCCCGGCTGGGATGGCGCGAGCATCTATGAAGAGGGCGACCGCGTGCTCTTCAGCGGTGTTCCCTATGAAGCAAAGTGGTGGAACCAGGGCGACAGCCCCGCTGCCTTCTCTTCGGACCCCGACGGCACACCGTGGATTCCGCTAACGACAGAAGAGATCGCCGCACTGGCGACCGGTGGCGCGACGGGCGAAGAGTCTAATCTTGCCACTGCTGAGGCCCAAGGCTAAGCCCAGCCGTAAGCGTTACTGACGAGGTCGCCGTCATTCCTCACGTTCGGGCTGAGGAATGGCGGCGCCAATTTCTTGGGGCTAGGGATCCCGTTGGGTTGCGGAGAAACCGCTGTCCTGCTGGGCTGGTAATCTTGCCGCAGGCAGCAGAGACGGAGTGCGCTGAGACCACATGGATAACACCCCCATCACCGTCTCTATTGAACGCACCGTCGACCCGGCTCGCATCGCCGAAGCAACCGCCTGGATGCAGACCGGCATCAACCTCGCCACCGGCTACCCTGGCTTCCTAGGCTCTGGCTGGGTGCGGGCCGGTCCGAACACCACAACGTGGCACATGCTCTACCGATTCACCGACGCCGCAGCACTGTCGCACTGGGAACAGTCTCCCGAGCGCGCTTGGTGGCTCCAGAGCGGCAGCGGGTTCGCTCGTGAAAAACGCAGTGAACGCCGCACCGGCATCGAAGGTTGGTTCGACGAACCCACCGAGGTCACGGTTGAGCATACCGGTGGCGTCGACGACGTACCACCGCGCTGGAAGCAAGCCGTCACGATCTGGCTTGGCTTCTTTCCCCTCAACCTTCTCTTCACGTACCTTGTCACGATGCTCGTGCCCGGCTGGGATCTGCTGCCGCTCGTGGTGCGCGTGCTGCTCACCACGGTGTGCCTCACCCCGGTGATGGTTTACGCGCTGCTGCCGCTGGTCACTCGAACGTTGCGGCGCTGGTTGACTCCCTCGCGCTAGCAGACTCCCAAGCAACAACAGCGCGTAAGCTGAAGGGCTATGTCCGCCTCCGAGGTTCACTCCGCCAGCACCGCCAGCAATGCGGCACCGCGGAGTGCCGAGCTGGTTGTGACCTACCCGCCCGAGCTGCCCGTCAGCCAGCGCAAAGATGACATCGCCAAGGCCATCCGCGACAACCAGGTTGTCATCATTGCGGGCGCCACCGGCAGTGGAAAGACCACTCAGCTGCCGAAGATTCTGCTGGAACTGGGCAAAACATCCATTGGGCACACCCAACCTCGAAGAATCGCCGCCCGCACCGTTGCGGAGCGCATCGCCGAAGAGCTCGGCAGCGAACTGGGCGATCTCGTCGGGTATCAGGTTCGATTCACCGACCGCGTGGGCAAAAATACGCGCGTGAAGTTGATGACCGACGGCATCCTGCTGAATGAAATCCACCGCGACCGCGACCTCAAAAAATACGACGCCATCATCATCGATGAGGCCCACGAACGCAGCCTCACCGTCGACTTTCTGCTCGGCTACCTGAAGCAGCTTCGCGCGCGTCGCCCCGACCTCAGCATCATCATTACCAGTGCCACTATCGACCCCGAAAGCTTCTCGAAGCACTTCGAGGGCGCCCCAATTATCGAGGTGTCGGGCCGCACCTACCCCGTCGAGATTCGCTACCGACCACTGGTCGCCGAAGATGGTGCCAGCGGCGAGCTGGAGGCTGAGGATGCCGAAGAGGCGGCGGCGAACCGTGCCGACCGCGACTACCTCGAAGGGATCAACGACGCTCTCGACGAACTTGCCCGCGAAAGCGACGGCGACGTGCTCGTCTTTCTCTCCGGTGAGACCGAGATTCGGGATGCCGAAGAAGCCATCCGCGGCCGCATCAACTCCGGCGGGATGCACGCCGGCACCGAAGTACTCCCCCTCTATGGGCGCCTGAGTTCCGCCGAACAGCACCGCGTCTTCGAGTCACGCCGCACCCCCGGCACGCGACGCCGTATCGTGCTCGCCACCAACGTTGCCGAAACCAGCCTGACCGTGCCCGGCATCCGCTACGTCATCGATGCCGGAACCGCACGCATCAGCCGGTACAGCACCCGCGCCAAAATTCAGCGCCTGCCCATTGAAGCGATTAGCCAGGCGAGCGCCAACCAGCGTTCCGGCCGTTCAGGGCGAACGAGTGACGGAATTGCAATCCGCCTCTACTCCGAAGAAGACTTCACTGCGCGCCCCGAGTTCATGGAACCCGAGATTCTGCGCACCAACCTTGCCGCGGTCATCCTGCAGATGATCTCGCTCGGCCTCGGCAACATCGCCGACTTTCCGTTCCTGCAGCCACCAGACTCGCGCGGCATCAAAGATGGCCTTGACCTGCTCACCGAACTCGGGGCCGTCGAGAATGCGAAACCTGTCAAGGATGCGAAAGAGGCGGCCCCCCGCATCACCCAAATCGGTAAGCAACTCAGCCAACTGCCCATCGACCCACGGCTCGCCCGCATGGTGCTCGAATCGAAGCAGCACGGCACCACCCGCGAAGTCATGGCCATCGTGGCGGGCCTCAGCATCCAAGACCCCCGCGAACGCCCCCTCGATAAACGCCCGCAGGCAGACCAGCAGCACGCCCGTTTCATCGACCCGACGAGCGACTTCCTCACCCTCCTCAACCTCTGGAACTATCTCGAAGAGAAACAAAAAGAGCTCTCGGGCAACCAGTTCAGGCGTCTGTGCAAAAACGAATATCTCAACTATTTGCGGGTCCGCGAATGGCATGACGTCTACCGCCAGCTGAGCCGCCTAGCCAAGCCCCTCGGCCTCGTTATTGGCGATGCCCACTCGAACCCTGACGGCATCCATCGATCGCTGCTCGCCGGCCTGCTCAGCCACATTGGGCTGAAGGATGCCGCCAAGCGCGACTACATTGGCGCCCGTCAAACCCGGTTCGTCATCTTTCCCGGCTCAGCTCTTGCAAAGAAACAACCCAACGCGATCATGAGCGCCGAACTCGTCGAAACGAGCCGACTCTTTGCGCGTATGAATGCGTCGATTGATCCCGTGTGGGCCGAAAAGCTTGCCGGTGATCTCGTGAAACGCAGCTACTCCGAACCCCACTGGGAGAAGAAACAGGGCGCCGCTGTCGCCTTCGAGAGGGTGACGCTCTACGGCGTCACGCTCGCCGCCCGCCGGCGCATCCAATTCTCCCGCGTCGATCTACCTGCGGCCCGCGAACTTTTCATTCGGCACGCCCTCGTTGAGGGCGAAGACGATCTCACCAAGCGCGACAAACGTGTGTGGGGATTCGACGCGAGCAACCGTGCACTGCGCCGCGACCTCGAACAGCTCGAAGAACGCAGCCGCCGCCGCGACATTTTGCACGACGACGAAACGATTTTCGAATTCTACGACCGTCGTGTGCCCGCTCACGTCGCATCGGTGCGCGACTTCGAGGGCTGGTGGAAGAAAGCCCGCCACGACTCCCCCGACCTACTGACCCTCACCATCAACGATCTGCTCGAGAACGCGGATGACGCCGAAGTCGACCACACCAAATTCCCCACCACGTGGATGCGCGGCGACCAAACCCTCGCCCTCAGCTACCGTTTCGAGCCGGGCACCGACGATGATGGTGTGACCGTCGCCGTACCGCTGCCGCTGCTCGCCGGGTTGCGCCCCGAGGGCTTCGACTGGCAGGTACCCGGACTGCGCGACGAGCTCGTGACAGCGCTGATCAAGTCGCTGCCGAAACCCATTCGGCGCAACGTTGTTCCGGCCGCCGACTGGGCCCGCCGTCTGCTCGAAGCTGCCCCCGCCGATCCGTCGACCGCAGCCCTCGACGACGGTGTCTCGCTGACCCAATTCCTCGCGAAAGAGATCGCGCGACTGACGTACGCGACCATTTCGGCATCCGACTTCGACCTCGAGCGTGTACCCGCACACCTGCGAGTGACCTTCGCCGTCATCGATGAGCGAGGCAAGAAAGTCGGCGCAAACAAGTCGTTGCGCAGCCTGCAGGCCAGCCTCAAGCCTGTCGCCCGCGAGAGTGTTGCGCGCGCCGTCGAGGGCGCTGTCGAACGCCCGACAGCGACTCTCGAACGCTCCGGCATCACCAGCTGGGACTTTGGCGAACTCGACCGCTCACGCGATACCAAACACGGCGGCAACACCATTCGTGCCTACCCTGCGCTCGTCGACGACGGCGATTCAGTCTCGCTTCGCCTGATGTCAACACCGCACGACCAGGCCACCGCGCACCAGAGCGGGGTTCGTCGCCTGCTGCTGTTGGCGATTCCGTCGCCGCTCGGCTACATCAACGAACACCTCACCGGCAACGAAAAACTCGTCCTCGCCCAAAGTCCGTACCGCTCAACAAACGCCCTCTTTGACGACTGTCTCCGCGCGTGCGTTGACTCCGTGATGGGCGACCGCGAGATCTATGCCCAGAGCGAGTTCGAAGTGCTGCGCAACGAGATCTCGGCAGGGCTGGTTGAATCACTCTTTGACACCGTCTCGCTCGTGGCATCCATTGTTTCTGGCGCTCGCGCGGCAGACAAAGCGATACGTGCCGCCACAAGTATGCACCTGCTTGCGCCCCTCGGCGATGCTCGCGAACAGCTCGACGCGCTCGTATATCCGGGGTTCGTCTCCGCAATAGGGCTCGCCCAGTTGCGCCGCGTTCCCGTCTACCTCAAGGGCGTCGAACACCGCGTAACGAAACTCACCGAAAACCCGGGCAAAGACCGCGGCTGGATGTCCGAGGTCGAACTAGCGACCCGTCGCTACCGAGACGCGGGCGGCACTCTGCCGCTGCAACCACATCCCGAACCGCAGATTGCCCGAGCTCGATGGATGCTCGAAGAACTGCGTTTAAGTCTCTTTGCACAACATTTGGGAACAGCGGAGTCGGTGAGCGTGCAGCGCATCGGCAAAGTGCTGGCCTCCTAAACCGTACTTTTCGCCGCCACCCAGCCAGCAACCGATACCCTTGAGGCTGCGAGTGGCACGAGAAGGTCGCCTCTCTGATAACAGAAAGCAGCTATCGCGTGTCTGAAAGCACCACCGATCGTCCCACCACCCACGATGTTTCTGCAGAAATTGCGCGCTCCTGGCTTCTGGTGGCGGCAACCCGTCCCGAAGAGTTTGACCGCGCCGAACGGTCGCGTGCCGACCAAATCATTCTCGACATCGAAGACGCCGTTGACCCACGTCTCAAGTCGAGTGCTCGAGACGCGGTTGTCTCATGGCTAAGCCACGGCGGCAGCGGTTGGGTGCGCATCAATGACCGCACCTCTGACTTCTGGTCGGATGATGTGGATGCGCTCGCCGGGCTCCCTGGCCTGCGCGGTGTCATGCTCGCCAAGGCTGAGGCAGCAGCTCATGTCTCCGAAACTTTCGACCGCCTTAAGGGTGCAACGCCGGTGATCGCCCTCGTCGAGTCCGCCCTCGGCATCGAAGAGGCGGCATCCATTGCTCGTGCCCGCGGCGCGTACCGCCTAGCCTTCGGCAGCGGTGACTATCGTCGCGACACCGGAACCAGCGCTGACGACTTAGCGATGGCCTATCCTCGCTCGCGCCTGGTAATCGCAAGCCGGGTTGGTAACCTGCCCGGCCCCATCGATGGCCCAACGGTCGGCACCAACCACCCGGTGTTGCGCGAACAGGGCGGTATGGCCGTAGCGCTCGGCATGACGGGAAAGCTGTGCCTCGACATCGAACAGTTGCCCATCATCAACGAGGTCATCAGCCCCACCCGCTCAGATGTTGCGTGGGCGCGCGAATTCTTAGAGGACTTCGAGGCTCGTGGCCGCGTCATCCGCGACGGCAGCGACCTGCCGCGTCTCGGCCGCGCACAAAAGATCGACAAGCTTGCTCGCGCGTTTGGGGTCGAACCGGCCTAGGTTTCCGGGCGCGGTTGCCGCCGCTCTTCCCCGCATCAGCGCGCGCGATTAGGGTTGAGGGATGACAACGGCAGTCATCGTTGACGCGATTCGTACACCCTCGGGCCGAGGCAAACTGGGCGGCGCCCTCTCAGGCGAGAACCCGGTAGATCTGCTCGCTACGGTGCTGCGCAGCTTGGTCAGCAGGAACGACCTTGATCCGGCAATCATCGATGATGTGATCGGCGGCTGCGTTACACAATCGGGTCAGCAGGCGGTGAACGTTACGCGGAATGCGGTGCTCGCAGCGGGATTCCCCGAGTCGGTGCCCGCAACCACGATTGACCGTCAGTGCGGGTCAAGCCAACAGGCAGCCCACTTTGCTGCCCAGTCGGTGATGGCGGGAGTGAACGACGTTGTGATCGCCGGCGGTGTTGAACTGATGAGTTCACACCCGATCGGGCAGGCAACACTCGGCCAAAGCACGATGAGCCCACTACTTCGCGAACGCTACCCCGAGGGGCTCGTCAATCAGGGAATCTCTGCTGAGCTGATCGCCGCACGCTGGCGTCTCGAACGCGACGATCTCGATGCCTTCGCCGCCGTCTCCCACGCCCGCGCCGCCCTTGCCGACTTCAGCAGTGAGATCCTGCCCATCGGTGACCTGCGCCGTGACGAAACTATTCGCCCCGGCACCACCGCCGATGGCCTCTCTGGCCTCCCCCCAGCATTCTTCGACGAAGAAATCGCGGCACAGTTCCCAGAAATCGCGTGGCGTGTAACGGCGGGCAACTCGTCGCCGCTCACCGACGGCGCCTCCGCCGTGCTCATCATGAGCGAAGAACGCGCCGCCGCCCTCGGCCTCACACCGCGCGCTCGCTTCCACTCATTCGCGGTGGTCGGTTCCGATCCCATTGAGATGCTGACCGGCATCATTCCGGCGACGCATCGCGTGTTGGAGCGCAGCGGCATCCAGCTCAACCAGCTCGATAGCGTTGAGGTCAATGAAGCCTTCGCGTCGGTTGCTCTGGCGTGGTTACGAGAATTCCCCGTCGACCCCGCCATTGTGAACCCGCGCGGCGGTGCGATTGCACTCGGCCACGCCCTCGGCTCGTCGGGCACACGCCTGCTCACAACCCTCGTCAATCAGCTCGAGACCACCGGCGGCCGCTACGGACTCCAGGTCATGTGCGAGGGCGGCGGCATGGCAAACGCAACACTCATTGAAAGGCTTGCATGAAAATTCAGGATGCCGCAGCACTGATCACCGGTGGTGCCAGCGGACTCGGCCTGGCCACCGCTCGCGCCCTCGCCGCACAGGGTGCGAAGGTCACCATCGCCGACCTCCCCAGCTCTCGTGGAGCCGAAATCGCCAAAGAACATGGCTTCCGGTTCGCACCCACCGATGTTCGCTCGGAGGCTGACGTTCAGGCTGCCGTCGCCCTCGCCAGCTCGGTCGGACCGCTGCGCATTGTTGTGAACTGCGCCGGCGTTGCCACCCCGGGCAAGACCCTTGGTCGCACGGGTGTCCTGGCACTGGAAACCTTCGAAACCGTGATCGGGATCAACCTCACGGGCACCTTCAATGTGATCCGTCTCGCTGCGGCAGCGATGGTCGAAACTGACCCCAGTGACGGTGAGCGTGGCGTTATCGTCAATACGGCATCCGTCGCAGCATTCGACGGCCAGATCGGGCAACCCGCCTATGCCGCATCGAAAGCGGGCGTCGCCGGGATGACACTCCCCCTCGCCCGGGAATTCGCCGCATCATTGGTGCGCGTGATGACGATCGCCCCCGGCATCTTCGAGACGCCGATGATGGCCGGCCTACCCCAAGAAGCGCAGGATTCCCTCGGAGCCCAAGTGCCGCATCCGTCTCGCCTGGGTCGCCCCGACGAATATGCTGCCCTAGTGCAGCACATCATCGAAAACCCCATGCTCAATGGCGAAGTTATCCGCCTGGACGGTGCGATCCGGATGCAGCCGCGCTAGCTTGAGCATCCGGACCAACACTTGGCTACAACACCTTCGAGAGGAAGGCTTTCGTGCGCTGATGCTGGGGGTTACCCAGTACTTCGTCTGGATTGCCAGCCTCAACGACAACGCCGCCATCCATAAACACGAGCTGGTCAGCGACTTCTCGTGCAAAGCCCATCTCGTGAGTGACGACAATCATGGTCATGCCCGATTTTGCTAGGCCCTTCATAACATCGAGTACTTCACCAACCAGTTCAGGGTCGAGCGCGGATGTCGGCTCATCAAACAGCATGAGCTTCGGCTCCATGGCGAGTGCCCGAGCGATTGCTACCCGCTGTTGCTGACCTCCGGAGAGGTGCGCAGGGTAGGCGTCTTCCTTTTCGTCAAGGCCAACACGTGCGAGCAGTTCTCTGCCCCGCGCAACCGCATCATCCTTCGTTAACTTGTTAACACGCATGGGTGCTTCGATGATGTTCTCCAGCGCTGTCATATGCGAGAAGAGGTTGAAGCGCTGGAACACCATTCCAATGTCGCGCCGCTGACGTGCAGCCTCGCGCGGTTTCAGTTCGTAGAGCTTGTCTCCGCGCTCCTCGTAACCAACCAGCACGCCGTCGACGCTGAGTCGTCCCGCATCCACACGCTCCAGATGGTTGATGCAGCGCAGGAAGGTCGACTTGCCGGACCCGCTGGGCCCGACTAAACACATTACTTCCCCACGCGGAACCGTGAGTGAGATGCCCTTCAGAACCTCGTTCGATCCAAAACTCTTCGACACACGGTCAGCAAACACCATGGGCGTTTCGCTTGTGGCTGTCGTAGTCATCGGTGCCCCTTATCTGGCGCGTCGCTGTCGTTCCCGCGGTCGGAAGCTGCTGCGGATCCGGGGGTTGTAATGATTCCGGTCGTCAACGGAATGGTCCCCGTCCCAGTACCGTTCTTCTCCGGTCGCGCTTGCCCCACTCCACGCGAGAAACGCTTCTCCAAGAAGTACTGCCCCACCATCAGGATTGAGGTGAAGAGCAAATACCACGCCGACGCGACAAGCAGCAGTGGGATCGGGTCAAAGATGACCGCGGAGATATCGCGTGATCGGCCATAGAGATCAAAGCTGAACGGTACCGCGGCCACCAGCGAAGTGGTCTTGAGCATCGAAATAACTTCGTTTCCCGTTGGCGGGATGATGATGCGCATCGCCTGCGGAATGACAACGCGCGTCATCGTTTGCAGCCATGACATACCGAGGGCCGTCGCGGCTTCATCCTGTCCCTTGTCAACTGACAGGATGCCGGCGCGCACAATCTCTGCCATGTAGGCGGATTCGTTGAGCGCGAGCCCGATGACCGCGAGCCAGAAGACATCGAGGAAGTTGGCGGTATTTAGTGAAAGCCACGGCTCGGTAAAGGGGATTCCGATATCGATCGTCGAATAGATCGTTGCGAACAACCCCCAGAACACAAGCTGCACATACACGGGCGTTCCGCGGAACACCCAGAGATACAGCCAAGCGATTCCTTTGACTACAGGGTTATCAGAGAGGCGCATGACCGCAAGGGTGACGCCAAGTAGGATCGCAATGATCATCGAGTAGACCGTCAGCAGCAGAGTGTATCCGGCAGCCTGAGAGATGCGTTGATCGAAGATGAACTTGGCGAAGTTGTCCCAGCTATATGCTTCCCGCTGAGAAGCATCAACCACGAACAGCACGAGGATTGCAACAAGAATGACAGCAATCACGTTGCGCCACGGGTGGCGAAGGCGGATCGCTGTGATCGCTTCTGCTTGTTGAGTGCCGTTCGGCGGCACGCTCGTGGGTGTCGCCGAACGGCCAGATTCTGACAAAGCCATCCCCCCTAGCCGGCGGTCGCCGCGTTGATGGTGATCTCCGAGATAGCGCCGCTGAAAACGCCCCACTCTTCGAGGATTGTCTTGTAGCTGCCGTCATCCATCATGGACTGCAACGCAGCCTGAAGAGCTGCCGCCAGCGGTGAATCCTTCTGGACAGCAATGCCGTACGGTGCGGTGTCGAATGACTCACCAGCCAACTCGATCTTGTCGCTGACCTTGCTCACCGCGTACTGGGTGATCGGCGAGTCAGCGCTCATGGCGTCGGCGCGACCGAGCGCGAGAGCATTGGTGGCCTCATCTTGCTTGTCAAACTTCAGGATGTTGATCGGCTCTTTACCAGCGTCGGTACATTCCTTCGACTTTGCCGGAAGCTCATCGGTCTCTTCGTAGGTCGTGGTCTGCACGGCAACGATCATGCCACAGGCATTAGCCGGGTCGACGTCTTTGCCGATCTGCTGAGCCCACTGAATGCCGGCCTCGTAGTAGTTGACGAAGTCGACACTCTTCTGGCGCTCTTCGTTGTCGGTGAACGACGACAATCCGATGTCGTAGCTGCCACCGGTAACACTCGGGATGATCTTGTCGAAGCTAGAGGTCTCATACTTCGTCTCAAGCCCAAGCTTTGCCGCCATGGCGTTTCCGAGGTCGACTTCCCAGCCGATCGGGTTGCCGGCATCGTCTTTGTACTCGTTCGGGGCATACGTCGGGTCGATGCCAATCACCAGAATGCCGGACGCTTTCACGTCGTCGGGCAGCAG
Source organism: Rhodoglobus vestalii (assembly GCF_006788895.1). Lineage (NCBI taxonomy): Bacteria > Bacillati > Actinomycetota > Actinomycetes > Micrococcales > Microbacteriaceae > Rhodoglobus > Rhodoglobus vestalii. The sequence goes on from NZ_VFRA01000001.1 coordinate 902,348, forward strand.
GGCTACTGCGGCTGAGTCAATCCCCACATCTACGGTTCCACCACCGCCGGTCTCTGTCACTGTGCTGTTGTCAACACAGCCTGACAGTGCCAAGGCCGTGACGATGACCAATGCTGGTATCGCGAAATTGATTCTCATGGTCCAACCTTTCCCTTTTCCCATTGAAAGCTCTTGTTGGTTCCATGACGTGAATCCCGAGGGGCGCACGTCGTTGAAACGCCAACGTTGGCAGCCTACCCCCGGGCGGGCGCAATTTTCCGCCCCGGTGCGCCGTGTGGCTGCCAGACTCTGAGCAATGTGCCGAATATGTGATGTGGAGCGGAGAATATTGCTGCCCGCTTGTGCCGAAACCGGGTCGGTCTAGTACTCGCCCTGGGCTGCGGCCTCAAGTTCGGCAAAGTTGATGGTGTGCAGTTCGCGTAGTCGGCGCTTTTTTTGCGCCTCATACAGTGGGTCTTCCATCGGCAGGTAGGCGACACGAAGTTTGGCGATGATGGCGGTGCCAATCTCACTCCACGCGAGCTCGCGCGCCTCATCAATAATGTGTGAGATCAGTTCGCCATCCATGGATGCTTGGCGCAGTCCCTCAGCGAGCCCCTCTTGCACCGCGCGGTTGCGTGCGGTGTGCGTTACCCGAAGCAGGCGTTCCGCCTGTTCAGCGAGTTGGTCGAACTCGACGTGCACCATACCGGCCAGCGCTCCGTCGTCGTAGTCGAGGTGGTCGCGGGCGGCATCCACAATTATTCGGTTCTTGACTGCCATACGCACAGCGTTGCGGGCGATGAGCACACCCTCGTCGACCACACGATCAATGGGTGCCGCCTCGACAGGTTCTGGCGCCCTAAATTTGCCCAGATTGAGGCGCGGGCGCCGCCGAAAAAGTCTCACAGTGCAATTGTTCCGGTTTAGATTGATGAACGGTATCCCCCGTGCAGTGAAGCATAGGCGGGCAACCTGAACGAACTACAACGTCTTCTCAAAACACACCCCGAAAGGGATCGCAGCGTAGTGGCCGAACGCATCAATTCGCCGGTAGCCAAGACTCTCATAGAGCGCCATTGCGGGCACCTGCACATGGCCGGTTTGAAGTACCAAAGAGTGTGCCTCAGCCTCGCGGGCAACACCCTCAAGCTCGTTCATGAGGAGGCGCGCGGCGCCCTTGCCCCGGTGACGCGAATCGACGAACACCTTCTTGACCTCGAATGACGCGCCAAAGGGCCGAAGAGCCGCATGCCCGATCACCACATCGGCATCGAGCACCAACACCGTGTGGCTGACATCGGAGGGCGAGACCGTCAACGCAGCACTGACTGCGTTGCGGCCCGCCTCATCGAGTTCGGCCTGACGATCTGCATACATTGCGGTCGTCTCGACCTCCATCAGTTCACGCTGCTGGACCGCCCGTGGATCTAGCCATCCAACCCACTCGACGGTCAGGCTCACTAAACCTTGACCTTGGTGGTTGCTGACGCGTTCGCCTCGTACGAGGTGTTGGTTGATTCGAAGAAGTTCACCAGCTCAAGAGTGTCGTTGGCGGTCGCCATCCACTTGGCTGGGTTCGTGACCTTGTAGTGGGCCTCAAATCCGAGCTCCTCTAGGCGGCGGTCAGCCAGGTACTTGACGTACTGGTTGATGTAGTTGGCGTTGAGTCCGAGGATGCCGCCGGGGAGCAGGTCGTGGTTGTAGGCCTCTTCCATTTCGACAGCATCCAAAATCATCTGGCGAATTTCGTCAGCGAACTCTTCCGTCTGGATCTCAGGGTTCTCTTCGAGCACGGTGAGAATCAGGTTGATGCCGAATTTGAGGTGCAGGCTCTCATCACGAACAACCCAGTCCATGAGCGAACCGAAGTTGCGCAGCAGGTTGCGCTGGCGGAACGACAAAGCGACCATGAACCCTGAGTAGAACCAAATGCCCTCAAGAATCACGTTGTAGGCAACAAGGTTACGGATGAAGTCTTGCTTTCCCTGAATCGTGTCGATGTCGAGAGTCTGCTCCGTCATGCGCCGGATGTACTTCAACTCGAACTCCTCTTTGCGAGCCATCGACGGCACATCAACGTGAGAGTTGTAGGCCGCTTCACGATCGATGGGGAAGGTTTCGAGTACATACTCGAAGCTCATGCAGTGGTTTGCTTCTTCCCACATCTGCTTGGCGAGATACAGCGAACACTCTGCCGCAGAGACGTAGGGGTACACACCAAAGGCGAGTGCCTTGTTGACGAGCAACTCGTTGGGGTTGAAGTAGCTCATGAGGAAGGTCACCGCGTGACGTTCCTCATCAGTCATCTTCTTGAAATCGGCGATGTCTTCGCCCAGCTGAATCTCGTTCGGGAACCAGGTGTTAGCGACGGCCTGGTCGTAGAGGTCCATTGCCCACTGGTACTTGATCGGCTTCAGCAGAAGGCCATCTTGCAGGCCTGTTCCTAAAATTCCCATTCTGTTGGTCACTTCTCTCTTGATTGGTGCGGGATGAATTGTGGGGTAACTATTTTTACTGGCAGCTGTCGCACTGCAGGTCGTTCATCGGGTCAGACGGAACGAAGTAGTCGTCGATGGCGTTCTCGCGATTCATTACGAGTCTGCTTTCTTGGAGAATCCGCCGAAGCCCTTGCGAGCAGGAGCGCTTCCCGCCGACGACGATCCAGCGCCCGCTGCCGCAGACTTGGTTGAAGAAATTTCTTCGGACTTGTTGACCTTCACGGTGGATTGCTCCGCTTGGTGGCGAGGCTTCATGTGCAGGTAGTAGGTGGTCTTGACTCCACGCGACCAGGCATCGAAGTAGATGTCCATCATGTCGCCCAGGTCACGAGTCTCGAGGTACATGTTGCGGCTGATGGCCTGATCGATCCACTTCTGGGCACGAGCCGCAACCTCAAGGAAGGAGTACGGCGACAGCTGGAAACTTGTCTTGAATACAGCTTTGATGTCGTCGGGGATGCCGTCGATGTGTTGGATGTCGCCCTGGCTGCGCAGGATCACTTCACGGTTCTTCTCCCACAGGTCATGCTCCTGAAGTGTCTCAACGAGGTTGCGGTTCACTTCAAGAAATTTACCGTTGGAGGTTGAGCGGCTAAAGATCTGCGAGAACTGTGGGTCAAGACCGGGCGTGGTGCCGGCAACCAGACCAATGGATGCGGTGGGCGCAATCGCCATGAGCGTCGCGTTTCGCATTCCCCCCTTGACCTTCTCGCGCATGGCATCCCAGTCGAGCCGCGTCTTACGGTTGACTTTGATTTCCATGCCACGATCTTCTTCGGTGAGCGCAATGGAGTCGAGCGGCACGAGGCCCTTCGACCAGCCGCTGCCTTCGAAGTTGGTGTAGGCACCGCGCTCTTTGGCGAGCTCAGTGCTGGCGTCGATGGCGGCGTAGGAGACATGTTCCATAATTTCGTCGATGAGGTCGTACGCCTCTTCGCTCTCGTAGCTGTAGCCGAGCTTCTCGATGATGTCGGTGAAGCCCATTACTCCGAGGCCAACCGCACGGTTCTGCTCGTTGGAGAAGTCTGCTTCTTTCACGCTGGAGCGGGTGATGTCGATGAGGTTGTCGAGTTGACGTACGGCCAGTCGGGCGCTCTCGGCGATCTTTGCGAAGTCGACTCCACCTTCGGGCAGGAGGTGGCGTGACAGGTTGATCGATGCGAGGTTGCAGACGGAGACGTTGTCTTCGTCTTGCGGGAGCGTGATCTCGGTGCACAGGTTGGAGAGGTGGATTGTTCCCGTGTTGTTGTTGAGGGCACGGTTGTTGATCGTGTCTTTCCAGGTCAGCCAAGGGTGGCTGGAGGTCTGCAGCGAGATGAGGATTGACTTGAACTGCTCGCGCGCACCGATTTTCTTGAACATGTGCATTTCGCCGGCTTCGGCCATGGCGACATATTCGTTGTAGCGCGCAGAGAACGCCTTGCCGTAGAGCTCGTTGAGGTCAGTGACCTCAAGCGGGTCGAAGAGGTACCACGAGTCATCGTTTTGCACGCGCTTCATGAACTCATCGCTGATCCACACCGCCGTGTTGGCGGTGCGGGTGCGGCGGTAGGGGTCACCCGAGTTGCTGCGAAGTTCAAGGAACTCGGGGAAGTCCATGTGCCAGTTCTCCATGTAGAAGCAGAGGGCACCGAACTTCTTGCCACCCCGACTAACCGCACGCAGGATCGAGTCGATTGTGTGCATGAACGGGATGGGGCCGGTGGAGGTGGTGTTGTTGGAGCGGATCGGCGAACCCTGCGCACGCAGCTTGGTGACCGAGAGGCCAATTCCGCCGGTGCCCTTGGTAAGCCACATGACATCGCGAGTGGTCTTAGCGATGTGCTCCATGTCGTCTTGCATTTCCATGACGAAGCAGTTGGCAAGCTGCGGGTAGATGGTTCCCGCATTAACAAGGGTGGATCCGGCAGCCAAGTATTCGAGGCTGGACATCTTTTGGTAGAACTTGAGCGCCGCCTCGTTGGGGTTCGCTTCGTTGAGCGAGAGGCCCATCGCGATGCGCATCCAGAAGTACTGGGGAACCTCAAGAGCGTCGCCGTTGCGACCCTTGATGCCATAGCGGTTGTTGAGGGTAACAACACCGATGTACTTGAGAAGTTCGTCGTGCGCAGGCTCAAGGTGCTCGGAAAGAGCTTCAAGGTCGAACATCTCAACGAGGCGGGGGTCAAGCAGTCCCTCTTCAACGCCGCGTATGACATTGGGGCCAAAGTGCTCTTTGTGCAGCTTCTTGAGATCGGCAGCATCGGTGTAGTCACCGAGCACGCGCTTGTAGATGGTCTTCAGCAGCAGTCGTGCAGCGACGGTGTCGAACGCGGGGTCATCTTTGACGTTTTGGAGGGCAACCTGAATGACTGCCTCGTCGAGCTGCTGGGTCGTGATGCCATCAAACAGCGTCAGTTCAAGCTCGGACGCGATCTGGGTAACCCACGTGATGTTCTCGTCGAGACCAACGCTGGCATCTTCAATTGCGAGGTTGATCTTGTTCGCATCGTACGGCTCCCGCGTGCCGTTGCGCTTGACGACTGTGATTGACACAAAAACTCCCTCAAAATAGCTAAAACGTGTTCTCCCCGCGACCCCCGGTCAAGCGGCTCTACCACTATATATCGTGGGTGGCCGTTGCAACCAACCCTAGATGTAGTGGGCGTGTCCTCCACAGGTGTGGATAACTTCGCGGACTTGTCCACAGCCTATGGATAACCTCTGACACTCGAAAAACCGCGGCAATCGGGACCCTTTCCGCCACTAAGCTGGAGAGACTGTGAACGCCTACATCGACCTGCTGAAAACTCCAGGTATTGCCAGAATCATCAGCGCACAACTCACCGCGCGCCTCCCCAGCGGCATGCTGTCACTGGCGATCCTTCTTCACGTCGAACAGATCCATAATTCCTACGCCGCCGCCGGGCTCGTACTCGCCGCCACCAGCGTCGGCCAAGCCGTTGCGGGCCCGCTGACGAGCCGCTGGATGGGCGTCTGGGGTATGCGAAAGGTGCTGATTCTCACCCTGGTGATCTCCGCATCCGCCATCTTCACCATCGCGCTTGCACCACTGAGCGTCGGCCTCTTCATGATCGTCGGCCTCATCTCCGGGCTCAGCACACCACCCGTTCAGCCAGCGGTGCGCACCATCTACCCCAAAATGGTCAACTCCAAACAACTGACACCACTGTTCTCCCTGGATGCCTCCGCCCAAGAAATCATCTGGGTCGCAGGCCCCGTAGCCGCCACCTTTATTGCGGTTCAAATCTCAACCACGCTCGCCATCGTTGTTGCTGGCAGCTTTCTCATCCTTGGTGGGGCGTGGTTCATCTCAAGCCCCGAAGTCGGCCAAGTACGAATCCCCCGCAGCAAACGCTCCTTCGGGGCTGTGCTCCGCCACCGCCCCGTCGTGCTCGCCACCATCACCGGATTCCTTCTGGTCGGTTCGGCATCCGCGGTAGAGGTATCCGTCGTTGCCGTATTCGGTCACGGCGGGCCACAAGCCGGAATTGTGCTCGGCATCTGGGCGATCGGCTCGCTGGTCGGCGGGCTGTCCTTCGGCCACCTACCGATCGGCCCCTGGGCACTGGCCCGGCGCATGCTCATCGTCTTCGTGGGCATGGCGCTCGCCATGGTCTACCTCGACTTCTGGTGGCTCGCAATCATGCTGCTTGTTGCCGGAATCGGAATCGCACCCGCCTTCGCAGTGATCTTTGCCATCGTTTCTGCCAGCGTCAAGTTCAGCGAAACCGCTGAAGCCTACGGCTGGGTCGGCACCGGTCAACTCATCGGCGCCGCCCTCGGCTCCGCCGTCGCCGGCTTCCTGATCGACGCCAACGGACCGAGCGGTGGATTCTGGGCCGCCGCCGTCATCGCCGCCCTCGGCGTTCTCGTACCCACCGTGTTGCGCAGTTGGCATCCCGACCTGCGCGGCAAAGACCCCAGCCCCATCCCCGATACCGGGCCGATCAGCACGCTCAGCCAATAGCGGTCGCGTTTACGACTAGCGGCCGCGTTACCGCCGAAACAATACCTACCAGCGTGGATGCACGGCCGCCCGAAAATGGCGATCGTAGATGTCACGGACTCCCTCGGTGAAGCCCGCGCTCAGCGTCGGTACGTCGCCAGCTCCAGCATTCGATTGAGCCTGCGCGATATTGCGCGCCCCCGGAATCACCGAACTCACTCCTGGTTGCTGCGCCACCCACGCCAGAGCAATTTGTGGCGTAGCGAATCCGGCCGCGTCGGGCTCGCCCGCGAGCAGAGCCGCGAACTCCTGAGCCGCCGCGACTCCCATCTCGAAGTCAACGCCCGAGAAGGTCTCCCCCACATCGAATGCATCGCCTCCCCGGTTGAATGTGCGGTGGTCGTTCTCGGCAAACGTGGTGTCGACGGTGTACTTGCCACTGAGCAGACCTGAAGCGAGAGGCACACGCGCAATGATCCCGACACCCGCATCGAGCGCTGCCGGAAGCACAGCGTCCAAGGGCTTGAGGCGGAACGCGTTGAGGATGATCTGCACGCTGGCAACGTTCGGTCGCGCTATTGCGGCGAGCGCCTCATCCGCAGTCTCGACACTTACTCCGTAGGAGGCAACGGCACCCGCAGCGACGAGAGCGTCAAGGTCATCAAAGACGGCATCCATGCTGAGCACGACAGTCGGCGGGCAGTGCAGTTGCACGAGGTCGAGAGTGTCAACACCGAGATTGCGACGCGAACGGTCGGTCCACTCACGAAAATTTTCACGGGTGAAGTTGGCGGGGTCTTGTGCCTCGCGGCGCCCCATCTTGGTCGCAACCGTGATGTCGAGTTCGGGCCGGTCGCCGAGATAACGACCGATGAGAGACTCACTTCGGCCATCACCGTACACGTCAGCGGTGTCGAAGAACGTGACTCCTCCATCGACAGCGGCATCAAGCACTCCGCGGGCATCCGCCTCGCTCACTTCCCCCCAGTCAGCGCCAAGCTGCCAGGTGCCGAGACCGATTGCCGAAACAGTGCGGCCCGTACGGCCGAAAGTGCGAAAGTCCATAGGTCAACGCTACGCCCTCGCGGCTAGGCCAGAGACAGCTACAGGGTGGACGCGGAGAGCAGGGTCTTGCGGAGAGCAGGTGAGAGGATGCTCCTATGGATGATTTTCTCGGCTCTCTTGCCCGCACCGCGCCCGTCGAGATCTCTCCAACTCTGCTGATCGTCATCGTGGCCGCAGCAGCCGTGTTGAGCATTCCGCGGCCAATCTGGAAGTGGTTCGGGCTTTTCACGACGCTGGTGCACGAGTTGGGGCACGCCGTCGGCGCAATCCTGACCGGCCGCTTCGTGCACGGAATGAAGATTCGCATGAATCATTCGGGCGAGGCAGTCAGTAGCGGGCGAGGTGCTCTCGGGTCGGCGATCAGTGGATCCCTCGGCTACCCGGCCCCCGCCATCGTCGGAGCCATTCAGCTGTGGTGCGTTGTGCAGGGCTATACAGCGCTGGCACTCTTCGTCGGGGGCATCATTCTCGTTCTCACTCTGCTCGTGATTCGCAATGCATTCGGATTCCTGGTCGTCGTTGTATCGTCCGCAGCCAGTGCAGCACTCTGGGTTTGGGCCAGCGATGCGGTGCAAAGTTATGTGCTGCTCGTTATCGCGATCGCACTGCTGGTGGGCAGCGTCCGCGGCCTCGCCACGGTGATCGGTGTGCACACCCGCCGGCGCGACCAGCTGAGCACCTCAGATGCATACCTACTTTTTAAGCGCACCGGCGTCCCCTCGGTTGTCTGGTTACTGCTCTTCGCTGCCCTCATCGGCGCGAGCGTGGTGTGGGCGGTTACCACGGTGCTCGAAACACCAAACCGATGATGCACTTCGATGCCGCCTTTCGGAAACTCAGGAAAAGTGCCCTTCCCGACAGGAAGCCCCCGCTCGAAACAACCAGGGCTGGGGGCAGCCGCAAGCGGAGAACTGCCCCTAATATCCGCTCGACGTCAGACATCCGCTTTGTCAGTCGCAGCACCCCGAACCACAGCGCAGCACACCGCCTCCTCGATCATTTTCCTGAATTTCCGAATGAGCAAGCCCCTGCTTTGCGAGGCGGAAGCACGGAACGGGAACGCGGAACGGCGACAACAATGGGGTGGCGCGCGGCGAGCGGGTTATTCCGACTCAGGCTTCTTTCTCAACGCCTTTTCGGCCCGTGGCAACAACCTCGACTAACCGCTTCGCCAATCGTCGGCGAACAAGATGATCGTTCGCCTCAACCCGGTGCATTGTTACGTGACGCATTTGTTCGATGATGCGCATCGTACCGGGGGCAATGAACTGATCGAGTGAACCATAAACGACATCGATGGGAACCCTGACCGAAGCAATATCGCTCACCGTCGTCTGAGATTCGATGCAATTCTGCAGACTCAAAACGAATGCACGCCAGTTGCCCTCTGAAACATCAAGGATGTCGTCGAGCTGAAAGAGTCGCCGCAGCCTATCCACGGTCGCCATCGTGAACTCTTTGTTGGTGCGCAAAAACTCGTAGGCACGCAGGTAAGCGCCCACGCGCGCCCGGACGAGGGGGTCACCGATCTGCTCAGGGGGAACATAGATCGGTGGGCTCACCATAACGAGTCGGCTCACTCTGCTCGGGTACATTGCCGCAAATCGCGCCGCAAGCAGGCTGCCTAGGGAATGGCCTACGAGAATGAACGGAGCATCCAGCTTCAACGAATGAATGGTCGAATTGATTGCCGCGACGTGGTCTTCGATGGTGAAGTTTGATTCTGGGGGGCTCGGGGAGCCGCCAAACCCAAGAAGATCAAGAGAAATGCAGCGGTATCGATCCGTCAGTTGCGGAATGACTCCCGCAAAGGTTGCCGCGGAGGAGGCGATGCCATGAAGGAAAATGATTACTGGCCCTTCGCCTTCGTCGGCCGCGATATTGAGCTTCGGCGACAACAACGGAAACACTCTCCGTCGAATGCTGCGCCAGATGCCCATGCGCCTAGTATCCCAGCCACAGCGGCCAAGACACCGGTCGTGGAAGACTAATTAGCGCAAGTCTTCCTTATATTCATTCTTCGCCTTCGTGGCTTCGCGCTCAGCTTCCGCGCGCTCAAGATCGGCCTGAGCCTTCGATACTTCACCGTCGGCCTCGGCCTGGTCCGCGGCGTCGCTTACGCGTTCTTTCGTGTCATCAACGAACTCACCAACCTTCTTGGCGGTTGCTTCGCCGGCATCTTTTGCGTTATCGATGAGACCCATGATTCCTCCTAATAGTTGGTTATCCGCGTCGTGCGGTGCCCAATGGTAGGCACACCTGAACGGTACCGCTGTGGGGGTGACGCACGAATGGTGCGAAACGTTGGGTAGTTTTTACTGGTCTCGCGGTCCTACGGTGAGAGCATGAGGCGCACACTACTAATCACAACCGCACTTGCCGTGTCAGCATTCACACTTTCCGGGTGCTCGGCAGCAAGCAGCGATCTGGCCCCGGCCGAGTCGCAAGAGTACCTTGTCCAAGAGTCAGCGGACGGGGATTCTGGTTCGGCGGAGAGCCTGGCCGAGGGCGGAATCGCGTTAAACGATGCTCTAGCCGACACCGCTCGGGAGGTCATCACCACCGGCTACATGTCGGTGACAGTGACGAGTCCGGATGAGGCGAGCAGCGACGCGATTCGCATCACTGAGTCGGTGGGTGGCCGCGTAGACGGACGCAGCGAATATGCACCAAATGAGGGCGATCGCGGGAGCGCAACGCTGACATTGAGGATCCCCTCCTCCGAGCTCACCGCCACTCTAGACAAGTTTAAAGAACTGGGAACGCTGCAAGAAGTCTCGATCAACTCCGTCGACGTCACGATGGAATCTCGCGACCTTGAGGCCCGCATTACAGCTCTCGACGCCTCCGTCGAACGCTTGCTTGCTCTGCTCAGCACAGCCGAAGATACCGACACGCTCATAAAGTTGGAGACCGCAATCTCCGACCGTCAGGGTGAACTCGAAAGTCTCAAGTCGCAGAAGCGTTATTTTGACGATCAGGTCGCCATGTCGACCCTCACGCTGAGCCTCGTCTCCGTCGCTGACGCGCCCACCGTCGAGCCTGACAATTTCTTCGCAGGCTTGATCGCCGGGTGGAACAGCTTTATCGCCTTCTTCGCCGGTCTGCTCATCACCCTCGGGGTGCTTGTGCCGTGGCTGATCCTCGCCGCAATCATCGCCGGGATCGTTGTGCTCATTGTGCGATCAAAGCGCAGAGCCCGGCGCAGCGCCGCAGCGACACCCCTCACCCCCGCTGAAATCCCGGAGCCATCACAAGCTCCAGCTGCCGACTAGGAGGCGTCTGCTAGGAGTTCGCGCACGCGCGGAATCACTTGGGTGCCGTACAACTCAATGCTGCGCATCATCTTTTCGTGAGGCAGGGTGCCCGCACTGTACTTCATGTCGAATCGTTGGATGCCGAGAGCCAAGAAAGTCTTGGCCATCTTCTGGGCTACGGTTTCCGGCGATCCGGCGTACATCGAACCGTGCTGCACTTCACCGATGAATTCTTCTTCAGTGGATGCCGGCCACCCCCGCTCGCGGCCGATGCGGTCACGCATCACCCGGTAGTGCGGCCACAGTTCTTCGACAACATCGTCATCTGACTCGGTGATGTAGCCGGGCGAGTGCACCGCGATCGGCAGGTCGGGCTTGCCAAGCTCGGCAAGTGCGCGGTGGAAGAGTTCGGTGTAGGGCGCGAAACGTTCGGGTTGGCCACCGATAATGGCAAGCACCAGTGGCATCCCATAGCGGGCGGCGCGCACCACAGATTCGGGGCTTCCGCCCACACCAATCCAGGTGTTGAGCTTGCCCGACTCGGTGCGCGGAAAGACTTCCTGATTGTTGAGGTCCGCCCGCAGCGTTCCCTTCCATGTCACCGGCTCTTCCTTGATGAGCTCAGAGAACAGGTCAAGCTTCTCTGAAAACAGCGTCTCGTAATCACCCAGGTTGTAGCCGAAGAGTGGGAACGATTCGGTGAACGACCCACGGCCGAGGATGATCTCTGCACGGCCGTTCGAGAGTGCATCAACAGTGGCAAATCGTTCGTAAACCCGCACCGGATCGTCTGAGCTGAGTACCGTCACGGCCGAACCCAGCTGGATCTTGGTGGTCGCCATCGCGAGAGCTGCCAGCACCGTTTCCGGAGCGGAGATTGCGAAATCATCGCGATGGTGCTCTCCCACCCCGAAGTAGTCGATGCCGAGCTTGTCGGCCAAGACACCCTCAGCAACAACATTGCGGATGACCTGGGCTTGACTCAACAGCGTGCCACTTTCGCCTACCGTAACGTCGCCAAATGTGCCGAGGCCAAACTGAACCTGCTGATTCACGAGCTTCCTTTCGCTGTGACGCAGTACGCGTCGTTAGCCAAAACCGAAGTCGCGCATCCGTTATTCCACGATGGCGACACTAATACCATCACACGGCGGAAAGGCCCTCTGGCGGAGATACGCCGCATGCAGCAGTGCCCCGGTCGTGGTGACCGGGGCACTTCTGTGGCTGCTTCTACGTGATCGGTTTCCTGTTCTTACGCTGCGGTGAGCGTGTTCGTCGCCGCGATGAGGGTAACGATGGCTGCGTTGATGAAGCCAGCAATATAAGGGTTGTTCGTCTCACGGTAAATCTTGCGTGTGAGAACTGCCGTCGCCGCCAGGATGACGACCACGGGGAACAGCCAGATGCTGAAGATGCCGGGGACGCCATCGATTGTGTCGCCCGTGACGAAGAACGTCGTGTACTGAGCAACCACGAGCACAAGCGGACCCAGGGCATTGAAGAACGCGAGCAGTGCCGTGTTGATCCACTCCTTGCCGCGAATGGAGAAACGGTTGAACGCGTTGATAGCCACGGAGTTCGCGAGGAAGTAGATACCAAACAGCGGCCGGAGCATCAGCGCGATTCCGATCTTGTCAGGCGTGAACGCCTTGACCGCGATAACCCACCAGCGGAAGTCGGTCTTGAAGAAGTAGTCGAGAACGAATACGAGCCCGTACGCCGAAATGACCACGACAACACCGAGCCCGATGCCGTGGAAGAACTTCCTCCACCCCGGCAATACTCCGGATGCACGAAGGTTGAGGCCATTCTTGCGGCCAAAGATCAGGTAAGAGATCGTCATGATGATGATCGCCGCCATTGTCTTCGACTTCGAGGGCGAGGCGCTCAACATCGGGGGCGTCAGAGAACATGCCCAGGTTGTCGCGAAGCCACTGGATGAGCGATCCGGTAACAGCGATGGAACCTTCGAGCGCATACACCGGAGCGGCATCACCGATTTTGTAGCAGACGGTGGTGATGAGCCCGTTATTGCTGTGCACGCGCTTGGTTCCCGTGTTCAGCAGCAAGAAGTTGCCGGTGCCGTAGGTGTTCTTGGCCATGCCCTCGCTGAAACAGACTTGCCCAAACGTGGCAGCCTGCTGGTCGCCAAGGATGCCCGCAATGGGAACCCCGCGCAGCGAACCGTGGTCACGGCAGTGGCCGAACAATTCGCTTGAGGAACGAATCTCGGGCAGCATCGACATCGGGATGCCCATGTCTGCGGCGATATCATCGCGCCACTGCAGGGTGTCGAGATCCATCAGCATGGTGCGGGAAGCGTTGGTGACATCGGTCGCGCGCACTCCTCCGTCGATACCGCCGGTGAGGTTCCAGAGCAGCCAGGTGTCGATGGTTCCGAACAGCAGGTCGCCGCGGTCGGCTGCCTCTTGAGCGCCATCGATGTACCGGAGAATCCAGGTGACCTTGGGGCAGGCAAAGTAGGGGTCCAACGGCAGCCCTGTGATGGCCTTGTATTTCTCAAGACCCTCCACGCCGGCCAGTTCGTTCACGATGTGCTGGGTGCTGGTGTCTTGCCACACAATTGCGTTGGTCACGGGTGTGGCGGTGAGTTTGTTCCGGACGACCGTGGTTTCGCGCTGGTTCGCGATGTCTACTGCGGCGATGTCTTGATAGGTCAGGTTGGTGCGAGCCAGGGAAAGGCTCACCGTTTCACGGACGTTGTACCAAATTTCGATCGGGTCATGTTCAACCCATCCGGCTCGCGGGAAAATCTCCTCATGTTCGAGCTGACCGCTCGAGACAATACGCGCCTCATGATCAAAGATGATCGAGCGCGAACTCGTCGTTCCTTGGTCAATTCACAAAATGTACTGGGTCTTTTTCGGCATGTCTCCATTGATCGTCTGGGTGCGTTGTGGTGCTCGGAGTGCGAGTGTTACGACTGTTCGGCTTCAGCTTCAGTTGCGTCTTCGGTTGGTGTGGCAAGTGGCACAATCTGCGGCGCGGCCTCGCGAACTTCAGACGCGCTCTCGTCGTCGCGCTTCAGCGATGCGGCTGCTACAGCATCCACCATCTGGTGGTAGACGGCGACCTCGTGCGCGGTGGTCTGCTCACTCCAGCCGAGGAGGGGGGCGGCGATCTCGGCGACCTCGGGCACTGCCGCGATCCCTTCGTTGAGGTATTCGTAGTTCATCCGCGTGCGGCGAACCATGAGGTCTTCGAGGTGGAGTGCGCCCTCGTGGGTGATCGCATAGACAATCTCGACGCGGAGGTATGCGGATGCGTGGGCAAGGGGTTGTGACATGGTCGGTTCGGCATCAGCGATAGCGGCGATCTCAGCGATATTGGCACCGTAGCGGTGCAGCAGGTGGTCGATCATCTGGTCGTTCCACCCGAAGCGCTCACTCAATTCTCGCGTGTTGTCGCGTGCGTCGTCGAGGCCTTCAGCACCCAGCAGGGCGATGGATGCGGTGGTCGACGGGTTCGCTTTCGCGGCGACTTTTCCGAGCGCAAAGTCGACCGCGTCTTTCGCCATCACGCGATAGGTGGTGAACTTTCCGCCAGCGATCACCGTGAGGCCTGGAATGGGCGAGGCAACGGTGTGCTCTCGCGAAACCTTCGCAGAGTTGGTGCCCTCCATCGTGCCGGGCTGCAGCAGCGGGCGAAGTCCAGCCCAGGTGCCGATCACGTCGGAGCGATCGATGGGGTCGGCAAGCACGGCGTTCGCTTCGGCAATGACGTAGTCAATGTCATCCGCGGTGGCGGCGGGGTTGAGTAGATTCTCTTTCCACGGGGTGTCGGTGGTGCCAATAACCCAGTACCGCGACCACGGAATCACGAACAGGACGCTCGTGGAGGTTTGCAGAATCAGGCCAGCTTCACCCGAGATGCGTTCGCGAGGAACAACAATGTGGATGCCCTTGGACGCTAGCACTTTCAGTCCACCACTCTGGTGTGCCAGCGCCTGAGTTTCGCCCGTCCACACACCGGTGGAGTTGATCACTGCGGTGGCCCGCACGGGGAACGTGGTTCCGGTCTCAAGATCGACGAGTACCGCGCCATTGACGACGCCATCGCCGTTCTTGGTGATCTCGACTACCTGTGTGCGGCTAGCGGCATACGCGCCGTGAGTGTGCGCGGTACGAATCACATTAACGACATACCGGGCGTCGTCGACGTTGGCGTCCCAATACTCGATCGCACCGACGGCCGCATCATGGGCCAGCCCCGGAAAGCGAGCCGCGAGCTGCTTTCGCGAAAGGTGGCGGTGCCAGGGCACGCTGCGCTTGCCCTTCGCTTTGCCCGTGCTGACGGTGGCAAGAAAGTCGTAGAGCGCAATTCCTGCGCCAACGAAGGCACGCTCCCACACCCGGTGACGCAGCGGGTAAAGAAACGGAAGCGGGCGAACGAGGTGCGGGGCCACATTGTTCAGCAGAAGGTCCCGCTCGGTGAGTGCCTCGTGAACGAGCTTGAAGTCCAACATCTGCAGGTAGCGCAGTCCGCCGTGGATCAGTTTGCTTGCCCGGCTGGATGAGCCCGCCGCCCAGTCCTGCGCCTCAACAACGGCGGTTTCTAGGCCACGCGCCGCGGCATCCAAAGCAATGCCAGCACCGGTGATTCCGCCTCCAATGACCAATACGTCAAGCTCACGACCCGGCTGCGTGCTGTCGACGAGGCGCTGGATGGCGCTGTCACGGGTTTCTCGTGTGAGGGACTGATCATTCATGAAAGCTAGGTTTCTTTCTGGTGGCGGTTGTCGACGGCGAGCCTGCGAATTTTCTGAGATAACCCACTGAAGAGCAGCGTATTACGTCGTGAGGGCCAAATGGCAAACCAGGCAGCACATCTGCACGAACGTGCAAGGATGGAACCTATGGAACGTGAAGAGGCAATGCTGGCCGCATCATCGATGTACTACCTTCAGGACATCAAGATGGAGACCATCGCGAGTCGCCTGCACATGTCCCGCTCGAGTGTGTCTCGTTTGCTCCGTGACGCACGCGAGAGTGGACTGGTAGAGATTTCGCTCCGGCCGACCCCCACGCGCGGACCTGGGCTCGCCAAAAAGATCGCGACATGTTTTGGGGTTGAGGCCCACGTTGTGCCGGTTGCCGATCTTGCTGATGAGCCCGAACGCCTCGATCAGGTCGCCAGAACCACCGCTCGAATCGTGACCGGGTGGTTCGATTCCGACATGATTATGGGCGTCGCCTGGGGAACCACCCTGGCGGCAATTGCGCGGCATCTGGGTAAGAAACCGACACGAGGAAGTGCCATAGTGCAGCTCAACGGGGCGGCCAATGTGCGCACCTCAGGAGTCGAATACGCGGGCAGTCTGATCGCCGGATTCGGCGAAGCGTTCGACGCTCAGGTGCACCTATTCCCCGTTCCGGCATTCTTCGATTACGCCGAAACTCGCAACGCGATGTGGTCAGAACGGTCGATTGTGCGAGTGCTCGAATATCAGCGTCGAGCTGACATCGCCCTGTTCTCAATCGGCGCTATCGCGGGTGAAGTTCCCAGCCACGTTTACTCGGCTGGTTACCTCGAAGCCGCCGACATCCAGACGCTCGATAGCGAAGGGATTGTCGGTGACGTGTGCACCATCTTCTTGCGCAAAGATGGCACCTACGAAGACCTCTCGATGAACGCACGTGCAACGGGACCAACACCGGCTGAACTGCGCTCGATCCCCCGCCGCATTTGCGGGGTCGCCGGCGATAACAAGGTTGTACCCCTGCTGGCGGCACTGCGCGCCGGGGTCATCACTGACTTGGTAGTTGATGAACAGACCGCCACAAAGCTGATCGAATATGTGCTGGCACTGAAAGATGACCCTGTTCCTGAGGCGGAAAGTGCCTTGCAAGTAGCCAATTAGTGAACGATGTGCATGGCGCGCGCCGCATCCGTAATGCTGCCCGTCAGTGACGGGTAGACGGAGAATGCGCGAGCAATCTGGTCGACTGTTAGGCGGTGCTCCACCGCGAGCGCGACCGAAATAATCAGCTCGGAGGCATTGGGCGCCACGATAACACCGCCGATGACAGTGCCCGAGCCGGTGCGGGCAAAAAGCTTCACGAAGCCGTCTTTGATGCCCATCATCTTGGCGCGTGGGTTTGACGCCAGCGGCAGCTTATAGATCGTTCCCTGGACCAGCCCATCTTCGATCTGCTTTTGCGTCCACCCCACGGTGGCAATCTCTGGCTGGGTGAAAATATTGGAGGCTACGTTGCGCAATTCAATCGGCGTGACACCATCACCCATGGCATGGAAGACCGCGGTGCGGCCCTGCATCGATGCCACCGACGCCAGTGGGAAAAAGTCGGAACAGTCACCGGCCGCGTAAATTGACGGCATTGAGGTGCGAGCAACCCGATTGACACGGATGTGGCCAGACTCCGTCAGCTGCACACCCGCTTCTTCGAGCCCCAGATTTTCGGTGTTCGGCAGTGAACCAACCGCCATCAGGCAGTGGCTGCCGTCAACTGTGGTTCCGTCTTGCAGGGTAGCGACGACTCCGTCTTTTGTGGTCTTCACTGATTGAGCGCGCGACTTGGAGAGCACCGTCATACCGTTGCGCTTGAAGACATCTTCAATAACGCGAGCGGCGTCTTCATCTTCTCCCGGCAGCACTCGGTCGCGCGACGAGATCAGGGTGACTTTGGCGCCAAGAGCCGTATACGCGGAGGCAAATTCGGCGCCGGTGACGCCCGAACCAACCACGATGAGGTGCTCCGGAGTTTGGTCGAGTGTGTAGAGCTGAGTCCAGGTGAGGATGCGCTTGCCGTCAGGCATCGCGGAGTCAAGCAACCGCGGGCGCGCGCCGACCGAAACAATCACCGTATCGGCGTCGATCTCGTCGAAATCAGTACCGGCAACGCCCTTACCCGTAGAAACGACCAGTCGCTGGGGGCCATCAAGACGGCCCTCGCCTTCGATCACGCGCACGCCAGCTTTGATGAGTTGAGACTTCATATCGTCGGACTGCTGCTGAGCCAACCGCATGAGCCGCGCGTTGACGGCAGCCAAGTTGACCGTGATTTCGGGCCGAACGATGCGGCCAGAGTCGCCACGAGAATAAAACTGCACGCCCAAATCGGCGGCACCTCGAATAGCATTCGTCGCCTCAGCGGTCGCGATCAGAGTCTTTGACGGAACGACATCCGTGAGTACCGCGGCCCCACCGACACCGGCACGTTCGACCAACGTCACCTCGGCCCCCAATTGCGCTCCCGCAAGGGCTGCTTCGTAGCCGCCGGGGCCACCGCCGAGTATTGCGATACGTTGCGTGCGCTCGAACTCATAGGCCATAGGTCAATTCTCTCGCGCTTCTGCCCCAGCGACAAACCGCGCGCGAAAAATTGTGCACCGCTCAGATTCGCGTCGAACACAGAGGCGTGTCGCACTCCCCACCGTTTAGAGTGGATGCCATGTCACAGTTGCCCACCACAAATCCTCTCGACGACCCCACCGCAGACCCATTCGCGATTGCGCAATTAGCCGCTGCAACGATCACAGACCTCACGGGAGTTGAGAAGCACGACATCGCTCTCACTCTGGGCAGCGGCTGGGGCAAGGCCGCCGATATCATCGGAGAAACCACGGCGACCCTTGCTGCCGCTGACGTCCCCGGGTTCTCCAAGCCTGCGCTTGAAGGCCACGTTGGCACTATCCGATCCGTACTACTGCCGAACAACAAGCGTGCGCTCGTCATCGGTGCCCGCACGCATTACTACGAGAACCACGGCGTTCGTCGCGTGGTTCACTCGGTGCGCACCGCCGCTGCAACCGGCGCCAAGACGATGATTCTCACCAACGGGGCCGGAGGCATCAAAGACACCTGGACACCGGGAACCCCCGTGCTGATCAGTGACCACCTCAACCTCACCGCCGACTCGCCACTGGAAGGCGCGACTTTCATCGACCTCACCGATCTTTACAGCAAGCGCCTGCGCGCGATCGCTCAGTCGATCGACCCCAGTCTCGATGAGGGTGTCTACACCCAGTTCCGCGGCCCACACTACGAGACCCCCGCCGAAGTGCAGATGGCGAAAATCATGGGTGGCCACATTGTGGGAATGTCCACCGCACTTGAGGCCATCGCCGCACGCCAGGCGGGTATGGAAATCTTAGGAATGTCGCTCATCACCAATCTGGCGGCCGGCATCCAGACCACGCCCCTCAGCCACGAAGAAGTCCTTCAGGCAGGTAAAGACGCTGAAGAACAGATCAGTGCCCTGCTCGCACAGATTGTGATCGCGCTATGAGCGCCGAAACTCTGAGCACCGCCCAACTGATCGACGCCGCCAATGCATGGCTCGAACAAGACCCTGACGCCGTCACCCATACCGAGCTTGAAGCTCTGATTGCGGATGCAAATAACGGCGACGTCAGGGCAATCGCTGGTCTGCATCACCGCTTTGACTCGCGGCTCGCCTTTGGTACCGCGGGGTTGCGGGGCGAGTTGGGTGCTGGCCCCAATCGCATGAATCGGGTTTTGGTCACGCAAGCCGCTGCTGGACTTGCCGCCTACCTGTTGACGCATGAGCCCAGTCCGAGCATCGTGATCGGGTATGACGGCCGCACAAACTCAGAGGTTTTTGCTCGCGACACCGCAATGATCATGGCCGGCGCGGGGGTGCGTGCAACACTGCTGCCGCGACTGCTGCCCACCCCCGTGCTCGCATTTGCGGTGCGCCACCTCGATGTCAGCGCCGGTGTGATGGTGACGGCGAGTCATAACCCCGCCAAAGACAATGGCTACAAGGTGTACCTCGGTGGCGACAACCACGGTTCGCAGATTGTGGCACCGGCAGACACCGACATCGCGCACGCCATCGATGTGGTCGCGAAGGGGTCGATCACCGAGCTTCCGCGGTCCACCGACTTCGTCACCACCGACGATGGGGTGGTTGATGAGTATATTGCGCGCACCGCCGCCGTTGCCGGGTCAGCCAAAGAGATCGTTTACACCTATACCGCGATGCACGGTGTCGGTTGGGACACCAGCAAGGCCGTATTCGCCGAGGCCGGATTCAGCACTCCCGTTCTTATCGAAGAACAGGCGCACCCTGACGCCGCTTTCCCCACCGTTGCGTTCCCGAACCCTGAAGAGCCCGGAGCGATGGACCTCAGCTATGCGAAAGCACGAGAGGTCGGAGCCGATCTGGCAATCGCGCATGATCCGGACGCCGATCGCCTCGCGGTCGCTGTTGCCGGCCGCGATGGTCAATGGCGTCGCCTCAGCGGAAACGAAGTGGGAATTCTGCTCGGCTGGCGTGCCGCCGAACGCTCGCACGGGGAGGGGGTGCTCGCGGCATCCATCGTCTCGTCACCGGCACTTCGCACAATTGCTGCCGAATATGGAATGGCCTATCAGGACACACTTACCGGATTTAAGTGGATCTCGCGGATCGATGGGCTCGCGTTTGGGTACGAAGAGGCACTCGGTTATCTCGTTGACCCTGACAAGGTTCGCGACAAAGATGGCATTTCTGCTTCGGTAGATTTCTTATCGCTGGCCGCCGAGCTCAAGGCTCAGGGAAAAAACGTTCTCGATCGGCTAGACGAGTTCACTGCACGATTCGGCGCTTTTGCCTCACGTCAGGTTTCGATGCGTTTTGACAAGGTTTCGCAGATCAGCGACATGATGATGCACGTACGCACCCATGCCCCCACCGCGGTCGGAGGGCTGTCCGTTACCTCGTTCGATGACTTCCAGAATGGGGTCGACGGCTTTGCCCCGAGTGACATTCTACGAATGGAGTTCGAGGGTGGTGCCCGCGTGATCGTTCGCCCCAGTGGAACCGAACCTAAACTCAAGTTCTATGTGGATGCATCGAGCACGGCGGGAGGCGTTGCCGACCGGCATGCGGCCGCAGAGGCTGTCGCTACCCAACTTGAGACGGGGATGCGGCAGCTCTTAACCTAGCCGAGGGCGTCGTTGAGTTTTTGTTTAAGCTCTGAGGTGTCGAAAAGATTGACGACCACGATGACGTCAGCATTGGTCTTTCCGATCGCTTCAACAAATTCTGCGCTCGTCAAGATGATTTGGGCGTCGGCCGCTACCGTGCGAACCGTGCTGATATCGGCGGCCACTATTGAGGCGTCGAATCCCAGTGACCGAAGGGCTCGTTCTGCATTAACTTTGAGCACACCGGAGCTGCCGATTCCCGCCCCGCAAATGGTCACAATTTTCATGACGAGCTGACCCCCATAATCTGTTGTACTTCTTCGGCAGAGGTCGCACTGGCGAGGCGGTCGATCGCCGAGGAGTCGTTGAAGATATTGGCCACGGCAGCGACGGCAGCGAGGTGTGCACCCCCTTCGGCGATGGCGAGTCCCAGCACGACCCGAACGGGATCGTTGTGGGCGTGGCCGAAGCTCACGGGTTCAGTGAGCGTCACGATTGAGAGCCCATTGGTGATCACCTGCGGCCCCGGGCGGGCATGTGCCAACGCGAGCCCCGGAGCGATCACTACGTATGGCCCGTGGTCTTCGATCATCCGAATCATTTCACCGGCGTAGCCGGGCTTTGCGGCACCAGAGCGCGCAAGAGCCGCACCAGACAGTGCGACCGCCGCACGCCAATCGGCGGCTGACGCGCCAATATCGATCGCAGATTGGGGAAGGGGAGGAAGTGGCATCGTTACGCTCGCTCGAATCCGACGCTAATCGCTTCGGAGAGTGCTTCGCGCTCCTCGATCGGCAAGAATGCTGCTGCAGCAGCGTTGATCTGAAAAATTTCGAGGTCGGTGAGGTCGTAGCCAAACGCTTCTGAGAGCAAGAAAAGTTCACGACTGAGACTGGTTGCGCTCATGAGCCTGTTGTCGGTGTTGACGGTGACCCGAAATCCGAGCTGGTAGAGCAGGTCGAAGGGGTGATCGATCATTACGTCACCCCACTGTTCGATGGCTCCTGTTTGCAGATTGGATGACGGGCTCAGTTCGAGCGCGATCTCACGATCTTTGACCCACTGGGCAAGATCTCCCAGAGAGACGTAGGTATTTTCGTCATCTTCGCGTGCGGTGGTGATGTCTTCGGCAAGGCGCACGCCATGCCCCAGACGAAGCGCACGGCCATCAAAGAGCGCGCTGCGAATGCTATCCAGTCCCGCGGCCTCACCGGCGTGCACCGTGGTGGGAAGGAAGTTGTGGGCCAGAAGGTCGTAGGCATCACGGGCGAGGCTGGAGGGAAAACCTGCTTCGGGCCCCGCACTGTCGAACCCGACCACGCCGAGATCACGGTGGCGGATCGCCAGCTCAGCAATTTCTCGGCTGCGGTCGGTTTGCCGCATCGACGTTATCAACTGGCCGACGCGGATGCTGCGCCCACTGGCGCGCACTAAGTCGACACCCTCTTCAAGGCCCCCCTGTGCTGCGCTCACAGCCTGGTCGAGATCGAGGCCCTGCTGCAGGTGCTGTTCGGGCGCCCAGCGAACTTCGCCGTAGATCACGCCGTCATCGGCGAGGTCTTGCACAAACTCGCGAGCAACCCGGCGCAGGTTGTCTGCAGTCTGCATCACTGCGATGGTGACATCGAAGGTTCTGAGGTAGTGCACGAGTGATCCGGAATCGGCTTGCTCGGCAAACCAGGTGGTGAGTTTTGCTGGGTCGGTTTCGGGAAGTTCGTAGCCAATCTCTCCGGCAAGTTCAACGATCGTGTGCGGCCGTAATCCCCCATCGAGGTGATCATGCAGGGAGACTTTGGGGAGCGCGGTGATGCTGGCGCTGCCTCCGGGCATCAGGTAATTCTCAACAGCGGCGTTCATGCCCTCAAATCTACCGTGCCCTTCTCTGAAAGCCTCCCGAGGATTTGCTGGATGACGTTAAGTTCCTCTTAATGCTTCCGACCGGAGCACCTGCGAAATTTTCATCGCGGCGCGAGTCGCGAGGTGAAGCACTCGTTCCGCATCCACCTCGCTGAAGGTGGTTGCGACGTAGGGCACGGTGAGTGCGGCGATCGTGCCCGATGCATTTCGTACGGGAGCGACCACGTCGGTGATGCCCGGCTGCAGGGTGTCTGCTCGAACCAGTGGTACGTCACTATCAGTGCAGAGCACGGCGCCGGTGGCTGTGGTGGCGACACCAAACGTTGCTCCCACGCGCACCCGAAAGCCGAAGTCGGCGGGTGATTCCACCTGGGCGATTACGCGCACCTCGGTGCCGTCTAGCACGGCTAGGTTGCAGGACTGGCGTGCCTGTTGGGCAAGTTCTTGCATGATCGGCAGGGCGGCGCTGACGAGTCCGCGCAGCGGCGGATGCTGGTGCGCGAGTTCGAAGAGCTTCATGGCGAGCGAGTAAAGCCCGGATTGTTTGTCGCGGAACACGTAACCACGCCGTTCCAGTGTCGACAGCACACGAAAAATTTGGTTGGTGCTTCGCCCGGTTGCTTCGGCTATTTCTGACTGGTTGAGAGCACCAGAGGTTCTGGCGAGCAGTTCCAGTATGTCGAGCCCTTTGTCGAGCGCGGGGGCTGCATATTCGGGGCCGGCGGTCACTAGAGGTCGGCTTTCATTGTGGCGAGCATCCGTCGGGCAATGTCGCGGTTGATGGTGTCGGGGACCGGCTGTGCGCCGGGTTCGAGGGTTGTTGCCGCGGTCGCGACCCGCTCAAGCGAGAGTACTTGCAACAGAAACCCGAGGTCCATCGATTCGATGGAGTTGCCGCGTGGTTCGCGCCCCGCAAGGTTCATCATGCGCCCTTCAGCGATGAGGGTCACCTGGCGGTTACCCGGCAGATCGAAACGTTCGATCGCGATATCGATCTCTGTTGTGGAGGTTGCGAATGAGCGCAGTGCTGGCACATCAATTTCCCAGGGGAAGTGGCCGCAGTTCATCAGGATGGCGTTGTCGGCGACCATCTCGAAGAATTCAGTGCCCAGGATTTGTGGATGCCCGGTCGCGGTGATGAAGACGTCACCCCAGCCGGCGAGGTCGAGAATGTTTGCCACGCGGTAGCCGTCAAGCGCGGCTTCGAAGGCTTTGAGTTCATCCACTTCGACGACAGCGACTTTGCCGCCGAGCGCACGCAGGTAGTGGGCGACACCACGACCGCACCAACCGTAGCCCGCCACGACGAAGCGACGGCCGGGAACCATGAGGTTGGTGATGCGCATGAAGCTTTCCACCACAGACTGTCCAACAGCGTGCTTGTTTTCGCCGATCGCTTTCAGCGGGCTGTCATTGATAACGATCACCGGGAAGGGCACCTGACCGGCCATTTCATCGCGCAACCGGTAACCACCGGAGGTAGTTTCTTCGGTTCCGCCGACGATCTGACCCGCTTTCCCGGAAGCGATGATCCCGGCGACAATATCTGCCCCGTTGTCGAGCAGGATGTCGGGCTTGGCGGCGACCACTGCCGCGACGTTGGCGTGATGCTGCTCAAGAGTGTCGTCTCGGGTGCCAAAGATGGTCATGCCCTGCTCTCGCAAAAACGCGACGACGTCGTCTTGGGTTGAGCCGTGATTTCCGGTGGCCACAATCTCTGCTCCGCCCGCGGCGAGCGTCTCTAGCAGCACCGCCGTCTTGGGCTCCAAGTGCAGCGACATTCCGATCCGATGGCCAGCAAAAGGTTGAGTGGTCGTGAGGTGCGCGCGTACATCAGCAAGCAGCGTCATGCGAGATCGAACCCAGGTGAGGCGGGCGGCGGCACGTGCGACGAGTTCGGTAGTCATGCTGTCACCCTACACATATAAATTTAGTTTTCATATATGCTTTTGATCATGGCTGAGAAAATTATCCTCGACTGCGATCCCGGGCATGACGATGCGATTGCGCTCCTTCTCGCCCACGGTAACCCTGAGATCGAACTGCTCGGGGTGACAACCGTGATGGGCAATCAAACTATCGAGAAAGTCACCCGCAACGCGCTCGCCATTGCTCAAGTCGCTGGCATTACCGATGTTCCCTTCGCCCGCGGGGCCCACCGCCCGCTCGTACGCCAAATTGAAGTCGCCGCCTCTATCCACGGCGAATCCGGTCTCGACGGCCCTGTGCTGCCCGATCCGACCATTGAGTTGGATGCCCGGCACGCCGTCGATTTCATCATCGATACCGTCATGGCGCATGAGCCTCACACCATAACCCTCGTACCCACCGGCGCACTCACCAACATCGCCCTCGCGGTGCGCAAAGAACCGCGCATCGCCGAACGGGTCAAGCAGGTTGTACTCATGGGCGGCGGCGTCAACGTCGGCAACTGGAGCGCCACCAGCGAGTTCAATATTGTGATCGACCCCGAAGCCGCCCACATTGTCTTCAACGAGTGCTGGCCGCTCACGATGGTGGGCCTCGACCTCACCCATGAAGCTCTCGCGACCGACGAGGTTGCGGCATCCATCGCCGCCGTCGGCACGGGCCCCGCCCGCTTTGTCGGCGAACTGCTCGAGTTCTTTGGCGAGACCTACCGTGATGCCCAGGGCTTCGACCATCCGCCGGTACACGACCCCTGCGCCGTCGCCTTCGTCATCGATCCGACCGTCATGCAGGTCATTCGGGTGCCGCTGGATGTCGAACTCACCGGAACCCTCACGCTCGGCATGACGGTGGCTGATTTTCGCGCCCCGGCTCCCGTCGACTGCACAACTCAGGTTGCCCGCAACCTTGACCATCCCAAGTTTTGGGGAATGGTCGTTGATGCGCTGGAGCACATTGGAGATCCGCAGCTTTAGAGGCGCACTCGCGCCGCCGCATCACCGCACCGCCAACATCACCGCATCGCCAGCTGCGGGGTCTAGGTCGCCCGCCGTGAGTCCACGGTGACCTGCCGTGCGCGACGCTTGCGGGCGCCTAGGTCTACGACGCCGATCAGCATGGCGATCGAAAAGAACAGTGTTGTCGCGAGCATCCCTACACCGTACGCCTGATGGTACAGGTCAAGGTTGCTTTCGCCGCTGTTGCGCTCGTTGTAGAGAGTTGAGTAGAACAGCGAGAGTGCGACGGCGGTGCCGATCGCGGTGCCGATTCGCTGCCCCAGTTGACCAACGGAACCGGCAAGCCCACCCTCGTGCGGTGCAATGTCATGAAGCGTGAGCGTCTGGTTGGGCGAAATGACGAGTCCGCCGCCGGTGCCGCCGATGAACAGCGCGGCCGCCATAGCGTAGGGCGTGAGTGCGGGCGGGGTGAGAATCGCTGCTGCCATGAGAAGTCCGAGACCGACCAGAAGAATGGCGAGTCCGACGACAACGAGTGAGCGGCCATAGCGTTCTACCAAGATTCCACCGCGCCACGATGCGAGGGCGCTCGTTAGTGCGAATCCGATGGTCACCATTCCAGCGAAGACGGGTTCGAGCCCCAAACCGAGTTGAAGGTAAAGCGTGGTGATCAAGAACATGGCTGGCATTGCCGCGAAGTAGGCGGTGGCGAGCAAGGTCCCATTGCGGTACGAGCTGATGCGAAAAAGCCTCAGCGACACCAGAGGCGCCCGACCTCCGGCAGCGTAGCGACGCTCCCAGCCTACGAATGCGGCGGCAGCCAACACGAACAGCACGAGCAGCCACCAGCGATTGGGGTCATCCGTTGGTGCACCGGTCGTAAAGAGGAACGGCCACAGGAGCGCCAACACGGTAACACCGAAGATTGCGATACCAATCGGATCGAGATCTAAGCGCGCAAAGCTCGACTTGGAGGTGGCCGGCAAGATCCGCCACGCCAAAATGAGGGCGACGATACCGAGGGGAACGTTCATCCAGAAGATGTAACGCCAGCCGTCTTCGGCACCGCCGACGGCAATCATCAGACCGCCCAGAGTGGGGCCCAAGGCGGTTGCGACACCGATCATCGCACCAAACAGACCGAAGGCGCGACCTCGTTCTGGTCCGCGGAACAACTGCTGAATAAGCCCAAGAACCTGAGGCATCTGGATGCCCGCTGCAACACCCTGCAGCAGTCGCGAAACCAGCAACAATTCGGCGGTCGGCGCAAGGGCACACGCAATGCTCGCGAGGGTGAAGACCGTCAGCCCCGTCAAAAACAGCGCCTTGCGTGAACGCTGATCACCGAGGCGCCCCGCGGGCACGAGGATGAGCCCAAACGTCAGCACGTAGCCAGAAACAATG
The DNA here is from genome assembly GCF_006788895.1 of Rhodoglobus vestalii. Classification (NCBI taxonomy): domain Bacteria; kingdom Bacillati; phylum Actinomycetota; class Actinomycetes; order Micrococcales; family Microbacteriaceae; genus Rhodoglobus; species Rhodoglobus vestalii. The sequence continues at coordinate 929,161 of NZ_VFRA01000001.1, forward strand.
AGTTGGAGTTGGGTCGAGCTCGCTCCGAGCGCGTCTTCGATCGAGGGAAGAGCAACGTTAATCTTTGAGAGATCAAGAATGGTGATCGCTGCGACCACAACACACACCCAGAAGGCACGCCACTTGTCTTTTTCGCTTCGGGCCTCGGTACCGCTCTGCGATGGGGAGGTGCCCGCCGCGGTCTCATCCGCTTTCGTCATTTGTCCAACTTTACGTCAGCCGATGACGCCCTCGGTTCAGTCTTTGCCCCGCAGCCCTAATCGATGCGCCCCGCGATCAGGGGTCCACCATCGTTGACCGCCTCGCCCGCGTCGCCGATGCGGTACGCGCCCTCAAGCGACTCAAGGGCACGCTCAAACCGTGCGGGCTCATCCGCGTGCATCGTGAACAGCGGTTCGCCCTTGCGCACGGTGTCCCCCGGCTTCGCGTGCAAGTCGATTCCGGCAGCGTGCTGAACGGGATCCTGCTTGCGGGCACGACCGGCACCAAGACGCCACGCCGCGACGCCAAACGGTAGAGCATCTTGATCAACGAGAACACCATCGCGGTCAGCAGTAACCACGTGGCTTTCTTTGGGCTGCGGCAGCGCGGCATCCGGGTCGCCACCCTGAGCTTGAATCATGCCGCGCCAGGCATCCATCGCCTGACCGTTGTCGAGAGCGGCCTCAACATCGGCGTCTGGATGGCCGACAAGGGCAAGCATTTCCCGCGCAAGAGCGATCGTGAGTTCCCGCACATCGGCAGGTCCACCACCGGCAAGAATCTCAACTGATTCGCGCACCTCATTGGCGTTTCCGATAGTGAGACCCAGCGGAACGTTCATGTTTGTCAGCAGCGCAACAGTATTGACGCCCGCATCTTTGCCGAGGCGAACCATGGTCTCAGCAAGCTCACGACTGCGCTCCGGGTTCTTCATGAAGGCGCCAGACCCGAACTTCACATCGAGAACCAGAGCAGAGGTGCCTTCTGCGATCTTCTTGCTCATGATCGACGAGGCGATCAGCGGGATGGCCTCCACCGTGCCGGTGATGTCGCGCAGGGCGTACAGTTTTTTGTCTGCCGGGGCGAGTCCAGATCCGGCGGCACAGATGACTCCACCGACTCCTCGCAGCTGCGCGTAGAACTCCTCATTGGTGAGGTCTGCGCGCCAACCGGGAATACTCTCCAGCTTGTCGAGTGTGCCTCCCGTGTGGCCCAGACCGCGGCCGGAAAGCTGCGGCACTGCAACACCAAACGACGCAACCAATGGCGCAAGCGGGAGGGTGATCTTGTCACCGACGCCACCGGTCGAGTGCTTATCGGTTGTTTCTTTGCCGAGTCCCTCAAAGCTGAGAGTCTCGCCGCTGGCGATCATCGCCAGCGTCAGGTCACGAATCTCTTCGCGCTCCATACCGTTGATGAAGATTGCCATCGTCATGGCAGCCATCTGCTCGTCACCAACATAACCGCGAGTGTAGGCATCCACTAACCAGTTGATCTGGTCTGCCGTGAGTGTTCCTTTGTCTCGCTTCGTGTGGATGAGGTCGACAACGTCGAATCGTTCGACCAGCTTCGCTTCTGCGCTGTTATTCACCGTGGTACTCCTCAAGCGTTCGTGGCCCGAATGCGTCGGGAATCACTTCGTCAATCGTTTTGATGCCAGAAACTGTTTCGAGCAGCATGCCTTCGGCCGAGTGTTCAAAGAGCAGCTGGCGGCAGCGCCCACACGGCATCAGGGCGTTGCCTTTACCGTCGATACAGGTGAAGGCGACCAGCTTGCCGCCACCGGTCATGTGCAGCGATGACACGAGCGCACATTCGGCGCACAGTGTCAGCCCGTAGGAGGCATTCTCAACATTAGCCCCCGAAATTACTCGGCCGTCGTCGACAATTGCCGCGACCCCAACCGGAAACTTCGAATAGGGAACGTAGGCGTGACTGAGGGCATCAGTGGCGACGACCCTCAGCGCATCCCAGTCAATTGATTGCGGCTCGATCGTCATAGCGTTACCCCTTTATATATGGTGTTCCGGATGCTGCTGGCGGCCTGGATTTTCCGACCAGTCCGGCGACAGCAATGATCGTCACCACGTAGGGCAGCATAAGCATGAACTCGCTTGGCACCGGCGAACCCACAACGCTCAAAGCGTTTTGCAGGTTGCTGGCGAACCCGAACAACAGCGCGGCAAGGGTTGCTTTGATTGGATCCCAGCGCCCGAAAATCACGGCCGCAAGCGCGATAAAGCCGGCGCCAGCAGTGACATCTTTACCGAATTGACCCGTCTGGCTCAGCGTGATGAACGCTCCACCGAGACCGGCGATTGCCCCGGCAAGGGCGACGTTCCAGAAGCGAGTGCGCGTGACATTGATGCCGACAGTGTCGGCAGCCTTGGGATGCTCTCCGACGGCACGCAAGCGCAGTCCCCAGCGAGTGCGATACATCGCAAAAGCCACGACCGCGACGATCACGTAGAGCAGGTAGACGATCAACGTCTGCTTGAAGAGCACCGGCCCGATGAGGGGGATGCTGCTGAGGATAGGAATGGGGAGCTCCGAGAACCCTGCGGGGTTGTTCAACTGATCGGGGCTTTCTGCGAGCCACTGCGAGTAAAGGAATCCGGTGAGACCAGAGACCAACACGTTGATCACCACACCCACGATTATCTGGTTGACGAGGTACTTAATCGAAAATACCGACAGCAGGAACGACACGAGCATTCCGGCAAGCGCGGCGGCAGCCAGGCCCGCAAATGGTGAAGCGGTAATGGTTCCCACGACGGCAGAAACGAATGCACCGGCCAGCAGTTGAGCTTCGATGGCGATGTTGACCACACCGACTCGCTCTGAAATAACGCCGCCAAGAGCACCGAAGACCAGCGGCACCGCCAAGACGAGGGCACCGGCAAAGAGTTCAGGAACTCGCAGCGTTGCATCGGCCGCGGCCCACGTGAGAAATCCGGTCAGAGCAAACACAGCACCAAGGATCGGGATCCAGATTGGCACCTTGCGGTCTTGCGAAATCATGAACGCTGAACCCACGGCGATGAGCGCCATCAGTATGGTCACGACGACACCGGTTGCCAGTGCCGGCAACTGAATTACTGGCAGACGGAACAGGTCGGTGCTTGTCGACAGGTCGAAGCCGGTCGGAGCGTCCTCAGCAAAGCCGATAAACAGCACTCCCGAGATTAGCGACACCAGCGCGAACGCAATCGGCATTTTCCAACTGCGACGGGTGATCTTCGAATCGGCGCGAGCCGAGTCTTCAGAGGTTTTGGTGAAAGTCATTAGCCAACCACCTTCTTTGCACGGGCACCGGGTTTCGGCAGGCGGAACACCGCACGAACGAGCGGCGGTGCAGCAATAAAGAGAACAATGAGGGATTGAACAACCAGGACGATATCAATCGGGATGCTCTGGGAGGCTTGCATCGTGAAGCCACCGGCTTTGAAGGCTCCGAACAGGATGCCAGCGGCGAAGGTGCCCCACGGGGTCGAACGACCGAGGAGCGCCACGGTGATGGCATCGAATCCGATGCCGGCATCCACACCAGAGGTGAACCCGCTGGTAGTTGTTCCCAGAACTTCGGTGCTCGCAGCGAGACCGGCATAACCACCGGCGATCAGCATGACGTAGACGTAGAGTCGTTCAACCTTGATACCGGCAACCCGTGCAGCGTGAGGGTTGAGCCCTACAGCACGAAACTTGAAGCCAAGGCTCGAGCGGTCAATCAACCACCAGGCCAAGACCGTTGCGGCGATGACCAGGATGAATCCCCAGTGCACCTTGAAGCCGTCACCGAAAAGAGGCGGCAGAATGGCGGTGTCGGCAGCCGGCGGCGTCTTGGGGTTGCTCGAACCGGGGTTCTTGAGCAGGTCGGTTCGCAGCAAGAAGCTGATCAGGTAGTACGCGATGTAGTTGAGCATGATCGTGACGATCACCTCGTGCGCGCCGGTACGCGCTTTCAGTAGACCAGCGATGCCACCCCAGAGGGCACCACCGATGATTCCCATGGTTACGGCCACGATGACGTGCAGCACGATGGGGAGATCCCAGGTGAAGCTTGCGTAACCCGCAAAAGCCGCGCCCACAATGATCTGTCCACGGCCACCAATGTTGAACAGTCCGACGCGGAACGCGATCGCGACGCCGAGTCCCGCAGCGATCAGCGGTGTCGCGAACACGAGTGTCTGAGTTAGGGGCCTGATTCCAGAAAGGAAGTCGTCGCGGCGGAAGTCGTAAATCGATCCTTGGAACAGCGCCAAGTAGGCACCACCAACAGCACTCCCAATGGCCGCAAAGAGATCGCCCGGGCGATCAAAGAAGTAGCTGGCTGCGTCTTGCACATCAGAATCGGTGAGTGCGATGAGCACACCACCAATCAGAATGGCAAGGACGATGGCCAGTAGGGAGAGTAGCGCATTGCCGGAGGTAATCTCACGGAAGGCGTTCGTCCACCGTGCTGTGTCCTGTTGGCTCTCTGAGTTTTTGGCACCATCTGTCATGGCCGACTCTTCGGACTTCTGCGGTTGTGGCTCACTCATGCTGCCTCCTCCGTGACACGTTCGCCAGCCATCATGAGGCCGAGCTGTTCACGGGGAGTATCCGCCGGAACGATTCCAACAATTTTGCCCTTGTACATAACCGCGATGCGGTCAGCCAGGGAAGAAACTTCATCGAGCTCCGTCGACACCACGATCACGGGGAGACCCCGGTCACGAACACCAACGATTTGCTCGTGCACGAACTCAATCGAGCCTACGTCGAGGCCACGAGTGGGCTGCGAAACAACCAACAGCGAAAGCTCGCGGCTCAATTCTCGAGCAAGCACAACTTTTTGCTGGTTACCGCCAGACAATTGAGACACACTCTCATGAATCCCCTGCGCTCGAATGTCAAACGACTCAAGCTTGTCACCAGCAAAATCGTTGAGCACATCTGTCTGCAGTGTGCCGTACTTTACGAAGGGCGCACCATCGCTGCGATCCAGCATGAGGTTCTCCGCAATCGTGAATCCTCCAACAAGGCCATCAAGCGTGCGGTCCTCCGGGACATAGCCGACGCCCTCGTCCAATATCTGGCGTGCGTTGAGCCCCTGAAGTTCCTTACCGTTCAGCTTGATCGAACCCGATGCCCGATCCTGCATTCCCAAGAGTGCTTTAGCGAGCTCGGTTTGTCCGTTTCCCTGCACCCCAGCGATCGCGAGGATCTCACCGCCCTGCACCGTGAAGCTCAAGTCGTTCACGACGCGGTTGCCGTACTCATCAGCAATCGTCAGCGAGTCGATGATGAGGGCGTTGTCAGTCAGCTTGGCCGGGGCCTTGTCGATCGTGAGATCAACGGCACGGCCCACCATGAGCGAAGCAAGTTCTTCTTTGCCCGCGCCGGGGTCTGCTTCAGCAACAACCTTGCCCAAGCGGATGACCGTGATGCGATCAGCGACCTCACGCACCTCACGCAGCTTGTGCGTGATGAAAACGATGGACGTGCCCTCTGACTTGAGTTGGCGCATGATCGCCATGAACTCGTCAGTCTCTTGAGGCGTGAGCACCGCAGTCGGCTCGTCGAACACAAGGATCTTGGCCTCGCGGGAGAGCGCCTTCACGATTTCGACACGCTGCTGAACCCCGACGGGAAGATCCTCAACGAGCGCATCGGGGTCGATGTCGAAGCCGAATCGCACTGAGATCTCGCGTACGAGTGTTCGCGCGGCCTCCAAGTTCAGCAGTCCGGGCCCGTAAACCTCTTCGTGACCGAGTGCCACATTCTCTGCGACCGTGAAAACGGGGATCAACATGAAGTGCTGGTGGACCATGCCAATTCCGGAACGCATCGCGTCTCCGGGGCCGGCAAAGTGGCGCACCTCGTCGTCAATGAGGATCTCGCCCTCTTCGGCCTGATACAGCCCATAGAGCACATTCATCAACGTTGACTTGCCCGCGCCGTTCTCACCGAGGAGGCAGTGGATTTCTCCCTCTTCGACTGTGAGATCTATCTGGTCGTTCGCGATTAGGTCACCGAAGCGCTTGGTTATACCCCGCAGCTCAAGCTTCACAATCTCTCCTCAGTGCTGTACCGGCATCGTCGCCGTAGTCGTTCGGTCTCAAAAGAATAGCGTCAGAAAATGAGTTGACAGACGAGGGGGGCTGACCCTCAGGCCAGCCCCCCTCAGATCTCTGTGGCTAGTTGAGGTAGGACTCTACGGCGATGTCGCCGGAGATGATGCCATCCTTTACGGTGACGAGCTCAGCCTCGAGTTCGCCATCAACCATCGACTCGAACTCGTGGAACGGTGCGATACCGACTCCACCGTTTTCGAGAGTTCCCACGTAGGGGGTGGTGTCGAGCGATCCCGCAGATGCTTCCATGACGACGTCTTCAACAGCAACACTGATCTGCTTAAGAATCGAGGTGAGGAAGAGATCTGCAGCAGATGGCTCGGTTTCGGTCAGGTCAGCGTCGACGCCGATCACTGCGATGTTCGCACCGGAGTCACGAATTGCTTCGACCGCGCTCTGGAAGATCGGACCACCAACGGGCAGAAGTACATCTGCATCCTGGTCGATCAGGTTCTGTGCTGCTGCACGAGAGTCGGTTCCGGGAGCAAAGCTACCGATGAACGTTCCGTCCTGTGCTGCCTGATCCCAACCGAGGAGCTTGACTGCTGTACCCTTTTCGGAGTTGTAGTAGTCAACACCCTGGGCTGCGCCATCCATGAAGATCGAGACGGTCGGGAAGTTCATTCCGCCATAGGTTCCGACAACGCCCGACTCCGAGTAGCTCGCTGCGGCGTAGCCCGCGAGGAATGCGGCGTCAGCGGTGTTGAAGAGAATCGGCTTGATGTTGTCTGCGTCCACAGCACCGTCAAAGTCGTTGTCGGCCGCGTCATCAACGATCGCGAACTTGATCTCGGGGTTTGCGGTAGCAAACTCGACCGTTGCAGCGGAGAGGTTGAACCCGACCGTGAAGATCAGGTCGCAGCCCTCAGCGATGAGGCTCTCGATGTTCGGGGCGTAGTCTGCGTCGCTGGTCGACTCAACGGTGAGGAAGTCGACGCCGAGCTCGTTCGCTCCAGCCTCAAGTCCTTCATAACCGAGCTGGTTGAACGACTTGTCATCGAACCCGCCGGCGTCAGAAACCATGCAGGGAAGGAAGTCGAGCGCTTCGCCCGATTCGTCTCCGGACTCTTCGGGTGCTGCGGCGCAACCGGCGAGTACGAGTGCGCTCGTTGCCACGAGCGCCATGCCGCTGAGTGTGCGGCCGTGAGTGCTGATTCTCAAGGTGTCCTCCAAGATGCTGTTCGACAGAAATTGTCGAAACATAACGAACATACGCTACCTAATAACCGGCCAAATAATGGTGCGAATATGAGCGCTGACGCCGAAAGGTTACAAAGGCGAAACTACGCGGTCACAAGACGTCGTTTCGACCCGAGATTTTGAGCGCATCCACCACAGATTTGACGCGCTGAGCGTTTGCGGTCGTGGTAACCAACAAAGCATCGGGAGTATCGACCACAACGATGTCATTCACCCCAATGAGAGAAATCAGACGGCCTGTCTGACTGATCACGACACCGGTAGATTTGTCGGCAAGCACACGCGCGTTTTCACCCAAGATTGCTAGGTCAGATTTGCGACCACCCGAGTGCAATTTTGCGATCGAGGCGAAGTCACCAACGTCATCCCAGTCAAAGTCTCCCGGCACAACCACGAGCCGACCCTCCGCTGCAGCAGGCTCGGCAACGGTGTAGTCAATGGCGATCTTCGACAACTGCGGCCAGACGCGGTCGACCACAGCATCCCGAACTGGCGTGTCCCACACCTCAGCAAGTTCGGTTAACCCGGCGAGCAGTTCTGGTTCTGCTCTGCCCAGTTGCTCGAGCAGAACATCGGCACGGGAAATAAACATGCCGCCGTTCCAGAGGTAATCGCCGCTGGCCAGGTACGCCTGCGCGGTCTCAAAGTCGGGCTTCTCTACGAACGACTCCACAGAAACGGCGCTGGGAGCATCGTCGATGTCAATAGCCTTCCCGCAGTGAATGTAACCAAACCCGATTGTGGGCTCCGACGGGGTGATCCCAATCGCGGCAATGAAACCGGCGTTCGCGACCGCAATCGCCTCGCGCACACTGCGACGAAAACCTCGGATATCGCGGATCACATGGTCAGCAGCAAACGACCCGATAACCACATTCGGATCACGCTTCAGCAAAATTGCCGCCGCGAGACCGATCGCTGCTGACGAATCTTTTGGTTCACTCTCGAGCACGATATTTGGATCGCTGAGTTCGGGAAGCTGGCTTTCTACCGCAGCACGGTGCGCGCGCCCGGTGACAACCATGATGCGGTCGGCCCCAGAAATGGGCACCAGGCGATCCCAGGTGTCACGGAGAAGGGTCTGACCCGAACCAGTGAGGTCATGCAAGAACTTAGGCGCATCGGCTCGCGAGAGTGGCCACAGCCGTGATCCGATTCCGCCGGCGGGGATCACGCTATAAAAATTGTCAAACGGGACCTGATGTGGACTCATGCTTCCACCTTAGACTTCAGCGCTCGTTAACTTCTTGGTTTTCCGCACCTCCTAGCGTGAGCAACACGACAACCGATTGAGGTGCTGAATTTGCGGGTCGCCATCGTTAGTGAGAGCTTTCTGCCCACCGTTAATGGAGTCACGAACAGCGTTCGGAAGGTTCTCGACTATCTGAGCGCTCACGGCCATCAGGCGATCGTGATTTGCCCGGCCGCTGGTGCACCCAGCACCTATGGTGGCTTCAGGGTTCATTCGGTGCCGGCGTTGGCCTACCGCCAATTTCCGGTGGGACTCCCCAACCCACAGGTTCATCGGCTGCTTTCCGGCTTTCAACCCGATGTGGTGCACGCCGCCGCACCGTTCATGCTCGGAGCGCAAGCCATTGCTTCAGCCAACCGGCTCGGCATCCCTACCGTGGCAATCTTTCAGACGGATGTAGCGGGATACGCCCGCCGCAATCACCTAGGTCCGGCCACGAAACTGGCGTGGCGAATCGTGCGCTGGATTCACGACGGTGCCCAACTCACTCTCGCACCCTCGAGCACCGCCATGTCAGACCTGCAAGAAATCGGCCTCACCAGACTGCAACGTTGGGGCCGCGGTGTTGATCTCACGATGTATCACCCGGCAAAAAAACTGTCTTGGGCGACAGTCAAGCTTCGCAAACGGCTCGCGCCTCAGGGGGAAGTCGTGGTCGGCTACGTCGGCCGCATAGCACCCGAGAAACAGGTGGAGCGCCTTCGAGCACTACATGGGCTCACGGGAGTGCGGGTGGTAATCGTTGGTGACGGCCCAGCCGTGCCTTCTGTCACCAGAGCTCTTGCCGGCATCCCGGTTACGTGGCTCGGTAAATTGAGCGGTGAAGACTTAGCCACGGCCTACGCTGCGTGTGATGTTTTTGTGCACACCGGCACAGAGGAGACCTTCGGCCAGACGATTCAGGAGGCGCACTCAGCGGGGCTCCCGGTCGTGGCGCCGCGCTCTGGTGGCCCGATTGACCTGGTTGATCATGGCACAAACGGCTTCCTCTATGAGCCCGACAATGAGGACCAGCTTCGCGCCTACGTTGAAGCGCTCACTATCGACCGCGAACTGCGGACCAGAATGGGTGAAGCCGGCCGACGCGCGGTTCTCGGTAAATCGTGGGACGGTGTCTGCACCCAACTACTGCACCACTACGACGCGACCATCGCCGCCTTCTCTGCCGACACGGCGCACTCGCTGGTGCTGAAGACGCAGCGTGGTGAAAAGCTTCCCCGATGACGAGAAAGCCCTCCCGTTAACTTCCCCTGAATTCGCGAAAACTTAGCTGAATACGGTCTCTTTAGGCTGAGAGGGGAATTAGCGCCCTCCGTACAGGAATAGACTGGTGAAGTCCGCCCGCTGCGGACACTCATCGGTCGCTGTGGACGCGACCCCACACCGCAAGGAGGGTCCTCGTGCCAGAGAACTCGGCGAGTAACTTAGTGGCGGAGCCGAAGTCTGTCCCCAAGATTCGCGCACCCAAGAGACCAGCGGGCACCCTGTACCGCGGCAATGTAGGTATGTGGTCGTGGGTACTGCATCGGATCACCGGTGTTGCCCTCTACTTCTTCCTCCTCGTACACATTCTCGACACCGCGCTGGTTCGTGTCAGCCCTGAGGCTTACAACATCGTTATTGAGTCGTACAAGACTCCCCTGATGGGTATCGGTGAAATCGTCTTGGTCGCCGCCATCGGATTCCACGCCATCAACGGGCTGCGGATCATCCTCATCGACTTCTGGGCATTCGGTGCCAAGCACCATGTCACCATGTTCTGGGTTGTCGTTAGCATCTGGCTGGTTCTGCTCATCGGATTCGTTCCCCGCCACCTAATGCACGTCTTTGGAGGTTGAGCATGAGTCTCATCGAAGCTCCCCGCACCCCCACCCCCACCCGCGGCCGCCGCACCGGCGGCGTCAACTGGGAAAAATGGGGATGGATCTACATGCGTGCTTCTGGCGTGGTTCTGGTGGTTCTCATCTTCGGCCATCTTTTTGTGAACCTCTTCGCTGGCGAAGGCGTCAAAGCAATTGATTTCGCATTCGTTGGAGGAAAACTCTCCGATCCGTTCTGGAAAGTCTGGGACGGCCTCATGCTGTGGCTCGCGCTGCTGCACGGTGGCAACGGAATGCGCACCCTCGTCAACGACTACGCAACCAACCCCAAGGTGCGCCAGGTTCTCCTGATTGGCATCGCCGCTTCCACGGCAATTCTGATCCTCCTAGGAACCCTCGTGATCACCACCTTCGACCCCTGCCCAGCCGGAGCTAACCCAGCTCTGCTCCCCAGCTTCTGTGAGGCACAGTAATTGGCAATGAATAACACGGGCGATATCGCCGACGGAACCGTCATCGATGGAGTCCACTACCACCAGTTCGACATTGTGATCGTTGGCGCCGGAGGCGCCGGCATGCGCGCGGCGATTGAAGCCGGGCCGCACGCCAAGACGGCCGTGATCTCCAAGCTCTACCCCACCCGCTCCCACACCGGAGCGGCGCAGGGCGGAATGGCCGCAGCGCTAGCGAACGTCGAGGATGACAACTGGGAGTGGCACACCTACGACACCGTCAAGGGCGGCGACTACCTGGTTGACCAGGACGCCGCCGAGATCCTCGCCAAAGAGGCAATCGATGCCGTGATCGACCTCGAAAACATGGGCCTGCCGTTCAACCGCACCGAAGACGGCAAAATCGACCAGCGTCGTTTTGGTGGCCACACCCGTGAACACGGCAAAGCCCCGGTTCGTCGCTCCTGCTACGCCGCCGACCGCACCGGCCACATGATCCTGCAGACCCTGTACCAAAACTGCGTCAAGCTCGGCATCAACTTCTTCAACGAGTTCTACGTACTCGACATGGTCATGACCGAGGTCGACGGCGTCGAACAGCCCTCCGGTGTTGTGGCATACGAACTTTCCACCGGCGAACTACACGTCTTCCAATCAAAAGCGATCATCTTCGCAACCGGCGGATTCGGCAAGATCTTCAAGACCACATCCAACGCTCACACCCTCACCGGTGACGGCGTCGGAATCATCTGGCGCAAGGGTCTGCCGCTTGAGGACATGGAGTTCTTCCAATTCCATCCCACCGGTTTGGCCGGCCTCGGCATCCTGCTCTCCGAAGCGGCCCGAGGCGAAGGCGCGATCCTGCGCAACGTCGACGGTGAGCGCTTCATGGAGCGCTACACACCGACGCTGAAAGATCTTGCACCGCGTGACATCGTGGCGCGATCGATGGCTACCGAGATTCGCGAAGGCCGTGGAGCCGGCCCCGGCAAGGACTACCTGTTCCTCGATATCACCCACCTTGAGCCGGCAGTAATCGACGAGAAGCTTCCCGATATTACCGAATTCGCCCGCACCTACTTGGGCGTCGAGCCGTACACCGAACCCGTACCCGTGCTGCCGACCGCGCACTACGCCATGGGTGGCATCCCGACCAACGTTGAAGCTGAAGTGCTGCGCAACAACACGGATGTCGTCAAGGGCCTCTACGCGGCCGGCGAGTGCGCGTGCGTGTCTGTTCACGGTTCCAACCGTTTGGGAACGAACTCGCTCCTCGACATCAACGTCTTTGGAAAGCGTGCCGGAAAATCGGCCGTCAAATACGTTGAGAATGCCGAATTCGTACCGCTGCCCGAAAACCCTGCCGGTGGTGTCAAGCGCATTCTCGACATGGTTCGTGCCGGTGATGGCACCGAGCGGATCGCTGTGATCCGCAAGGAGTTGCAAGAGTCGATGGATCGCAACGCGCAGATCTTCCGCACCGATGAGAGCCTCGAAGAGGTTACTCAACTGATCCAGAAGCTGCGCCTACGCTACAAGAACATTCAGCTGCACGACAAGGGCAAGCGGTTCAATACCGACCTGCTTGAGGCCGTCGAGTTGGGCTTCTTGCTCGACCTCGCCGAAGTACTTGTGTTTTCTGCGCGGTCACGTAAAGAAAGCCGTGGTGGCCACATGCGGGAGGACTACCCTGAACGTGACGACGAGAACTACCTCGTGCACACGATGGCGTACCTCACGGGCGACCCAGAATCAGAAGAGGCGGGTGAACACATCCGACTCGACTGGAAGCCGGTCGTGATCACCAACTACCCGCCGATGGAGAGAAAGTACTAATGAGCACCGCCGTCGCTGACCAAAAACCCGCCGCACCCGCGGCCGTCCCCACCTTCACTGCCACACTCGTCATCCGCCGTTTCGATCCGGATGTTGATGACGAGCCGCGCTGGGAAGATTTTGACGTTGAGCTGTACGAGACCGATCGCGTTCTCGACGCCCTCCACAAGATCAAATGGGAAACCGATGGGTCACTGACCTTCCGCCGCTCCTGCGCGCACGGCGTGTGTGGTTCAGATGCCATGCGCATCAACGGCCGCAACCGTCTTGCCTGCAAGACCCTGGTCAAGGATCTCGATATCTCGAAGCCGATCTACGTTGAAGCAATCAAGGGTCTTCCGCTTGAGAAGGATCTGATCGTCGATATGGAGCCGTTCTTCGACTCCTATAAGGAGATCAACCCCTTCCTGATGGCTGGTGCCGTCAAGGGTGGTAAGGAGCGCAAGCAGAGCCCTGTTGAGCGTGCACGCTTCGATGACACCACGAAGTGCATCCTGTGTGCGGCGTGCACGTCGGCCTGCCCCGTGTTCTGGACTGACGGACAGTACTTCGGTCCCGCCGCCATCGTGAACGCGCACCGCTTCATCTTCGATTCGCGCGATGAGGGCGCGGGCGTTCGCCTCGACATCCTCAATGACAAAGAGGGTGTGTGGCGCTGCCGCACCACCTTCAACTGCACCGACGCCTGCCCCCGCGGCATCCAAGTCACCCAGGCGATTGCCGAAGTGAAGCAGGCAATCCTTAAGGGACGGCCGTAGCCGCTGCTTCTGGATGCAACACGATCGGCCCTGTCATTACCGAGGTAGTGACAGGGCCAACTTTTTATTGCACGAGCATCACAGACAAGGGTCGTACCTTAGGGAACATGACGACACTGAAAGCGGTATACATCAACACGACTCTCAAGCGCTCACCCGAAGTCAGCCACACCGGTGGCCTCATCGAACGCAGCAGGGTTGTACTCGAAAAGGCGGGCGTTTCTACAACAGTTATTCGTGCGGTCGACCACAACATCGCCCCCGGCGTCTACCCCGATATGCGAGAGGATGGCTGGGAAGAGGACGCCTGGCCCGAGCTGTGGCCCCTCATCAACGAGGCAGAGATCCTAATTTTGGCCGGGCCCATTTGGCTCGGCGACCAGTCATCAGAGTCGCGAAAAATCATCGAACGGCTTTACGCACACAGCGGTCAGACCAATGACAAAGGGCAGTACGTGTTCTACGGCAAGGTCGGGGGCGCGCTGGTGACCGGAAACGAAGATGGCGTCAAGCATGTTGCCTCCAACGTTCTCTACAGCCTGCAGCACATTGGCTATACGATTCCCCCGCAGGCGGATGCTGGATGGATCGGGGCGGTGGGCCCCGGTCCGAGTTACCTCGATGAGGGCTCCGGTGGGCCGGAGAGTGACTTCACAAACCGGAATCTGACCTTCATGGCTCACAACCTCGTCCATCTAGCAACGATGTTGAACGCCAACGGAGGAATTCCTGCCGAAGGCAATGTTCCATCCGAATGGAACGACGGAAAGCGCTTCGGGTTCGAACAGAACCCCGAATACCGCTAACTCGCCTGAACAGCAGCCTCACGGGCTGTGGGGCCCGTCGTGGCATTGATGGCCGCTGCCGCCCGTGCTTTGGCCTGCTCAAGAGTTACCGTCTTGAGTTCGGCACGCACGTCGGCGAGCGCCTGAGGCGTCATCGACAGACTTGTCACGCCCAACCCAACAAGCACCACGGCCAACTGCGGGTCAGCGGCAGCTTCACCGCAGACACCGACAGGCTTCCCTGCTGCGGCTCCGGCGTCACCGAGCATCTTTACGAGACGGAGCACTGCGGGGTGCCACGGGTCCTGGAATTTGGCCAGGGTGCCGAGCATTCGGTCTGCCGCCAACGTGTACTGGGTGAGGTCGTTGGAGCCAATCGAGACGAAGTCACTGCGCTCGGCAACCTGATCAGCGAGGACAGCGAGCGACGGGATCTCCGCCATCACCCCGACGGTGGTGAGGCCCAGTTCGCGGCCGAGGGCGACGAAGTATTCGGTCTCTTCGGCATCCGACACCATCGGGGCCATCACCCAGAGGTCGGCGTCCGTGGCATTTTGGGCGTTGACAAGAGCGGTGAGCTGGTCACGAAGGATATTCTCGTTGGCGCGCAGTGAGCGCAACCCGCGCTGGCCGAGAGCAGGGTTGACCTCTTCGCCCATGTCCATGAAGCTGAGGGGTTTGTCGGCGCCAGCATCGAGAGCACGAACAACAACCTTCTTACCCGGAAAATGTTTGAGCAGCTCCGTGTATTCAGCGGTCTGTTCCTCCACCGTCGGAGCCGTCTTAGCGTCGAGGAACATCAACTCGGTGCGGAAAAGTCCGACTCCCTCGGCGCCCAACTCAACAGCCTGGGCTGCTTCAGCGGGGGTTCCAAGATTAGCGAGCAAGGGAACGAGAGTCCCGTCGGCGAGCGCCCCATCAGTGATGGGCGCGTTGGCTGCAGCGGCAAGTTCCGCGATGCGGGCTTCTGCGGCGACGCGCTGCTCGTCGCTGGGGTCAGTCGTGACGGTGCCGGCTGCGGCATCCACAATCACCAGGGTGTCATCGGCGAGGTCGAGAGCTTCAGCAACACCCATGATCGCGGGGATCGCCTTGGAACGCGCAAGGATTGCGGTGTGGCTCGTCGGGCCACCCTGACGGGTGACGAGGGCGAGCACCTTGTCGAGTTCGAGCAGAGCGGTATCGGCGGGCGCGAGGTCATCAGCCACGAGCACAAACGGCTCTTCACGCTGAGGCACACCGGGGGCAGCAACACCACGGAGGCGAGCAACAACGCGCTGGCTAACATCGCTGAGGTCTGAGGCGCGCTCCGCCATCATTCCGCCCAACGAAATGAGCATCTCCCTAAACTGGCCGAATGCCTCGAACACGGCGCGCTCGGCAGTTTTGCCGCCGTCGACAATCTCATTGACGCTGTCGAGAACGGAAGGGTCTTCCGCCATCAGAGCCGTAGCATTCAAGACCTCGGTGGCTTCGGCATCCGCCTTCTCTGCCCGCGCGCGGAGGTCGGCAGCCACGAATGTCAACGCAGCGGCGGCTGCTGCTTTTTCTGCAGCGGCATCGCCAGAGTGGCGCGCATCCTTCGGTTCCGGGAGCGGATCGGGCATGCGCACGACCTTCCCAACGGCAACTGATCGTCCAACCCCGACACCCTGAAGTTCCATCTGCTGTGATCCTCTCCTCTGCATTCTGCACCGCTAGCCTAGCTATCCTTGGGGGATGCAGATTGCAGAACGTCTCAAGCCGGTCGTCGAGTGGGTCATGGGCCTACGCCCCGTGCGAGTCTTTTTGCACTACGCCGACAAGCTCGGGCCGATTTTAGCTTTTGGGCTCTCGTATCAGGCAATCTTCGCCGTCTTCGCGGCCCTCTGGGTGGCGTTCGCGGTGGCGGGATTTGTTGTGCAGGGCGATCCGGCATTACTCGACGCCGTCTATAGCTTCATCTCAACCAACATTCCCGGGCTCATCGGCGACGGCGACGGCAACGGCGCGATCTCTCGCGAAACACTTGCGGACTCGCAGGTGCTCGGTATTACGGGTGCGATCGCCGCCGTCGGTTTGGCGTTTACTGCGCTGGGTTGGATCGCCTCGGGTCGCAGCGCGATCCGTTCCATGTTCGGGCTCGAGAACTCAGAGACCAACTTTTTGTTCCTGAAGCTGAAAGATGCTGGGCTTGCAATCGGTTTTGGACTTGCCGTGCTGGCTTCTGCTGCACTGTCGGTGGCCAGCACCGCTGCTCTCGACTGGGTGCTCGGCCTGGTCTCAATCAATGAAGATTCTCTGGCCGCCCGCACGGCCAGTCAGATCATTGTTGTGGCAATCGTGTTCGTTCTCGATGCGGCAACACTGGGCGTGTTTTATCGCGTCATTTCGGGAATAAAGATTCCGTTTAGGCTGCTCGCGCAGGGAACCATTATCGCCGCGCTCGCACTCGGTGCCCTCAAGTTCGGCGGAAGTTTTCTGCTCGAGGGCGCAACGCGCAACCCCCTTCTGGCCTCATTTGCGGTGATTATCGGTCTGCTGATCTGGTTCAACCTGATCTGTCAGATCATCCTCATTGGTTCGGCGTGGATCGCAATTTCTGCTGATGACGCCGACGTGGAGATTGGCGGAAACAAGCTCGACCCGGACGCCGAGCGGGTGGTCACGGGCGGCGAAACCATCGTCCATAAGGCTCGATAGTCTTGAGGCATGGCAACACGTCTTCGCATCGCATCCGTCAACGTCAATGGTGTCCGCGCCGCCTACCGCAAAGGCATGGGCGACTGGTTGGATGCCCGTGACATCGACATTCTCGCGCTGCAAGAGGTTCGCGCAGCCGACGCCGATGTCGAAGGGCTGTTGGGCGATGGCTGGAATATTCTGCATGACGCTGCGACGGCGAAGGGCCGCGCGGGGGTCGCGCTGGCCTCACGCAAAGGTTCTGCCGCCTCCGCCCCTCTGGCTCACCGGGTTGCGCTCGGCGCCGATGATTTCGATAGCGCCGGGCGGTGGCTCGAAGCCGACTTCGATGTTGACGGCAAGATCGTCACCGTCGTGAGCACCTACGTGCACTCGGGCGTTGTTGACACTCCTAAGCAGGTCGAGAAGTACAAGTTCTTAGAGGCCATGCTCGTGCGCCTGCCCGAGCTCGCCGCCTCCAGCGACCACGCCCTCATCGTTGGCGACCTCAACGTTGGCCACCGCGAACTCGACATCAAGAACTGGCGTGGCAACCGCAAAAAGGCGGGCTTCCTGCTCGAAGAACGTGCCTACTTCGACCGCATCTTCGGCGAGAACGGCACCACCATCGGGTGTGTTGACGGCACCACCGGCCCCGGCCTCGGTTGGGTGGATGTTGGCCGCCGGTTCGCCGGCGAAGTTGACGGACCATACACTTGGTGGTCGCAGCGCGGCCAAGCTTTTGACACCGACACCGGTTGGCGTATCGACTACCACGTCGCCACCCCCGCCCTTGCCGCTGCCGTTGCGGATTACCGCATCGACAAAGCAGGAGCCTGGGATGAGCGTTGGAGCGATCACGCCCCGGTCGTTGTTGACTACTCTGTCTGAAAGAATTAGCCCATGAGCACCACTCCTCGCCTGTTTTCGGGCATGCAGCCCTCTGCCGACTCACTTCAGGTGGGCAACTACATTGGCGCGCTGTTGCAGTGGCGTCAGATGCAACAAACGCATGATGCGGTCTTTTGTGTTGTAGACCTGCACGCCATCACCATTCCTCAAGACCCCGCACTGCTGCGTCAGCAGACGCGTCGCACGGCCGCGCAGTATATTGCGGGGGGAATTGACCCTGAGCACTCGGTTCTTTTCGTTCAGTCGCAGGTGCCTGCCCACGCGGAGCTCGCTTGGGTGCTGAACACCATTACGGGCTTTGGCGAGGCCTCGCGCATGACACAGTTCAAAGACAAATCGGCCAAGCAGGGTTCTGATGCGACCTCCGTGGGACTTTTCACCTACCCCGTGCTCATGGCCGCCGATATTCTGCTCTACGACACCGCGCTCGTCCCGGTGGGAGAAGACCAGCGCCAACACATCGAACTGACTCGCGATCTTGCCTCCCGTTTCAATTCCCGCTTCGGCGATACCTTTGTGATCCCTAAACCTCAGATTCAGAAAGCAACCGCGAAGATTTACGACCTCCAAAACCCAGAAGCAAAAATGAGCAAATCGGCTGCGTCCGATGCGGGAGTGCTGTGGTTGCTTGACGAGCCCTCCAAGACGGCGAAAAAGATCAAATCGGCGGTGACCGATGCCGACCGCGAGATTCATTTTGACCGTGCTGCGAAGCCGGGCATCTCCAATCTGCTCACCATCCATTCCGTGTTTAGTGGCACATCCATTGGAGACCTCGAAGCGCAATTCGAAGGCAAAGGCTACGGCGACCTCAAGAAAGAGGTTGCCGACGTGGTGACCGAGGAATTCGCCCCCGTGCGAGCCCGCACGCTTGAGCTGCTCGATGACCCCACCGAGCTGGACCGCATGCTCACTAAGAACGCAGAACGGGCCAGTGGGATGGCCGAAGCAACGCTCGCGCGCGTCTACGATCGCATCGGCTTCTTGCCACGGAGCAAGTAATGCAGCCATTTACCCTCACCAGCGAACGACTCACCCTCGACATGCTGACCGACGACGACAGTGAGCTGATGACGGCGCACTGCCAGGACCCCATCTTCGAACACACGCTCACAATCCCCTGGCCGTACGCGAAATCGGATGCCGAGTTCTTCATCACCACTCTTGTGCCCGAGTGGTGGGAAGACGATGACGAGTACACGTGGGCGATCCGAGAAACTGGCAAGCCGGAACTGCTGCTGGGTGTGATCAGCTTTCGCGTGTACAACGACACCATCGGCTACTGGATGGGGGCACCCTTCCGCGGCAAAGGCTTCATGAAAGAAGCCGTGGCTGAGGTTACCCGCTGGGTCTTCTCCACTGGCCGCGCCGAAGTGCGCTGGGAAGCACTCGTCGGCAATGAGGCCTCCGCCGCCATCGCCAAGAGCCTTGGCTTCGTCTACACAGGTGTTGAACCCTCGTCGAGCGAATATCGCGGCGGCACTCATCCGCCCTCCTGGTGGGCAACCCTCACCGCGCCCGGCGAGAACCCCAGCGACACAACCGAGTTCGCGGCACTGCCGTGGCCGTCATCCACCCGCCCGATGAGATAGCGGCACTACTCGGCTGAGGCGGCGTCAAAAACCGCAACAAACTGGGAGTTTCTGGGGGGAATACTTGGCTCGCGACCGTGTTGAGTAGACTAAGCAATGCAAAACGTGCTCCGGGGTCGGTGAAAGTCCGAACCGGCGGTGATAGTCCGCGACCCGCGACGAAGTGAAAACTTGGGAACGGTTGACCTGGTGAAATTCCGGGACCGACGGTAATGAGATCGAAAGATTTCTCAGTCCGGATGAGAGGAAGCACGGCTTCAAGGATTTCGCGTGCCGAAATTGTGGAGCGGGTTTTTCGTACCCATTTCCCGGAGCCGTCCCCAGAGACGAGAGCCGGATGACGACACTAGAACAGCAGGCACAGGATACGAAGCTGATGCTTCATGCCCTCAGTCTTGCCGGTCGCGGCCCGATCACCGGGGGAAACCCGCAAGTGGGCTGTGTTCTCGTGAATGCTGCTGGCGAGATCGTTGCTGAAGGCTGGCATCACGGCGCTGGCACTCCCCACGCCGAACTAGACGCGCTCTCCAACCTGAGTGGCCCTGCGGCGGGCCTGACCGCGATCGTCACTCTTGAACCCTGCAACCACCATGGTCATACTGGGCCGTGCTCAGAGGCGTTGATCGCTGCAGGAATGTCGCGTGTGGTGTTCGCCGTGTCTGACCCGAACAAGTGCGCCGGTGGGGGTGGCGAGCGCTTGCGTGCTGCCGGTGTCGACGTCGTTAGTGGTGTTGCCGAGGCCGAAGCGACCGAGTTTTTGCACGGCTGGCTCACCGCTATCCACCATGAGCGGCCGCATGTCACAGTGAAGTGGGCGTCGAGCTTAGACGGTCGTGCAGCGGCGGCCGATGGCACAAGCCAGTGGATCACGGGTACTGCTGCCCGTCAGCACGTGCACGAGCAGCGTGCCCGTGCTGATGCGATTGTCGTCGGCACCGGCACTGTGCTCGCGGATGACCCGAGCCTGACCGCGCGGGGTGACGCCGGCGAGCTTCTTGAGTGGCAACCGCAGCCGGTGGTGCTGGGGCGGCGTGAGATTCCGGCGGGCGCGCAGCTTCGCGAGCACGCCCACGCCCTTCAGCAGTTCGACGGCAGCGACCTAAACGCCACACTTGCCGAACTGTTTGAGGCGGGCATCCGGCGCATCTTTGTGGAAGGTGGCCCCACGATTGCCAGCGCGTTCATTGCGGCCGGGCTGGCGGATGAACTGCTCGTCTACTTGGCCCCGAAACTGCTGGGCGGCCCTATGGTGGCGCTCGGCGAGTTGGGGGTTTCCACGATTGCTGAAGCGAAGGCGCTCAGCATCACCGAACTTCGCCCCCTGGGCAATGATGTGCTGATTGTCGCCCGACCGGCGACGGAAACGATGGTCGCCCGCTCGGCGACGGCGACAGGAGAGTAACCGTGTTTACTGGAATCATTGAAGAGCTAGGCGAGGTTGTCGATTTCGCCGCCACCGCAGATGGCGCACGACTCACTGTTCGTGCGCCCGGTGCGGTGCTGGATGCCAGCCACGGTGACTCGATCAGCGTGAGCGGCGTGTGCCTCACCGTTGTCGATCAGGGCCCGGACTGGTTCACGGCCGACGTGATGGGTGTCACCATCGACATGAGTACCCTGGGTGCGATTGCGGCCGGCGAGCATGTGAACATCGAACGCGCCATGCAGGTCGGTGATCGCCTGGGTGGTCACATCGTGCAGGGCCATATTGATGGCACCAGCACTGTGCTGAGTGTCACGGATGAGGGCAGCTGGCGCGTTCTGCGTTTCAGTCTCACCCCGGAGCTGGCCCCGCTGGTTGCGCGCAAGGGGTCGATTGCTGTGCACGGTGTTTCGCTCACGGTGAGTGCTGTGGGCCGCGACTGGTTTGAGGTTTCGCTGATTCCTGAAACCCTCACCGCTACAACGTTGGGGGCGCTCGCGGTGGGCGCCGCCGTCAATATCGAGACAGACATTCTGGCGCGCCATGTGGCCCGGATGGCTGAGTTCACCGACGCAACTGTGCGTCATGAGAGGACCGAGTCATGAGTCTGGCCACTATCCCTGAAGCCATCGAAGAGTTGCGCGCGGGTCGACCCGTTATCGTCGCCGACGATGAGGGTCGCGAGAACGAGGGCGATGTCATCATCTCGGCCGAACTCGCCAGCCAAGAGTGGATTGCGTGGATGGTGCGCCACTCGTCCGGGTTCATTTGCGCTCCCATGACCAACGAGATTGCTGACGCGTTGGCTTTGCCTCCCATGGTGAACGTCAACGAAGACCCCCGTGGCACCGCCTACACAGTTTCGGTGGATGCCGCCGCACGCCTCAGCACCGGCATCAGTGCTGCCGACCGCGCCCACACCCTGCGGGTGCTCGCCGACCCGCTCTCGATGCCGGCAAGCCTCCACCGTCCAGGCCACATCTTGCCACTGCGGGCGGTCGATGGTGGTGTCCGTGAGCGTGACGGCCACACCGAGGCATCCGTCGATCTCATGAAACTCGCGGGCCTGCGCCCGGTCGCTGCAATCGCTGAGATTGTGCACGACGCTGGTGAGATGATGCGTCTGCCCGAACTGATTAAGTTTGGTGCGCGCGAGGGCGTGCTCGTGATCACGATTGTTGATCTGATGCACTGGCTCGATGAGTACCGGTGCGACACCATTGCGGTCCCGATGGAGCCTGTCCCGGAGATGGCGCGGGTGTCATTCGAGGTTGAGACGACAATCCCCACCACACATGGGTCATTTACGGTGCGCGCCTACCGTGACAACTCCACCGGTGCCGACCATGTTGCCCTCATTTCTCCGGGAACCCTTGATCACATCGGTGATGAACCCACCCTTGTGCGGGTGCATTCGGAGTGCCTCACGGGCGAAGCCTTCGGTTCGCTCAAGTGTGAGTGCGGCCCCCAACTTGATGCTGCGCTTGAGACTGTGCAGCGTGACGGTGGTGCGGTCATTTACCTGCGCGGCCATGAGGGTCGTGGCATTGGGCTCGTGAACAAACTGCGGGCGTATCGTCTGCAGGAAGATGGGCTCGACACGCTCGATGCGAACCTAGCGTTGGGCTTGCCTGCTGATTCTCGCGACTATGGTGCCGCCGTCGGCATCCTCAAGGATTTGGGCATTTCAGCGGTGCGCTTACTCAGCAACAACCCGGAGAAGAAGCGTCAGCTTGAGGAGCGGGGGGTTCTGGTTGCTGACTTCGTCCCCTTGGTTGTTGGCGTAGGCGCAAACAATGAGGGTTACCTCGAAACTAAGCGTGACCGTATGGGCCACGCACTTCCATCAACGGCTGTGCTCGATGAGGCACGGCTGAGCAACAAGAGAGGCGTACTATGAGCGGCTCAGGTTCCCCCGAAATCGCTACCGATGCTACCGGCCTGAAGGTCACGATTGTTGCTGGTCACTGGCATGAGGAGATCGCTAATGGTCTGCTCGCTGGTGCGCACCGCGCGCTAGCTGCGGCCGGTGCTGACGTGACCGAGATTCGTGTTCCTGGCAGCTTCGAGCTCCCCGTCGCGAGCAAAGCAGCACTCGATGCTGGGGCGGACGCCGTGGTTGCGCTCGGCGTGATCATCCGTGGCGGAACACCCCACTTTGAATACGTTTCGGATGCCGCAACCAGCGGTCTCACGCAGGTGTCGATCCTCACCGGCAAGCCTGTCGGTTTTGGTGTGCTCACGTTGGATGATGAGCAGCAGGGACTCGACCGTGCCGGGCTTGAGGGTTCGAAAGAGGATAAGGGCGAAGAAGCCGCAAACGCGGCTATTGCGACTGCGGTGCTGCTGCGTCAGATTCGCGGGGCGTAGCTGCACTTGTGAATACGCCCGAACCACCCGCACCCCGCCGTTTTCCGCGCCGTGTCTATGGTGCCGGCAGCGAGCCGGATGCCCGCTTCAGTTTGGCCAACGAACGCACGTTCCTGGCGTGGATTCGCACCGCCCTCGCACTGATCTCTGCGGGTGTCGCGCTTGAGGCGTTCGTCTTGCCGATCGCACCGGCCTTCCGGTTGGGCGCTTCGCTGCTGCTCATCTTGCTCGGCGTTGTTGTTGCGGGCCTGCTGCTGGCGATTGGCTTGCTAATCCAGTGACCCGCACCTTCGATCGCCCCTTCGATGCCGGGCTGCAGGCGGAACGCACCGCCCTGGCCTGGCAGCGCACCGTGCTGTCATTCGCGATTGCCGCGCTCATCTCGGCCCGGCTCCTGCTGAACACCGTCAGCGGGGGCAGCTATGCCGTAGCAGCTATTGGCCTCGTGATGACTGCGGTGCTGTTCTGGGTGGGGCACCGTCAATACCGCGCCGTGCATACGACCCTGGTTCAGGCATCCACTGATCGGGTTCGACTCACCAGTGCCGCACCACTGTTTCTGTGGGCACTTGCCGTATTTGTGCTCGCAATTCTGGGTGCAGTGTTTGCTCTCTTGGGGGTTCGGGCTCCCCAACTCACGGTGTAGCCAATGCCCTTTCAGATACACCGGATGCTGTACGCAGCACCCAGTCAGAAGGCATAGTGTTTTAGAGGCTGATTGCTGATGCCGATGCCGCCGAATGGGTGCGGCACCTTTGCGCTATTTCCTTTGGGATCGACACACCTCATGAGCTCGACTTCACACACGTCAACACCTCGCCGCGGCCGCTCCACTTCCCGCGACAACCCCGACGACGGCCCCCGCGCCAGGTTCAGCGAACTGCTGCCCTACCTCTTCGAGCACCGCAAGGTGTTGGTGATCGTCATCATCTTGAGCCTCCTCGGTGCTGGCGCGTCACTCGCCCAGCCGCTGCTGGTCAGTCAGGTCATCACCATCGTTGAGGCCGGCAAATCGCTCGGCACACTCGTGTGGGTGCTCGTTGGTCTCGTTGTGGCATCAGGGCTCATCAGTGGTTTTCAGCACTACCTTCTGCAGCGCACCGGTGAAGGCGTCGTGCTGTCGAGCCGTCGCCGTTTAGTGAGCCGGATGCTCAACCTTCCCATCTCCGAGTTCGACCGTCGCCGCACCGGTGACCTCGTTTCCCGTGTTGGCAGTGACACCACCCTGCTGCGTGCCGTGCTCACCCAGGGACTCGTGGAAGCAATCGGTGGCTCGGTCACGTTCATCGGTGCCCTCATTGCGATGCTCATCATCGACCCCGTGCTGCTGGGGCTCACCGTGCTGGTAATCGCCATCGCCGTGGTGACCGTGACAACTCTGTCGCGTCGCATCCGGGTGGCGAGCCAAAAAGCTCAGCGTAAGGTCGGTGATCTCGCTGCTGCCGTGGAGCGTGCAATCTCCGCGGTGCGCACCGTGCGAGCATCCAATGCCACCGAGCGTGAGATTAAGGCTGTGGAAAAGGATGCCGTTGGCGCCTGGGAGATGGGCATCAGCGTTGCCAAGATTTCTGCGCTCGTTGTTCCGATTGCTGGAATCGCGTTGCAGGTGTCGTTTCTGGTGGTGCTTGGTGTTGGTGGATTCCGTGTTGCCAGCGGTGCAATCACCGTTGCGAACCTGGTGGCGTTCATCCTGTTTCTGTTCCTCATGATTATGCCCCTCGGTCAAGCCTTCGGTGCGGTCACAGCCGTAAACCAGGCGCTCGGTGCCCTCGGTCGTATCCAAGAGATCATCAAGCTGCCGAGCGAACTCGAGTCGGATTCCGACGTGGTTGCCGTCGCGAGTGTCGCGACCGATGACGCGATCACCTTCGACAACGTCAAATTCTCCTACCCCCGTGATTCAGTGCTGGTCACGGTTGAATCAGAGCTTGCCAAACTCAAACACGGTGGCGCAGAATCGGCCACCGAAGAAATCGACCTCACCGTTCTGCGCGGCGTCAGCTTCTCGGTGGCCCGCGGCGAACGCACCGCCATCGTCGGCCCCTCGGGCGCCGGCAAGAGCACCGTCCTGGCTCTCATTGAACGCTTCTACGACCCCACCGGTGGCGTTGTGCGATTGGGCGGCGATGACCTTCGTGGCCTCAATCGTGAAGAGTTGCGTGCGCAGATCGGCTACGTCGAACAGGACGCCCCCGTGCTGGCTGGAACCCTCCGCCAAAACCTCCTCATCGGTGCCCCCGATGCCACCGACGAGGAGTGCGTGAACGTACTTGCCGCCGTAAACCTCACCGCCGTACTCGAACGTAACCCTGCTGGTTTGGATGCCGCTGTCGGCGAAGACGGAGTGATGCTGTCCGGTGGTGAGCGTCAACGTCTCGCGATCGCGCGCACCCTGCTCGCCGCTCCCCCTATTCTGCTGCTCGACGAATCGACCTCCAGCCTCGATGGCCTCAACGAACAAATGCTCCGCGAAGCCATCGACGCTGTGGCCGAAAACCGCACCCTCATCGTGATCGCGCACCGTCTCTCAACCGTCGTCGACTCCGACCAGATCGTCGTACTCGACAAGGGCGAAGTCGTTGGCGTTGGAACCCACTCCGAACTCGTGAAGTCGACCCCGCTCTACAAGGAACTCGCCAAGCACCAGCTGCTGGTTTAGCTGTTCGACGCAGCGCGCTAGTTGACGGCGAGCGCGAACATTGCGACCGCAGCCGTCGCGGCAACGTTGAGCGAGTCGATGCCGTGGCGCATCGGGATCTGCACAATCGTGTCTGCAGCCTCAATGGCTTCGCGGGTGAGGCCGTGGCCTTCGGTGCCGAGCACAAGCGCAACCCGTTCGGGAGCATCCGCCGCATAGTCACGCAGTGAGACCGCACCGTCTTCGAGAGCCAACGCCGCAATCTGAAATCCGGATGCCGTCAGCAGCGCGCGAGTGTCCGTCCAGTTGCCAATGCGGGTCCACGGCACCTGCAGCACCGTTCCCATCGAGACACGGATCGCGCGGCGGTAGAACGGGTCGGAGCACTGCCCGGTGACGAGCACCGCATCCGCCCCAATGCCGGCGACCGAGCGAAAGATGGCACCAACATTGGTGGGGTCGACAACGTTCTCGAGAATGACGATGCGGCGAGCATCCGCAATCAGCGTTTCAGGTGTGAGCAGCGGCGGCCGGTGCATCGACGCGATAACACCACGGTGCAGAACGTAGCCGGTCAGTTCAGCCAGCAACGCACCATCGCCGGTGAAGATCGGTACGTCATCGCCCACGAGTTCGACAACCTCGTTGACGGCGGTGCCGAGAGCCAACACCGAACGCACCCGGTGGCCGGAGCGCAGTGCCCGCCGGAGCACAATCGCAGACTCGGCGAGGTAGAGGCCGTGCTCGGTTCCCTGAGCTTTACGCAGGGCAACATCGGTCTGGTGGGAGTAGTCGGCGAGACGCGGATCGCTCAGCTCAGTAACAGGGAGGACGGGCACGTCAGAACGCCTGCGCGAGGCGAACAAAGAATGACATCACGGCGGCAAACACGGTGATTCCCCCGGCCGCCGAAACACCGACGAGTAGCCCCAAACCAATGAGCAGTGCCAGCAGACGCACGCCCAAATTCTTACTCGGCGGCAGAACCTCGGATTCCGTGATGAAACCGGGAAGCACTGCCTCATCGGGGTCACTCATCGCGGTCACGCATGGTCACGGTCACTCGCTCACTTTGCTGTCAGTCAGGTCACTGGCTATCGGGCACAAGCGTGATACCGGCATCTTTCATAGTGACCAGTGCCTCGGCGCTTGATTCGGGTGCGACGCCGGCGATCAGGTCACTGAGTACCGTTACTGTGCGGCCCGTTCCCACCGCATCCATCGCTGAGGCGAGTATGCAGTAGTCGGTGGCGATCCCCGCAATATCGATGTGCTCAACCTCGAGACGATCGAGCAGAGCGCGCACCGTCTCACCATCATCGGTAGTTCCCTCAAAGATGGAGTAGGCCGGCGCCCCCTGGCCTTTGCGCACATGGGTACCGATTTGCTGAGTGTTAAGCCCGGGATGGTATTCGGCACCGAAGGTGTCGGCGACACAGTGCACGGGCCAGGTGTCAACAAAGTTGGGTTCGGCATCCGTGGCAAAGTGGCCACCGTTATCGTTGTCGGCGTCGTGCCAGTCTCGGGAGGCAACGATCACGCAATAGTGTTCCGCGTTGGCCCACAGAAAGTTGGTGATGTCGGCGGCGACGGCAGCCCCGCCCGCAACGCCGAGAGCGCCACCCTCAGTGAAGTCATTTTGAACGTCGATGATGAACAATGCAGAAACCACTTTTGAAGTCTACGTCTGCCCGATCAGTAGTTGCTGAGATTGTTGCCGCACTCATAGACACCAGCAGCAAGGTTGTCGAGGGCGGTGCGGGCATCCTGCGATATTCCCTCGCCAATCGAGTAGAACGCGAATGCCAACTGGGTGCCATCGGCGGCACTGACGACACCACCGAGGGAGTGTTCTTGGTTAGTCCATCCCGACTTTGCCTTAGCCTGGCCGGATGCCGCCGCCGCGTCGCCCTCAAACCGGTTGTACAGGTCGCCGCTTTCGCCCGCAACGGGAAGCATTGCGAAGGTGGCAGCGATTGCGCCGGAACCGGTAGCCCCCTGCGACATGAAGTCGGCAATAATCTTCGGCGGTGCCTGATTTTGGGGGCTCAGGCCCGACCCATCGGTGGTGGTGATGGTGCCCGCGTCGGTGAGGCCGGCATCCGCCAGTGCGCTCGGAATGGCCTGTGTCAGCGATGCCGCTGAACCGTTGAGCCCCAGTTTCAGGGAGACGAGTCTGGCGAGCGATTCGGCGAGGGAGTCGTCGCCGCTGAGTAGCATTTGTTCGACAAGAATACTCACCGGTTGCGATTTCACTTCGGCCAATACTGTGGTGCCGACCGCGGCGCCGGTAGTGAAGCTGACGGCGGGTAAACCTGCGGCCTGGGCGAACGCTTCTCCGGCGGATTTCACGGGGTTGGTGCCGCGCGGGCTGATAGCGGCGGTGGGGTCGGCACGGTCACCATTGATCATGAGGGCGGTGACGTATGAGTGGTAGCCGCCGGTGCGTTCCCGTTCGGGCCAATTCGGATCCCACGCATCGCTGGTATTCCAGAGGGTGGAATCCAACACGATCTGGGTGATGGGTTCCCCCGGATGCAGTTCTTCGTAGCGGGTCATGGCTTGCGAAGCGAGATCCGACAACTGGGGGGCATCGCGGTAGAACGACGCATTTGTGGTGGCCAGCGTCGGGTCTCCCCCACCGACAAGCACAATTGTTCCGGGGGTGGAGCCGTCAATGACTTTGGTGCTGATGCGGGTGTCTGGGCCCAGAGCCTGCAGGGCCGCGGCCCCGGTCAGGGCGGTGACAATGTGGGCGGGGCTGGCCGCTGTGGCTTCTGAGCGGCCCCACAGCACGTCACCCGTGGCCGCATCCGTCACAACACCGACCAGTGACGGGAAGGCAGCAACCGACGCCAACCCTTGAACCGAACAGGTGCGGATCGCGGCGGCGGCGGGGTTGGCATCGGGTTGGCTCCGCGAATCGACCGTGACTTCCTCGGCGCCGTTCTCGGCTGACGAGCTGTTAGAGCCAACCGCGATTCCTGCGAATACCGCGCCCACAGCGAGCAGCACAAAAACTAGCGCTGCAACCACCGCAGCGATCGCGGTGGGGTGGTTGGCGATGAACGCTCCGATTCCTCCCGGCGCTTTCGGCTCACTGTTCGCTGATTCACTCACCCGGTCATAGTACCCGGATGCTCGCATTCACCGCCTGAATGCGGCGACCGGGGTGAGCTAGCGGCCATGGTTTCAGTGTTTCTGCGCCCGCCGAAGCTCACGCGCAGCGTCTGCCGTGGCCGCCTCCTCGGGTGTGGGGGCGGTGCCCCCGAGAGCGCGCGGCTGCCACCACTGGCCAGCCCCGTCAAGCGGATAAGCCTGCTGCGCTGTCTCAAGCAGACCCACCATAATGGTCTTGAGCTGCGCTGTCGAAGCCACCACGTCATCCGCTGCCGTCACGGTGATTGGCTCACCGACCACGATCATGATGGGTACGCCCATACGTTCGCGCAACCTGATCTTGCGGTTTTTTGTCAGGAGTCTTTGTCCGCCCCACACCGCAAGCGGAATGAGGGGCACACCGGCTTCTGCCGCTAAGCGAACGGCACCGGTCTTGAAGTCACGAATTGTGAACGAAGCGCTCACCCCGGCCTCGGGAAACACACCAATCAGCTCGCCCCCCTGCAGCGCTTTGACCGCCGCAGTGTAGGCGGTGGCTCCGGCCTTCATGTCGACGGAGATATGTTTCATGTTGCGCATAAACGCACCAACCATGGGCTTCTCAAAAACACTCTTCTTCGCCATGAAACGGATGCGGCGGCGATTATGAAGCCACGTCGCCCACTCAATGAGGGCAAACTCCAGATACCCAAAGTGGGTCATAGCAATAACAGCCCCACCATTGTTGGGCAAGTGCTCGGCCCCAATAATGGTGCGGCGCACCCGCAACCCCCCAAACATGGCGCGACCGGCACCGATCGCTGCGGTGTAAATCGGCTCGTTGCGGTACTTCATGCTCCCAGTTTATGAGGGCGGCCTGAGAGGTTGCGGCAGGCTTGGGAGGTTACGGCGGAACGGAGCCGCCTATCAGAATCGAACTGATGACCTTCTCATTACGAGTGAGATGCTCTACCGACTGAGCTAAGGCGGCCGGCCACATTTGAATGAGGCACAGCAAGAAAGCTTAGTCGAAGTTTTGCGATTCTCAGACCCGCACCGCGAACTCGCGGCTATGCCCCGCAGTTAGGGTCAGCGTCGGGCACCGTACCGGTGACAAAGTAGTTGTCGACCGCGTCATCCACGCAGGCAACACCGCCGTTGTACGCCGTGTGACCTTCACCGTTGTAGGTGATGAGCTGCGCACTCAGCAACTGCTCACTGAGCGCCACACCCCACTCGTAGGGTGTTGCCGGGTCGCCGGTCGTCGACACGATGAGCACCGGCGGTGCCCCGGCACCGGTCAGCTCGGTGATACAGGGGCCAATGTACTGGTACGGCCAATTGAGGCACGTGAGATCGCCGGTCGGGGGAAAGTCGCGGAACGTGGTCGGCGATGCCTGCTGCATCAGCTGCTGCTGCTCAACCAACACGGCAGGATCTGTTTCTACCGGGTAGTCGACGCAGTAGATCGCAATAAACGCTTCTAACGAGTTGTCGGTGTAGGTGCCATCGATGTCGCGGCTGTAATAGAAATCAGCCAAGAAGAACGCCGTCTCTGTCTCCCCGCGTGCTGCCTCCGAAAAAAGATCGTTGAGGAACTGCCACGAATCCTGAGAATAGAGGGCCGTGCTCATCGCAATATCGATGACACCGGCATCCATCATGCGGCCATCGGCGCCCGCCACCGGGTCCGCGTCATAGCGATCATAAAGTTCGCGGATGGTCGCTAGGGCAGCATCCACCCCACCCGTGAATGGGCAGTCATCAAACGAGGTTGGGCAGGCTGCCAAATAGTTTTCGAGGGCACGCTGGAACCCCGCTGTCTGCACGCGCCCCACCTCGAACACGGAGATCGACGAGTCGGTGGCGCCATCCGACACAATGCGGCCCACGTTCTGGGGAAAGTTTTCAATGTAATACGAACCGATGTCGCTGCCATACGAATAGCCCAGATATTGCAACTTCTCGTCCCCAACAAGCGCGCGTAACATGTCGAGGTCGTTGACGGTGCTCTGCGTGTCAATGAACTGCAGCAGGGGCCCGGTGTTATCGAAACAGGCTTCGCCGAAACTGATCGCCGCCTCCTCGCTCTCCGCAAGCCACTCATCACTGCCGATCGGCGTATCCGGAAGACCGAAAATGAACTCGTCGAGACCCTCATCGTCAAGACACGTCACCGGAGTTGAGCGGCCAACCCCACGGGGATCCCACCCAATAACATCAAAGTTTTCTCGCAGCGTGGCACTCACCGCAAAATCGACATCGTCGTGGATGAGATCGAACCCCGATGCACCCGGCCCACCAGGATTGACAAACAGTGAGCCCCTGCTCTGCCCCGTCGCGACATGACGGGCCAGCGCAAGCGAAATATCAGTCTCCGGGCTGGGGTTCGCCCAATCCATCGGAGCCGTCGCTGTTGCACACTGGGCACCATCGCCGCAATCCACCCACGACAAAACCTGGCTGTAGTAGGGAGCTAGCTCCTCTGACACCGATTCACCGGTCGGCTCAGAACGATCGCCAAACAGCTCAAGAATGTTCACACACCCACTCAACACCAGAGTCAGGGCAACAGCGGGAACCAGGAGCCCAAGCCTGCGCACACCGGTACGGGCGCGGGCGCGCGCGCCGGTGCCGGTGCCGGTGCGATTGTCGGTGCGGTGGGGGGAAGCAGAATCGCTGAAGATCACGGCCCGAGCCTAGCGGTTAGCAGTCCGGGTCGGTCGCCGGAACCACACCGTTGAGCAGAAACTCCTCGACCGCCGAATTCACGCACGCGTTTGACTTGTTATACGCCGTGTGACCCTCGCCGTTATAGGTGATCAGGTGACCATTCCGAAGATTATCGGCCACCGTCTGGGACCACTCATACGGTGTCGCCGGGTCATTGGTTGTTCCAATCACCAGCATGTCAGCGGCACCGGGCGCGGCGATTGCCACCCGCTCACGTTTCGGCTCGACCGGCCAGTTAGCGCAGCCCGGGTCGCCGTACGACATTTGGGGCCCAAAAATGGGAGCCGCGACCGCAAGATCGGCCGCCTGTTGACGCATCCGGGTGCTGTCTGCCGGCTGGCGGGCATCCAAACAGTTGATCGCAACGAACGCTTCGGTCTGGTTCTCGGCGTAATTACCTTCCGGTCCACGCCCGTTGTAGTTGTCCGCCAGATCAAACGCGATGCTGGCGTCACCCTTCATTACGGTGGTGAAAAGTTGGCGAAGGTAGGCCCAATTCTCTTGGCTGTACAGGGGCAAAATGATGGCGGTAAACATCGTTGCCGAGCCAAGTTGGCGGCCATCGACACTCGCGAGTGGGCTCGTGTCGAGGCGATCCAACAGGGTACCGATCGTGGCGCGGGCCTGTTCGGTCGACCCCGAGAATGGGCAATCACTCGCCCCCACACAGTCGATCAAAAAGGCGTCAAGCGCGCGCTCGAAACCCTGGGCTTGCGCTTTGGTCATCTCAAATTCGGATGCCGCCGGATCAACAGCGCCATCGAGCACCAGCCGCCCCGTCTTGTCCGGGAACAACTCCGCGTACACCTGACCGAGCAGAGTGCCGTAGGAATACCCGAGGTAGTTCAGCGTGGTGTCGCCCAGGGCGGCCCGCAACATGTCGAGGTCTCGCGCCGCGCTGGGAGTATCCACAAAACCCAAGAGGGCGCCAGTCTCGTCAAGACAGCGCTGAGCAAAATCGGCGGACTCCTCGGTGGCTGCGGCAATCCATTCATCGCTTCCCCGCTCGCCCGGGGTCATCCCATAAATGTATTCGTCGAGTTCTTCCGGATCGGAGTAACACGAGACCGACGTCGAACGGTTCACCCCCCGGGGATCAAACCCCACCACATCAAACTGCGACTGCAGTGCCTCGCCGGTAGCGTAATCCACGCTGTCGCTAACAAAATTGAAACCCGAGCCACCGGGACCGCCCGGATTCACCAGCAGGGAACCGATACGGTCGTTGCCTTGGGCGGGCTGGCGCACTAGCGCAAGCTCGATGGTGTCGCCCTCGGGGTTCTGCCAATCCATCGGTGCGATTGCAGTGGCACACTGCAGAGCTTCGCCACAGTTTGCCCACTCCAAGACCTGCTGGTAGAACCGCTCGAACCCCGGACTCACAGTCTCGTCGGTGGGGGTCGATGTGGTGGAGGATTCCGGCGGCAGAAACCATGACACACACCCACTGAGCAGCAGTGAAACCGCAAGCGCAGCCGACGTCACACCGAAGAGGCGGGTGCGGCGCCGCGAGCTGCTCATGCGCCGCGTCCTGACACAGCGATCTTCACCAGCATCGCTTCGAGCGCGAGTGCCGGAGAAACGTTGCTGTCAATCCGGTGGCGGGCCTCAGCAATACCGTCCATGATCGCGAGCGTCGAGACGGCGGTCGTGCGTTCGGCAACGGAGTTGATGTTGTTGAGAATGCTGAGGTTAATGAGTTCTCCCGGAGCGCCGATTTGGGTCAATAAAATGTCACGGTAGAGCGACAAAAGGTCGACCATAACGCGGTCTAGGCCGTCGCGGAGCCCACGAGTGGCGCGACGCTTCTGATCCTCTTCCATCGCTTTGAGTTGGGCGCGCAGGGCCGGGGGGATGGTTCCGCCGGGGGCAACGCCGAGCGAACGAAGCGCAGACTCACGCTCCTGAGCATCGCGCTCTTCGGTGAGGGCGGTGGCATCCGCTTTCGACAACTCAAGCAGCGTTGCTGCTGCGATAACCGCTTCAGAGACGGTGCGGATGCCGAGGGCAGTTGTCAGGGTGGTTTCGCGTCGTTCGCGGGCCTCCGCATTGGTGGCGAGGCGGTGCGCCATGCCGATGTGGCTTTGAGCTTCACGCGCCGCACGCGCCGCTATGTCGGGGGCAACACCATCGCGCTCGTGGAGGAGTTGGGCAACATCGGCGATCGCGGGGGTGCGGAGTCGCACGCTGCGCACCCGCGAACGGATCGTGGGGATGAGGTCTGCTTCGCTGGGGGCGCACAGTATCCACACGGTGCGCGGCGGGGGTTCTTCGAGCGCTTTGAGCAGCACGTTGGAGGTGCGCTCGGCCATGCGATCGGCGTCTTCGATGATCATCACCCGGTAGTGGCCCACCGAGGGGGAGAACTGTGATGCAGAAACGAGTTTGCGAACCTCATCGATTGAGATGATGACACGTTCGGTGCTGAGCACGCCCAGATCGGGATGGGTGCGCGCTATGACCTGCTTGTAGACGGACTCTTCGGTCTCGTCGCCGCGAGTTCCGAGCAGTGCCGCCGCAAACGCGTAGGCAATGTTTGAGCGCCCTGATCCGGGTGGGCCGGTGATAAGCCAAGAATGCGTCATCGATGATTCGTCGGTGCTGCCCAGTGCTGACGATGACGCGGCGGATTCCAGAACGGCGATCGCATCAGCCTGGCCGGTTAGGCCCTCCCACAACGACATGCGCTCAGTCTAAGCGGGATGCGTGAGGTGAATCTGGACGCACTCACGGATCTCGGTCGCAATCTCAGTGATGTCGCCGGCGGCATCCACCACAAGAAAGCGGGCGGGCTCTTTCGCTGCCCGCTCAAGGTAGGCGTCGCGCACACGACTGTGAAAGTCATGCTTCTCTGCTTCGAGTCGGTCATAGCGGGTGCGAGCGCTATCGAGGCGGGTGCGGCCCGCGGCGGGGTCAAGATCGAGCAGCACCGTCACATCGGGAAGGAGCCCGTGGGTTGCCCACAGCGACAGGTCGCGCACTTCGTCTGCACCGAGCACTCGCCCGGCAC
Organism: Rhodoglobus vestalii; assembly: GCF_006788895.1. Lineage (NCBI taxonomy): Bacteria > Bacillati > Actinomycetota > Actinomycetes > Micrococcales > Microbacteriaceae > Rhodoglobus > Rhodoglobus vestalii. Next base: position 963,800 of record NZ_VFRA01000001.1, read on the forward strand.
CCTGGTAGGCCTCGGATGAGTCAATGTAGCGATCCTGAACCACGATGTCGCCGCGCTCAAGTGCGGGTCGCACCACGGTCGCGATGTGGTGGGCTCGGTCGGCCGCATAGATGAGTGCTTCTGCGCGGGGATCCATGTCGCCGCGACGGTGCAACACGATTTCGCGCAGCTCGAGGCCAAGTTCGGTGCCACCGGGTTCGCGGGTCACCACCACGGTGTGCCCGGCTTCTTCGAGCGAAGTTACGAGGAGGTGCAATTGCGTGGTCTTACCCGCGCCATCGCCGCCCTCCAGCGTGATGAAGAGTCCGGGCACGCTACTGAGCTTCGTCTGCGGTCACTGCGGCGGGTTTCGCAGCAGCTGGTTTCGCAGCGGCTGACTTGGCGGCCGGCTTCTTCGCCGCAGGTTTTTTGGCCGCGGGCTTCTTCTTGGCTGCCGGCTTCTTGGCTGCGGTTTTGCGCTTGACTGGACCCTTGGCGCGCTTGTCTGCGAGCAGTTGCACTGCGCGCTCAAAGTCAACGTCTTCCACGGTTTCGCCGCGCGGGATGGTGGCGTTGGTGGTGCCGTCGGTTACATAGGCACCGAAGCGGCCATCTTTGATCTTGATGGGCTTCTCGCTCACCGGATCGGCGTCGAACTCTTTGAGCGCACTGGATGCTGCGCGACCGCCGTATTTGGGTTGCGCATACAGTTCTACAGCGCCAGCCACATCAATGTCGAAGATGAGGTCTTCGCTCGGGAGGGATCGTGTATCGGTGCCCTTTTTGAGGTACGGGCCGTAGCGGCCATTCTGCGCAGTGATTTCAACGCCGGTCTCGGGGTCGGGCCCGACAACACGCGGCAGGCTGAGTAGTCTCAGTGCGGTCTCAAGATCGATCGCATCGAGTTCCATGGTCTTGAAGATGGATGCCGTACGCGGCTTTACCGCCGCCACTTTTTTCAGCTTTTTGGCTTTTTTGACTTCGCCGGTCTTGGGGTCGATCACCTCGGCGGGTTCTTCGACCGGCTCTGGCTCTGGCTCTGGCTCGAGTTCGGTGACGTAGGGGCCGAAGCGACCATCTTTGGCCACGATCTCTTTGCCGGTTTCGGGGTTGATGCCGATAACGCGGTCGCCGACGACGGGAGCGTCGATGAGTTCTTGTGCTTTCACGAGGGTGAGTTCGTCGGGCGCGAGTGCTTCGGGAATGTTGATGCGGCGAGGTTTCTCGGGGTCGTCACTGGGGGTCTCCAGGTACGGGCCGTATTTTCCGATGCGCAGTGTCACGTCATCCGAGAGTCGCATCGAGTTAATCTCTTTGGCATCAATCTCACCGAGGTTGTCGATGACGGTGCGTAGGCCCCGATATTTGTCGTCGCCGAAGTAGAACGATTTGAGCCACTCGACGCGGTTCTGGCTTCCCCCGGCGATGCGGTCGAGGTCATCTTCCATACCGGCCGTGAAGTCGTATTGCACGAGGTCGCCGAAGTATTCTTCGAGCAGTCGCACCACAGAGAAGGCGATCCAGTTGGGCACGAGTGCTTGGCCGCGCGGGGTGATGTAGCCGCGGTCGATGATGGTCGAGATGATGGATGCGTAGGTCGACGGGCGGCCGATGCCGAGCTCTTCGAGCTTCTTGACGAGGCTTGCCTCGGTGTAGCGCGGCGGTGGGCTGGTCTCGTGGCCCTTGGCTTCAATCTCGAGCAGGGTGAGTTTCTGGCCTTCCTTGAGGGGAGGCAGTTTCGCTTCTTTGGGCTCGGCTGTGGCGTTGCGTTCTTCGTCTTGGCCTTCTTCGTAGGCCTGCATGAAGCCGCGGAAGGTGATGATGGTGCCGCTGGCCGAGAATTCGGCGACGGGTGCGTTTCCGGCGGTAATCGTGATGGATGCCGTTGAGCCCTTCGCGTCGGCCATCTGTGAGGCGACGGTGCGCTTCCAGATCAGTTCGTAGAGCTTGAAGTCGTTTCCGCGCAGGGTGGACTGTAGCGAGTTGGGGGTGCGGAAGGTGTCACCGGAGGGGCGAATTGCTTCGTGCGCTTCTTGAGCGTTTTTGCTTTTGCTCGCGTACACGCGGGGTTTGTCAGGCACGGCGTCGGCACCGTAGAGGGCAACAGCTTGACTGCGGGCTGCGGTGATGGCCTGTTGCGAGAGCGACGAGGAGTCGGTTCGCATGTAAGTGATGTACCCGTTTTCGTAGAGCGATTGTGCGACGCTCATGGTTTGGCGGGCGGAGTAGCGCAGCTTGCGGCCGGCCTCCTGCTGCAGCGTTGAGGTGGTGAAGGGTGCTGCGGGGCGACGCGTGTATGGCTTGGTTTCTACCGTTTTCACCGCGATGGTGTCGGCCGGCATCCGCAGTGCGTCTGCAAGGGTTTGTGCGGCCTTTTCGTCGAGGGCTACGGCGTCGCTTTTGAGGTTTCCGCGGTCATCGAAGTCACGGCCGGCGGCGACGCGTTTGCCGTCGAGACGCACGAGCTTGGATTCGAAACTGTTGGATTCGAAGCCGTTGGTTTCGCTGTCGGGTGAGAGCTGGGCGATGAGGTCCCAGTAGTTGGCGGTGATGAATGCGAGCCGTTCACGTTCGCGCTCAACAACGAGGCGGGTGGCGGCGGATTGCACGCGACCGGCGGAGAGACCTGGGCCGACTTTGCGCCACAGTACTGGCGAAATTTCGTAACCGTAGAGACGGTCGAGGATGCGGCGGGTTTCTTGGGCGTCGACGAGGGCGGTGTCGACGTCGCGGGTGTTGTTGATTGCCGCTGCGATGGCGTCTTCGGTGATTTCGTGGAACACCATGCGCTTGACGGGAACTTTGGGCTTCAGCACCTGGAGGAGGTGCCAGGCGATGGCTTCTCCCTCGCGGTCCTCATCAGTTGCGAGGTAGAGCTCGTTAGCTCCGCTGAGCGCTTTCTTGAGTTCGGAGACTGTTTTCTTTTTAGCGTCTGAGACTACGTAGTAGGGCTCGAAGTCGTTTTCTACGTCGACGGAGAACTTGCCGAGGGAACCCTTTTTGAGCTCTGGCGGCAGGTTGCGGGGTTCGACGAGGTCGCGGATGTGACCGACGGAGGAGAGCACGTCGTAGTCGTCACCGAGATACTTGGCGATCGTCTTGGCCTTGGTGGGCGACTCGACAATGACAAGCTTTTTGGTGCCAGACACGGGACTCCTTGGGTGATGACGCACTTGACCGGTGGCAGCGCCACTGTCAGCGACACAATACACACACCGACCGCTCAGTTACCTAATCCGCCCCGGTTGGGGGTGGGCCTGCTGTGGCGCTCGTTGTGACCAGTATGCCGAGGATTCGGCGACTTGCGGTAACCGTGACAATACGCCCATCGACTGTGCACTCCTTTATATAGGCGTCATTTGCCGTGGCGAGGCGTGCCGCGTTGTCACACGGGTAGCCGGCGATGAGCCCACTGGCGGTGTCGGCGGCGGCGAGCGCGGCAGCATCGGCGGCTCCGGCGAGTGCATGGCGAACGCTCAACGCCCAATACAGTGGGACGACGAGGGCAGTGAGCGCCACGATGGTAGCAATCAGGCCGACCATAAGGATCGTGCCTGCACCGCGGTCGTCACGCATCCGTTCGCCCACCATTCCCACTATTTGCCTCCGGCAAGCGCGCAACTGTTGGCGCTGAGCGTTATCGGCAGAAGCCCAAGTAAAGCGTTTTGAGCGGGGGCGCTCACGGTGGCGCACACGAGATCGTCGCGATGGTGCGAGCTGAGGCGTGCGGAGGAGACAAGGGCGGATGCGGTGGCCGCGACACTTCCCGGGCTTTCGTCTCGAGCGAGGCTGCGAGCCGATGCGGCTGCGGCATCCTGCAGGCGCACCTGCAACCCCGCCAGTTGCACTCCGCTGAGACAGCACACGAGCACGAGGGCTACGGCGGGCAGTGCCAGCGCAAATTCTGCGGTGACGCTGCCACGGTCGCGGTCGCTCACGCCGGCGTTGGCAGCGGTGCGCGGTGCGCTACGCAGGAATGGAGAGCGCATTGCGCACAATGTCGGTGAGCATGCCACGCACCTCGCTTGAGCGCAGCACCACGACGAGTAAGCCGGCAAAACCGACGGCGGCAAGAGTAGTGATGGCATACTCCGCGGTGGCGGCTCCACGTTCCGATCGGAGACGTGTGCGCAGCACCTCGATCGTGCTGCGGCGGGTCTGAGGCCCCGGCTGAGCGAGGTGCGCTGCCATTAGCCGCCGCGAGATTTGACCCGGTTCAAGGTTCGGAAACTGGGCGAGATAGCGATCGTTCATGGTGTACTCCTTCGTGCGCTGGTGCGCAGTCTGTGGCCGAGTACCTCTAGCCTGCCCAGCAGGATCGGGGCGCGGCTCCCGGTCTGCGCATGTGTGGAACACCGTTAGAAACCGGCGACGGTGGATGAGATGACCGCGACCATGAGGGGCAGCACCCCGAGCACCATAAACGCCGGAAGCACGCATAGTCCCAGCGGCAGCATGAGCCGCACCGACAGCGCTGCGGCACGCGCCCGGGCATCAGCATCGGCGGTCAGGCGCAGTTCGTCTGCTTCCGCTCGCAAGAGTTCAGCGGCGGGCACTCCTGCTTCTTGCGAGAGTTGCAGCACTTCGTCAAGATGCTGCCCGTCTCCCGCAAGCCCAAAACGTTCCAGGGCTCCGGCCACAACCCCACGTGCGCGCACAAGCGACCCTCCGCCCGAAACAGCAATGGCCATGAGTTCGCACTCCAGTCCGGGCGCGGCGCGAGTGGGCGTCGCAGAGCGTACGAGCCGTCGATTCCAGCGCACGGCCACAACAATCAGCGCTCCCCCGACGCCAAGACATCCCCAACCGATCGGTGTTGTCAGCAGAATTCCCAGGGTGTCAAACCCCAACAGCGCTCCGAATACGAGCCCGACGGCGGGTAGCGCCAACACCATGCGTGCGGTGGCAACGGGGGCGGCAAGGGCGGTGGCCACTTCGCGCTGCACATGAACGAGCATCCGCAGTGCCTTTGCGTGAGTTCGCAATGCCCCAGCAAGGGGCGCACCGACGGCTCCCGCAACGAACCAGGCTGCCGCCAACGAGCTCCACGCTTGGCGATCGAGAGACGTCAAAGTTTCGGATGCGCGCACGATGCGATCCGGCGCCCCTTCACGATCGTCAGCACCCGTCGTAGCGACAGCTGCCGCCACACTCTCGGCGGGCCTTCCGCGCGCCACATGCTGCCACGCTGACAACGGGGTGAGCCCCGCGTTCAGCAGCACCGCCAGCCGCTGAGTCACGCCCGCCACCTCAGGCAGCTGCGAGGGTGATCGCCTCATTCGAGCTCCGCAATTGCGAGCCGATCGTTGCCGTCAAGCACAAGGCGACCAATGTGGGTGAGCCTGCGTCTTCCCTCCACCCGGTCGATGTGCAGCACCGCACCGATTGCGCTCACGGCCTGCCGCGCCGTAGCCGTTGCATCCAATCCGGCAAGCGCCCCGAGGGCCTCAAGGCGACTGGGCACGTCTTTCAACGAATTCGCGTGCAGGGTGCCGGCCCCACCATCGTGTCCCGTGTTGAGCGCACTCAGTAGCTCGCGGATCTCGGCACCGCGGCACTCCCCGACCACAAGCCGATCGGGCCGCATCCGCAGCGCTTCTCGCACCAGCGCAGAAACACCGTAGCCACCCGCGCCCTCAAGGTTTGCTTGCCGAGCCTCCAACGACACGAAATGTGGGTGCTCCACCCTGAGCTCTGCCACATCTTCAATGGCCACAATGCGTTCAGATTCGGATGCCGCCCCCAACAGGGCGCCCAGAAACGTGGTCTTTCCGGCCCCCGATGCGCCAGAGATGAGCACATTTTCCCGGTCGTCGATGAGCGCTTTCACTCGCTCAAGAGGCACCTCAGCGAAGAAGCCCGCGAAGTCGAGCTCAGCGAGCCCAAACGGTTGACGGCTCGGAACTCGAATCGACAGCAGAGTGCCGGTTGATGAGATCGGCGGCAGCACGGCGTGGACGCGCACACCGCCCGCAAGCCGAACGTCAACGCAGGGCGCCGCTTCATCGATATGACGACCCCCGAGGGTGATGAGACGCACGGCGAGTGCGCGCAGATCTGCTTCGGTCATGCCCACATCGCCAACGAGTTCTAGCCCGCCTCCACGGTCAATCCACACCTGATGGGCACCGTTCGCGAAAACGTCGGTGATGTTGGGGCGGCCAACGTAGGGCGCCAGGGGCCCGAACTCGTGAACTACCTGTGCGGCAGCATCCACTGGCACCCGGGGGGATCCACCCGCCGGCGCACCCACACCCGCCGGCGCACCCACACCCGCCGGCGCACCCACACTGACCGGTGTATCGGCCGTCAGCCGCCGGCGCGCAACAAAAGGGACAGTATCGGAGTCGTGAGAAGTCTGAGTCACGCCGCAACATTAGGTTGCTCAGGCAAGGCGAGGAACAACACAGGGACAGTTGGGCACCGAAGTGGTCGCAGCCCGCCGGTGGAGGAGATGTGCGCCAGCAGATGTGGGCCAGCAGATGTGCGCCGCGGGTGCGAGCTGTTCCCGCACGCGAACACCGAATTGACCAGGAAGGGGCGGCGCCCATTGGGGGAATAGACGCCGCCTCGGCGGCAATCGATTGGGGGGAATCGAGATTGCCGCGCGCCGAACTTGCATTCAGCGTTTCTTAGTGTAGCGCAACGGTTCACGCCTGCAATGGAGGTTCTAGAATCGGTGGGATACTTTCAGACAGCACGTGATCAAGAACCACAATCGCACGATCAAAGAGGATCAAATGCCCAGCAATTCAATCGACAGTCTTCTGCACGAAACGCGCCGTTTCGCCCCAACAGCGGAGTTTTCCGCGCAAACCGGAGCCAGCGCCGACCTCTATAAAGCGGCAAAAGAAGACAGGCTTGAGTTCTGGGCTGACAAGGCACGCGAGTACGTGCACTGGCATAAGCCGTTCACCGAGACCTTGGATTGGTCTACCCCGCCGTTCGCCAAGTGGTTTGCCGATGGCGAGCTCAACGTTGCCTACAACTGCCTCGACCGCCACGTTCTCGCCGGCAATGGCGACCGTGTCGCCATCCACTGGGAGGGTGAGCCCGGTGACAACCGCAGAATCACCTACGCCGAACTCACTGCAGAGGTCAAGCGCGCCGCCAACGCAATGGCCGCCCTCGGCGTCGGCCAAGGTGACGTCGTTGCCATCTACATGCCGCTGATCCCCGAAGCCATCATTGCAATGCTCGCCACCGTGCGGCTCGGCGCCGCACACTCTGTGGTCTTCGGCGGCTACAGCGCCGAGAGCCTTCGCAGCCGTATCGATGACGCCAGCGCCACACTCGTGGTCACCGCCGATGGGGGCTGGCGAAAAGGCAAAGTTTTCCCCCTCAAAGCGGCAGTGGATGCCGCCCTCGCTACCGGGGAATCTACCGTCAAAAATGTGTTGGTCGTCAAGCGCGGCGACAACGATGTTCAGTGGACCGAGGGTCGCGATCTGTGGTGGCACGATCAGGTGGAGGCAGCAGATCCCGAGCATGAGGCACAGGGTTTCCCCGCCGAGAACCCGCTCTTTGTGCTCTACACCTCGGGCACGACGGGCAAGCCCAAGGGCATCCTCCACACCAGTGGTGGCTACCTCACCCAGGCCGCGTTTACGCACAAGAACGTGTTCGATCTGAAACCAGAAACCGATGTCTACTGGTGCACCGCCGATGTTGGTTGGATCACCGGCCACAGCTACGTCACCTACGGCCCTCTCGCAAACGGTGCCACCCAGGTGCTCTACGAGGGAACCCCGGACACCCCCAACCAGGGGCGCTGGTGGGAGATCATCCAAAAGTATGGGGTGAGTATTTTCTATACGGCGCCCACCGCCATCCGCTCCTTCATGAAGGCCGGGCGACAGATCCCTGAGCAGTACGACCTCCGTTCAATTCGTGTGCTGGGATCGGTAGGCGAACCGATCAACCCTGAAGCGTGGATTTGGTATCGGAATGTGATTGGCGCCGGCACCGCTCCCATCGTTGATACGTGGTGGCAAACCGAAACGGGCGCGATTATGGTGTCGGGGCTTCCCGGTCTCACCACGCTGAAGCCCGGTGCCGCACAGGTCACTATCCCCGGCATCAAGATCGACATTTTGGGAGAAGACGGCACTCGCGTTGATCCCCCTAACGGTGGACTTCTCGTAGTTTCCGAGCCCTGGCCGGCCATGCTGCGCGGCATCTGGGGTGATCCCGAACGTTTCAAAGAAACGTACTGGTCGAAGTTCCCCCAGCTAGACAGCCCCAAATACTTTGCGGGTGACGGTGCCCACGTGGATGAAGATGGCGACATTTGGTTGCTTGGCCGCGTCGATGACGTGATGAACGTCTCCGGTCACCGCCTCTCGACCACCGAAATCGAATCCGCTCTCGTCTCTAACCACATCGTCGCCGAAGCAGCAGTGGTCGGCGCCGCTGACGAAGCTACCGGTCAGGCCGTGGTCGCCTTCGTGATCATCAAGTCCAATCAGGAGAGTGCGCAGACTGCCGCCGAGGCAAGCGCACTGCTTCGTCAGCATGTGGTGAAAGAGATCGGTGCCATTGCACGCCCGCGTGACATCTTCATCGTCTCCGAGCTGCCGAAAACCCGTTCGGGCAAAATCATGCGCCGCCTGCTGCAGGATGTTGCGGAGGGTCGCGAAATCGGTGACACCACCACCCTGGCCGACACCACCGTGATGCAGATCATCTCCGACAAACTGAAGTAACGCTGCTAGTTCGCGCGCTCCTTGAGCAGGCGAATAGCAGTGTCAATGTCACTGAACGGCACACGCTCATTGCCGATGATTTGGTACGGTTCGTGGCCTTTGCCCTGCAACAGCACCACGTCATCCGGGTTCGCAGCATCAATCGCGTAGGCGATGGCGGTCGCGCGGTCACGAATCTCCACGACCCGTTCCGGATGCTCGAAACCGGCACGGATGTGCGCCACGATCTGGTCGCCGTCTTCGTTGTGCACGTCGTCATCGGTGACCACGATCAGGTCGGAGGCCTCTTCAACAATGCGCGCCATCTCAGGACGCTTGCCCGGGTCGCGATCACCCGTGGCACCAAAGACTGTCACCACGCGGGTGTGGCCCGACTCGCGCAGGGCCGTGACGGCGTGGCGCACGGCATCGGGGGTGTGTCCGGCATCCACCACCACCAGCGGCAACTGGTCGTTCTCGCGGATGCGGGTCATGCGCCCCAGCACCGGTTTCAGAGGAGCCAATACCTCGGCGATCGCTCGCGGCGCGATGCCCTGAGCCCACAGCACTGCCGCGCACGTGAGGAGATTGTCCACGTTGAACCGCCCGATTAGTCCGCTCGCGACGTGGTGATTTTCGCCGTCGATTGCGAGATCAAACTCGAGCCCTTCGGTTGTGAGCGTCACGTTTTCGGCACGCACAAGCGCTTCAGGATGACCGGCGGCCGTCATGCCGATGCCGCGCACTCCGGCGGGTAGGGTGCTGTGGAAGTGATTCTCGCCAGCGGCATCATCTAGGTTGAGGATGGCAGTTTTCACCCCGGGAAGTGTGAAGATCTTCGCCTTCTGCGCCGCATATTCTTCCATCGACCCGTGGTAGTCGAGGTGATCGCGAGTGAAGTTAGTGAACGCCACAATGTCGAACACAACACCCTCGACCCGGCGCTGCTCTAGCGCATGAGAGCTGACCTCCACGGCGACGTTCTCAACCCCGGCACGGTGGAAGTCATCGAGAAACTGATGCACGGTCGTCACCTGTGGGGTCGTCATCCCCATGTTGATCCGGCGCTCGGCGGTAATCCCGGCACCGAGAGTTCCGATCGTCGCCGATGGCATACCGAGCCGCTGCCACGCCTGCGTCAACAAGTGTGCCGTCGTGGTCTTGCCGTTGGTGCCCGTGATGCCCACCATCGACATCGCTGCGGATGGATGCCCCACAAAGGCATCCGCGATCGATCCGATCACGTCGCGCAGCTTCTCAATCGCATACACCCGTTCATCTAGGTCGACGCCCTCGGACGCCGCCGCATCCACGAGCACCGCAACCGCACCCCGCTTCAGAGCGGGTTCGATGTACGGCAAAGCCGGGGATGCCGTTGTGCCAAGCGCAACAAAAATGTCCCCCTCCTTGACTTCGCGGCTATCTTGCACGAGTCGACGCGCCCTCAGAATGACACCCTCGTACCTTGGCGACCACTGGCCGAGGTCACACTCTCGCAGCGGCGCATCCTCCCCTGCCTGACCGGCACACCACACTTCGATCACGCGAACTCGAAAACAAACTCGATCTCAACCGGCGCGTCGAGCGGCAAAACAGCAACGCCAACAGCGCTGCGTGCGTGCGCACCCAGCTCACCAAAAATCTCGCCCAAAAGCTCAGAAGCTCCATTGATCACACCGGGCTGGCCAGTGAAGCTTGGGTCGGAAGCCACAAAGCCAACCACTTTGACAACACGCGTGATGCGGTCGAGTGACCCAATCGCCCCTCTCGCGGCAGCAAGACCGTTCAGCACGCACGTCTTGGCATACTGGTGCGCGGCCTCGGCATCCACTTCGGCACCAACCTTGCCGGTCGCAGGCAGTTTGCCCTCAACGAGAGGCAACTGTCCCGAGGTATACACGAGGTTTCCGGTGACCATTGCGGGCACGTAGGCGGCAAGCGGCTTAGACGAATCCGGAACGGTGAGGCCCAGCTCTGCCAGGCGATCATCAAGCTGTGACATTACTTGTTCTCTTCCTTGATGCGTTTGAAATAAGCGACCGGGCCCCCTTCAGGGCCGGTACCGATCTGCACAAGCTCCCAACCTTCAGAACCCCAATTGTTGAGGATTGCGGTGGAATTGTGCACGATCAGTGGTGTAGTGATGTACTCCCAGGTGGGCATATTATCGGCTCCCGTTCAGCATGGCGTTATCAATGATCCCTTACTGTTAATCATATGTCTGCCCAAAAAAATCCGCGTCGCGGTGTGGTCTCGGCTCTTGCCGGACTCATCGGCTTCAGCGCCCTCTCAGGAGTGCTCATCACCGCCATGGTCGCCCCCGCGCTCGCTGTCACCGGCGTCACCGCTTCGAGCACCATCGGAATTTTCGATGGACTCCCCGACTACCTCGAAATCGGTCAGCAGCCGGAACGCAACACGCTCTACGCGCAGTTCACTGGCAAAGGCAACGTTGACGGCTACTACCCAATCGCTACGATCTACGATCAAAACCGCCAAGAGGTCGGCTACGACGAGATCTCTGAATACGCGCTGGATGCCACGATCGACGGTGAAGATCGACGTTTCGTGGATCATGGCGGCGTTGACCTCACCTCCCTTGTGCGCGCAGCCGTCGACAACGTCGTGAGCTCCGGCATCGAGAGTGGGGCCTCCACCCTCACCATGCAGCTGGTAAAGAACCTCTACATCTCTGAGGCCGAAGCGCTGCCAACAGAAGATGAGCGTAAGGCGGCTTACGAAGAGGCGGCCCGCAAAACATTTGACCGCAAGCTCAACGAGATGAAGCTCGCGATAGGTCTCGAAAAGCGGTATACGAAGAAAGAAATCCTTACCGCCTACCTCAACATTGCAAACTTCGGTAACGCGACCTACGGCATTCAGGCAGCAGCCCAGCGCTATTACAGTGTTAGCGCCAAAAACCTCACTCTCGAGCAGTCGGCCAGCCTGATTGCAATCGTGCAAGAGCCCAGCTTGCGAAACCTGGCGAACCCCGACAATTTTGAAGCCAATCAGGAGCGTCGCAATGTAATTCTCGTTGCCATGCTCGATGTCGGCTCGATCACGCAGGAAGAGTACGACAACGCCGTCGCGATCCCCGTTGACGAAGAAACCGTGGTTCCCTCGCCGCCCAAGAATGGGTGCACGGCTGGCTACGAGAACGCGAAGTGGTTCTGCGACTACGTCGTCAAGAGCGTGAAAGATTTCGCATTCCTGGGCGATACCCCTGAGGAGCGCGCCGCCAACTGGAAGCAGGGCGGCTACAAGGTCTACACAACCCTCGACCTCGACGCGCAGATTCCGTCCCAGCAGGCCACCTGGGCGTATGCGCCACCCAGCGAGACGTCTTACGCCCTCGGCAGCGCGACCTCAACAGTCGAAGGTGGCACCGGCCGTGTGCTGGTGATGGCAGAGAATAAGAAATTCAACGATACCGCTGACGGCGGGGGCGTCGACGCTTCTGCCGTGAACTACAACACGAGCTTCGAGTACGGCGGTTCTACTGGCTTCCAGCCTGGATCGGCCTACAAGGCCTTCACGCTCATCGAGTGGCTCAATCAGGGCAAAGGGATCTATGAGCGGGTCGAAGGCACCGCCAGAACTATGCAGGGGTCTCAGTTTTTAGACACCTGCAACGGGCCATACGGCGGGACTGTCAAATTCAAGAACAACGGTGGTGAGCGCGGTATCTACAGCGTGGCCGAAGGAACTGCCGAGTCAATCAACGGCGTATTCTTTTCCATGGCCAGCCAGCTCGACCAGTGCAACATCCGCAATGTTGCCGCCAGCATGGGTGTGGAGCGCGCTGATGGCAAAGACCTCGAAAGCTTCCCCTCGTCTGTCATCGGCACCAACACGGTCACCCCCCTGAGCCTCGCCTCTGCCTACGCCGCAATCGGCGCCGGTGGAGTGTGGTGCGAACCCATCATTGTCGACAGGGTAATTGATGCTCGAAACAAAGAGCTAAACGGTCAAGAAAAGAACTGCCGTCAGGCGATTTCGCCCGAAGTTGCTGCGACCACCGCTTTCGTGTTGACAGAGGTTCTGAACCGTGGAAACGCCCGGTTTGCAGACCCCGAAGACGGGATCCCCATGTTTGCGAAGACAGGAACCACTGACGGCGCCAACCAGACGTGGATGGCAACGGGAACCACTCGCTACGGCACTGCCACCTGGGTAGGAAATAGCATCGGTGATCAAGACATGAGCCGCGTTTCGTATGAGGGGGTGCAGGGCTACCGTCTGCGTCACTACATCGCGAAAGCAACTAATGCTGCTTTGAATACTAAGTATCCCGGATCCGCCTTTGGCGAACCAGATTCTCGACTCCTCACAGGATCCGGCACTGAGGTACCCGATGTGCGATTGCAGACCCTTGAGCAGGCAAAATCAGTGCTTGTGAGTCTCGGCTTCAACTTCGCCGATGGAGGCGCAGTCGACTCCGAACTACCCGCGGGCCAGGTTGTGCGCACTGACCCCGCTGCCGGAACACAATCTGCTGCCGGGGCAACCGTCACGGTCTTCACAAGCAAGGGCAATATGAAGCCCCTACCGGATGCGGTAGGTGATGGCGAAACCAACGACTTCGCGACCGCCCAAGGAATAGTAAACGGTGCTGGATTCGCGAATGTGAGCCAGGGCTGTGTGGTGGTCTTGCCTGCTGATCCGCGGGTCGACAAGGTCACTTCGTCTAACCCTGCGCCGGGCGCGGTCATCACAACGGGCTCAGCGATCACCCTCGTGGTGGCACAGGTTGCGCCCTGCCCGTGACCCAGCGCATCTCCCCTGCAGCTACCGCACTCGGTGCGGTAGCTGCAGCCGGGGTCGCCGCATTCACTTGGGGTTCAGTGGTTGAACGCAACCGTTTTACCGTTCGACACGAAACGCTGCCGATTCTTGATCCGAGTGCGCGCGACATCACCGTTCTGCATATCTCTGATCTGCACATGGCGCCCTGGCAGACACGCAAGCAGGATTGGGTGCGCGGTCTCGCGGTTTATGAACCCGACCTGATTATCAACACCGGCGATAATCTGGGCCATGCGGATGGCATCCTCGGCATCACCCGCGCCTTCGAACCGTTTGAGGGCACCCCCGGCGTTTTTGTTCACGGATCAAACGACTACTACGGCCCGCAGTTCAAGAACCCTCTCACCTATTTCACCGCCCCCACATCGAGACATAGCCCCGTCGCGCACCTCGATACGGATGCCCTCAACACTTACTTTGAAGACCGACTCGGGTGGCTTTCGCTCAACAACCACGCCCGCGCCATCGAACTGCGCGGTTCACGGCTAGAACTGTTCGGTACCGCCGATGCGCACCGCGGATGGGACCGGCTCGATCGACTACCCGCCAACGTTGAAGAAATGCGCGAAAACGTCGGTTGGGCGGATGACCGCTACGGGCCAGAAACAGTATCGATCGGTGTCACCCACGCCCCGTACCGCCGCGTGCTTGACGCCCTAGTAACCAACGGTGCGGACGCAATCTTTGCGGGACACACTCATGGAGGGCAGGTTCGGATCCCCGGTATGCCGGCGCTGGTGACCAATTGTGATATCCCTCGCGAGCAAGCACAGGGGCTCAGTGTCTGGCACCACCTGCGGCGCGCAGCATTCCTCAACGTCAGCGCAGGCCTCGGAACCTCCATTTATGCCCCCGTTCGCTTTGCGTGTAAACCTGAAGCGGTGCTGGTGACTCTCACTGCCGGAGATATCGGCTATTCTTGATCTGTTGAACACGAAGGTGATCAACGATCGGGGTGTGGCGCAGCTTGGTAGCGCGCTTCGTTCGGGACGAAGAGGTCGTGGGTTCAAATCCCGCTACCCCGACAAATTATCGGCTCTGCAAATGATCAGGCTCTTCCCGAGTGCAGGGTCGACTGAACGCCTTCCTCCGGGAGTGCGTTCAGTCGTCGCGCCTACGCGAAATCCGCATCAGGGGCGCTGCCGTAGCTGAACTCGATCTTCGGCCGCCACCCACTGTTGAGAACACCACCGCTCTCTTCTAGATAGCAGGCTCCGCAGAGCGACTGATAGCCGACATCCGCACCATCAATCGCAACCTGGTCTCCGTCAAAAACGAATTCGTTATCCACCGTGCGAGCGTTAAAGACCGCTTTGCGGCCACAACGACAAATCGTCTTCAGTTCCTCAAGTGAATGCGCGATCTCGAGAAGGCGCCTGCTCCCGGGAAATGCGACAGTCTGAAAGTCAGTGCGGATGCCGTAGGCCAGCACCGGAACACCCTCAACGATGGCGATGCGCAGTAGGTCATCCACCTGCGCTTCGCTAAAGAACTGGGCCTCATCGACGAGAAGGCAGCTGACCGGAAGGCCAGTCTTCTCAAAAACACGAGCACGCTCACGGGCAAAAACCTCGTAAACGTCGTCGGTCGGTGCAATCGTGAAATCCACCTGGCGAGTCACCCCGAGTCGAGAAATGATGGAATTATCGCCCTTGGTGTCAATGTGCGGCTTCGCCAACAACACCTGCTGGTCGCGTTCCTCATAGTTGAACGCTGCCTGCAGCAGTGCTGTGCTTTTGCCGCTGTTCATAGCTCCATAGCGAAAATACAGTTTGCTCATTAGCGTAGGTATCCGTCCTCAGCAGCCCGACGAATCAGGTCAACCTTTTTACTCGCCGGCCGATTGGCCTTCGCATATTTTTCCCGCACTCTACGAAGATACGTCTTCGCTGTCTCATATTGCACATTCATGCGCTCGGCGACCTGCGGTGTGGATAGTCCAGAGGCGTACAGCGTGAGCGCATCCGCCTCACCGGCACTGAGTTTTGGTTTAGTGCGATCGGCCGAGCCTGAGGGAAGCGGGCGCCAATCAAGCTGCACCCCATCCTCTGCTTCGACGCCCATTACCTGACGTGCGGCATCCATCACCTCCTGCATCGGCAGAGACTTCGAGAGGAAGGTGGCTGCCCCCGCTGCAAGCGCTCGCTCCCGCGCTTCTCTGGTGTCGAGGCTCGAGAGCACGATCACTTTTGCTCCGGCCGCACGGCACGTGCGTACGCGGGCCTCAATCGATACCGGCTCCTTGAGCTGAAAGTCTAAGAACAGTAACTCGGTGGGAAATCGGTCGCTGTGAACCAGTTGAAGCCAGGTGCTTGCCGTGAGCACCACATCAAAATCTGGTGCGTTATTGGTGATCCAACTGTTGAGGCTATCGAGCAGCACTTCGTGGTCATCGAGGATCGCGAGTCGGATCGGGGCACGATTGCTGAGTTGTGCGCTGCCGGGTAATTCAGGGGGTGTCAAAGGTGAACCTAACGGTGAGGGATGATGAGCGATGGGAAACCTGAAGGGTGGTGAAGACCACCCGCAGTACTGCCAGGTAGGGCGCGAGTGTCGAGCGCCACGATGACTCCGGCGACGAAAGAGTGGCTCGCACAATGATTACAGCGCCCGCGTTCGTCTTATCAATGACAAGCCGCACGCTGCTCGGCACGATCTGATTGCCGTTCGCCACGGCCTCCACAGCTGTTCGAAGTGCCGTACGCTGCTGCGCTGTCATGGCTTGCGCTAGCCGGTGCGGGTCTCGCACTCTGGTGCCATCGTCAAGGGCACCGAAGGCGCTGGCCACGACCAACTCAAGCCAACTGCGATTCGCTTCGATGACGATGAGCTGACGCAGCGTGGATGAGTACGCTGCCGCCCTCTCCTTATCATCGGGGGAAACGATTCCCCGTTTCGCTAGTTCGGTGAACAGTGGCACAACATCCCGGTTAAGAATGGTCACGCGATCCTGCTGCACGGAGCGCGCGACACTCGCATGTTCACGTTCGAGTTGGCGACGTGCACCGTGTTTCGCCACCGACTCCCAACGTTGGTGGCTCAGCACGAGTGAGCGGGCGAACGCTG
The DNA here is from genome assembly GCF_006788895.1 of Rhodoglobus vestalii. NCBI lineage: Bacteria > Bacillati > Actinomycetota > Actinomycetes > Micrococcales > Microbacteriaceae > Rhodoglobus > Rhodoglobus vestalii. The sequence continues at coordinate 980,338 of NZ_VFRA01000001.1, forward strand.
CTCCCCCGAGCGAAAATGCGAGTACCGGGGTGAGCGCGAATAGTGCGGCTACCATCGGATTTGCTGGAGTGGCCGAATCTGTCGATCGCATCAAGCCAATGAATCCGGAGGCGATGGAGGCCAGCGCGCCGGCGGTCACGAGCTCACGTACCGGCCGATACGGGGTCAGCGCCATGCAGGTCGCACCGACGACCACGGGGCCCCAAGCAGCGGTCATGAGGCCGTACGAGCTATCAAATGATGCCGAACTGAGAGCGAACGCGATGAGCGATAAGCCGATCGCGGCCACGTGGGTCAACGCGGTGAACGGTGCTCGTGACGAGCTCGTGCCGACTATCAACACCAGCGAAACGGAGGCCACAGCAAGAAGCGCTAAAACCGCAAGAGTGGGGTGAGTAATGGTATCCCAATGAAGCCACGACGTGACCGACGCTAGCGCGAGAATTCCGATGCCTGTCACCACGCTGATGGGGCGCCCGTCAAGCGTTCCGAGCGGATCAAGCTGTTGCATCGCAAGGGGAGTCGAATTTGACCGAGTCAACTCTGCGCGTTGGGTCTGCGCGGTGTGGGGGGTCATTGAGTGCCCCTCTCCGGCGCAGAAGGCTTCCGTGACGCTGTCGGCACGCGGATCATGACGGAGGTTCCGAGTCCCGGTGTCGACCACACCTGAACGGTGCCCGAAATGAGCTCGATTCGGCGTCGCACCGACTGCCTTAGCCCAAGACGGTCCTCCCCGGTCTCCGCCTCCTCAAAGCCCTTGCCGGCATCGACGACGAGCACGCTCACTTCAGCTGGCGACGCAAAGATGGCCACTTCGGCCTCCATGGTGCCGGAGTGTTTGAGTACATTCACGAGACACTGTTTAACTGCCGGACCAAGAGCAGCCCCACCACGTGCATCGAGCAGTGACAGCGCGGTCAGGTCTCCGGTCAGTTGGACCTCAAGCCCCAACTCCCGTGCTTCAGCAACGGCCATTAGCACTTCGCTGCTCTGCCACGCGCTCCCTCCGCTGCCGTGACCCTCGGAGGCTGATTGCAGCAGCCACTCTTCGCCGACGAGCACTTCTAGGTCTCGGGATATTTGACGCTGGAGGTCTGGGCTGATCGCACCGAAGGGCGCATTAGCGATCGCCGCAAGGTGCCCAAGAACGGTGTCGTGCATTACGGCAGCTGAAGTCGCTTCGATCTCGTAACGTAGGGTAGCTAGCTCGTCATCCCGTGCGGCCCGATGCAGACTGGATTGCACCAGCCGCACACCGCGCTGACTCCGACGCAGGGCGAGCAGCAGCGCAACGACACAAAGATAGCTCACAAGGACGTTCGGATCGATCATTGTTGTCCCCAGCAGTTGCCAGGCGGCGAGCGCGACCGCTGCCTCAGCAACAATGAGGCCGATAGTGCACAAGACAATCGCGGTCACCGCAGTGAGCGCTGCTGCACCGGCAACCATGAGCGCAATTTTGGGCAGGGTGAGTAAATACTGTCCCGCGTTACCTAATGGCGCGAGCTGCGACATCAGCGTCAACGCGAACCAGTAGATCGCCGCGCCACCGATCACGATATGGGCAACGGAGAAAAAGAGTGTTCGATAGCGGCGGACAAACCACACGGTTATGAGCAACGGAGTGAGCGCCAGAACTGCAGGCCACAGCGCGAGCGTTGTGTCACCGGCGTAGATGCTCAGTACTCCGGCAATTGCGATTGCCACAATCACGATGGCGATGGTGATTGCCGTTCGGGCAAAGGCTCGACTCACGCTTTCCTCACGCAGGTGGGCAGGTAAGCCAATAGACATAACGCTCCCCCCGCTGTCGAGCCCTCTGAGGTACAGTATGCCAGTCTTCGGCCTATGCCATGTACCCCATTTTCGGGGTACAGTGCGCCCGGCGAGCCAGGTCGAGACCTGTGTGCACTCCCCTACGCGTGGATGTTCAACGCCTTCGCCGTGCGCGCAAGAGTATCGTGAGCGAGCTCCGGCGAATCAGAAAGCTGCCGCCCAAAGGTCGGAATCATCTTTTCGATCTCGGGACGCCACTCATCCATGCGCTCGGGAAAGCACTTCTCCACCAGACCAAGCATGATCGGAACCGCAGTAGATGCACCCGGTGATGCCCCGAGCAACCCGGCGATGCTGCCATCGGCAGAGGACACCACCTCGGTACCAAACTGCAGCACTCCCACCTTTTTTGGATCCTTTTTCATGACCTGCACCCGCTGACCGGCAGTGATGCTGTACCAGTCCTCAGGCTTCGCGTTGGGGATAAAGTTCCTCAGCTCCGCGAACTTCGTCTCCCGACTCGCAATCAGCTGGCCGAGAAGATACTTCACCAGTGAAAGATTGCTGAGCCCCGCGGCAACCATCGGCAACAGGTTGTGCCAGCGAATGGAAGCGAACAGATCGAGGACTGATCCGGTCTTCAAGAACTTGGGGCTGAATCCCGCGTACGGACCAAACATGAGACTGCCCTGGCCATCAACTACGCGCAGGTCGAGGTGAGGAACAGACATCGGCGGCGAGCCCACCGCTGCCTTTCCGTAGACCTTGGCGCTGTGAGCCGCAACAACCTCAGGGTTGTCGGTGCGCAAAAACTCGCCACTGACCGGAAAACCGCCAAAACCGCGAATCTCTCTAATCCCGGACTTTTGCAGCAGGTTGAGTGCGTAGCCGCCAGCACCCACAAAAACGAAGCGCGCGGAGATAGGTTCGACGGGGGTCTCGCCAACGTCGTGACGCATCGAAAGCTTCCACAGCCCATCACGCTGACGCCGAAGACCGGTAACCCGAATTTCCGTATTGAGCTGAGCGCCTGACTCAACCAAGTTGTCAACCATAAAGTTGGACAGGGCACCAAAATCGACATCGGTGCCCGACGGAATGTGGGTGGCCGCGACAGGCTCAGACTTGCGACGACCGGGCATCATCAGCGGTACCCACGAGTGGATGACGGCAGGATCTTCGCTGTACTCCATCCCGGCAAAGAGGGGATGATCTTTGAGTGCCTCAAAACGTTTGCGCAAGTATTCGACGTTTGTCTCGCCCCACACGAAGCTCATGTGCGGCGTGGCGTTGATGAACGAACTGGGTTCGGGCAGGTCACCCTCGCCCACCAAGTACGACCAGAACTGGCGCGACACCTGAAACTGCTCATTGACCGTGACCGCACTCGAAATTTCGATCGAGCCATCGCTGTTTTGCGGGGTGTAATTGAGCTCGCACAGCGCGGAATGTCCGGTGCCAGCGTTGTTCCACGGGTTCGAGCTTTCTTCGGCGAGGTCACCCAAGCGCTCAAAAATTTGGATATCCCAGTCAGGCTGCAACTTCTTGAGCAGTGTTCCCAGGGTGGCACTCATGATTCCGCCGCCGATAAGCGCGACGTCGACGGTTTTCTTCACAACTCTACTTTAGCCGCCCCTAGCGACCCAAAGTGCGAAGCGCCCGATCCATCTGTGCCGCAATCTCCGCATGACCCGCATCATTGGGATGGAGGTTGTCGCTGGCCATCCATTCCGGATGGCCGGCCACCCAATACGAGGCATCGGGAATGTAGTCGGCACCCACCTCTCGCGCGGCATCGCGCACCCAGGAGATGATCACATCGACGGAGGCTGGACGTTCGGTCTTATACCAAAACGGCTCGACGACAATGAGCCGGGTGTTCGGGAGTTCCATCGATAGGCGCTCGAAATCACTCATTATCTGGCCGGGGAGTTCATCTGCGTAGGCTTTGTAGGTGAAATTATCGTTGAGCCCTATCGTCACGATGACAGCATCCGGATTGTCACCAATGATGAGACCGGGTACGTCGCCTTCGCCAAAAAGTTCGCGATTTCTCATAAAACCCAAACCGCTGACGCTCGGATTGAACTCGCTCCAGCCGTACTGCTCACTGAGAACCGTCGACCATCGCCGTTGCTCAGAAGTCGCCCCGGTTCCGTAGGTATACGAGTCACCATAAAAAGCGACGCGATAACCATCGTGCTCTGCGGCCGCAACGATAACCGGCTCATCTTTCACGACAGCACTCGTGCACGCTGACAGCCCAAGCGCCAAGACGAGCATCGTGGCAGCGAAGATTCTGCAAGGCAGCCGGGTGAATGTCATATCGGGAGTGTGAGCGACTTCGGCGGGAGGGTGCTCCCGCTACGCCGAAACTTTCGCTGAAATCTTTGCCGCGACAATTTCTGCAATCTGCACCGCGTTGAGCGCCGCGCCCTTGCGCAGGTTGTCGTTGCTGATGAACAGCGCCAGACCGCGACCGTCGGGCACACCCTCGTCGGCGCGGATCCGACCAACAAAGCTCGGGTCAGTGCCCGCCGCATCGAGCGGCGTCGGGATGTCGCTGAGACTCACACCGGGAGCATCAGCGAGCAGTTCCCTCGCCCGCTCCGGGCTCAGCGGTCTCGAAAACTCGGCATTGATCGACAGCGAGTGGCCGGTGAACACGGGGACCCGAACACACGTGCCGCTGACAAGCAGGGTGGGCAGTTCAAGAATCTTGCGGCTCTCGTTGCGCAGCTTCTTCTCTTCGTCGGTCTCATAGAGGCCGTCGTCAACAATGCTGCCGGCGAGCGGAACCACATTGAACGCGATGTTCTTCGGAAACTTGTTCGGTGCGGGCATCGTGACCGCCGCGCCATCCTCAACGAGTCCGATCGTATTCTGCGCGATCGCAGCGACCGCCTGCTCCAGAAGCTCCTCGCCACCGGCAAGGCCTGCGCCTGAGACCGCCTGGTAGGTGCTGACGATCAATCGCTCAAGGCCAGCTTCGGCATCCAAAACTTTCAAGACGGGCATCGCAGCCATCGTGGTGCAGTTGGGGTTTGCGATGATGCCCTTGACCGCGTGGTCGATCGCGTGAGGGTTGACTTCGCTGACGACCAGCGGAACCTCTGGGTCCATGCGCCAGCCCGACGAGTTGTCGATGACCGTGACTCCGGCAGCAGCGAACCGCGGTGCCTGCGCTTTCGACGTTGTCGCTCCCGCGGAGAATATCGCAACGTCAAGGCCCGTGGGGTCTGCGATCGACGCGTCTTCAACAGTGATCTCGCTGCCCCTAAACCCCAGAGTCGTGCCAGCACTGCGCGACGACGCAAAGAAACGAATCTCTGCTAACGCAAAATCGCGCTCCTCCAACAGCCGGCGCACAACAGCACCCACCTGACCTGTTGCACCAACAACACCGATACGGATGCCTGCGTTACCCATGTGACCCTCTACCTACCTCTGTGTTCACAGCCATCGCCGCGAACCGTGAACTGTGTGACCTGCGACTGGCTAGCGGCCAGTTCCTCCATGGACAACCGCATCCTCGTCACCATCAAGCCCAAACGCCGTGTGAACAACCCGCACCGCTTCTGCCACCGTATCGGCACGAGTGACCACCGAGATGCGAATCTCACTCGTCGAAATCATTTCCATGTTAATTCCCGCCTCGAACAGAGCGGTGAATAGTCGGGCGGAGACTCCGGCGTTGGTGCGCATTCCGCCACCCACCACCGAGAGCTTTCCGATCTGGTCATCGTGCTGAAGCGACTCGAAGCCGACCTCTTCTTGTTGGAAGGTCAGTGCACGCAGCACGTCTTCGGCATCCGACTTTTTCAGGGTGAATGAGATGTCGGTGCGGCCCGTCGATGCCAGAGAAACGTTCTGAACGATCATGTCGATGTTGGCGTTGGCTGAGGCCACAATCGTGAAGATCTGGGCGGCCTTGCCGGGAACGTCGGGAACCCCCACGACCGTAATCTTTGCTTCGCTCAGATCGGAGGCGACACCTGTGATGATTGCTTCTTCCACGCTCTCTCCATCCTTCGGATTGACTACTAACGTGCCCGTATTGTTGTTGAACGATGAACGCACATGAATCGTTACGCCGTGTCGACGCGCATACTCAACGGCACGCACATCAAGAACTTTTGCCCCCGCTGCCGCAAGCTCCAACATTTCTTCGCACGTCACGATGTTGACTTTGCGCGCAAATTTCACCAACCGTGGGTCTGCGGTGAAAACACCATCGACGTCGGTATAAATCTCGCAGGTTTCAGCGCCGAGAGCCGCGGCAAGAGCCACCGCGGTCGTATCTGAACCTCCACGACCAAGGGTGGTGATGTCGCCGGTGCCGCGATTGAAGCCTTGGAACCCGGCAACAATGGCGACGGCGCCATCATCGAGAGCTTCCTTTACCCGGCGTGGGGAGACCTCAACGATGCGCGCTGCACCGTGTTGGGCATCCGTAACCATTCCGGCCTGACTGCCGGTGTAACTGCGGGCATCGACACCCAAACTTTTGATCGACATCGCTAGGAGCGCCATCGAAATTCGTTCGCCCGCCGTGAGCAACATGTCGAGCTCACGGCCGGAGGGCACCGGTACAACCTGTGAGGCGAGATCGAATAGTTCATCGGTGGTGTCCCCCATCGCTGAGACCACCACGATGACGTCGTTTCCGGCTTTGCGGCTCTCGACGATGCGCTTTGCGACACGCTTAATACTCTCAGCGTCGGCAACGGATGAGCCACCGAACTTCTGAACGATGAGGCTCATTGTTCTCCTGAAGCAAGATCTAGCGGGCACCACGTGCCCAGAGTGCGAGTCTAACGGTGCAGACACTGCCCGCTAATTGGGTTACGGCCAGTGCTAGTGATCGACAGTTCGGCGGCCCTCGAAGGCCCTGCCGAGCGTCACTTCGTCGGCGTATTCCAAATCTCCACCAACCGGGAGGCCGGATGCGAGGCGCGAAATTCGAAGGTTGGGTTGAACCAGAAGCCGCGTGAGGTAGGTAGCGGTGGCTTCACCTTCGAGGTTGGGGTCGGTCGCGATGATGACTTCTGTGACGACACCGTCAGCCAACCGGCCCAATAATTGCTTGATGCGCAACTGGTCGGGGCCGATTCCATCGATGGGGCTGATAGCCCCACCAAGTACATGATACAGCCCCGAAAATTCGCGAGTGCGCTCGATGGCGACAACATCTTTGGCTTCTTCGACAACACAGATGGTGGCCGGCGATCGGCGCGGGTTACGGCAAATGGAGCAGGTTTCGTGCTCCGTCACATTGCCGCAGATGGCGCAGAAATGCACTTTATCTCGGATGTCGTTGAGCAGTTCTGCGAGTCGACGGACGTCGAAACTTTCGGTCTGCAAAATGTGGAAGGCGATGCGCTGAGCAGACTTGGGGCCGATGCCGGGAAGACGACCGAGTTCGTCGATCAGTTCTTGAACAATTCCGTCGTACACGGGTTACTCGTCTCTCGGCTGGGGCGTCACGCGCGGGGCGACCTGCTGCTCTTCGATAAAAGTGGCATTCAACAGTTCGCGCACGACCGACTCCCCATAGCGGGACCGGTCAATTTGGGTAGCGGCAGACGACAAAGCTGGTCGTGCTGAATCCTCCGGTGGTGTGGGTGCCGACGTTGTGGATGCCGCGTCACGCTGAGGTTGAGGTGGCGAGGGCTGCTTCGCGGACCGTGATGCGGTGGGACCGCTGCGCGCCATCGACGGATCCGTGTTGGGTTCTGGCTCAGACTCCGGAATCGCGGCCACGGCCCATCCCCCGGGATCGCGGTCTTCGGCCGGGGCCGGTTCTTCGGGTTCCGGGCCCTCGACGGCGGTGGGTACGGGTACGGGTACGGGTACCGACATTGCTGCCGCAGGGGCACTTGCCGCTGCAGCCGGTGGCACCGCAGCGCTACCCTCTACCCGCGCTATCAGTGCTGGCTCGAAGCCGAGCACGTGCACGAATGCTTTCTTCAGGTAGTCGCCAACGCCTTCGCCGGGGGCGCTTCGCTGTTTGAGCGCATCCACATCGCGTTCGCTGGGAAAGGAGAGCACCAAGATTTTGTCGTCTCGCAACTCAAGCGGCTTGGCGGTGAAGACCACCATCCACGCTGTGCGCTTGAGTTTTTGCACAACCTCCAGAATCTCGGGCCAGGAGTCTTTGACCTGCTGGATCGAGACTGGAGTCGTGCGGGTGGCTGCGGCGGGAGTGGAGAGCACCGGGGAGGCGGCTGCGGGTGCCGCTGGAGCACTCGGAGCGGCCTCCTCCTCGCGGGGTGCCGAGCTAGCGGACGCCAACCCGGCAGATACCGTTGCGGTCGGCGCGACGCGCGCCGGTGCCGGCGCTGCTGGCGACTCCGCCTGAACTGACGCGTCACGCTCAATGCCGATCCGCCGCTCGAGCCTCTCAACCCGAGCAAGCGCACCGCGCTGGGTGTTGTCGCTCGCCGGTACCAAGATGCGCGCGATCATCAGTTCGAGGTGCAGCCGGGGAGACGTTGCACCCGTCATCTCTGACAGAGCAGCGTTGATCACATCGGCAGCTCGCGAGAGCTCAGCCGCACCGAGCGTGTGCGCTTGCTGCCCCATGCGCTCTAGCTGATCTTGCGGAATACCGCGAAGAACGGATGCCGCGTGGTCGGCGGTGGCGGCCACAACGATGAGGTCGCGCATGCGCTCGAGAAGGTCTTCAACGAAACGTCGCGGATCTTGGCCGGTCTGAATGACCCGGTCAACCGACGAAAATGCGGCGGCCGCATCACCAGAACCGAGGGCGTCAATCACTTCATCCAGCAGCTCAGCATGGGTGTATCCGAGCAGCGCAACCGCGCGCTCGTAACCGACGACGGCGGTGTCGGAGCCAGCGATCAGCTGGTCGAGCAGTGAGAGGGTGTCGCGAACCGAACCCCCACCGGCGCGAACAACCAGAGGAAGCACCCCGGGCTCCACTTCCACCTTTTCGCTCTCGCTCAGCTGCTGAACGTAGTCGAGCATCTGGGCGCCAGGAACCAACCGGAACGGGTAGTGGTGAGTGCGCGAACGAATCGTGCCAATCACCTTGTCGGGTTCCGTGGTGGCAAAGATGAACTTCACGTGCTCCGGCGGCTCTTCTACAATTTTGAGCATCGCGTTGAAGCCCTGCGGGGTAACCATGTGCGCTTCGTCGAGAATAAAAATCTTGAAGCGATCCCTGGCCGGCGCAAAGACGGCGCGCTCTCGCAGATCGCGGGCATCATCAACACCGTTGTGGCTCGCGGCGTCAATCTCGACAACATCGAGCGATCCGCCGCCATCGCGGGCCAGCTCCACACACGACGGGCACACTCCACAGGGGGTGTCGGTAGGACCCTCAGCGCAGTTGAGACAGCGAGCAAGAATTCGCGCGGATGTCGTCTTGCCACAGCCCCGAGGCCCACTGAAGAGATAGGCATGATTGACGCGGTCGGTGCGCAGTGCCGTGCGCAGAGGATCCGTCACTTGAGATTGGCCGATGAGTTCAGCAAATGTCTCGGGCCGGTATCGGCGATATAGGGCAGCAACCACGCCCCTAGCGTAGTCGTGCCCGCTGACGTTCCCAACGTGTGCCAAGCAAACGCGGGGGCGTTACAGGTTTCTCACCCCGTGATGCCCCTGATGCCCCCGATGCCGCTACAGGCCAGCAGCATCCACTGCTTCGCGCGCGATCTGCAGCTCTTCGTTGGTGGGGATAACGAGAATCTTCACCGCGGAATCGTGTCGTGAGATCACGCGTGCTTGGCTGCTGCTGCGAGAATTAGCATGGACATCCAACTCAATCCCGAAACCCCCAAGGCCGCTGACCGTCTCACGCCGAGTAGTGGGACTGTTCTCTCCAACTCCCGCAGTGAAGATAATCGCGTCAGCACCACCCAGCGCCACCAAATAGGCTCCGAGATAGTGACGAAGGCGGTGGAAGTAGACCGCGAGAGCCTCTTGGGCAGTCGTATCGCCCCCATCGGCCGCAGCCTGAACATCGCGCATGTCGCCGGTCCCGGTCATCCCGAGAAGGCCACTGCCTCTATTGAGCAGTTGATCAAGCTGCGGAAGCGTCATACCCGCACGCCCCAAATGGAAAAGCACCCCCGGGTCGATATCGCCCGAGCGAGTGCCCATCACTAGCCCCTCGAGCGGTGTCATTCCCATCGACGTATCAATGCTGCGACCACCATCGATGGCGCACACCGATGCACCGTTGCCGAGATGAAACACGATGAGCTTGAGCCCAGCCAGCTCGTGCCCCAGCAGTTCAGCGGCCTTGTTGGCCACATAACGGTACGACGTGCCATGAAACCCGTAACGACGGATGCCGTGCTCACGAGCAACGGTGGCGTCGAGCGCGTAGGTGTAGGCCGCTGGCCCCAGGGTGGCGTGAAACGCGGTATCGAACACGGCAACGTGCGGGACATCGGCAAAGGCCGCTCGCGCCGCCCGGATGCCCTTCAGGTTTTCTGGATTGTGCAGCGGGGCAAGCACCGAAAGTTCATCAAACCGCGCCTCAACCTCGTCAGTGATCACCGTGGCCTCGGAGAATTCTGCGCCCCCGTGCACAACGCGATGGCCAACAACGGCCGGATGCTCGTCGCCAAGAACCGCCAGAATCTGCTGCATACCCTCGTCGTGGTTGGCCGCTCCGCCACCGGGTTCCCCGATGCGTTCCACAATGCCGCCGCTGTAGGCCGAACCGGATTCGGCATCCAGAAGTTCCCACTTAATCGATGACGAGCCCGAGTTCACCACAAAGACGGTCGTCATGACTGTTCTCCTGCCGCAGCCGCGGTAGTCGTACTAGCGGCGAGAGAAGCAGCGGCCGCGGAGTCAGCGGCAACACCCTGAGCTTGAATCGCGGTAATCGCTACCGTGTTCACAATGTCTTGCACGAGCGCGCCGCGCGAAAGGTCATTGATGGGCTTTCGTAAGCCCTGCAGCACCGGCCCAATCGCAATCGCTCCGGCACTGCGCTGCACCGCCTTGTAGGTGTTGTTGCCGGTGTTGAGGTCGGGGAAGATGAACACGGTGGCGCGACCGGCCACCTCAGAGTCTGGCATTTTAGATTTGCCGACCGCGGCATCCACGGCGGCGTCATACTGGATGGGTCCATCAACGGCGAGATCGGGGCGGCGTTCGACAACCAGTGCGGTTGCGGCGCGCACCTTGTCGACATCCGCTCCGCTGCCCGATGATCCTGTCGAGTACGACAGCATCGCTATGCGCTGCTCGATCCCGAACTGGGCGGCCGTTGCCGCCGAGGAGATGGCGATATCGGCCAGCTGGGCCGCATCCGGATCCGGGTTAACAGCGCAATCGCCGTAAACCAGCACCCGATCCTCCAGACACATGAGGAACACGCTCGAGACAATCGACACCTCGGGTTTGGTTTTGATGATCTCGAAGCTCGGACGAATCGTGTGTGCCGTGGTGTGCGCAGCACCCGAGACCATGCCATCGGCCAGCCCCAAGTGCACCATCATCGTGCCGAAATACGACACATCGGTGACCGTGTCTCGCGCGTGCTCCATCGTCATCCCCTTGTGGGCTCGCAAGCGCACGTACTCTGTTGCGAAGCGCTCACGCAACTCTTCGTTGAACGGGCTCAGGATGGTCGCGCCCGAGATATCGAGACCGAGCTCCGCCGCGCGCCCCCGCACTTCGCCCTCGTCACCGAGAATTGTCAGCCGGGCAACACCGCGTCGCAGCAGAGTGCTCGACGCACGAAGAATCCGGTCGTCGCCCCCCTCGGGAAGAACAATGTGCTGTGGCTGCTGACGCGCACGATCCAGCAGGCCGTATTCGAACATCAGCGGAGTAACCACCAGTGGCGGGTTCAGGTCGAGACGCTGCAACAGCACCTCAGAATCCACATGCTGTTCAAACAGGGCCAGAGCGGTGTCGAACTTGCGCGGCGAATCTGCTGCCAGGCGGCCCCGGGTCTGGGTAATGATGCGTGCCGTGTCGTAGGTGCCAAAGGAGGTACGAATCACCGGCAGCGAGAGATCAAGGCCATCGATGAGTCGCTCGATTTGCGGCACAAGCTCAAACCCACCATTGAGGATGATGCCCGCCAGCGAGGGGAACGTCTCCGAAGCATGAGCCATCAGCGTCGCCAACAACACATCGGAACGGTCACCGGCAACCACCACAACCGAGCCCTCGATCAAACGGGTCAGCACGTTCTCCATCGTCATTCCGGCGACCACAACCCCGAGCGCCTCGCGCAACAAGAGCTCACTATCACCCTTGAGGAGCTCGCCGTCGACCGCATCCAGCAGCGACGCCAGACTCGGCGCGATCAGGAAAGGATCTTCGGGGATTGCCCACACCGGGGTGTCTGCCCCCGCGGTGGCACTGACCGCCTCAATAATCTGCGGCAGGTGATCGGGATCAGAGCGGTTCACAATCACACCGACCAGGTGCGCGTGGGCGGCATCCAGCTCCTGATGCGCAATTGTGTAGACCTGAACGAGATCCTCCGGGGTGCGGTTCACTCCCGCCCCAGACTGACCACCCAATACGAGAAGAACAGGCGCACCCAAGTTTGCTGCGACTCGTGCGTTAAAGGAGAGTTCGGTCGGGCTGCCGACATCCGTGTAATCAGATCCCACAATGACAACAACATCGCACTGCGCCTCAACGGCCTTAAATCGTTCGATTATGCGGCTGAGAGCTGCTTCTGGGTCGGCGTGCACGTCGTCGTAGCCAACGCCAACCGCCTTGTCATAGCTGAGGTCAACGGCATCATGCGCCAGTAGCATCTCGAGCACATAGTCGCGTTCATTGCTCGTGCGTGCGACCGGTCGAAACACCCCCACGCGTTTTGCTTCGCGACTGAGCGTATAGAGCAGACCGAGGGCGACCGTGGACTTACCGGCGTGACCCTCGATGGAAGTGATGTAGATGTTTCTTGCCACAGATTCAGCCTACGCGCCGAACGTGAGCCGGGCCGCAAAAAACTAAAGACCCCTCGCGCACCCGCCAGAGCCCGGTTACCCTTGCTACGTTTCCGTCCTGGGGGAGTTGGCCTGGATGGCGCCACACGAGGAGCCGAAAGTAGTCTACCCATTTCTGCCACGGATCGCGCTGCCGGCTCGAAACCTGAGGGACGTCGTGGGGCTCGTCATTACGGTTGAATAAAGAAGCCTCCTTGCTGAGCTCAGCAAGGAGGCTTCTTATGCCCTGAGACAGGACATCCGCGGTGACGGAGGGATTCGAACCCTCGGTTGCTTTCACAACACACGCTTTCCAAGCGTGCCTCTTCGGCCGCTTGAGTACGTCACCAACGCCCAGTATCTTACATGACCGTTACCCCCTCGCGGGAATCACGATGGTACCGCACCGGCACTTAGACTGAGCCGTAATCCCTCGGTACCCCTTCTGTGGCCGACTGTGCGTGCGACCTTCGGCAGAGCATGAAAATCAGCATGCAAGGTTTGTTGCAGGTCACGATCAATCAGAGTAAGATTCATTATTCCACAGTGTGCTCTTGGCGCCCAACTTCGCCCGTGCACCGACGAAGGGTTTTCGGTGCCACTGAACAGCGTCAGCCGCGATCCCGTGCTGAAAGACACGCCTCGCCCACGCTTGTTGCTGCCGAAAGCTCTCCTCACCCGCGGAATTCTCGCGGCGCTCGCGTTCATCGGCCCCGTCTTTGGTGTTCTTTACGTCATCGTGCTTCCCGATGGCCCCTGGCTGGCCGTGGTGATCACTCAGATCGCAGCAACCCTGCTCGCCGGCGCCGGAGCCATCGGGTACTTTCGCAGCGCCATCTGGATCGGCCCAGATTCTTCTCTCGTCACCGAGCGCGGGTTCTTCGGACAAGTAACTAGCTTCACAAAAGACGACGCCGAATCCATTCTTCTTGCCGAGGTGTACACCAGCGATGGCTCTGAGTCGCGCCCACAACTCGTTGTTCTCGGCGCAGATAACAATCGTCTACTGCGGATGCGCGGGCAGTATTGGACGCGCAAAGACATGGACATTGTGGCTGCCGCCATCGATGTACCCGCCCATCGTATTCCGGAGACAGTCTCGATGGGCGAGCTTCGTAGCGACTATCCCCATGCCCTATATGTGCTCGAGCGTCACCCCGTGCTGGTCGCGGCTGTGGCGGTACTAGGCACCGCAGTGACCGCCGTCGGGCTACTGCTCGTGCTTGACCTTATCCGCATGATCACCGGGTAGATAGACCGCACGATCAGCTCAATGAACGGTTTTTTGTCGAGCTTCGGCTGAGAGCTTTCGAGCGAACGGAGCCCACAGAATCACGGCAACTCCCACCCCGACCAGAGCACCACCAATAGTGTCGCTCAGCCAGTGGGCCCCAAGATATGTGCGGCTGAGAACCATCAGAATCGTGTAGATCACGCCGACAATCCAGACCCAACGCCGCTGCAACAGGATGATCAACACAACGGCGAGCGTCGCAGCATTCGCCACATGCCCCGAGGGGAATGAACCGACATCTGCCGTCACCAAGATCTCATCAGGCCTAGCGCGGCCAAACGAGAACTTCAGCAACTGCACGACTCCCGCGCTCACCGCTGACGCGGCGAGAAAATATAGTGCAGACCAGCGTCGCTTAGCGAGGAAGAAGGCCAACGCACCTCCTAGAGGCACGAGGAAGACGCCGAACCAACCACCACCGATGGAGTCCATCGCAAGCGCGGGAACGGTAAAGAAGTCGGCACGATTTTCGAGAAACTCATCGAGCACCAACTGGTCGATACTCAGCGGAGTACCGCGTGTTGCGATCAACACCCCGAGCAGAACCGTGAGCACCACCGCCCCGGCGCCGCTGATCAGCGGCCAGCGTCTGGTAATGCTGCGGGCGTCGGAGTGAGAGAGCTGAGGTTTCACCCGTTAACGCTACCGGGTCAATCTTCGTGCGTGCTCAGGTCAACGCGACAGTGCCGGAACTGAGCGCGGGCGCACGACCACCCACATCACAACTATGGAGACGATCGCTGTGCAGCCCATCACGGTGCCCATTGGGATCGCATTCTCGATACCGAACGCTCCAACAATGGGCGAAGTGAGACCCGCAAGCCCGAAGTTAACCGCCCCGAGCACGGACGCCGCCGTCGCTGCCTCTCCACCGTGGTTTGCCAGCGCAAGAACTTGGATACACGGGAAGGAGAAGCCGCACGACATGACGAAAACGAACAGCGGAATGAGCACAGCGAACAGATCACCGTTCACAACATCCAAATACACAATCGCGGAGGCCGACAGCAGAAGTAAGATACCGGCGCCCGCGAGAATCCACTGTGGCCCTATGGAACGCATCAGGTATGCACTGGTTTGCACACCGATTACGACTCCGATCGAGTTGACCGCGAACACCAAACCGAATGCTTGAGGGTCAAGACCATACACATTCTGGAGGAGGAATGGCGAAGACGAGAGGTAGGCGAACAACCCGGAGAACGTCATGCCAGCGATGATCGCGGTTCCCACAAAGACTCGGTCGGTAAAGAGCGCCCGGTAGCGCTCCCGAGCAGTGGCGTGACCGAGATCACGACGGCGGGCCGGCGGCAGAGTTTCGACAATAAAGAACGAGGCGGCGAGCAGAACGAGTGCACCGTAGATCGCCAAAAATACGAACATTCCGCGCCAGGGCGTGATCAACAGCAACTGCGATCCAATGAGCGGTGCCAAGATCGGCGCCAAACCTTGAACCAGCGCAAGCCTCGAAAGCATCCGCACGAGCGGCAGCCCGCCGAAGAGATCCCGCACAACCGCCATGGCGACCACCGCACCCGCAGCAGCGCCCATGCCCTGCACCAGCCGAAAGACAAACAGCAGTTCGATATTGCCAGCGACGGCCACCCCGAGGCTGGCCAGCACGTGCACGCAGGTGGCCACTATCAGTGGCAGGCGGCGGCCCAAGCGATCGCTGAGCGGGCCAACAATGAGCTGCCCGAGAGCGAACCCCAGCGTGGTTGCGGTCAGGGTGAGTTGCACCACAGCGGCGGTGGTCTGCAGGTCTGCCTCAATTAGAGGGAAGGCAGGCAGGTAGAGATCGACCGTGAACGGCCCCAGTGCGGTTAGCGCCCCCAACACGAGCACGTAGACGAGGCGCTGGCGTGCAGTGAGGGAATCACCGGGATGAACGACGGTAGTCACACTAATCGGAGCGGTTCTGCTCGGCATAGAGCCGCGAGTAGACCCCATCACGTGCAAGCAGCTGGGAGTGCGTTCCCTGTTCCACAATCGCACCGCCATCGACCACAAAAATCACGTCGGCCGAGCGCACAGTCGACAGCCGATGCGCCACCGCAATTGTTGTTCGCCCGCGCGATGCGGTGTCGAGAGCATCCTGCACCGTGCGTTCCGAAATCGAATCCAGTGCGCTTGTGGCTTCATCAAGAATGAGCACACTGGGGTCTTTGAGCAGCACGCGTGCAATCGCGATTCGTTGTTTCTCGCCACCCGAGAGGCGGTAGCCTCGCTCCCCCACGATCGTCGCGTAGCCGTCGGGAAACGACATGATTGTCTCGTGGATGTTCGCGGCACGGGCGGCCACCTCCAACTGCTCTGCGCTCGCCTCAGGGCGCGCATAGCGAAGATTCTCGGCGATAGTCGAATGGAACAGATACGTTTCTTGGCTCACAATGCCAATATTGTGAACAAGAGAGTCTTGCGAAAGCTCCCGCACGTCATCCCCCGCAAACAGCACACGACCCTCGCTGGCCTCGTGCAGCCGCGGAATCAAATACGACACGGTGGTCTTTCCGGCACCAGAGGGCCCAACGAAGGCAGCGTATTGTCCCGGGCTGATCGAAAAGCTCATCGAGTTAAGGGTTGCCCTGGTCGATGGGTCGGCGTCGGGGTAGCGAAAGGTGACGTTATCGAACGCGACAGCTCCCAGCGCATCCTCACGGACCGACTTCGCGCCAGGTCTATCGGCAATTGCCGGTGTGAGATCGAGGTATTCGAAGATTCGGGCGAAGAGAGCGGAGGAGGTTTGCAGGTCGAGCGTGACCCGCATGAGTCCCAGCAGGGGGAAGATCAATCGCGCTTGCACGGTCGTGAAAGCCACAATCGTTCCGGCCGTGACCTCCACCCCGCCAGAGATGAGGTACGCCGCAACGACGTACACGATGGCGGGGATGATCGAGAAGAAAATGTTGACGGTGGCGAAGAACCATTGACCGCTCATTTGCTGACTAACTTGAAGACTCACCTGCTGGTCGTTCTCCTGTGAGTAGCGTTGCGTCTCCACAGTTTGCTGGTTGAAAGTTTTCGACAGCAGAATGCCGGACACACTGAGTGATTCTTGCGTGATCGCCGTCATGTTACTGAGGGATTCCTGCGTTTTGGTCGCGATCCGGGCCCGAATTTGGCCTACTCGCCGCTGGGCGATCACAATTCCCGGTAACACAATCACCGCAACGATTGTGAGTTGCCAGCTGAGCACGAGCATGCTGACGAAGGCGGCGATCACGGTCACTGTGTTTCCAATGACACTCGAAACGGTGTTGTTGAGCACACCTGCGACTCCACCGACGTCATTTTGAAGGCGAGACTGAATGACCCCGGTTTTGGTTCGCGTAAAGAACGCCAGTTCCATGCGCTGAAGTTGGTCAAACAGTCGCACTCGCAGTGCACCCATCACCCTGTTGCCGACGGTGGCGGTGAGGTAGGTCTGCCAGACGCCGAGCGCCGCAGAGGCAATCCACAGCACCACCATAATGCTGACGAGTTGCAGAAGGATCGGGATGTTCGGGGCGCTGTCGGGAGGGAAGAGGCCCTCATCGAAGGCTCGCTTGGTCAGCAACGGCGGAACCACGCTAATCGCGGCGCCGATCAACACCAGCGCAATCGTGAGCCCCAGCGTTGTGCGGTGAGGCTCGAAGAGCGCGCCGATCCGGCGAAGCAGATGGGGGATTTGGGGCGCCGCCGCATTCTCTGCTTTCTGAGCCGAATAGTCGCCTCCGCTGACCCGGCCAGCGCGTCGGGGTCGGCCTACTGTGCTCATAGTTCGAGACTAGTTCAGCGATCGGGGTGCTCGTTCCCGTAGCCGCCGGTTAACGCAGTAAGGCGTCACCGAGAAGGTGACGCCTTACTGATCGATCAAGCCTCTATCGAGGCCCAGTGTTACTTGAGGGTTACGGTTGCGCCGGCACCTTCAAGAGCAGTCTTTGCCTTCTCGGCAGCTTCCTTGTTTGCGCCCTCGAGTACAGCCTTGGGAGCGCCGTCAACGAGTGCCTTCGCCTCACCGAGACCGAGGCTCGTGAGGGTACGCACCTCCTTGATGACCTGGATCTTCTTCTCGCCAGCTGATTCGAGAATGACGTCAAATGAGTCCTTCTCTTCAACTTCCTCAGCTGCGCCAGCAGCGGGGGCCGCAGCTGCAGCCGCAACTGGGGCCGCAGCAGTGACCTCGAAGACCTCTTCGAACTTCTTAACGAAGTCGCTGAGTTCGATGAGGGTCAGTTCCTTGAACGCCTCGATGAGGTCGTCGCTTGACATTTTCGCCATAATAATCTCCTATATTTCTTGAGCTAACAACCCGCGCGTTACTGCGCGGAATCCTGCTTCTCGCGCAGCGCGTCGACCGTGCGAACGGCCTGAGCGAGCGGTGCGTTGAACAGATATGCGGCGCCGAACAGTGAAGCCTTGGCTGCTCCAGCAAACTTCGCAAGGAGCACCTCCCGGCTTTCCAGATCGGCCAGCTTGGTGACCTCTGCTGCGGTGAGCGCGTTACCGTCAAAGTAACCGCCCTTCACCACAAGAAGAGGGTTTGCCTTGGCAAAGTCACGCATAGCCTTCGCAACAGTGACCGGGTCACCGTGGACGAATGCGATTGCAGAAGGACCAACAAGTTCCTCGTCGAATGACGAGATTCCGGCGGCATTTGCTGCAATCTTTGTCAGCGTGTTCTTCACCACGGCGTATGTTGCGTGCCCACTGATTGATTTGCGCAGCTCCTTGAGCTGGGCAACAGTGAGTCCGCGATACTCGGTTAGCAGAACGGCGGTCGAGCTGCGGAAAAGTTCCGTCATCTCGGCGACCGATGCTTCCTTGTTCGCCATGGTGCTCCCTACTGGTTGATGTGTGTCTGCCTCAGAGCCGCTCACGCTGGCGAAAAGTGCCGGCAAGAAAAAGAAAAAGCTCCGGCCCTACTGCACAAACGCAGTGGCGCGGAGCTGAATGCAACCAGAACTGGTCGAAAACCTACTTCACACACCTGCGCTGGCCTTCGCTTTCACGAACTTCGACTGCACACGCTTTCGCGCGCACAAACGACCGGCGGTCTTTGGCTTCGATAACCATACGGTATCGCCGTCGTTGCCGCAAATTCGTCAGGCAGGCGTTAGTGCTTCTCGCCAATGACGAGCCAACGGTCGCCGCGAGCACGAATCCCCAGAGTGATGGCGCGAGCACCAATGTACCCCACACCAAATGCGAACCAGAGCGAAACCAGCGCCGGAACCGCGGTGAGATTCGCGGCCGCTACCCACCACAGCAACGGCAGATACACGACGAGGTTGATCAGCCCGGTGAGCGCCAAATACCGTGCATCCCCCGCGCCAATCAGCACCCCATCAAGGACGAAGACGAATCCTGCCAACGGGATGCCGAGGGCCAGTACCGGCAGGAGCACCGACAGTCCGAGGCGAACCTCTGGTTCGGAACTAAAGACAAAACCGGCCCACGGGGAGGTAACCAGCACCATCAGGCCGAGCACGACCCCACTTCCGACCCCGAGTTCGATGAGTCGGCGCGTGATGGCGCGAGCCCGAGGAACGTCACTAGCACCGAGTTCTTTGCCAATCATCGCTTGACCGGCAATGGCAAGCGCATCGAGCACGAAGGCGAGGGTCGCAAAAATGGTGAGTGCGATGTGTACGGATGCGAGCTCCGACACCCCAAACCCGGTGGCCACACCAATTGTGGCCAGCATGGCCGCTCGCAGCGAGGCGGTGCGCACCAACAGCCAGGATCCCGCACGCCCGGCAACAAGCATCCCACCCCACCGCGGAAGCAGACTCGCAGTTTCGCGGCGCGCAATAACGATGATCATGACGATGTAGGCGATGCCCATTCCCCAGCTCGCGACCACCGTGCCGATAGCGGCACCAGCGAGGCCCCATCCGAATCCGTAAATAAAGACCACATTGAGCAGAGCATTCGAGGCGAATCCGGCGACAGCGACAATCAGTGGGGTGCGAGTGTCTTGAAGGCCTCTCAGGAGCCCGGATGCAGCAAAGGTAATGAGCATTGCCGGCAAACCCAGGATGGAGATTGCTAAGTACTGGTTGGCGAAACCAACAACGCTGGCATCAGCGCCGAACAGACTGATCAGCCACGGCGTCACCGGAATTCCGACCGCGACGAGCACTCCGCCCAACGCTATGGCGAGCCACACCCCATCGACGCCCGCGGCAACAGCCCGGGCGCGATTTCCCAGACCCAGCCAGCGTGCGACCGCGCCAGTGGTGGAGTAGGCAAGAAAGATGAGCAGTCCAACGGCTGTCTGAAGCACAGCACTGGCGACACTGAGCCCACCCAACGGTGCACTGCCTAGGTGGCCGACGAGAGCCGTGTCGGTGAGGAGAAAGATGGGCTCCGCAACCAGGGCGCCAAGTGCGGGCAGGGCAAGCCGCCGGATGTCGCGATCAAGCGGAGAATGCAACACACTCACGGGTGGCTAACCTGCCGACCGCGAACCCCGACGACGAGGCGTCGAAGGTTTTGCCGTGTCGGTTTTGCCAGCTCGCATTCGCCCATTCTGCCAGTCCCCGTCATCAATAGTGGACCTGACGCGAGACAATGGTGGGGTGAGTATGCAACCGGAACTCGATCTGTGGCAACCTGTTACGCCCAATCACCATGACCGGATTGTTGCCCACTCCGAAGATCGGGTTGCTTGGCTTCGCGCTCGAAGTCGAGGAGTGACCGCTACGGATGCCGCCCGACTTGCCACCGAACAATCGTTGCGTGGGGTGGTGCAGAGCAAGCTGCTTGGCTCCGGTTTTTCTGGCAACGCCTTCACCGATCATGGTCGCTTGAGAGAGCCGGAGATTGCGCGGTGGGTGCGCGCGCAGCACGGAATCCACTCGAGTTCTGCGCTTTTCCATGCCCACGATCAGCCACTCCATTTGGCAACACCCGACGGCGTTGCGGTAATTGACGGTGCTGTGGTGCTGTCAGAGATCAAGACGACGCAGAGAGCGTGGCGCAGCATCCCGCGCTCCTACCTTCGTCAGGTCTGGTGGCAACAGTATGTGCTGGGTGCCGACCGCACACTGGTGGTGTGGGAGCAGCACGACGACTTTGTTCCGGTTCGTGCCGAGCCGAAGTGGCTCTGGGTTGACCGGGATGAGGATCAGATTCATGCGCTGGTGAGCCTTGCCGATCGACTCCTTGATCTGATGCGAGCACCGCAGTAAAACGCCCTGTGGCTGGTGAGAAACCAACGGCTAGCTTGCTCGCGCGCGCCCCAGTTTGCGCAGAGCAATGACGGCACCCAGCATCATAAGCCAGGCGATTGCGATGGTCGTCGCGACAAACTCGAGCCGGCTTCCCAGCTCAACCTGAAAACGGAAAAGAGAGAATAGCCCTCCGGTTCCGGCAATCACGGCCACAGCAATGGCAGTGATCAGGGACATGCGCGCCAGTACGCGGTGCTCTCGTGCGAACGATGTTTGAATCATCGCCCAACAGGCTGCCGCGAAAGCAATGACCGCAGCGAGTGTGTGGATGAAGTCCTGCC
Organism: Rhodoglobus vestalii; assembly: GCF_006788895.1. Lineage (NCBI taxonomy): Bacteria > Bacillati > Actinomycetota > Actinomycetes > Micrococcales > Microbacteriaceae > Rhodoglobus > Rhodoglobus vestalii. Next base: position 1,001,843 of record NZ_VFRA01000001.1, read on the forward strand.
AGGTGAACGTGGGCCCGTACGGCAGCGGGCATCCCGAAGTGCAGGTGACCTGCGACGCAATAAGAAAGAATGCGCACCCGACCCAGAGTGAGAGCGCAGGAGAACCGATTGATAGTAGCGGTGGCCACGCTCGAACACTCCTCGCAGCCCACGCAACGGCAGAACCTCCTGCCACGATGAGCAGCAGTGCGACCTCAAAAGTCCGGGCGGTCGGTTCCCCCACTGCTCCAAGTTCGCTGACGTAGACCTCCCGCGGGATCGTGAGCCGCGACATCCAGATGAGCAGCAGTGCGGCGCCGACAGCAATGCTGCCCGCAACCGCGGCGTAGCCTTCCCGCGCATCGAGGGCGATGCGCTGCGGCGCAACTACGGTCATTGCCTAACAACTCGCGTGTGGGGCGTCGATGAGTCAGGCATTTCAGAATTCTAGAGCACGGGAAGAGGCGTTTGCGCCGAGAAGAAGCTCCCGAACGTAGTCGTCTTCCCACCGCTCGCCGACAAGAAACCTCTTGGTGCCGACGAGGCGAAACCCCATCTTCTCGTAGAAGCGATTGGCGCGAATATTTTCTTGGTTAACACCGAGCCACATAGCGGCGAACCCGTTTGCCCGCGCTTGAGCAATCCCGGTGTCGACGAGCGCACCCGCCACCCCTGCGCCGTGGAAGTCGGCGAGAACGTAACACTTGCTGAGCTCGATGATTGGCCGCACGGTGACCGCAGCCGCGACATCCGCATCATGGGGCTCGTGGGCGTGCAGCAGCACGTACCCGGCGGCCTCACCATCAACCTCAGCCACAAGAATTTCTCGGGTGGCATCGTTGAGGTAACCACGAAAGGAGTCTGCGGAGAGATGCAGAGCGATGAATTCTGCGATCGCTTCTGGAGTGGTGTTTGACGGACATGCCAGAGGGAAGGTTTCGCGGGCGAGCGCATGCAGAAGTTCAGCATCGGCTGCCCCAGCAGGGCGAACAGTCACGGTCACGATGAACTCCTTGGGGATGCGAAAACGGGGGCCGGCAGAAGCCGACCCCCGTTCACTACAGCAGTACTAGATCGAGTTGACGTCGACCGGGATACCAGGACCAAAGGTCGTGGAAACTGTTGCCTTGGTGATGTAGCGACCCTTCGAGGAACTGGGCTTGGCGCGAAGAACTTCTTCGAGCGCTGCCTTGATGTTCTCGTCAAGCTGCTCGGCGGTGAATGCCGTCTTGCCAACAATGAAGTGCACGTTGGAGTGCTTGTCGACACGGAATTCGATCTTTCCGCCCTTGATGTCAGAAACAGCCTTGGCTGTGTCTGGGGTAACCGTTCCGGTCTTCGGGTTCGGCATGAGGCCACGGGGGCCAAGAACCTTACCCAAACGACCAACCTGGCCCATGAGCTCAGGGGTCGAAACAGCAGCGTCGAAGCTGGTGTAGCCGGCAGCAACCTTCTCGATGAGCTCTGCGCCACCGACCTCGTCAGCACCAGCAGCGAGAGCTGCCTCGGCGGCGGGACCGGTTGCGAAAACGATAACGCGAGCAGTCTTACCCGTGCCGTGGGGCAGGATAACCGTGCCACGAACCATCTGGTCGGCTTTGCGAGGGTCGACACCCAAACGAAGAGCTACCTCAACGGTGGAATCGAACTTCTTCGAGCCGGTCTCGCGAGCAACAGTGACAGCCTCGGTGGGCGTGTAGAACTTGCCGTCTTCGAGCTTGTCGACGGCGGCCTTGTATGCCTTGGAATTCTTGGACATTATGCCTCCACCGTGATTCCCATCGAACGAGCAGTGCCCGCGATGATCTTCATTGCGCCGTCAATGTCGTTGGCGTTGAGGTCAGCCATCTTCTGCTCGGCGATCGTACGAACCTGGTCTTTGCTGAGCTGCGCAACCTTGACGGTGTGCGGTGTGCCCGAACCCTTAGCGACTCCCGCAGCTTTCTTGATGAGTTCTGCTGCCGGTGGGGTTTTGAGGATGAACGTGAATGAACGATCCTCGTACACGGTGATCTCTACCGGGATAACGTTTCCACGCTGTGCCTCGGTAGCGGCGTTGTACGCCTTGCAGAACTCCATGATGTTAACGCCGTGCTGACCCAGCGCAGGCCCGATGGGCGGTGCGGGGTTGGCGGCGCCGGCTTGGATCTGAAGCTTAATCAGACCTGTAACCTTCTTTTTCTTCGGTGCCATTGTGTTTCCTTTACTGTACGAACTGACCCGTGTGGCCAACTCTCCCGCACCCCGGAAGGCGCGGTGTTTTTTTAGGGGCGTTCGCCCTTAAAGCTTGGTGACCTGATCGAAGCTGAGCTCGACCGGGGTCTCGCGCTCGAAAAGTGAAACGAGAACGATGAGCTTTCCGCTCTCGGCCTTGATCTCGCTGATCGATCCGGGAAGACCCGCGAACGAACCCTCCTTGATGGTGATGGTCTCGCCGATCTCGAAGTCGATCTCGGCCGGAATGGAACGCGCCGCAGTCTTGCCCTTGGTCGACGAACCCTTGGTTGCGGGGGCTTCGACGATTTCAACAAGGCTCTTCAGCATGTTGAAAGCTTCTTCGAAGCGCAGCGGTACCGGGTTGTGAGCGTTGCCGACGAAGCCGGTAACTCCTGGGGTGTGACGAACAACGGACCAGCTGTCTTCGTTAAGGTCCATGCGAACCAGAACGTAGCCCGGGATGCGAACGCGGTTGACCAGCTTGCGCTGGCCATTCTTGATTTCGACAACATCTTCCATCGGCACTTCAACCTGGAAAACGTAGTCTTCCATCGCCATCGATACCTTGCGGGTCTCAATGTTGTGCTTGACGCGCTTCTCGAACCCGGCGTAGGAGTGGATGACGTACCACTTGCCCGGCTGAAGCTTGAGATCCATGCGGAACTCGGCGTAGGGGTCGACCTCAACCTCTTCGAGGGCCGCAGCGTCAGCGGTCTCGGCGTCAGCGTCAGCGTCAGCGTCAGCGGTCTCGGCGTCAGCGTCAGCGGTCTCGGCGTCATCCGCTGCTTCGTCATCAGTGGCCGCGACGGACGCATCAGCCTCGGCCGCGTCATCAATGTCAAGTGCGTCGTTTACTACAGCGTCTGCCTCGGGGTCAGCCGCGGCATCCAGAGCTTCAAGGAGGCCGGCAAGATCGGCATCGACATCGGTCGAACCATCTTCGACGTGCATCGCTTGGTGCTCAGCGGAATCTTCTGAACGCTCTGCCTCAGCCAGGGTGTTCCCCGTCTGCGCCTCATCCTCCTCGGAGGACTGCTCGGCTGCCGTAGCTAGCTCGGAGTCTTCGCGGTGGTTCTCGGACACTAAATCTCTTTTCGTTGCTCTGCAGTTCGGCCGTGGCCGCTGCGGTTTATGAAGGGCCTAAATAGCCAAGTTGGGATCGCCGAACAAGAAGTTCACCAGCGCACTAAACCCAAAATCGAGCCCGGAAACGATACCCATCATGATGACGACGAAGACAAGGACCACGAGTGTAAAGCTGACCAGTTCACGCCGTGTTGGCGTCACTACCTTCTTGAGCTCGTTGAGTACCTGGCGGATAAAAAGAACCATGCGCCCGAAGGGTCCACGACGTTGCTCGCTATCCTTCTTCGCCTTGGCGACGACGTCCTCGCTGGGCACGTCTACGTCTTTCTTGGCCACTCTTACTACCTTCCGATACTTCGGCTTGCTCGACCCATTCCGTGAATCACGGAGTGGGACTTGCAGGGCGGACAGGACTCGAACCTGCAACCTGCGGTTTTGGAGACCGCTGCTCTACCAATTGAGCCACCACCCTCTGCGAGAGACCTGAATCTCTGGCATCCACACTGTCACACAACTCTGTTCAAAAATGAAAAGTAGGCGCGCGAAAGTATGGCAGTAATCAAGTACTTCTTCCAGTGTACGGCATCCCGAGCCCTCACAAAATGCACGGTGCCCCACACCGTCTGCGAGCCAATTCACCGAGCACAGAAAACGCCTAAGCCCTAGACTTGGCGGGTGACCTCACCTCGCCTCTCCGCCCGAATTTCCGCTATCGCCGAATCGGCCACTCTCAAGGTGGATGCCAAGGCTAAGTCCCTTCTCGCGGCCGGTCGCCCGATCATTAGCTATGCGGCGGGTGAACCTGACTTCGCGACCCCGGCGAACATTGTGGATGCCGCATCCCTGGCAGTGCTCGACCCCAAGAACCACCGCTACACGCCCGCAGCCGGACTTCCAGAACTGCGTGAAGCGATTGCAGCAAAGACCTTGCGCGACAGCGGCCTCGAGGTGGGCATCAACCAGATCGTTGTCACCAACGGGGGCAAACAGGCCGTCTATCAGGCCTTCGCCACTCTGGTCGACGCGGGTGACGAAGTGATCGTTCCCACCCCGTACTGGACCACCTACCCCGAAGCAATCAAACTCGCCGGTGGCACCATGGTCGATGTCTTCGCCGGTGCCGACCAGGGTTACCTCGTGACCGTCGAACAGCTTGAAGCGGCTCGCACCGACAAGACGAAGGTGCTGCTCTTCGTTTCACCGTCGAACCCCACCGGCGCCGTGTACACACCCGAGCAGACGAAAGCCATCGGCGAGTGGGCTCTCGAGCACGGCATCTGGGTGATCAGCGATGACATCTACCAAAACCTCGTCTACGACGGAGTGCGTGCCGTCTCGATCGTCGAGGCCGTTCCGGCACTGGCCGACACCACAATTCTGGTGAACGGTGTCGCCAAGAGCTACTCAATGACCGGCTGGCGACTCGGCTGGATGGTCGGCCCCGTGGACGCCATGAAGGGAGCGGCAAACCTCCAGTCGCACCTCACCAGCAATGTCTCCAATATCTCCCAGCGTGCCGCCATCGAAGCCCTCACCGGCCCGCAGGAAGCTGTCGAAGAGATGCGCGTCGCCTTCGACCGCCGCCGAAAGCTGATGGTCTCTGAGCTCAACAAGATCGAAGGGCTCCACTGCCCCACACCCGAGGGTGCGTTCTATGTGTACCCAGATGTTGCGGGGCTACTCAATCGCGAATGGGGCGGGGTCACCCCCACAACAAGTCTCGAACTCGCCGACCTCATTCTCGACCAGGCCGAAGTTGCCGTTGTGCCGGGCGAAGCATTCGGGCCCAGCGGCTACCTGCGCCTCTCCTACGCCCTTGGCGACGACGCGCTACTCGAAGGCGTACAACGCCTGCAGAAGCTCTTCAGCTAACAGAACCGCCAACGCGGCGGTGGAGGAACTTGATGGACACCACGCCACCGCGTGACGATGCTGCTGATGGTGCCACTGCTGCCGGTGCCGCCGCCCGACTCAGAGCTGCGCTCACTGCCACTCCCCCATCGGTGCGGTTGCAAGCCGCGATGGCTGCTGGCACCCATCCGCGCACCGAATATGTGTCCGTGCTGCTAGAGCGATGTGCAATCGAACCCGATCTCAACGTTCGCGAGACACTCACGTGGGCGCTGATGCGGCATCCGGCGTCGATCACTGTTCCGTTGTTGATTGATGAAGTGCAGTCGGCACATGCGCAAGCGCGAAGCCAAGCGCTGCACACCCTCTCGAAGATTGGTGACCCTCAAGGGTGGGCGGCGATCACACCCAAAGTACTCAACGATGCCGACGACTCTGTTGCCCGCACTGCGTGGCGCGTTGCCGCCGTGCTCGTGCCCGACGGCCGCGAACACGAACTTGCCCGGATACTGGTGGCCCACCTGGGACGCGGCGACCGCGATGCCCAGATGAGCCTCAGTCGCGCACTCATTACCCTCGGCGACAGCGCTTCACCGCTGCTCAAGCGCATCGCAGAAAGCGGAAATGAACGCGCCCGCGTTCATGCGATTGCGACTAACCTATTGCGCGACTCGCCCACCGATGGGTTCGACGCCGCCGTGTTCGACGCCGAATTGCAAGTGATGTTGGTGGATGCCGCGGCCGCGGCCGATGAGGTCAATGGAGATCCCGGTGCAGAACCCGGCACCGACGGCGACTAGCCCTGGCTGGATGCGGCCAGAAACCCCGCCCCGAACTCCGACATCCACCCCGCATCAACCGATCAGTTGACTGACTTCTCACCGTGAGTCGCTGCCGCCGAGAGCCCGGACAGGGGACGATAGAAGCATGAACACCACCGCCCCTGTCGTGCAGGTCGAGAATCTGCGCAAAACGTACGGCTCATTTGCCGCCGTCGATTCGGTCAGCTTCGAGATTCAGCGCGGCGAAACCTTCGCCCTGCTGGGCCCCAATGGTGCCGGCAAGTCAACCACGATCGAGATTCTTGAAGGCTACCGGGATCGCACGAGCGGCTCTGCACGCGTTCTAGGCGTCGACCCCGGCAAGGGCGGTCTCGCCTGGAAGGCGCGGCTCGGAATCGTGCTGCAGTCCAGCGGCGAGAGCGGCAATGTGACGGTGCGTGAGCAACTCACCCACTTCGCTGGCCTCTACCCCAACCCGCGCAAAGTTGACGAAGTTATTGCATCGGTGGGACTCGAAGAGAAGACCGGCACCCTCATCCGCAAACTCTCCGGTGGTCAACGACGACGAGTGGATGTTGCGCTTGGCATCATCGGCAACCCCGAGCTTGTGTTCCTCGACGAACCCACCACAGGCTTCGACCCCGAAGCCCGCCAACAATTTTGGCGCCTGATTCGTAGGCTCAAAGCGGATGGCACCAGCATCCTCCTCACCACTCACTACCTCGACGAGGCAGCACAATTGGGTGACCGTGCTGGCGTTATCGCTGGCGGAAAAATGATCGATATTGGTGCAATTGACGAGCTCGGTGGCGCCGAAGCACGGGTACCGATCGTGCGCTGGCGCGAAAGGGGCGGGGACACCGTGCGCGAAGAACGCACCCACAGCCCCGGAACACTCGTGGCATCCCTCATGACCAACGGCATCGAACCGGCTGGGCTCGAAGTCATTCGCCCCAGCCTCGAAGACATCTACCTGCAACTCGTCGCAGACCACGCGACCGCACACGAAGTGGAGAATGCGCGATGAGCACCACAACTTCAGAACCGAAGGTCTCCACCCGCCGCACTTATGGCATCAATTTCGGCCGCACCCTGAACCTCGGACTGAGCCGCATCAAGTACGAAGTGCGCGGCTACTTCCGTCAGGGCGATTCGGTGTTCTTGACCTTCCTCTTCCCCGTCGTAATGCTCACGATTTTTGCTGTCGCCTTTAGCGAACAGAACTTCGGAACAGAAGAGGAACCACTGACCGCTGCCGCCTTCTATCTACCAGGGATGATCGCCGCCGGGCTGATACTGAGCGGCCTACAAAACATGGCCATCGACATTGCCATGGAGAAGAGCGACGGCACCCTCAAACGACTCGCCGGCACCCCACTTCCGGTGATGAGCTATTTCATCGGAAAAATCGGGCAAGTATTCGTGACCGGCGTCCTGCAGGCAACACTGGTGCTTGTGGTTGCGAGTGTCGGGTTCGGCGTTGAACTGCCGAACGAACCAAGCAAATGGCTGACCTTCGCTTGGGTCTTTGTGCTCGGTGTCACGACATCCGCCGTGCTGGGGATTGCGCTGAGCGCGCTGCCCCGCAGCGGCAAGAGTGCCACTGCCGTTGTTATTCCTATTGCCCTCATTCTGCAATTCATTTCCGGTGTCTATCTGGGCTTCTCCATGCTGCCCGACTGGTTGCAGAACTTTGCCAGCATCTTCCCTCTCAAGTGGATGGCGCAGGGAATGCGCGAAGTATTCCTTCCCGCGAGCTTCGAAGTTCTTGAGCAATCAGAGAGCTGGAACCTCCCCGGCGTTGCCATCGCCACCGGCCTCTGGCTGGTCGTTGGTCTGATCGTGACGCGCATCACGTTCCGCTGGATCCGCAAGGACAGCTAAATGGGTTACCTGCGCTGAGTTAACCTCCTCAGCCCAGCTAGGTTAGTTCGACACCGACAGCGACAGGCTCTGGCTGCAGCCGGATGCCGTACCTGCTGAGCACTAGCGCTGCGATGTAGCGCGATAGTTCGGAAACTTCGGCAGCGGTGGCACCCGTACGGTTCACGATCGCGAGACTGTGTTTGGTTGATACTGCGGCGCGGGAGCCGGGCAGACGAAACCCTTTGGGCACCCCAGAGTGTTCGATGAGCCAGGCTGCGCTGAGTTTCACCATGCGCTGTTTCGGTGGCGGTGGCGGTGCCGGAGTTTCGCCGAGCGGAACAACAATGTCGGCTACCGGTTCGTCGTCGATAACCCAACGTGGGGCATCCGCTGGCAGTGCTCGGGCAATGTTTTCGGGCACGATCGGGTTGGTGAAGAATGAGCCACAGCTCACAGAGTCCGGTTCGTTCGGATCAAGCACCATAGCTTTGGATGCGCGCAGGGCCAGCACGGTGTCACGCACCTGCTGCACGGGCACTTCGTCCCCGACGTTGACGCTGAGGGCGGTGGCTAGTTGTTGGTAGCGCGCGGTGCTGGTCGGCGATGCTGTGAGCGCAAAATGGGCGGCTACGACGACTCCGACGCGACCGCGTTTGATGACGGAGGTTCGGTATCCGAGTTCAAGTTCGGCGGTGCTCAGGTGCACAAGTTTGCCGCTGGAGTAGTCAAGAAAGTCGATGCCCTCTAGGGCGCTCGACACCTCTTGACCATAGGCGCCAATGTTTTGGATGGGGGCGGCACCGACAGACCCGGGGATGCCACTGAGTGCTTCCATTCCGGCCCACCCGCGTGCCACAAGACGCTCGACGAGCCGATCCCACGGTTCCCCGGCTTGCACCCGAATGCGCAGCGAGTTGTCATCCTGCGAGACCACATCGATGCCGCGGGTGGCGATGTGGATGACCGTACCGTCGAAGCCCTCGTCGGCAACAACCATATTGGAGCCGCCGCCGATCAGCAGCCAGTGGTCTCCCCGCTGCCAGACGGTGCGCACCGTGTCGACGAGTTCGTTTTCGGTGGTGGGACGGAACAGTTCGTGTGCGGGCCCGCCGACTCGGATGGTGGTGAGGTCGGCGAGCATGGTGCTGTCAGCGAGTGCTCCGCTGCTGCGGTGAACTATGTCGTTCATTCGTGGAGTTTGACCCTCACTTGGGCTTTACCAAGCACGGTCTGGTCGGCTGCGCTGACGGTGAGATCAATGCGGGTCACATCTTCTTCGATGGCACCAACTTTGGCGGTTACCGAAACGGTGACGCCCCCATTGCCGTCGACGACAACGGGGCGGGTGAAGCGCACCCCGTATTCGACGAGGTCGCCCCGGCCACCCATCCAATCAATGACGGGTTGCACGGCGAGGCCCATGGTGAGCATGCCGTGGGCGAGCACTCCTGGCAGGCCAACGGAAGCGGCAACGTCATCACGGTAGTGGATGGGATTGAAGTCTCCGGATGCTCCCGCGTAGCGCACGAGGGAGAAGCGGGTGAGCACCACTGTGCCGCTAATAAGTTCTTGGCCAACGACGAGGTCGCTCATTCGGTGCCTCTCATGACGAGTACGGAGGTAGCGGTGACAACGTGCGCACCGGCACTGTCACTGATGGATGTTTCTGCGGTGATCATGTCGTTGCCGCCAAGGGATCTGATGCTGGTGACGGTCAGAATCGCGGTGAGTTCGTCGCCCGCGACGATGGGCCGCGTGTAGGTAAACTTCTGTTCGCCGTGCACGATGCGGGAGAAGTCGATGCCAGTGTCGGGGGCTGCCAGGAGCAGGGCAAGACCTGCTTCTTGGATGACGACGGCGAAGGTGGGCGGTGCGACAACGTCGGCATAGCCAGCTTCTCTCGCAGCTTCTGGATCGTGATTGAGCGGGCTCTGCGCGAAGACGGCACGAGAAAATTCGCGCACTTTTTCGCGCCCGACGAGGTAGGGGCTGGTGGGCGGGAATACCCGGCCCTGTAGTTCTGGGTTTACTGGCACGGTTACCAGCTTAGGCAATGTTTGATGCTCTACGTAGTTGACGCCCTGCGTTGATGCCCTGCGTTGATGCCCTGCGCATTAATGGGTGAAGCCCCGGTGACCGTGTGGTCTGCCGGGGCTTCAGGAATCTTATGTGGTGCGAGCCGAGTAAATGATTACTGGCAGCTGTCGCACTGCAGAAGATCCATTGGGTCGACGGGTACTGCGTAGCCGCCAACGTTGTTGTCGTTATCCATACGAACCTCCTTAAAGTTTTATCGGTACTGACGACGCGATGTCGTGGGTTCCACTATATACAGGGAATGACACCCGTGTCATTACACAACATGTAGTGTCTCGGCGTGTCGCCGTACTTTTTTTAAAGCGTCGCCGGAGCGACCACCTGAATCAGGCCGGTAAAAACAATTTGCAGAAGATTGGCATCGAAGGAGGGGGCCCGACTCGACGCGAACAGGATGCCGGCCGTGGCGAGGATTGGCACGACACTCTCCCAGGGTCGACCCCGGCGGGCCGCAAGCACAGCTCCGACCAGCATTCCCATAAGGACAACCGGTGCGATCCAGAACTGCGCCCCCGCAATAGCTGACCCCGCCCCCGGAGCGAGAGTGTCATGGAGCCCTGCAACCACCTCCTGATGGGCAAGCGATGGAAGGCTCAGCAGCGCAACTCCGTCGACGACCCGCGGCCAGAGTGCTCGGTCGGCGTTCCAATCGCGCCCAAAATGAATCGCAGACACCGTCAGGAACACCACAAGACTCGGGCCGGGGGCAAGCATCCAGAGCACCACCACGACGGCAACCGCACCGAGGTGGCTGAGGTTGAAGACGGCGAAGCTCACCGGACCGCGCCAGAGCCCGATACGCCGGGTGATGAGAGGATCGAGCGACGCGTTCGGCCATCAGCAGGAAATAGTCGGCTGTTTTTTCGGGGCGAGCGGGCACCGCCTGCAGGAAGATGCGGTCCATTTCCCGCCGAGCTCACGGCTCAGCGGGGTGTCCGACAGGCGTGTGACCCGCTAGTCGCGCTTGCGCGCAGCAGTCCGCCCACCGTTGGATTCTGAGGAATGCATATCCGGAGGCTGCGCGCAGTGCCCCGCCCGCAACGCCAGCGTGAACGACACCGGAGATTCGCTCTCCAGCTCCACGCCCGCGAAGCACTGATAGAGCATGGCCGGCTGCCGCACCGGCCGCGTGTCAACGACCCAGTGTGCCGTCACGGCACCCGAGCGCGTGGTGAGGCGAACCCCGCCGGGCACGGCTTCGAGTTGGTCCACCCACGTTGCCATCTGCACCGTAACCTGCGGCGACGCCGCGATGCGAGCCACAGCATCGGCATAGAAGTCTGAGCCGCGAACGTACTGGTAGCTCATTCCGCGCACGGACCGGGTGGCGCTGCGGCCGGACCAAGGATGATGAGATCAACTTCGACATCGCGGAACTTACTTGAGACTCTAACCCGGCGTGATCTGAGGCGACGACCATGCACCGGTTCCTAGACCGATCCTGTGCGGGGGGCGTCGGATCGGTCTAGGGCGGTAACGCTACTCGGCAGACTCTGTCTCTCGGTGACGACGACGCTTAAGCAGAGCGAAGCCAAGGAACAGTCCACCGACCAGAATCAGTCCGAGCGGGACTAGCACGAGCGATGCTGACTCTGAACTGGAGCCCGTGTAGGCAAGACGGTACGAGTTCGTGAACGTGATCGCGTTGGGTGCCTCGGCACCAGTCCAGCGCAGCGGGATCAGCGTTACTGAAGCCCCCGCGATTGACGGTCCCGCGCTGCGATCAGCAGCCATCACGGTCGTGGCGGTCTCGGTCGCCCCTCCCGTGTCAGTCTCCACAATCGTGCAGTCTGCACCCTCAGCGAGTTCGGTCCAGGTCGCCGTCTCACCATTGGAGATGGGCTGTGCAGCGTCTTCTGCTGCGCCGATGTCTCGACCGCCAAGCGTGCAGGTGAGCGTGAGCTCGAAGGGACCGATTGCACGAGTGCCAGCATTGCCGGCATCAATGACTCGTTTGGTCGCTGCCACCTCGGCAAACCGGTAGGTGTTCTCAACCGAGAGCGGCGACTGCACCTGATCATCGACTGATAGCACCGTGTCATCGACGGTAACCACGAATTCTCCATCGACGATCTCGGCAGAGTTTACGTCGAGGATCCGTGTGATGCTCGCCCCGCCGGTGCGGGTTTCTGTGAGCGCGCATTCGGCGCCCGAGGCAAGCCCCGTGTAGTCAGCGACTGGGGATGACGCCGTCACCGTGCGGGTTGCTCCCCCCGGGATCTCCACACCTTCCCCGTCCCGCATACAGCTCAGGCTGAACTCGAACTCAATCGCGGGTACCGGCGTGCGCGCAAACTTGTCGATCGCACCAGCATCGCCGGCAAACGTCTTCGTGACCTCAACTGACCCCGTCAGGTACCAGTTGGTGACGTCGATGTTCGCGATAGGTGATGGCACATCCACCGTTGGTGCTGGAACGGTAAGCTCGCCGACCGTGGTGTCGCTGCCATCATTGGGAGTAATCACCACCGCATCCGCACCCTGAAGACTTGATTCCGTAAAGGTGCATTCTGATCCGGCAATGATGTCCTCAAGCACGGCCTGCCAAGCATTTCCTGCATTCAGGAGCACCGAGTCGTCGAACTGCGTTGTCGCGCCGAACGTACACAGCACGGCCACCGTGAAGGTTTTGTTCTCACCGAACTGAGCGGAGCCCTCGCCCAGCAACTTCTTCGTGACGATCAGTGCCGCCGGCGCATCAAACCGGTTGTCGGCGTTGGTCGTGTTGGTGACCACGTCCCCAACACTGTTCGGGCTCAGCCGGGTAAACGTCGCGGTGCGGGCAGTGTTGTCGACGGCAACACTCGACCCGGGGTGCGTTGAGTCTGTGCTTGCCGTCATGATGATCGCGTCAGCATCTTTTGGATCGGTTTCTGTGACGACGCAGTCGGAGTTAACCGGAATCCCAGTAATGGTGCGCGACTGTGTATCGTCCAGCGTGAACGACGCATCTGCTGCCGCAAGCGGCACTGTGACACCGAGGAACGTACAGCTCACGGTGAACTCATACTCCGTCGGGATGACTGGGGCTGTGGTGGTGACAGTCTTTGACACCGTGAGGCCCGCCAACTCGTAGTCATTGGTCAATGTCACCGCCGGGAACGACTCGGGATCGTCAATGCGGGGATCGATGGTTACCGTGGTGGCAGTGTAGCTGGACTGGCCGCTCGCTCGTGTCTCCGTTACGGTGCACTCAGCTCCCCCAGGCAGGTCGGTAAAGACAATGTCCGGAACGGTTGCGGGCACCGTGGTCGTGTCTAACGTCATGGTGAAGTCGCGCTCAAGGGTCTCGGTTAGAGAGGTGCAGACGAGCGTGCCCTCAAAGGTCTGACCGTTGGGGATGAACGAGGCTGCATCGCCAGTGATTTCCTTTTGCAGACGAAGTCCGCCGGTGGCTAATGCCACTGAGACGACCGAATAATCGAGGGCGGTAACGCGCGTATCTGTCACACCCGTTCTGGTAATTGCGGATGCCGAGAGAGAGTTATTTGCCCTGGTGTTCGCACCCGGTGTCGCTGACAGCGCAGCGGTCCGCGTCACGATATCGATGGTGACGATGTCGGCAGGTTTGAACAGTTGCGTGTTCGGAAAGTCGATCACGAACTGGAGACCTGTGACCGCGGTTGGATCGTCAAGGCCTCCGGCGGTCCATAGCGCCCAGCCCGTTGCCGGGTCATTCCCGCACACGTTCGGGTTCGACGGATTCTGGAGGACCGCCTTACACGGTAATTCTGCTGTCGTGTAGTAGACGCGCATATCTGCTTCGGAGGCACCCAGGTTTGCCGTAATTTTGTCGGCGAATCCTGCGCTCCATCGTGAATCTCGCACAAAGTTGTCGAGAATTGTCTGGTCGCTCACGTCGGGGAGCCTCGTGGACAGAACTAGCCGCGGCATGGTGGTCGTACCCGTGTTTTGCGCGGTGAGGCGCCACGTTTGCTCCTGACCGGGGAGTGTTAGCGGAACACAGGGAAGGCTCGAGAACCCGGCGCTACTCTGAGCTGCTGCGCACTCAGCGTTCGTTCCTCCGGTGAAACCTTGATCGATCGGGAAGTCAGTGTCGAGGTTCGCTTTCACCGTCATGAGCGCCCGGAGTGCTGCCTGCTCTGATGGGCGCACCATCGTACCGGTGGAGCACTCACCGGATGGCTCGTCATAATCCGCGGTGAACCCTGCCGGGGCTTTGCAAATGTCGAAGGCGCGGTCACCAGTTATTCCGAAACGATTGGTGACGTTGGCGTCGTTGACGACTCCGGGTCGGAACATCATTGGGATGGTAATCAGGTAGCTCTGTCCGACTTCCAACACCGAGCCGCTGGGAAAAGTAAATTGAATTTCGGTCGGACCAAAGGAATCCGCGGTGACATCGACGTTTGGGCCACTGGTGCCGGAGGGCAGAGGCGTGCCGTTAGCCGGTGCCGGTGCGGCGCCCGTCAACGCGTACTTGTAGGTCCACGGTTTATCGGGATCAAAGATGAGCTGTGCGCCTGTGGCGTCACTGGGGAGGTAATCAGTGATGACCGGGTTGAGAATTGGCCAGTTTCCTGTGTTGGTTACCCTCAACGTGTAATCAAAGACTCGACCGGGCGCTTTCACCCCGGCTGGGCGTTTGTGCACCTCGACGCCGGTGTTCGCATAGCGATATTGGTAGTCCGCGACGTTGCTTGCGGTTGCCGTCTTTCCCCAAATTCCGAGCACGTCGGCGCTGAGGGAGTTCGTGGTGGTGCCGGGAACTGTTTCGCCGGGCGATGCGTCATTGCCTGGCAGGTTGGTGAGAACGGGGCCTCCCGTGCGCAGGTCGGTGCGTCGCTGGACGAGGATGGGGATGCTGATTGTTGGTGCTTGTGGGTTTTCCCACTGGGAATTATCAAGACGCTTGATTGTGAATCGGAGGCCCTCGACCTGATTCGCGCTTACTCCGGGAGGGAGGAAGCCCGCCTGCACCTGAGCCTGCGTCTTCCATGTTCCCGCGCCCACCCAAGAGCCTTCCTGATCGATGCAGCGGGAAGCTGAAGCGCTATCAATAGCGGATTCGGTCCATGTTCGGCCAACACAAGCCTCGACCTGGATGACAGTTGCACTGAGTGACGAGGTAGGGCTGAAAGCTTGGAGTACGGGTCTGTTGGCTGGCACTCCGGTGAAGTTAAACGCGTTCCAGAATGTCGCACGATCATCCGTGATGGTCAGAGATTCGACTCTCTCAGAGCCTTCGGGCGTGGCATTGAGCGTCAGGAGAACGTTGTTCTGCCGATTCGGTTCGACTTCGAAATTTGGACTAAAAGTTTTCTGCGTTCGGACGCCAATATTGCTGGCAATGAGCTCGATCTCCGCTTGATCGAGTGCCGCAAGTGTTTGATCGCTAAAGGTGGGATCAGTCACTGGGCTTGCGGTATCCCACCGAGAATCAGCAACAGTTGCTCGAGTCGAGTTGCGGATGGTGCCGGCGACAACCGCACCCCCCTCGCTTCTCTTGGTGGGCCGCAATCCCAAGTCGAACACAATAGTCGCTCTGCCGTTGATGGCGTTGATTTGACCCGTGTAGACGAAGGTGAACGCGGTCGCGTCTGCAAGCTGTGTGGCGGTCCAGCCACGAACTGTGTTGGAAACGGCCGTCAAGTCTGAGCCGGTCACAGTGAGGTTTACGCCAGTCGACTTGACGACGGTGACGGTGAGACCTGTGGCGCCGGTGGGATTAGTGATCGTCTGGAATCGCGTAAGATTCCACTCTTCGAAGGGTGCGTAGCTGGCCCCACCCCCTGACATATTCGGTTCACTGATGGTGAGGGAATCCACTCGTGCGGCTGTTTGGTTAGTGCCGGTGAGTGTTACCCGGCTTGTGGGTTGCACCGTTACAGAAGAGTCAGGGTCGGGGATCGGGATCGGACCGCCGGTCCAGGTCTTGGTCGCAGAAACCGCGAGTGCAACGTCGAGAAGTCGAAGGGTGTCGGACGCCCGATCCGTCAGCGGACCGCCAGCAACCAGCGTCGCCTCAGAATGTGCATCATTTCGGATCACGCTTCTGCCAGAGATAACGTCAGCGTTGTAACGGTAGCCGTCGACCACCGGCGAGGTGGCGTCGCTGCGGAGAGAGTCTCGCATCTGAAAAATAAGGTCGATTTTTCGGTTGTTGCCAATTGAGTCTGCGACTCCGGTGCCAGGAGCAGGCGCCAGTCCAGGACGATTTGTTCCCTCGGTGAACGTGAAGCGAACGGCCACGAAGTCAGCCTGTTGTGCGGAGGTGAGGGTGCGGGTAGGTGCCGCGCCTCCATCGCATCGCGCGGCCAGTGTGCAGTATCCGGGGATCGAGACCCAAGGGGTTGCGGCCGGGGCTGTTCTGCTGAAGAACTCGACGGCGACTTTGTCGTAGAGCATAAACGGATCATTGGCGCTGATCTGAGGGATCTGATGCAGGTTAAAGGCATCGTAGGTGCCCTTGGTCCATGCTTCGGGGTCGGGGTTGCCTTCGGAGTCCACTGCCCCGTCATACACAACCATCGCCTCTACGCCGGTATAACCGTCTGTGGACCACGAAAGCCGCGCCCGCGTGCGCTCGTTGTTGCTGGTCACCATGGGGCCTTGATCGCTGAGGTTGTTCGTTCGAATGAAGTCCTTTTCGAGCAGGTTGGTTGATCCTCCACTCCCCGCACTGTCATAGGGAACCAAGATGACTTCCGGGCATGGGCTGGAGACGGCGTTGTTCGACGTCAAAGCGGCCAAGCCTTCGCCGCTGAAACCGCTCGAGGCGCTGCAGTTCTCCACGGTGGCTGCTGCATTCGGCAGGGGTGTCACGGTGTCCCTCAGCGTTGCACGAAGCGCATACTCAATGTTTGCGACGAGAGTTTGGTCGGGTTGGAAGCCGGTGGTGCTGGACCAGTCGAGTTTGAGACCATAAATATCATTTCGCAACGATTCGGGGATCTCGAGAGTAGGCTCCGTCCCCGGACCGATATCGGTCAAAGACGGGATCTCAAAATAATCCCCGGCAAAATTGCGATAGGAGACGGTCAGGGTGGCGTCACCGGGCACCGGAGTGACCACAAACCGGGTTGCGTTAAAGTGCTTGTACCAGTCGCTGAGGCCGGTCTCTGTAGCCGGGTCGATCATCTCAATGTGATTTAGCGCTCGCGTGGAGTTCGGATAGGCCAGGACATCCGTCTTCAGCGTCACCGTGGTGGACTGACCAGGTGCTGCCCGAAGGGAGCCTCGAGAGAGTGACTTGGACGTCTTAAGGTTGACCTGATCGGCAAGAACAATAACTGTGTCGGTCGCGTACTTGGGTCCGACATTCTGGCTGTATGAGTCGACTGCTGTGACCTTGATCTGGTTTGTGTACGTCACACTCCGGTTGGGAGAGACCTGTTCCGGATTTGCCGTGATCGTGAACGGTACTGTTGCGGAAACGCCCTGCGCCATCGTTCCCGTGAACGTCACACTAAATCCAGTGACACGCAAAGGAGACCCCGAAGCGGGCAAGCCGGGCGCGGTCGCCGGGAGTGCCGCGCTGCTAGTTCCATCATCAAAGTAGTAGGTGATGGTTGCGGCGGTCGCCCCAGCTGGCCAGACGACTCCGCCGGTGAAGCCACTGAATAGCAGCCCCCCACCAATGTGGGCGGACGCGAGCGGATTCGTTGAATCGGTGAGGGTCGGATCAGAAGGCTCAGAAATCGTCAGTGACGTGAGAGGAATCGAGCCAGCATTACCACCGGTGAGAGTGACCGTGCTCTGCGTGAGGTCGTTGGCCCCGAAAGTCACCGTAGACATTCGATCAGGAGAGATCGTCTTTCCGGCAGAAACAGCACTCGTCGCGGCCGTCACCACATAACTGGCTGTCACCGGTTTGTTGGCGGAAAGCGCGTCCCGAGTAACAATCGATTGGGCAGTGTTCGGGTATGTGGCAGCACTGATGCCGACGCGATTCTCCAGATTCACCACGAAGTTTGCACCGGCGGCGCGCGGAATATCCGCAGATGCGCCGGAGAAGAATGCGATGCGCACACCGCCAGCATTCGCAGGAACAACACCGGAAGGGAAGGCAAGAGCATTGCCAGAGCTGACGGACGGAGCATCCACCCACGCAGGTGTCGCTAAGGATGCGTCCCAGAGCGAGACCACAGCCGAAGTTGCCCCCGCCGGCCAGGTAACCGAGTCGAGGGTCTTCAGCTCGAGCGCGGTGCGAAAAATATTTCCCGCTGTTTCCGGGTTCACCGGATCCTGAATTGTGAGTGACGAAACGCTCGCGTTCGACGTGTTCGTTCCACCCAGAGTTAATTGCGTTCCCAGACCGGCTACCGCGATGTTTGACGACGGTAAGAATGATTTCGTGGGCTGGGTGGCAAGCTCCTGCGGCACGATGATCTGAACAGAGGCGCTGTCGGTGAGCACCGGTGCGTTTTCGGCAACCATGGTTGAGGTATTCACCACGGTGAGGGGGGTGGGCGTGTAATCAAGGTCGGAACGAACTGTCACCGGAATTGTTACCGTGACGGTGATGTTTGTGAGGCCCTTTTGTCCTGCCGGCGAGAGGAGATCTTGAGAAAATTCGACTCGAACGGTTTGTCCACTCACCGTGATGGTGCGCTCGGATTCACCAAGCGAGGGCGTGAGAAGAATTTCGCTCGCATCCGGAAGGATGAATTCTGCAGGGATCTCGTCTGTCAGAACTGCGTTGACACATTCGTCGGTTAGAACAGAACAACCAACTTCGATGCTCCAGTTGAACGAATCACCAGGGCCAACGACGGCAGCGTTGGCGGTCTTCTCGTTGCGAACGGCGGCCGGCTCAAACGCGAAAGCAGCAGTTGTCGGAATAAGCATCGACGCTACGACCAGCAGTGCTGTTGCTACGGAGACCATCGCACGGAGTGGGCGTGCCCGACGGGTGCCGGGTTTCGGAGAACGTGAATGGGCTTTTCGGGTAAGCATCAGTCGATACCTCGGGTAGTACGGTCTCAACCAAACAATCGAGCGCTCTATTGAGGCCAGCCAGTTCGGGTTTCTGCAGGGTTGTGAAAATTCGGGTTTCTGCAGGGTCGGGTAAATTCGGGTTAGTCCGGGTGAATTCGGGTTACACGGCAACATTCCATCGGGAGGAATCCAACCATTCCCCAATTTAGGGGAAATATTCGACTGATTGGGAGGAACTGAAAATCTTTCTTACCCCATTGCGCGGGTCGAATGGCCGGTCTATGGCGAGGCTTGGGCGGGGAAGCGGCAGTCGTAACGACCGTATCAGCGGGGGGGGGGGGGGGGCTCCAGGTGGACACCATGACAGTCAGCCGCCGAAGTTCAAACTGAAACAAGTGATCACCTGCCCCCACTCGTGGCGCTGCTCATCGCGATGCTCACCGCTGGAGGGCACTACCCGTTCTCGGCATAATCTCCTGCATCGTGTTACTCACCCAACAAAACGGTCAGGTTTGGATCTTTGCCACGGTGGTACTTTCTACCGGAACGGTGCTGTGCTTCACGGTCCGGGCGACTGCGCGTCGACGAACGGATGCCGCCACGGTTCCACGTTAGATACTCAGAGGGAGATCGACCAGCTATTGAGCCGCACTTCGTCGAGTTCTGCGGTGCTGGAATCAGAATCAATCTCGGCGATAAGTTCACTCTCCTTAAAGCCCGAACTGTTCTCAGGGGGTGCGCGATTCTGAACTTCCCGCGAAAGTGACCGCACCGTTGCTGGTGATTGCTGTGAGAGGAGACGATGGGGCGGAGAAGCAGAGAATGTTGGCTCGTTCCTCAACCACCCCATTCATCTGTGGCCTAGCGGCCGAAGAGGTCGCCGAGCCCGGGAATGGTGAAATTAGAACCCAATTCAGTCACCTGATCGCCAAGACCTGAGACAGTGTCGCCCGCGCTGGCCGCCAACTCATCGACTCCCCCGGTGAGGCCCCCGAGATCGATGCCGCCAGCGAGAGTTTCAAAATCTACGCCCAAGTTTGACGCTTGCTCGAGAAGGGGCCCTGCGAGGGAACTCACGACTGCTCCCCCGGCAACAGCAGCGAGCACTCCGCCTGCAGCAAGTCCTGCACCCGCGACGGCACCACCCACCATCGCCCCCCGGCCGACGCCGCTACCCGGGCGTGATGTGGTGCCGCCGGCACGGGCAAGCAGCCCGCGAAGGAGTCCCGGACGGCTAGCTTCTGTTCGCGCCGCGGCACGAGCGAGATCATCGGCTCCGGCCGTGGTGGGGCGTTCGTTGGCCGGGAGCTCTTCTCTCATCCGCTGCTGAATCTGCTCGCGCTGAGCCGGTGTGAGACGCTCGAATGCCTCGCGGTGAACCTGCTCAATCTGGTGCGGGTCGGCAGTCTGTAGGAGGTAGTCGTAGCGCGCGATTGCCGCGCGATCAGCGCTGTCCGTCGCTGCTGCCGCAGGACGGCCAGCTTCTGCTCTCACGGTGGGCCCTGCCGCAGGACGGCCACTTTCCGCGGTGCGACCGTCACCCGTGATCGCATCGGCTGCGCTCCGCACCATCCCTCGCCAGTCGGTTTGTCCAGATTGTGCGCCGTGGTTCGGCTGACCAGAGCCGTCAAGGGCTTTCTTGGCGAGTCCGGTCAGCTTGGCGAACATGCTCATTTAGAGTGCTCCTTCGTGGTCGGAAGATCTGTCGGTGCGGATGCTTTCGGGTCTGGACGCTTTGCGCGAGTCTTGAGCAGGCTCGCTACCGTGGCGACAGTGACGGTAGCGAGGATGAATAGCAGAGAGAACGTGATGGGAATCTCGGGAACCCACAAGAGCGGCTCCCCACCATTGACGAACGGCAGCTCGTTCACATGCAGGGCGTGGAATACAAGCTTCACCCCAATGAACGCGAGGATGACCGCAAGGCCCTGTGCCAGGTAGACCAACCGTTGAAGCAATCCACCGATGAGGAAGAACAGTTGACGCAGCCCCATCAGCGCGAATGCGTTCGCCGTGAAGACAATGTAGGCCTCGTTGGTGAGGCCGTAGATGGCGGGAATTGAGTCGACCGCGAAGATGACGTCAACGAAGCCGATCGCGACGATGGTCAGCAGCATGGGGGTGACGAACCGTTTACCGTTCTTCACGACCGTGAGCTTGTCTCCGTGGTATTCGTCGGTCACCGAGAGGTGCCGACGGATGAAGCGCATGAACCGGTTGTTGGCTGGGTCGGTTTCGTGGCTTGAGAATGCTTGACGGTAGGCCAAGAAGAGCAGGAGCGCGCCGAAGATATAGAAAATCCACGACAGGTTCTCGATCAGTGCAGCGCCGACGGCGATAAAGCCACCCCGCAGGATGAGGGCAATGACGATGCCAATCATCAGCACCTTCTGCTGGTAAATCTTCGGCACCGCGAACGCGCTCATAACAAGAAGGAACACGAAGAGGTTGTCGATCGAGAGTGCCTTCTCGGTGAGATAGCCGGCGAAGTACTCGCCGCCGAAGGTCCATCCCGAGACCATTCCCACACCGACGCCGAACAGCAGTGCGAGACCGATGTAGAACGCCGACCAGCGGGCTGACTCACCGATGGTGGGCTCGTGCGGTTTTCGCACGTGGGCGTAGAACTCGTAAACAAAGAACGCGATCGTCACAGCAATAGTGATGAACCAGATCAGGGGTGTGATCTGCATAAGAGAACTCCAAAGGGGTTGGCTGTGAGACGGCGCCAAGGTCTCCTCCGCCCTGAGCAGATCAGAACCGGCGGCCCGGAATGCAACGATGCATACGTATTGACGGGCCGACCGCAGACGGGAGTACTCCCCTTGTTGACGATGAGACTACAAGACAACACTGGCAAAGTGCTATTTGTGCCGTCACCAATCTCAGAATTGGGCCCCACGCACCGTTTCCGTGATTAGGAAGATCTTCTCTTCCGGATGAATGTCTGACGATGAACAGGCAGGGAGAAGTACGGCCTCGCCGAGAGGATGGCGACACCGATTGCTGCGCGAAATGGAGAGGAGGAATAACGACTCGTCATCCAATTGGGTTACAGAACTGCGATTCGACTGTCGAGAAACCTCGACTCAGGCGGCGGAGATGACGCGCGCGATACTCCCGATGTGGGTATACTCCCTACATGACGGAAACCGCGTTCTGGATCTTGACCGTTCTTTCTTCGGGGAGTCGGCACGGTTACGCCATCCTCACCTCTGTTGGCGAGCTGAGCGAAGGTGCGGTGGTACTGCGCGTGACCACGCTGTATGCCTCGCTTGAGCGGTTAGAACGCGACGGTCGCATCCACGTTGTTGGTGAAGAAGTGGTGGATGGGCGTGCGCGACGGTATTACGACATCACCGACGAAGGGCGCACTGAACTCGCTGCCGAAGCGGAGCGTTTAGCGCGGCGCGCTGCAGTGGCACAGGCCAGTATCGCCGCTCGAACACCGCCTGCCCGTGCCGCCACCGTCTCGACGGTCACCGCATGAGCCCTCCTCGCCGCTCGAGCTATCAGAGGCTCCTGCGCTGGTATCCGCCATCGTGGCGTCGCGCCAACGGTCAGGTGATGCTCGACACTCTGGAGCAACATTCAGAGGCGACTGGGCATGCGAAACCATCAGCGGGTGAAGCCTGGTCAATTCGCGCCCACGGTCTCGCCGAGCGAGCGACGCCACCCCGGATCGTCGGGATATCCGCGGCCGCTTTGCTGCTCAGCCTCGTTCCCACTGCAGCACTCTGGTTCGGCGCACCACTCAACGGCCCCGGGTTGATGGGTGCGCAATTCTTCGCATCCGTATTCACCAGTATTGGCGCAGGGGCGCTGCTTCTGCGTGCAGGAATGCTCCATGCTGAGCCAGCGCTCTTCGCGGGCATAGTCGCGACCCCCGCCTGGGTGTTCGGCGGGCTCGCTGGGGCATCCTGGAGTGTCGGATTCGATGAAGCTGATGCGGGAGGCGGACTCTCGTGGTTCGGTAGCGCCACCGGAGAATTCATGCTTGCGGGGTGGGTTTTGGGAACGATAGCGCTGGCACCCATCGCCTTCGAAACATTTCGCGGGATTCGCTCCCGAACTGTGCGGCGAACCGTGAGCGTGCTCGTTGCGGGGCCCACCGCACTCGCTCTCGGCGTGGGCGCACTGCTCCTGCAGGGAACAATCGTGGCTTCGGTCGGTGTGCTCATCGCCGCCACCATCCACCTGCGCAGCCCACAGACACCGGCACACACCCAACGCTTGGGCCGCGCGAGGTTGTCGTCCACTGCACGAAAGTCGCTCGCAGTCGCGACCTCCGGTGCCGCAATTCTGGGCATCGGCTGCGTCGTCTTCGCACTGACGGGAAGCACCTGGCCTCGGATCGCCCTTGACTCCACAGAAACCATGCGCCTAGGCCTCCTGGGCGGAGCACTCGTCGCCATCATCACCGTCGTCTCGAGTGCCATAGCATTGCATCCACGGATGGGTCGAACAGCCATCTGGGCGGCGGCGGTGTTGGTCGTGGCCCTCATCGTGCTCGCGGCCAGTTATGCGGGGGATATCGATAGTCCGTTGGGCTGGACGTGGCTACTGATTGCGGCAACATTGACGGGACTTGCGGGAGCACTGCTGCTGGCACCCGTGCTGCCGGGCACCCCGCTGATGCGCGCTGGGCTCATCGCCGCGATCAGTGTTGCTCTCGCAGCGACGCTCGGCCTAATGGTAATTACTATCGCCGCTTTCGTTGCCCCCGTGATCGCCGTCGCCGTTACTGTCATCCTGTGGCGCCGCCCACGCCAACAGGCGCCGGTGACACCGTTTGTCCACGCTGCGTGATGGCTGCGAATCAGCGGGCCCGTGGCGGGAAGTTCGGGCGCTCCGCGTAACGACCAGAGCCGCCATTTACTCTCCGCGCCACGACGCGGGAACGATCGTCCAGATCACTTCTGCACCGCTGTCGGGGTCGGCAACCCAGTTGTGGGGTTCTCGTCCCGGGAACGTGAGCGAGTCGCCGGCCCTGAGTGGAATCTCGCGATCAACGAATCGCAGGATGAGTGCACCGGCAAGCACATGAAGCATTTCAACTTCGCAACTGATCGTGTAAAAAGCGTCGCCGCCGTTTGCTTCAGGATCCATTCGTGACCGGATGACCTGAACCCGTGATTCATTGCGCGGCGAGATGAGTCGTTCGTCCACGCCGCGTCCGCCCAGATTGATGTGCGGCGCATCATCCAACGAAATCTTGACCGCCTCAGGTTCAGCAAAAAGCGATCCAATCTCAATGGAGAGCACCTGACACAGCTGCACCAGGGTCGCGACACTGGGTGAAGTTTCGTCCCGTTCGAGCCGACTCAGAAATCCTTTCGTGAACCCGGCTGTTGTGGCAACCTGCTCGAGCGTGAGGCCCTGAGCTTTGCGGGCGCCACGGATGCGGGCTCCAATGGCGAGCGCTTCAATGCTGGGTGACGGCGACACCGGTCTCATGGTTGTCCTTCACTGGTTCGGGGTTGACGAAGACGATCGACGGGTTTACTGTAAGTTCACGTTTACTGTTGATTATCGAAAGTTTACTATGACGAAACATATTGTGGGTCCGGTCGATGCAAGTATTGTCCCTCGCTTTGCCGGAATCGCAACCTTCGCTCGTCTCCCGCGCATTGAGGATGTCGATCGAGTAGACATCGCGGTGGTCGGTGTGCCCTTCGACAGTGGAGTGAGTTACCGTCCCGGCGCGCGCTTCGGCCCCGCCCACGTGCGGGAAGCTTCCCGGTTGCTGAGGCCCTACAACCCGGCTCAAGACATCTCGCCATTCGCTGTTCAGCAGGTTGCTGATGCAGGAGATATCGCCGCGAACCCTTTCAGCATTGACGATGCAGTGCGCGAAATCGAAGCTGCCGCCCTCGAGCTGGCAACCCGCGCAGACAAGATCGTCACCATTGGTGGCGACCACACAATCGCGCTGCCCCTACTTCGTGCTGTCGCCCAGAAGCACGGACCCGTAGCAGTGCTGCACTTCGACGCCCATCTCGACACCTGGGACACCTACTTCGGTGCCCCAGTAACCCACGGCACCCCATTCCGTCGCGCCTCCGAGGAAGGGCTGATCGACCTCACGGCAAGCATGCACGTGGGAACTCGTGGCCCCTTGTACAGCGCCGACGACCTCACCGACGACACGAGGCTCGGCTTCGCGGTCGTGACGAGCGAAGACGTAGAAGAGAGGGGTGTCGCCGCGGCGATCGACCGCATTCGCACCCGTATCGGTGACAAACCGCTCTACATCTCTATTGACATTGACGTGCTCGATCCAGCACACGCACCCGGAACTGGCACCCCTGAAGCCGGCGGACTCACGAGCCGTGAACTTCTGCGCATGATCCGCGCTCTTTCAGACAGGAACATTGTCGGTGCGGATGTCGTAGAAATAGCCCCCGCCTACGATCACGCCCAACTGACGGCGATCGCGGCCAGTCACGTTGCCTACGAACTAATTAGCGCAATGGCTCCGCGCGAGACCCATCAAACAACCGCCGCAGCAGAGAGCTAGAGGAGAAGATGAGCAGCAGAACACCTACCGAGGATGAAGTGCTGGGCGCAGCATCCGCCATCGTTGACGCCTTTGCGTCCACTGACGGCGACCGCTACTTTGAGGGCTTCGCACCAGAGGCGACGTTCATTTTCCACACCGAACAGAGCCGCCTCTGCAATCGGGAAGAGTACGAGAGCCTGTGGGCTAGCTGGATCGACAGCGGGTGGCGCGTTCGTGAATGCGAGTCATCGAACCCTTCGGTTCAGCCCTTCCCCGGCGGCGCAGTGTTTAGCCACGACGTCTTCACGCACGTCGACACCGGAGATGGCGAAGACTCCTACCGCGAGCGCGAAACCGTCGTATTCCGCGTCGACGACGACCGGCTTCTGGCCGTGCACGAGCACCTTTCACCCCAGCCCGAATCCACCAGCTAACCAACCCCTACCCCTACCCCTACCGAGGAGACTGAAGCAATGTCGCTCTATTCCCGGCTTAACAGCCACACCCAAGCCCAATCCGATGGGGGAAAACCCGTAAAGGGCACGTATTCGCTCGCACGAATCGGCATGATCTGGCTCGCCGCCAACCTAGTGGTGACCACCCTTCTCACGGGAACGCTATTTGTTCCCGGTGTTGATTTCGCCACCGCATTCCTGATGATCGTTCTCGGAACTCTCGGTGGTGCGGTCGTGCTCACCGCTATTGGGGCAATCGGAACCCGCACCGGGCTGCCCACGATGGCAATCACCCGCGGCGCGTTTGGAACACGAGGCAGTCTCCTGCCCGTCGCCGCCAACGTAATCGTGCTCATGGGATGGAGTTGGGTTCAGGCGATGCTCGCCGGCGTGACCGTCAACTTCCTCGTCAACAGTGCAACCGGATACTCGAATCCGATTCTGTTCTCGGTGCTATGCCAAACCATCGTCGTGATTCTGGCGATTCTCGGCCATGAAGGCATCTCGAAGATCGAGCCGTGGCTCGCCGTACTCATCCTCGCGATCATCGCGTGGGTGTTCGTGACGGCGTTCACCGCATTCGACCTCGGTGACTTCCAGTCGGTCACTCCCGACCCCGACCTCGGGTTCACTCCGATCATTGTTCTTGACATTGTGATCGCCACCGCCGTTTCGTGGACGGTGCTCTCCGCTGACTTCAACCGCTTCGCGCGCACCACTAAAGCGGGTGTGATCGGTTCCGGAATTGGCTACACCGTCTCCACCATTACCGCGATGACGCTCGGTCTGACAGCGTTTGTCTATGTGCTGCTCTCCGGCGATGAGGCTGCCGCGTTCGACCCCACAACGATTGTGGCGGCCTTCGGAGCACCACTGGCAATTGTCATTTTCCTTTCCGTCATGGCCACAAACACCATGGTCGTCTACGGAATGGTGACCTCCGTGGTCAACGCGAAGGTGGGCAGCAGACTGCAGTTCCTGCCGACCGCACTCGTGCTTGGAGCAATCTCAATCATCGGAGCAACCTGGTTGCAACTGCTCAACCAGTTCACCGATTTCTTGGTCGTCATCGGCGCGTTCTTCGTTCCCGTGTTCGCCATCATGATTGTCGACTACTACATCGTGAAGCGCCGCGCCTACACAAAGGACATCCTTGAGGCCCGTGGGGGGCGCTACTGGTACACGGCCGGGGTCAACTGGTTTGCCGTCATCATCTGGGTCATCGGTGCCAGCATGTCTTACGTGTGGGCGTATGTGTGGCCACTGCCCATCGGAGCAACTATTCCGGCGTTCGTTCTCACCTTTGTGCTCTACCTTGCCGTGATGCTTCCGGAGCGAAACCGTCACGAGGGTGTGCCGAGCCAGCATTTGGCAGAGAATGCTGACAAGGATGCTGCCCCAGTTCACACTGCATAGCAGCCGAGGACCCAACTATTAAGAGAAGTAGGTGCAGGATGCGGGAGCTGAGCCACCCGATCGTCAGCGGGATGCAGGTCTACCCCGGTGACCCGACAGTCTCGATCGCGAGCGCTCTTGCGGTGACCGAGGATGGAGTCGACGTGAGTCTGCTCCAACTCGGCTCCCACACCGGCACGCATCTCGATGCCCCGTCACATACTGTCGTCGGCGGGCGCACGACGGGCTCGATCACCCTCGAGGAGCTTGTTGGCGACGCACTTCTCGTTCATCTCCCCGCGCTGGCGCCACACGCACATTACGGAATGGAAGAGATCAGTGCGGCGCTGGGTGAACTTCCCAGCGTCGTGCCTGCCATCGTGATCATCGATACCGGATGGGCCCAACACTTCGGCACCGAGGACGCGCTGGCCCATCCCGCGCTTACTCCCGATGCTGCCGATGAGTTGATGAGGAGAGGAATGCGGTTGTTGGCCGTCGACACTCTCAGCCCCGACCCCACCGGCGAGGATTCGACAGACTTCCCTGTTCACGAGGTAGTGCTCGGCAGCGACGGACTCATCGTCGAAAACATCACCGGGCTGAACGGATTACCGCAGCGGCTTCGGGTCGGCTTCTTCCCACTGAAGATCGACGCCGATGGTGCGCCCGTGCGCGCGGTCACACTAGACGCCTAGGGCGGACGCACTCAGGCGTGCGGGCCCGCCTGACGTACTATCGGTCGTGTCCGAAGAAGGCGCGGTGGGAGAATGATGTCTATACGTGACACTGCCGTAGCCGCGCTCGGGGTGATGCAGCAGGTCACTCCGCGCCTAGCTGTACCCGAAGTGGTCGCGATGCCTCTGATCTCTGACGGTCCGCAGCTTTCTGCCACGCGCCGACTACCCGCGCTCGTGGACGCCTGCCCAGCCAGCGCTGATCATGCTGAGCGCGTCCTCGAGAGGGATGGCTGCGCTGCGTGCAATACCGATGAACCGTGCTGCTGCAGCACGAAGGTCATCACTCGCGACATCCGTTTCTTCGACACGTGCACCACGCCGATCACTGCTGATGAGACCCGCTATCTCTAGCTCGGTGAAGGCTCGCGCCACCGTTCCCGGTGCAACTCGAAGGTCAGCCGCAAGCTGACGAATAGAGGGAAGTCTCGCTCCGGCATCCAATCCTCCACTGCGGATAGCTTGCGCAATCTGCCCCCTGATTTGCTCAAAAACCGGGGTCGCTAGCGACTGGTCGATGGTGATCATGTGGTCGACCGCGCAGAAGGGGCAAGGGTTCTTCGTGTGTTGTGACGGAGCAAGGAGCTTGCGAGCACTGCGCTGAGGGTCAACTCAACGATCGCGCTCATCACCAACACGGCGGTAAGCACCTGTGTCATCACGCCCATGATCGTGGGCAGCGATGACGATGAAGCTGCGCCCAGCGTGATCGACGCAAACATCGAAAGCGTGCTGCCGAGCATCCAGATCGAGAATCCGAGATACGCAAATAGCAACGCGCTGGTGATGGAGGTGACAATCCGCGCGGCGACACTTCGAACCGCAATGTCGAGCGCAAACTGATCCGTCTCTGGAGGTGCCGCCCGATACGCGAAAGCTCGAAGTGCCAAGAAGCTGCAGGACGTGAGCATGAGTACCGTGACAGCGATCACAGCGGCAAACTGCGCGTTGACAGCGACTTCCTCCGGACGAGCTTGATACAGGAGTGGCACAAGCACCCACACGATGTGAAGAAGAATCGTCAGCGCCGCAAGCACAGTAACTGCGGCAAGAAACGCAGCAGCCGCGGCGAAGCCTGGGCCGACGATCACGGGCAGCGGGTTCAGGCTCGGCATGGCCGCAGCGAGCCAGACGAATGCCGCCAACACGAACCCCGCGCTGAGAGCGACCACCGCACTCCTGGCTCGACGATCACTACGAGAAAATGGGGACAGCGCCTCGTCGATGGCTCCAGCCGACTCTGTGGGGAGCGCTCTAGTGGGGTTCGACGCTTGCGATACTCGCGCGAGCGCAATGGCCATCGCCACCCCCAGCACGACCACAATCACGATGATCCCGTTATCTAACGTCATTTCTCCCCCTGTATTAGTGTCTTGGTACAGTGTGGTTGCTGTACCAAATAACGGATACACCCCCTTTCTGGCAGGCACCGGACGAGCGTGTGCTTCCCAGCACGAACAAACCCATCCACGGCATTGAGCGCGGACGCGACAATTTCGTGAGCTGAACGTACGCCCGGGATTGCCCCGGCGGCTTTGCGAGGTGCCGTCTGAGTGGTGGCTGAACTTACTCAGGATTCTATAGGGTTCGCTTTTTATCTTGTGAGGACAACTATTTCGATCACACAGGAGGAACTTCGTGGGAAGCGTAACCAAAGACATTCAGGTTGATGTTCCAATTAGCGTCGCCTACAACCAGTGGACGCAGTTTGAAGACTTCCCGGCATTCATGTCGGGAGTGAAGTCCATCACCCAGCTAGACGATCGCAAACTTCACTGGGAAGTATCGGTCGGCGGGGTTGAGCGCGAGTTTGATGCCGAGATCGTTGAACAGCACCCAGACGAGCGAATTGCGTGGAATAGCACGGGAGGCAAGGTTCACGCCGGTGTCGTGACCTTCTACCGCATCAGTGACGACTCCACAAAAATCACCCTTCAGGTGGACTGGGAACCCGAAGGGTTCGTCGAAAAAGCGGGCGAAATTTTGCAGATCGATGACCTGCAAATCAGCAAAGACCTTGCAGAGTTCAAGCGCCTCATTGAGTCGAACGGATTCGAATCGGGCAAGTGGCGTGGAGAGGTTCCCCGCGCCGAAGATGAGCTAGGCCGCTAGAGCAGAAGCCTAGGCGAGGCCGCGCTGTGCGAACTCAACCCATCTTCACGATCGGTCATTCCACGCATCCAATCGAAGAATTCATTCGGATGCTGCGAGCAAACGGCGTCGATCGAGTGGTTGATGTTCGCACAGTGCCTGGCTCGCGGCACAACCCACAGTTCGGGGAACAGGCACTCTCGCTCAGCCTCATCGAGGCGAGCATCCGCTGCGAACGGATTGCCGCGCTGGGCGGGTTGCGGCACACTCTTGCGGTGCAGGAGTCGATCAATGGCGCGTGGCGGAACAGGAGCTTTCGCAGCTACGCCGACTATACGCAGACCAAGGAATTTGTTGACGGTCTTGGTCAGCTTCTGGCGGTAGCCGAGGAGGGCCCTGTGGCAATTATGTGTGCTGAAGCCGTTCCGTGGCGCTGTCACCGATCGCTTATCGGAGATGCGCTGCTCGTACGCGACATCAACGAAACCCCACACCCTCACACGGTTCGCAAAAGTCGACGGCGTGCGGGTGTGGTATCCGCCCGAAGTTGAGGCCGCCCAACCGTCAGAAGGCTGACCAGCCCCGAGTTCTAAGCGGAAGTGCAAGTGACCAAGTTGGTTACGCGGGCAGTCGGCTAGCTTCGCTAAGCGAGCTCGCGAATGGCAGCCACAAACTCATCAATGTCGACCGCCTGGTGCACGAACGACACAACGATGCGCACGATGCCAGGGCCCCACCGGTCGGTGTAGAAACCGAAGCCGCGATCGTGGAGTGCATCTGAGAGCTCATCAGGAAAAATGGCGAAGAGGATATTGCTGCCGGGCTCGTTGGTCACGGTCACGCCGGCGACATCCACAATTCCCGCTCGCAAGCGCGCCGCCATCGCGTTCGCCTGGCGTGCATTCTCGAGCCACAGGTCGTCAGTAAGGTACGCGTCAAGTTGAGCGGTCTGAAACCGCATCTTGGAGGTCAGCTGGCCGCCGCGCTTGTGCCGGAACGACAACTCCGTCGCCAGGGTCGGATCGAAGCTGACAATGGCGTCCGCGGTGAGGGCACCATTCTTGGTGGCCCCGAAGGAGAGTATGTCGACGCCCAGTTTCCACGTCATTTCGGCCGGGCTTACATCGAGTGCGACCAGCGCATTCGTGAAGCGGGCACCGTCCATGTGGATGCGGAGCCCTGCGTCGCGGGCGATCGTTGTCAGTTCGCGCAACTCGTTGATCGTGTAAACACTGCCCGTCTCGGTGACCTGCGTGATGCTGAGCACTGACGGTTGCACACTGTGCACATCACCGCGGCCTGCGTTTACGGCCGCACGCAGCTCATCCGGGTCAATCTTGGAGTGCGCGCCGCCGAGCAACACAATCTTTGACCCATCGGTGAAGAATTCGGGTGCCCCCGCCTCATCGTTGTTGATGTGACTATCCGCGTGCGCCAGAATGCTTCCCCATGGGCGTGTCAGTGCCGCCAGCCCGATGCCGTTCGCCGCTGACCCTGTGCCGGCCGCAAACACGTCGAGATCGCACTCGAACGCTGCCGCCATCTTGGCGCGCATCTGAGCCGTAAGCGCATCGTTGCCGTAGGGGGCGGCCGGGCCCGCGGATGCCGCCACAACGGCATCCAAAATTTGGGGTGAGGCACCGGCAGCGTTGTCGCTCAAATATCCGCGCAGAATGGAATCGATCGAGGTCATGGCAGCTTTCTGTAACGGAGAGTACGGGATGCCGATCGATGCACCGTCGGGCCGTGAACCAGCGGGTGCTACCGACAGTGCCGCCACCGCAGTGACGAGACCATCAAGTGTTCGGCAACGATCAGCACTGCTCCGAGCCACTCACTCCGATGATAACTTGTCGCGGCTGTGCAGAACAGGGGCGCCGGGGAGGGCTGCACCACGGTCGCGGTGACGGTGAATGCACGTTGTCCTGCACGGACGCCCGACACTGAAGATATCCTCGCTGCACTAATGAGGTCTCGACAGACAGCCCGTCGCAGGGTTGAATTGAAGTTGGAGCATCGCCGCGCGGCAGTGGGATTCACCGCCGCAGTGTCCGAGGTCCTCAATAGTGTGCACTCGAAGGAGTAAAAAACTATGACGGTAGCCACGCCCCCACCGACCGAAGGTTCGCCAGATCACGAACGCCCGACAGTGGCATGGACAAGTATTCAAGCCGGTCTCTGGGTCGGAAATGTGGGCGGCGAGTTCGCTGGAATGATCGAGAGGTCCTCCAGCGGTGAGTATTTCATCACAGATCACCGCGCCCACCCCCTCGGCACCTGTCCGTCTCTTTCTGAAGCGAAAGCCCGGCACCACCGGCACGTGGCGCTCACGCCGTAAAACCGTCGTAGCCCGCGCCAGCGAGCGTTACTGAGCACCGAAGTGTTGAGCGCAATGTCCCAAGCGAGCCTGCTGAAAGCCAGTGTTGGGGTGCTGCAGGAATCCACTCCCCCAAGGAATTGACCCGGACCCCAACATCACCGCGGAGCATGTGCAGCACGACTAGGGGAATTCGAGTGGTAACAGTGCCCACACGACATCCGTTCGATCTATGCTTTCTGTGACGCTTGCAGCACAGAGGAAGGGCGGAACCCCTCCCGACTTGCTGAAACACATCAGCGAAAATCGCACGTTACGCATGCCACAAGCGTGCAGAGGTGCGGCTTTGCGCGTGAGAGGAATCAATGATGAAAGCCCTCTATAAAGACGGGGCCGCACCCGGCCTCATCTTGACCGAACGACCAGAACCGACTCCCGGGCGTGGTGAGGTCAAGATTCGTGTCGCTCGCACAGGGATCTGTGGCACCGATCTCCACATCGAATCATGGGATGCGTGGGCCGCCGGAGCCATAACCACCCCCCTGATTCCGGGCCACGAATTCTCCGGGCACGTCGTCGAACTCGGCGAAGGGGTCACCTCGGTTCAGGTCGG
The DNA here is from genome assembly GCF_006788895.1 of Rhodoglobus vestalii. Classification (NCBI taxonomy): domain Bacteria; kingdom Bacillati; phylum Actinomycetota; class Actinomycetes; order Micrococcales; family Microbacteriaceae; genus Rhodoglobus; species Rhodoglobus vestalii. Next base: position 1,034,732 of record NZ_VFRA01000001.1, read on the forward strand.
CGCCCTCGTCTCGGGCGAAGGGCACGTGGTTTGTGGTCACTGCCGCAATTGTCGTGCCGGGCGGCGCCACCTGTGCAAGTTCACCTCCAGCATTGGCGTGAATCGCGATGGGGCATTCGCCGAGTATGTGGTGATTCCCGAAAAGAATGTGTGGCAGCATCCACCCGGCATCGACCCTGAGCTTGCCGCTATCTTCGACCCCCTCGGCAACGCCGTGCACACCGCGTTGTCGTTCCCCATGGTTGGGGAAGACGTGCTCATTACCGGCGTCGGCCCCATCGGGCTCATGGCAGCGAAAGTCGCCCGCCACATTGGCGCCCGCCACATCGTGATGACCGATGTGAACGAAGAACGCCTGCAACTCGCCCGTGACATGGGCGTCAGCCTTGCGATCAACGTCTCAAAGGTGCGTATTGCCGAAGCGCAAGAACAGCTCGGTATGAAGGAAGGCTTCGACATCGGTCTCGAAATGAGCGGACACGCAACCGCGTTGCCCGAGATGATCGACAACATGAATCAGGGCGGTCGCATCGCCATGCTCGGCCTCCCCGCCGAACCGATCAGCATCAATTGGGCCACCGTTGTGACCCACATGATCACCATCAAAGGCATCTACGGGCGCGAGATGTTCGAGACCTGGTATGCCATGAATGCCATGGTGCACACCGGTTTGGATGTCTCTGCCGTCGTCACTGATCGTTTCCCCGCTGAGCGGTGGCAAGAAGCGTTCGCGACTGCCCGCCGCGGCAATAGCGGCAAAGTCATCATCGACTGGTCCTAGAGTGGCCTCTCGCGGCCACCCCAGCTTTAGCTAGAAAAGACAAGATTTTAGGAGAACAGAATGTACGGAAAAGTTCGCGAACAACTCGTCGAAACGCTCGTCGAAATCACCTCAGCGGGGCTCTATAAGACAGAGCGCCAGCTCGACACTGCCCAAGCTGCGCACATTGAGTCGGGCGGCAAGCCCGTCCTCAACTTTTGTGCCAACAACTACTTGGGCCTTGCCGATCATCCGCGTATTGTCGCCGCAGCCAAAGAAGCGCTCGACGATTGGGGTTTCGGCATGGCGAGTGTGCGCTTTATTTGCGGAACGCAAAGTCAGCATGTTGAGTTAGAGAACCGGCTTTCGGCGCTGCTGAGTATGGAGGCGACCATCCTGTTCCCCTCCTGTTTCGACGCCAACGGCGGCCTCTTTGAGGTGCTGTTGGGTGCCGAGGACGCGGTGATCTCGGACGAGCTTAATCACGCGTCGATCATCGACGGTATTCGCCTCTCGAAGGCAGCGCGTTACCGCTACAAGAACCGCGACATGGCCGACCTTGAGGCCCAGCTGATTGCCGCGAAGGATGCCCGACGCCGCCTCATCGTCACCGACGGTGTCTTCTCGATGGATGGCTATCTTGCACCGCTCGAAACGATCTGCGACCTCGCCGAACAGTACGATGCCATGGTCATGGTTGATGACTCGCACGCTGTCGGTTTCGTCGGTGCGACCGGCGCGGGAACCCCCGAGCACTTCGGCGTCTCCGACCGAGTGGACATCATTTCGGGAACCCTCGGCAAAGCACTCGGTGGAGCCTCCGGTGGGTACATCAGCGCTCACGCCGAAATCGTGGAGTTGCTGCGCCAACGCGCCCGCCCCTACCTGTTCTCCAACGCCGTCGCCCCGTCAGTGGTGGCAGGCTCGATCGAAGCGCTCAACCTTGTGGCCGAAGGGGCCGAGAGCCGGGCGAAGCTGAAGGCTAATGCGGAGCAGTTCCGCAGCGGCATGGCTGAGGCCGGGTTCACGCTACTGCCGGGCGAGCATCCGATCATTCCGGTCATGTTCGCCGACGAGCACGAGGCTGCTGCGATGGCGGATGCTCTGCTCCAGCATGGCGTTTATGTGATCGCGTTCTCGTTCCCTGTCGTGCCGCTCGGCAAAGCCCGTATTCGCGTGCAGCTGTCGGCCGCGCACTCCCGCGACGACATCCAGCGTTGCGTAAAGGCGTTCGATGCGGCACGGGAGTCGATCGCGGCGTAGGGAACCCTCGCCATAACTGTTTTCATGATGAGGGGAAATATCCCGCTGCACGCCCGCGTTGCCTCTGACATGAAAGCAATTGTTTACAGCGAGACCGGTGACCCATCCGTACTTCAGCTCGTTGATCGCCCGGTGCTCGAACCCGGGCCCGATGAGGTGCGGGTGCGGATCGTGGTGAGCGGTGTGAACCCCACCGACTGGAAGTCGCGCCGGGGTGCCGCACCCGGCCAGGCGTTGCCATTCGATGATGTTGTGCCCGGCCAAGACGGCGCCGGTATCGTCGAGGCGATCGGCACTGGCGTGCAGCACGTGAGCGTCGGCGACCGGGTGTGGCTGGCGCTCGCCGCCTACCAACGGGCAAGCGGCGGCACAAGCCAAGAACATGCGGTGCTTCCCGCAGAGCGAGTTTTCGCCCTGCCCGCTCACGCCAGCTTCGACCAAGGCGCAAGCCTGGGAGTGCCAGCCATCACGGCATACCGTGCGTTGACGGTGGCCGAAGACGGACCAGACCGACTGCATCCGACCGCCTTAGCCGACACAGTCGTGCTCGTGGCTGGCGGAGCAGGCGCGGTCGGGCACGCAGCAATCCAACTCGCCCGCTGGGCCGGAGCAACCGTCATCACCACCGTCAGCGGACCGGTGAAGGCTGCGCTCGCGACCGCCGCTGGCGCACAGCACGTGCTCACCTACACCGACCCCGGCATCGACATCGTCAGCCAGATTCGACAGATCGCGCCGGACGGCGTTGACATCATCGTCGAAGTTGCCCCCGCCCAGAATGCTGAACTTGACCTCGCTGTCATCCGCAATCGTGGATCGATCGCCGTCTACGCCAACAATGGCGGAGACCTCATGACACTCGATGTGCGCCGCAACTTCAGCCTCAACGTTCGATACCAGTTCGTGCTGCTGTACACGGTGGGCATCGATGCTATTCAGTCGGCGGCTCAGGCCATCAACGTCGCACTCGGTGATGGTGCGCTGGCCGTCGGGGAAGACAGCGGTCTGCCCCTGCACCGCTTCGATCTTGCACACACACCGGATGCTCACGCCCTGGTCGAGAGCGGAGCCGTCGGCAAAGTGCTGATTGACGTTGCGGCCGAGTAATTTCCGCCGGGCTGTAACAAAGTTCGGGGGTGCGGCATCCGTCACCAGCACCACCAGCGAATGGGGCACGTTAAGCCTCGTTGGTGCTGCCTTTCATCAGTGAAGCCGTCGCAGACTGCAAGCGCTTTCATATATGCTCCATGGGGCAAGGGCGCAGCATGCCCCCTTTGCCGAAATGAACAACCTTTTCGGGGAGGAATCGCAACGACGCATGTGCAAGCGCTTAGCTATTCTGGAAGAAAGCGATACTGTGGCGAGTATGACAAGCGTTCTCTCGAGCAGCCAATGGTGGCGTTCCGCCGTGATTTATCAGATCTACCCGAGGTCGTTCGCCGACTCTAATGGCGACGGTATGGGGGATCTTCTCGGCATCCGTGACAGGTTGCCCGAACTCGCCGAGCTCGGTATCGACGCCGTCTGGCTGTCGCCGTTCTACACCTCACCACAACGCGATGCTGGCTACGACGTTGCCGATTACTGCGACGTCGACCCGCTCTTCGGCACACTCGACGACTTCGACTCAATGACTGCGCGTGCGCACGAACTCGGATTACGCGTCATCGTCGATCTCGTGCCCAACCATTCGTCCAGCGCGCACCTGTGGTTCCAAGAAGCGCTTCTCGCAGCACCGGGCAGCGAAGAACGAGCCCGCTACATGTTCCGAGACGGCCGCGGCGACAACGGAGAACTCCCACCCAATAACTGGGAATCTGTCTTCGGAGGTCGAGCGTGGACACGCACCGAAACCACCGACGGCACCCCCGGCCAGTGGTACCTGCACCTCTTCGACAGCTCCCAACCCGATTTCGACTGGAACAACCCCTGGGTGCGACACCAGTTCGAAAATGTACTGCGCTTCTGGCTCGACCGCGGTGTTGACGGTTTCCGGGTAGATGTCGCCCACGGGATGATCAAAGCCGACGATCTGCCCGACTGGAGTCCTCCCTCCTCCGGTGGCAGCATGGGCGGGGCCGGTGCGATAGAGGCCACTGAACCTACCGACGGCGAGGCAACAGCTGACCAACTCGCGGCATCCCGAGCACCGTTCTGGGGCCAGGACGGCGTTCACGAGATTTACCGTCAGTGGCGCACAATTCTCAACAGCTACGACGGTGAGCGCATCTTGGCCGCCGAAGCCTGGGTTGACCCGCTCACTGACACGGCGAAGTGGGTGCGCCCCGACGAAATGCATCAGGCTTTCAATTTTGCGTACTTGGAGACTCCGTGGGCGGCCGGGGCCCTGCGCACTGTTATTGACGCCTCAATCAGTGCCTTCTCTGAGGTCGATGCACCCAGCACGTGGGTGCTGTCTAACCACGATGTGGTGCGGCACGCTTCACGGCTTGCCCTCACCGCCGAGAGCCCACAGGGCCACGGCATCGGGCCGCACTCCGCCGGGCTACCCGACCGAGAGCTGGGGCTGCGCCGAGCTCGAGCAGCCACCGCACTTATGCTCGCGCTGCCAGGAAGTGCCTACATTTATCAGGGTGAAGAACTGGGCCTACCCGAGATGATCGCCCTACCCGATAACGCCCGGCAAGATCCGACCTGGTTCCGCACCAATGGCGAACGATACGGGCGCGATGGCTGCCGCGTGCCGATTCCTTGGGAGGCCGAGTCTGTCGCCTACGGCTTCAGTGCCTCTGGCGCGTCATGGTTGCCGCAACCCGCGGATTGGGCGCCGTTCGCTCGTAACGCCCAGCGCAACGTCAGCGACTCAACACTGACGATGTACACCCAGCTCCTCGCACTGCGACGCGCTCATGAGCTGGCAACGGGCGAACTTGAATGGTTGGAGACCCCCCATGCCGCCGTGCTTGCTCTGCGCAACAGCGATGTACTGGTGTACGCCAACACAGGACATGATGCGGTGCCGCTACCTACCGGTGAGGTGCTGCTGTCGAGTGGCCCCCTCAGCGATGAGCAGCTACCAGCAGACACGACCGTATGGCTGCGCGCCTACCCGCTTGCTTCCGCTGGCCAGCAGTGAGACACACCAATGGCTATAATTGTCAATTGAGTATTCGCGGCTAACCCCACGCGAATCTCCCCATCCACCAATGAAGGGCAGCTGATGGTGAGCATCGAAGACGTCGCTCGTCGTGCTGGCGTCTCGACCGCAACCGTTTCTCGTGCTCTGAGTGGCAACGGTCGCGTGTCTGCCGCTGCTCATCAAAAAGTGACAGAAGCCGCTACTGCTCTTGACTATGTTGTGTCATCGAGCGCATCAAGTTTGGCTTCAGGGCGCACCAAAAATGTGGGGCTGATGGTGCCGTATTTGACGCGCTGGTTTTTCACCTCTGTCGTGGAAGGTGCGCAGCAAGCGCTCATGCGACACGGCTACGACGTGACGCTCTATAACCTTTCCGGGAGTGTGGCTGAACGCGAGAGCGTATTTGATGTGTTCTTGCAGCGACAGCGCATCGACGGGATCATTACTGTTTCGCTGAAGCTCTCCGGCACCGAGGTAGAGCGTTTGCACGCGTTTGGCAAGCCAGTGGTTGGGGTGGGTGGCCCCATTGATGGCGTGCGCACTTTGACCTTGGATGATGACGCAGTGTCGAGCATCGCTACCAGTCACCTGCTCGCACTCGGGCATACCCGCATTGCCCACATCGGCGGGTCCGAGGACTTTGACCTTGAGTTCCACATTCCCACCAATCGGCGCCACGGCTACGAGATGGCCCTGCGCAATGCGGGAATCACACCACGTCCCGAGTATTTTTCCACCGCCGATTTTACGATCGAGGGCGGCTACCACGCGGCAAAGCAGTTGCTCGGCAGCCCGCTGGAACGCCCCACCGCCATCTTTGCTTCGTCGGATGAGATGGCTATCGGCTGCATTCTTGCCGCACGCGATCTGGGTTTAGTTGTGCCGCGAGATATTTCTATCATTGGAATCGATGGCCACGAGCTCTCGGAGTTCTTTGGGCTCACCACAGTGGCTCAGTACCCGGAAAAACAGGGTGCGCATGCCGTGAAGATTCTGATGAACTTGCTTGTTCCCGGTAAGCATCCTGAGATTCCCGAGAACACGCCCCTCGGTTATGACTTGGTGGTGCGGTCGAGCACAAGTCGCCCACCAGAGTAGTTGGTTGGCTCGCTTAGCGCCGAGGCTCAACAAGACGCCGCGCTGCTGCACGCACTGACTCGGCTCGCGTAGCGTCGTCTTCGGCGAACTCGGCGGATCCCAGTGATCGCAGTTCTGCCGGCGCTCGCTCCCAATTGCTGGCGACAGCAAGCAGCAGGGCAAGCAGTTCCTCTGGTTTCCATGTGGCATCCACGATGCCGCGCTCTTGAGCATCACGGATGACGGCAAGCTTGTGCCGGTATCCCTCCACCCGAGCTTGCGAAAAAGCGCCAAGTTTTTCGACATCGTGCAGCCACGCCCACATGGTGACGCGCTGGGCAGCCTCTTCTGACACAAAGTAGGTGTGCAGTCGCACCGTGTATTCGACGAGGTCGGCATCAATGGGCACAGCACGGGCAAGTTGGTCGAGGCCCGTTTGCATCACGTGATCGAAGAGCGCGTCCTTGTCACCAAACCAAGCGTAGATGCGCTCCTTGCTCGCTTTCGCTGTCTGGGCGATGCGATTGATGCGCGCGCCGGCCACGCCGTACTCAGCGAATTCGGCGGCGGCGGCCGCAAGAACTCGCTGTTTTGTTTCCCGGCCACGGAGCTGATCCCGCGGCGTTTCTGTTGAAACCACCAAACACCTCCAAATCGAACCGGTTGGTTTGACTTAGCCTACACGCCGACATAGTGTCGAACCAATTGGTTTGGTAAAGAGCCAATCGGTTTGGTTAGGAGTTGTAATGACAAACGTACTCATGGTTCTTTCGGCAGCATCGCACTGGACTCTCGCCGACGGCACTCAGCACCCCACTGGTGTCTGGGCTGAAGAATTTCTTGAGCCGCACCGCATCTTCACCGAAGCCGGCTGGAAGATTCAGCTCGCGAGCCCCGGCGGAAGCGCGCCAACGTTCGACCCCACAAGCCTGAGCGAGGCGGGTGCGGGTTCGGCCGAACGTGTCCACGAATTTGAGCAACGCATCAGCGCTCTCGACTCGGTGTTGCAACATCCGCTGCGGTTGGATGCCGTCAACATCGGTGACTACGACGTGATCTTCTACCCTGGCGGACACGCCCCCATGGAAGACCTCGCCGTCGACGAAGACTCCGGTCAGCTCATCGTTGAGGCCGTGAAGTCGAACACCACACTCGGGGTGCTCTGCCACGCCCCGGCCGCGCTGCTGGCAGCTCATGACAGGTCGAATGGCGAGTGGGTTCTCAAAGGCCGCAAAATGACCGGCTTTGCCAACAGCGAGGAACACATTGGCGGACTCGCCGATAAGGCCAAGTGGCTTGTAGAAACTCGTCTTGTCGATCTTGGTGCCGACTACTCCCAGGCCGCAGAGCCCTTCGCCCCCTACGTTGTGGTCGACGGCGAGCTATACACCGGGCAGAACCCTGCATCATCTGTCGCCGTTGCCGAGCGCATCGTCGCCGACAAGTCGTAGCGACAGCAGGCTAGCGCCTTTCACCACTTTTCATTAGCATCACGGAGGTCTTCATGAGCACCACGACCAGCACCCAATGGCAACTCATCGCTCGTCCCACCGGGGAGCCCACGCGCGATAACGTCTCCCCTGTTCAGGTGGAGCTGCCAGAACTCACCACGGGCGAAGTGCGCGTTCGCAACACGTTCCTTTCGGTTGATCCCTACATGCGCGGGCGCATGAATGAGGGCCGTTCGTACGTTGCCCCGTATGCACTCAACGAAACGATGGGTGGTGCGGCAGTCGGTGAAGTCATCGAGTCGAACGCTGAGTCACTGTCGGTTGGCACGCTCGTGCAGCATCAACTGGGGTGGCGCGACATCTCACAGGGCCCCGCCGACCAGTTCACGGCACTGCCAAACGTTCCGGGCGTCTCCCCTTCGCTGTTTCTCAGCGTTCTTGGCATTACAGGAATCACGGCCTGGACTGGCCTCACCCAGATCGCCGAGCTCAAGCACGGCGACACCGTCTTCGTTTCGGGCGCCGCTGGCGGCGTCGGCACCATGGTCGGTCAGATCGCACGCCTCCTCGGTGCATCCCGCGTCGTCGGCAGTGCCGGCACCGCCGAGAAGGTTGAACTGCTCACCAGCAAGTACGGCTATGACGCAGCATTCAACTACCGTGATGGGGATGTCGCTGGCCAGCTGAGAAAAGCGGCACCCGATGGCATCGATGTTTACTTCGATAACGTCGGTGGCGAACACCTCTCGGCGGCACTTGGAGCGTTCAATGACGGCGGTCGCGCAGCGATCTGTGGCGCAATTTCGCTCTATAACGCTACGGCTGACACCGGCATCCAGAACAGCTCAAACATTGTGACCCGTGGGCTCACCCTCAAGGGGTTCACAATGCCAAGCTACTTTCATCTCGCACCCCAGTTCGCTGAGGCAATGCGCGGCTGGCTCAGTGACGGCAAGATCGCGTACGACGAAACCATCACTGACGGCATCGACAACGCTTTCGATGCTTTCACCGGCATGATGAATGGGGCCAACGTCGGCAAGGCAATCGTTCGCCTGTAGTGTCAGCTCAAGCTCAACGGTAGTGTCAGCTCAAGCTTAACTGGCGATTGCGGGGATGATCGCACCCGAGAACACTTGCCAGGCGAGTGCTGTCTTGGCGACCAAGCTCAACGTGATGTAGGTGCGCTCGCCCTGCAGGTAGCTCTTCCACTTGCCGATCTGCTTGTACTGGAGCCACTGGTTGATCGCGAAGGTGTTGAAGAACACAAACAGCGAAATGACGATACCGACGACGAAGCTGGGAGCAGCAACCTCGTTTTCGCTTCCGGGGCGCAAGAAGTAGATGAGGATCAGGATCCACGGCACGATTCCTACCATGGAGCCAAAGATGAAGGGCAGCAGCCCCCCTGATCCGGGCTGCTCGTACTTCTCTTGGAGTGCCCCGAAGAGGATCATTGCAGCATTTACGGCAAACACGGCGAACAGTGCGGCGATGTCGGTCACGCCGTTGATGGCCAGGATGAGCCAGATCATGATCGATGAGCTCAGTGAGTACTCTGTCCAGCGGAAGTAGTTGCGGCTCTGCAGCAGACCATTCTTGTAGCGGCCGAAAAATAGTGGGCTCGAGATGAGGAAATGGAAGAGCGCGCTGAGCGCAAGGAATACGACAACCCCGATACCGATGTTGATTTCAAAGACCGTCACTCGCTCGGGTGGGATCGGTACGCCGGGAGGGCCAGCCAAATAGTCTGCCGTCACCGCAAACATGACTTGCGTGCTGAGCGTGGTGAGTACAACCGCGAAACCAATGGCCTGCAGGAGGTGCAGAATGCCTGCGACGACGTTGTAGGTGCGCAGTCGATCTACCTGCTGCTCGGGAGAATAGACCTTCTTTGCCATGGATGTTTCCCTTCAACGGTGTGGATACCAAGCTAGCACTATCTGCAACAGAGACCACGGCGCACCCACCCATAATGGGGTGGGGTCTGCGGCAGCTGTGTGGCTACCGAATATTGCCGGCAACAAATCCTAAAGAGTCGCCATCGTGTGCCATTTTCTGAAACCCTAGACGCTCGGCAAGAACGATTGACGCGGCGTTGGGGGCTTCAATTACCGCCACTAGGAACTGGATCTGCACCTGTTCGAACGCAAAATTCATCATTGCCGACGTAGCCTCGGCGGCAAACCCGTGACCGTAGTGCTCTGGGTGCAGGATCCAGCTGATTTCAGCTGTGCGACTCGTTGAGACGATCGAGCGCAGATGAAGCCCAACGTCTCCGATGAGTTGGCCATCATGTTCAATGGCTAACGCCAAAAAGTCATTCGCCTGTTTCAACACCACGTGTCTTGTGCGTTCTTTTAGATGGATGCGCGACTGAGCGGCATCTCGTTCGGGCCAGGACGTATATGCCAGGACGTCGGGGGACGACTGGATCTCGTACCAGCGTGCAGCGTCGGCTATTCGGTGGGGCCGCAACACGAGACGCTCGGTGTGAAGCGTCGGAGCCTGCACCGTGTGCTTGAGAGATGAGCCCCGCAAGAACCGCGGGCGGAGGCTTGATCTCATCGGCTAGTCACACCCTCCTGCGCGAGGCAAAGTTGAGAATTGCGAACCACAAGTTGTGGCGGTTTCATTCGATTGAAAAAGTCCTGATCAGGAACCGCAGTTTGTGAAAGCGCGGAAACTGATTCTAGGCTAAGCGGCGGGGACTGCTGAAGGTTTGGTTGATTCGGTTCCTTTTGCCGCCAGTGTGACGGCGTCTTCCATTATGGTCTCAAACTCGACTGGGGTGGGCTGGCCGCGGTGGGTGATGGCCCTCTCACGCGCGTCAACGGCTAGACGTGCCTTCATCCGGGAGCCGATCGAGTAGCCAACGCAACACCTTCCCTCACGGAGGTTTGTCGTGACGGTTTCTATCGACCGTATCGAATGTGCTCATCCACTTCGGTTGTGCGGCAGCAGCACCCGTTACCGAAAACTGGCCCTACCCTGCCTGCTCATCATCTCCCCCTGCGCGCACGCGGGTGATGGTTTCCCACGCCGCCGTCGCCACCAGAATCGCGGTCATCACGGCGAAGAGCACGAACGGCGTCATCCCCGCGGATGCCGCGAAGGTAACGACCATGAGCGCGGCGCCCACGATGTGCGACAAGAGCATTTCGCGCACAACGATCCAGCGGAACACGGTGAGTCCGACGAGGCAGAGCAATGGTCCACCGGCGATCACGATTGCGGTCGAGATTTTCATTGCGTCATCCGGATGCCCGAGGACCTCTTTGTCTGCCACCGAACCGAGCACAATCCCCGCAATAATAATGGCGTGAGTGTAGGTGTACGCGCGACTCCCAATTCGACCCGGCTTGTCGGCACGAGCGATCGCTTTTGCCCCTGCACGCTCAGCGTGGTCGAAATAGAGCCACCACAGGGTCACCGCGTTGACGAATGCGAGCAGGACAGAGGCGACGCCGACGACGGAAGACTCTTGGGCAACGAACGCAAAGCCGGTAACGAGAAACGATTCCCCAAGCGCGATGATGACGAACAGGGCGCTGCGTTGGGCGATGTGCGGACCGGAGATATTCCAGTCTTCGACCCGCGCCGAACCTCGGCCGGGAAGCCTGAATCCCACCGCTCCCGACAGGTATTCGATCCCGAGCGCGATGAGCCAGAACCAGATGCGAAATTCGATCGACACGAGTCCGCCGAGAATCCAAAAGACACCCGACGCAGCAAGCCAAAGGAGGACGCCGACGAAATCGCGGGACAGGTCGCGATCATGGCGGGCTACGGCGGCGATCATGAATACTGTGCGGCCGATCTGGAGCACGACGTACGCGATCGCGAAGGTCAGACCACGATCGCCGAATGATTCAAAGATTGAGACGCTCATGATGAGTCCGACGAGCGCGAGCCCGATGACCGCGGCACGCACTGGAAGACGTGCCGGGTCAAGCCAATTAGTTACCCATGTTGTGTAAACCCAAACCCACCAGAGAGCGAGCACGAGCACTGCGGACTGAAGGGCACCGGTTGGTGACTGGTTCTCGTAGAGGTAGCGCGATAACTGGGTGAGAGCAAACACGAAAATGAGGTCGAACAGCAGCTCAATGTGCGTGACCCGCACGCTTCGCTCGCCACCATCCGGTCGGAGCAGGTTGCGGCGTATCCCGAAAGGGGGCAGTCGGGGTGCCTTCGGCGTTGTGTTCACTGCTCCATTCTGCCGTAGCATCCGGGCTGCGCGACAGTGATCATTTTCGTGTTGCTGGTGTGGTGTCGACGGTAAAGCTTTGGGTGATGGCGGCTGTCAACACGTTGTGGCCTTTAACGTGATGTTCAACCGCCCGCAGGACCAATGCTGGTCCGCGGTCTTAAGTGAAGAGGCTCACACCGCCTGGACCAACCAGCAGTCCCACGACGATGAGAACAATACCCCAGAGGATCTGGCGGCGAAAGAGTGCGAAAATGCCAGAAATAACGAGGATTGCCGCGATGATCCAGAGAAGTGTTGCCATGGTGTTGCTCCCTTTCGTTAAGCTCCGACGGCCTTACGCCTAGAGCCAGGTCGAGTCTGTTGGATAAACCGTACCCCCAATCGGGCTCTGACCACCGTATTTCACCCAAATTGTCGCGGCGGTCACCATGACGGCAAGGGCGCGACGACCGATGTCGCCGGGTACGCGGTCGAAACCGCGACAACCCGCTGGAATCGCCCTTCTGAAAGCGAGCTGTTCCCATCCGTCGTCACCGCTATCAGCTTCCATAGGCACGGCGAGCTCGTCGGTCATGGGATGAAGCTCATTGAGCGACACAAGGTCGCCTTCGGTGTCGACCGTTTTCTGATCATGGCCGACCGCGCCTGAAACAACAGTCGAGTCGAAACGTTTCACATTCTTGCCCGCAAAGCCGGGGTCGAACTCGTCATCTGCTTCGACCAGAAACACGCGGTGCTCCTTGCGCGGGCGAAAAACCGCAGCGCCTACCGCATGATTGCCAAGGGTCTCCCTGACCTTGACGGCTACCAACGGTTCAAAGATTCCAACCAAGAAGACCTGGGAAACCCCAAGAAGCGCTCCGGGCGCGGATTCAGCTCGAACTATCTCGCCACTGCCCTCACCATCAGCTCATTCAACCTGCGCTCAATAGCCACATTCATCCTGAAGCTCCGCGACAAGGCCGTCGAGAAGCCCCTCCGCACACGCCGTCGAAAAGACGATAACGACCGCCCGTTGGCGCGCCTGGCCCCTGCTCGGGCCGCTACACCGCCCGGGCAACCTGCACCCGAACCCAGACACCGTTACTGCCGCGACTTCACGGTGAATCAATTGACTGAACAAGACGGTTTCAAAGAATGAAACCGCCAGTTGTAGCGGTTTCATTCTTTTGAAAAAGTCCTGATCAGGAACCGAAGTTTTCGAAAGCGCGGAAACCGATTCCCGACTAAACCGCGAATCGTTCCAAACCAGTAAACAGATCCGCTCAAAGACAACCGTGTGATCGTTGTTCGTGGAATTGTGAGTCCCACCGCTTCGTCGTGTTGCGCGAGCAGAACGACGCCAGCGAGGCGCAGCAGGGCAGCCGGGTTCGGGAGCACACCCACGGCGTCAGTGCGGCGTTTGATCTCCATATTGATGCGTTGCACGCGCACACTCTCAAATCGCCTACAGACCAGTCGACGGCGACTCGAATGCTCCGACAAAGACCTGCGAGTTCTTCGTGCTGACAACACATTCACTATGGGCCGAGCTAACAAAGTTGGCTCGACTAATCAGTAGTCATATTCGACGACGTAAACGGGCCCATGATTTACTTACCGTTCTGCCCTAATTCGGGGTCACAATGATCGCACAAAGGAGTGACTCGTACGATGATGCCGAGCATCATCAGCTGCTGAATATCCAGTCAGGTCAACGAGTCAACCAAAGGCTCAGCATTCCCAAACGCCAAGACCGTCGCGAGTCGCTTAGCGGTGCGGCGCCGAGTGGAGTAGGTCGGAGGTGGTCATTAGCCTGGAGAGGCAGCGACGCTCAATCACGGTCCCGTTCACACCTATCGCACGAGCGATGATGACAGCGCAAGGCACGTGCCCGGCCGCCAGGAGGATCGCGGCGACACAGGTCCACGGACTACTCACCCATGCCCCGGCTCCGAGGGAAATGACGAACGGGAATACAGCCATAGGCACGGGCAGCCAGCCGAACGGCGCGTAGAGAGCCGAGCCGCGACGATGGTGGATTAGGTAGCGCGCCCAGAGTGCATAGTAGGCAACAAGCCCGGCGGCGACGATCACGCCCCACTCCCATATCAGCGCCCCGGGAACTGCAATGGACGGTACCACCAGACACGACACCTGACTCACGCGCTCCAGCCAGGCCAGTGGCCGCGGCAAGACGACGACCGGTACCGACGGACGCGGAGGGAACCTGAGCAGCAGCAGATTCGGCGCTAAGACGGCGACGCTCACGAGCATGCCGAGGAGAGAGAATCCCATGACCGTCCTCCTCTCGGCCGAAGGGAATCGCCACCCACCTGACGTGCGTCACGTCAGGTGGGTGTGCAGTCGCTGTGAGCAACTGGGCCCACATAGGCGAGACGGTCTTGCAGGAACAGGATGTAGGGGAACATCATGATCGCGACAATCCCGTGTCTTGTCGAATCGCTAGTTAGGCGTTCCGCCCGAGCGCCGCGAGGCGCCGCGCACCAAGGTGATGCTTACGGCTACCACCGCAAGGACGCAGCAGAAGATCCAGTACAGGTACTGGTTGACGGCGGCAAGGACAAGAACCGGGAAGATCGCCATGTAGGCGTTCGCCACCCCATGAGTCCACATCGCCAGGAACATCGAACGGCCGCTCTCCACGTAGACCCAGGTCAGGATGACCGACAATGACAAGATCATGATCAGGAAGGCGCCGAAGGGCATGAAGCCCTGAGAGGTGCCGGCCATGAACCAGAGCGGCACGTGCCAGAGCGCCCACACCACACCCAGGATCAGACTCGCGACCAGGTCGTTGTGTCGGTTCAGCAATCGGTCGAGCGCGAATCCTCGCCATCCGATCTCCTCCTGGCCACCACCCAGGTACACCATGAACACCACAACGGCGGGAATCACCCACGGAGTCGGCAGGAACGAGGCCTGCGGAGTACCTCCCCACAGAAGCGGAGCGCCCCAGACGACGAGCCCCACCACTCCGAAGAGCAGCACCGGCATCACGTACCAACGTAGCGAGTTGCTCATCTGAATGACACGCCGTAGATGTGCCCAAGGGGCGCCTCGGCCGTTCTCGCGTCGGAGCATTACCAGGGCGCCGACCATCGGCCCGAAGGCACCCAGGAAGGGCAGCCAGACCAGAGCCCCGCCTTCCCGGGCCGGCAGAAGGCCGAAGTGCATCAGCACCGGGACACACCAGACGGCCCAACTGAACCCGAAGGTGACCAGGAAGAAGCCCCACGGAGCGAAGGCCGGGCGCGCACGACTCGAACTCAAGGGTCACCTCAGCCCAGTTGGCCAGGTCGCGGATCCGCCAGGTCGGCGGATGCCGGCGAACGGCAGCGCAACCGTCACCACCCCCAGCGTCGTCAGCCCCGCCCAGATCGGGAGCTCGGAGCCGGCTCCCACGTTCTGGCGCGCGACCTCGACGCTTGCGGCGGCCAGGGTGAGGGTGTAGATGCTCCCTCCTACGCTCATGACACCGGCCAACACCCAGCCGAGCGCCCGTCGTCGTACCAGCCAGATGGCGGCGAGCAGCATGGGCGGCACAATGAACACGAGGTCAATGGCGAAAACCACCCCGGTCGGGTGTCCGGAGTCCACGATCGGCTGGGGGACATCGTCGGTGGCGAGGTAGCTGAGGGAGATGCCAACCCACAACAGGCCGAGTCCCACTCCCACCACGCTCGTGTAGATGATGGCAACGACACGAGCGGCCCATCCGCTCATCGCGTCACCGAACCGGACCAAGCCGAGGCGTGGCACCGAGAACAGCAGCGCATACAGCGGGAGTCCGAAGACGGCGACATAGAGGAGAAAGAACTGGTTGAACGCCGCGGCTACCGCGTAGAACAAGTAGCCGTACATCGACTAGAACAGCATGCCTAGCCACAACACCCGGCCCCGCAGCGACCCCCGCATCTCCCAGACCAGCCCGAATACAAGCAGCGGTCAGCAGGTACGCAGCAGCGAAGCCAGGCCGACCGCTCCTCATGGATCCAATCCTCGCTCACTCGAGGGGCCACGGTGTTGCATCCGTCGCCGCAACGGCTCTGGGTCTAGCTGCGCTGCTCGCGTGGTCCCACGCCATCCAGGAGCGCCTAGTATACACGCCCAGCGGGCTCGCTGGGCCAATCGCTGCGAACAGGGATGCTTGCCCGCTCAAACACTCCCGGCCGTCTTGGCTACGGGTTGGTGTTGGGCGACCAACCCGCAGGTTCGGTTCTTGCCAGTGTTCATCGCAGGAGCGATGGAGGTAGCGGGACTTGTAGCTGCTCTTGCACAGCTCGGCGTTATCGCAGTCTGAAACGACACTCGCAACCATAAAGGTCTGCACCAGCCCGTCAAACGTCAACCTGGATCTTCTGGTTCAATAGCCGGCCGACGTGAACACTTGCGCCACTCGGCATGGTCACCTGGCTTGCCGAGGTAGGTCGAGATCGGCAGTTCGACGCTCGCACAGATGTGTGTGATGCGGCCGTGGGGGCTTGGCTTGACGGGTTGGTGTCGCAGAGCATCCGGGTCATGCATGATCGGCGCATTCCGCGCTCGAAAACCAACATTGACCACATCGTGGTGACGCCGGGCGGGGCGTGGGTAATCGACACCAAGCGGTATGCGGGCAAGGCGCCCGAGAAGCGTGTCGAGGGCGGAATCATTCCTCCGCGGGTCGAGCTGCTGATCTATCGGGGTGGCGACAAGTCGAAGCTCGTCGAGGGCGTGCAGAATCAGGTCGAGCACATGCGGGGTGCCGTCGGCGACGTGCCCGTGCACAGGATGCTGTGCTTCGTCGACTCCGACTGGGGGTTCTTTCCCGACGCGTTCACGGTCAACGGGGTGCACGTGGTGTGGCCGCGCAAGCTGGCGGCGATGCTCGAGAAGATTGGTGAGCCGGTGGTTGACAGGATCTCTGCTGCCAGGCTCTTAGTCTGGGCACACGACTAGTTCATGATGCGTTTGTCGACGACGCTCGAATTCTGAACGCTTTCGCCGCGTCGTTACTGTCCAGTTTTCACGCGTCGTCGACACACCTGCACCATCGAAGCCTCCACCACGCCCGGAAACGGGCGTCGCGGAACCTTTCGTCGTTTCCGGGGCCTTCGCGCGGTCCGCAGGGCAGTCCGGGATCGTCACCTGCGCCGCGAGAAGCGAAGAACGTCGCCGATTCTTCGGCAGCGTTCTCTTTGAGCCCAGTTTCGCAAACAGATTTCGCGAGTATCGGAAGGAGCCGCAGAGCGGAGCCGGTGGGATTTGGACCCACGTGCGCAGTCAAGGAACTTTGCGGAATGCACCGAAATCCCCCGAAATTGGTCCATTCCCAGTGAACAGAACGACGCATGATCTTCTAGGGTCACCCACGCTTGTGGGCAAACGTTGGGCAGGTCAAAGTGCTCCGGAAGTCGGGGTTTTGTTATGTCCTGAAACATCACAAACGGCAGCCATAACCGCTCTGAGTTGTGGTGGTGCGTCCATTCTCGAAGCGGTGAACGGCTACAGCGATGACTTAGCCTTCGAGCAGGACGTAGAAGTCTCCACCGCCACCCAGATAGCCATTCCGCACTAGGGCAAGGAATTGCCTCAATCCTGTGCAGTTCCTTCTGGCTCAGCCACGGACCGCTGCCCTGGGCGGCGGCGGATCCTTCAGTTCTCTATGCCGGGTTTTCTCGGTACCACGCTACTGTCGTCGCAAGCGCGTCTTGCCACTTCGTTGCGGTCACGCCGAGCAGATTGGTGGTCTCCGTGGCGTCCACCACGAACGGTCGATTGAATTGGTAAGCGGAGTCGTTTGCCGCCCGAATTCCTGGCGAAAAGATGGCCAATGTCCGGAGGAGAACCGACCCGAATGAGGCGACTTTCGCGGAGTTACCCGTCTGGGCATTGATTCGAGCGGCGATTTCCTCGCGCGTGAGTGGCTCGTCAGTGGGAACCAGCCACGGTCGGCCCCATTCCCCTTCGTAGTCTGAGGCTGCGATCAGTGTGCTTGCGAAGTCGTCGAGGAAGGTCCAGCTGTGCTTTTCGGTGGCGCTGCCGAAGATACTCACCTTCTTCCCTGCCATCACAGGCCTGAAGAAACCGGCTCCAAGTTGTGCCGTTTTCCCCGCACCCGGGCCGAAGTAGTCACTGGCGCGCACTTCGACGGCCTGGATGTCACCACGTTGGTGTGCGGCGAGCGCAAGCTCCCAGCCGTCTTTCCTCACTCGACCTTTGGTCTCCTTCGTCAGAAGCGGGCTCTGTTCTGTCATTGGCATCGCAGAATCCTCACCGTATGCGTAGAGGTTGCCGACGATCACCAATTTCGCCCCGCTTTGATGGGCAGCATCAATTGTCGACTGGAACATCGGAGGCCACAATTCTGGCCAGCGGTGGTAGTCGATTGGGCTGGTCGCCAGAAAGATGGTTTCGCAGCTTTGCGCAGCAGCAGCCAGCGAGGCGGAGTTTGTCACGTCCACCGTCACGGTTTGGGCGCCGTCGACTGACGTGCCGGAGCGGCTGGCAACCAGCACGCTGTCTCCGCGAGAGATGAGACGAGCTGCGAGGGTCTTGCCGACGGATCCGGCGCCAGCGATCAAGTAGTTGGCCATGTTGTTGTGTCCTTCTCTGTTGTGTTGATCAAGGTGTTGAGTGCGCGCTCGCGCATCCCAGTAGTGCCCCTTAAGGTGGTTTTGAGCTCAGTTTCGCAAACAGGTTTCGCGAGTTTCGCAAGGAGCCCAATGGCGGAACCGCTGGAATTCGAACCCAGGGTGGGCTCAACACCGACATAACTTTTCGAGAGTCGCACCTTCGGCCGCTCGGACGTGGTCATGTCCGAGACTTTAGTACAGGCGCGTGACGGGGGGGCTAAACCGTGTGACCTCGCGTCACGCGTATCCGTGATGGATACCATCGGCCGGTGACCTGCTGTACTTCGCGCTTGGCGACTCGCCGGCGCAGGGCATCGGCACCGCGACGCTCGACTTCTCGCACGTGGGCTTGCTCGGCGCGAGGCTCCAGCGGCACAGCGGGCGCACCGTGCAGGTCGTCAACACCTCCCGCTATGGGGCACAACTGAAGGACGTCATCGCCGAGCAGCTGCCCCTGCTCGACGAGTACGAACCCGACCCGGTCACGCTGTCGATCGGCGCCAACGACATGCGCACCTTAGAACTCGACGCATTCCGTGCGCTGGATGTGAAAGAACCGTGATTGACCGTCGCTGCCGCTGGTGCACCTAACAGATGTCCTGTTTGCTTGCGTCGAGTTCAGGTGACGGCGATGCCTGCCATCACAAGCACCACGAGCAACAGAAATGAACTGATTACCAGACTGGGACTACTCCACTGCCCTGATCGCAGTGCTGGCCAGCGCCACGCGAGGACGATGGCGCCCGCGACGGCGAACCCTGCGTAGACGAGCCAGATCGGGAAAGGGTCGAGCGCCCCCAGCAAAGCAGCGGGAAGTACAACGCCCAGCACTACGGTGCCGGCAATGCTGCCCAACACGTTCGCTAAAGCACGTTGGCGGGTGGGTGTGTGGCTGGCGTTGCGCCAAATGCCCCACACAGTCAACACGGGGACGCCGAGGGCGAGCAGACCGGTGATGACCATGACGACGGTGTCACTCATCTCTAGACCCCTTCGTCGAGGAGGGTCCCCACGAGGTCGCCTTGCAGCATCAGCAGTTGTTCTCCGCTGGGTGCGGAGTTGACGAGGTAGGCCAGTCCGCGCCCGGTCCGGGGGCAGTAGCCGACGTATGAGTGGTGAGACCCGGTGAGTCCGTTGTGGAAGATGAGGTCGTCTCCTGCCGGTGTTGTGGCGAGGACCCAGGTGATGGCGATCTTTGCGTCGGGCAACCATGGCAGCAGCGGTGCTGGTGCCACCGGCTGAAGCCCGGCCGCTCCGGGCTGGAGCCCGTCCCTGGTCAAACGCATCCAGGTGGCGAGGTCCGCGCAACTGGACCACATGCCGCCGCCGGGTGCGAGGCCGTTAAGGGTCCACGGCTCGGCGGGGCGGCCGCCGAGTAGTCCCTTTTCCCATCCGTCGGGTAGACCGGCCCGGGTGACGGGCAGGGAGGTATCTGTCAGGTCGAATGGCGTAAGGATCCGTTCGGTAAGGAGCTTCTTGTACGTCGTTCCTGCCCGGCGGCCCAGCACATGGGCGAGTAGGGCAATTCCGTCCGTGGAGTATGAGTAGGTTCCTCGGTCCGTCAACTGCTGGCCAAGAATGTCGGCCACGGTGTCCGCTGCGTCCTGGCGTGAGCCGTCGGCGTGGAGCAGGCCGAACCATGCATTGCTGCTGCTGGTCTCGTGTGCGGTGAAGTCGGGCAGGCCCGAGGTGTGCGAGGCGAGCTCCCGCAATGTCACGTCGGCCACGTCCGATTGGTTCGCATCGATCAGTTCGCCGACTGTCGTATCCAGCCTTACCTCGTCTTTCGCGACCATGTCCATCAGGACCGCCCCGCAAAACGTCTTGGACAGGGAGCCGATCCCGAACCGCATCCGCTCGCCGGCGCCAATGCCAGCGTACGTAGTGGTGTCGCCGTCGATGTAGGCGAGTGCAACCCTATTGAGCCCGCGCAGGTGAGGCTCCGCACGCGCCAGCAATGCGGCGTCTCCAGTGCAGCCCGATGCCGGACCAATCGGATGAGGCCCGACCAAAGCGAGCAGGCCCGCTGCGCTTAGGCCCGCCCCGGCAGCGAGCAAAGCCCTCCTCGACATGCTTGGCAAAGGGACCGAGGCCTGGTTTCGGGTCGACTTGTGACCATGTGCGTTGTCGCGCGCAGCCGCCATCACGACTCTTCCGAACAAAGTGGATCTGCGCTGTGACCCGCCACCGTGACATTGGAAGCATCGTAAAAGTTCGAAATAATTCTTGGAACCACCCTGCTCCTTACGTTCACCAACTTCATTCTGGTCGCGTCCCGCCGAGTGGTGTGATTTCTCTTCTCCGTGCGGGTCAGTGGTTTTAGCTTACGCGGCGGTGAGTTCGGGGATGGGGTTCACCTCCTCGATGGTTTCGCTGGCGACGTTCATGGCCTTCAGTTCCAGCATCGAGGCTGCAGAGAAATAGCGGCGGTCGCCGGCTTCCCATTCGTCGTGCTGCTCGACCAGTACCGAACCTGCCAGACGCAACAGGGCGGCCGGGTTCGGGAACACACCCACGACGTCAGTGCGGCGTTTGATCTCTTTGTTGACGCGTTCCAGCGGGTTCGTTGACCAAATCTGACGCCAATGCCGTTGCGGGAATCCGGCAAACGCGAGCAGGTCGTGTCGTGCGTCGTCAAGCATGGCCGCGACCTTGGGGTGGGAGAGGCCCAACATCGCAACGACTTCGGTGAACTGCTTGCTGATGTGTTCAGCGTCGGGTTGCGCGAAGACTGTGCGGATGACCGAGGCCACCATGTCTTGGCTGCCCTTGGGCGCCACAGCGAGCACGTTGCGCATGAAATGCACCCGGCAGCGTCGCCAACTGGCACCCTGAAAGACGGTGCTGATCGCTTTCTTCAACCCCGAGTGCGCATCAGACATCACCAACGCCACCCCGCCCAGGCCGCGGGTTTTCGACGACCGCAGGAACGCGGTCCAGAATGCCTCATTCTCGGTGTCTCCCACGTCGAAGCCGAGCACTTCGCGGCGCCCGTCCGCAGCAACACCAACGGCGACGGGGACCGCTTGGGACACGATCCGATGGTTCACGCGAGCTTTGCAATAGGTGGCGTCGAGAAACACATACGGGAAGTCCAGCGCGGCCAGATCCCGGTCCCGGAATTGGGCGACCTCCTCGTCTAAACCCGCGCAGATTCTTGAGACCTCCGACTTCGAGATCCCAGAATCAGCGCCGAGAGCCTTCACGAGATCATCAACCTTCCGAGTGGAGACCCCGTGAAGATATGCCTCCATCACCACCGCGAACAGGGCCTGGCCGACTCGGCGGCGACGCTCCAACAATGCCGGGAAGAAGGTTCCCTGTCGAAGCTTCGGGATCGACAGCTCTAAATCCCCGGCGGTCGTTGTCAACGTTCGAGGGCGGGTGCCGTTGCGGTGGGTGCCGTTGCGGTGGGTGCCGTTGCGGTGGGTGGTGCGTTGGAATGGGGTGGCGCCGATGAACGCGGACGCTTCGGCATCGATCAGCTCTTGATAGAGCTTCTCGGTCGCGGCGCGAATACGGTCAGTGACGTCGGTGACTTTCAGTCGGGCAAGCAGATCAAGCAGTGCAGACTGGTCAAGAGCCATCGTGTGGTGTCCTTCGTGTGAGTAGCTTTAGTCGGTTCTCACCGACCATCACACGGTGGCTCCTCACGTCGCCGTAGCGACGCTCAGCAGCCAGAAATTACACCACCCCCAGGGACGTGACCCAATCAGGCCGGGAACCCCGGCCAAAGGCAGTGGTCAGCACGCGTAGTTCGGCGCCGTGGCGGGCGCCGTGGCGGGCGCCCCGGTCACGAAGTGACGGGATCGGGGTGAGCCTCTTCTCTGGACTCCCATAAAGGGTACGGGATACACGCTACCGACCACTGACGCTCCAAGCGCAAAGGCACGGCGTCTCTCAGTCGAGGCACCACTGCTGTTCGTGGCTCCGCGACCGAATTACTGTGGGGCGGGCCACGTGCGCCCAGTGGCAACAACATGGTGAGCGATTTCATGTACCGAACCATGGGAGTCGTTCCTGTGCTCACACGACTTCGAGCAACGTGGATTACAACCCACCTCAGAATGGGCACCTCGATAAAGGAACTTCTACGTGCTGGCGGCATGGCTCAATTCGAAAACCTCAACCAGTATTTGGCCTACGTGGAGTCCGCGCCGATAGCCGAGTACCGCGTGATGCTGCGAGGTGATGAGCGCCCTTGAGCACAAGAGCTGAATCAAGCAAAGCTGCCCTCGCCCTATGCGAGCAGCGGATGGCCGACACATTCGGGATGGGCTCCGAGGAACGCGACGACGAACACGCTCTCGGCCCCGTATCTCTGGCGTACCTTCGCAATTCCATCGCGCTCATCGAGGACGCCGGAATCAACGAAAAAATTATGCAGTGGGACAGCGAAGCCCGCACTTCAACGGCAGGACGTAAACGCGTCCTGCCGTTGACCGCCATCCTTCCCATCATGCTGCTACATATTCAAATGGGTCGGGGCGTCGTTTACTTGGACATCGCGAACACTCTTCACCGACGGTTTGGGACAAAACACTTCGAGCTGTTGGGAATCCCGAACAAGCCATCGGACAAGATGGACTGGTATCACTGCTTTTGGCGCGGACTGAAACAAATACTTGGCCACATCGACCCCTACCCGTTCCCGCTGGACGGAAGGATGAAATCCGGGGACTACGCCGCACGACTTGCGGACTTCACCCAGGGCGAAGGCAAAGAAGAGCACGAGCGGAATCTCGACCGTATCGACTGGCTCTGCAACCAACTGGTGCTCGCTTCGGCGCAAACCATGCCCAAGGAGTTCCTTCGCCAATATCAAGGCAACTGCGCCATCGATGCAAGCCTCATTGCAGTGCAAGGAAGGCAGAACCCGACCAACCTAGAACTCAATCGGAGCAACCCCGACCCGTTCTCAGGACGATATCGTCGTGGTGGTAAACACGATGGCAAGGGCGCGAAAACCGATGTCGCAGGGTACGAAGTCGAAACTGCAACAACAGTATGGAATCGCCCCTCTGAAAGTGAGCTGTTCCCATCCGTTGTCACCGCCATCAGCTTCCATAAACCTGGAATGCTCGTTGGCCACGGAATGAAGCTCATCGAGCGACACAAGGCCGCTTTCGGCCTTGACCGCTTTCTCGTCATGGCCGACCGCGCCTACAACAACAGTCGAATCGAAACGTTCCATATTCCGGCCCGCAAAGCCGGGGTCGAACTCGTCATCGACTACAGAGCTAAGGACTTAGGACTACAAGGGATTTACGCAGACCTCTACCTAGTCGATGGAAACTGGCATGTTCGCAGCATGCCCCAAAAACTCATTGACGCGACCAAAGACCTTGTCGATTTGGAGAAATCGCGGTCTGAATTCGAGCGAGTCGATTACAACCAAAAACGCGCCGCCCTCCTCGCTCGTCTGAAGAACCGCAGCAACTACCGCATGATTGCCAAGGGTCTGCCTGACCCTGACGGCTACCAACGGTTCACCTATCCAACCAAGTCCCCCGTGCCGCATACTTCGCTCGACGGCAAGAAGAGCATCATGATTCCGCTGCTGATTCCGGAGAAAACCGTCAAGGCGAAAGAAACCGGCGGCAAGTCGCGTGTCCTCCAGCCCCTCAAGCACTTGCAACGATTCGCCTACATGAGCGAAGAGTGGTCCAATCATTACGGCATGCGCAACCTCGTCGAAGCTTCGAACTCGCGCTTCAAAGACGCCAATCAAGAAGACCTCGGGAACACCAAAAAGTGCTCCGGCCGAGGTTTTAGTTCGAACTATCTAGTCACCGCTCTCTCCATCAGCTCGTTCAACCTGCGGTCAATAGCGGCATTCATACTGAAGCTCCGAGACAAAGCCGTCGAGAAGCCCATACGTGCACGCCGTCGAAAAGACGAGAACAAGCGCCCGCTGGCCCGCCTAGTCACCGCTCAGGCCGCCGCACCGCCAGGGTAATCAGCGCCCGAATTTAGAGACCGCTTCCGCTACCGCACGACCGAAACAATTCAGCCTGCCCAAAAGCAGGCTTATTCGTCGTTAACGAGAACCCCGGCAGGATCCGCGACCTAAAGTGCCGTCAGGATCGACCGCGAACGGAAAGATCTCATCAAGATCTCCGCGGTCAATCAATTGAATGAACAAGACGGTTTCAAAGAATGAAACCGCCAGTTGTGGCCCTTTCATTTAATTCTAGTGGCCTTGTAATCATTGGGCACTTTGGCGGAGGCTCGAACCGGATTCCAGACTAAGCCCGAAACTTTTCCACACGGAATACCGCGACGGGCACATCCAGCCAGTGCGGGCTGCCCATGTACAGTCGAAATATGGATTCCTCGACCGAGACCACCACGCCTGCGGCGCTCGCAACCGAGCTTCACGTTCATGCAAAACGCGTGCGCGCGTGGTTGCGGAAACAAGGGTTCCGTTCAAAGGCCGAACTCGGAGAGCACTGGGATCTATCGCAGACCCAGTCAGAGGCGGTTCGGCAAGCATTCGCTCCAAGCGCTTCGCCGAACGCCCCTGGGTTCGATCCGACATTGTTAACCGTGGGCGAAATCCTTCACGTCTACACCGCCTTGCTCGTTGAACTCGGTCGGCGCGGGTTAGTGCGTACAAACAATGCCCCAATCGGTGATCTGGCCGAGTACGCCTGCGCCGCCTATTACGAAGGCGAGCTGGCTTCAAATTCAGAGAAGTCCTACGATCTGATTTCCGTTGACGGCCGGCGCGTGCAAGTCAAGGTTCGGAACGTTCGAGAAGGCACCCGCCCTTCCGCAGTGTTCTCTTCGATCCGATCGACAGATTTCGACATTTGTGTTTTCATCCTTGCTAATGCGAGTACGCACACAATCGATGCCGCGTACGAGTGGACTCCGGAAGAAATTCAAGCGCACGGCAGGTTTACCTCCCACACGAACAGCACACTAATTCGAATTGGCAAGGTTCGAGCGGGCGTGGCAGGAGTCGACATCACCGAGGGGCTCAATACCGCTTGGCGGACAATGCTTGAGTTGGAGAGCTGACCTCTTTAATTCGAAGAATTGGATGTCCAGCGATCGTCGAGGCGGCTGGCTAGGCTCTGCTTTCGTCAGGCACGCGGCTGGGCTCGCCACTTTTTGCTGTCGCGCCAGTGTGGGCTCTTTTACATTTCTTCAGCCTCGCGTTGTGGTGTGCAAATCACGAAACGGCGGCCGCTTGCTATCTCAAACTAGAGTTACCCACGAAATCTCGCGATAGGCCAAAGTCGCTTCCGTCGATTTTTCGCCGTAACTGAATCACTCTGATTTCCAAGAAGCTTTTCAGCCGACAACTTCGTCGCTACTCTGCATAAAAGACAACACTCCTCCTAAAAAATCTATCTGTCCGGAGAGCGTGCACATTTCGTCTTGCTCCGACAGAAATGTCGTTCGGCGGGGAGATGATGGAGTCATTCAAGGGCGCCCACACGGGCAATCAAAGTATCATTCGAAGCAACGCAACCGAGTTGTTCGGTACGGATCCAAGACGAGCAAGTTTGGGGTCAGCAAATGGAGCTCTCGGAAGCAGTGATCGAAAGGGACTCTTCGTGACAGATGAACGTGCAGATTTCGATGTTGACGACGCGGTGATTCT
This sequence comes from Rhodoglobus vestalii, assembly GCF_006788895.1. Lineage (NCBI taxonomy): Bacteria > Bacillati > Actinomycetota > Actinomycetes > Micrococcales > Microbacteriaceae > Rhodoglobus > Rhodoglobus vestalii. Next base: position 1,060,828 of record NZ_VFRA01000001.1, read on the forward strand.
GCTGGTTGGAAGTGACCCCGGACCACGGGAGAGACAAGGTCAAATCCGGGGCATCACCAGACTCGAAAAACTAGTCTTCTTACTAGAACGCGAAACAAGCGCCGGCGGAGCCATGACCGAAAGCGCCGACTTCGAGCCCTATAATTTCGGCCCCTTTTCTCAAAAGGTATACCAAGCGTTGACTACGTTGACGGCGGCTGGCCTTCTAAACGACACCGCAGAAACGAGCGCAAGCAATGAAGATCAGTACGAAATTGCGCAGATAGTTGGTGTTGATGCGGCTCCGGCCGAATATTCCACCCGCGACTTCGAGCTCACTGAACTCGGACGGGATTACTTTGCTGTGCTCACTCGGGAGCTGCCCAAGGTCACTGTCTCGGAAGCGGCCGATCTTAGGAAACGCTTCGCCGGGTGGTCGCTCAGACAACTTGTCCGGTACGTTTACGAGAGATACGACGATTACACAAAGAATTCCTTGATTCGCGAGGATATTTTGGGAAAGGAATAGGCAGATGGACCAGGTGGGCGTCCTTGCCGTTTCTATTCCGTTTACCATCGCTAGTTACGGTGCCATCTGGTACTTCCTCACGGCCGGACCCAACCTCGCTGAGAAGCTTGAAAACCGCTCCGACCGCGTTCTAATCAAGCTCCGCTTTGCGGCCGTTGAGAAGCTGAAGGCCTTGCGCGTACTTTTGGACGACGTGTTTCGTGACTACGACGCTGGCGAAGACCGCTATCTCACGCGAGCCCGCCCCGAGATCGCACTCGCCACGATTCGCGACTACAACCGACTGGCTGTTCTTCAAACTGCTGTGGCACTTGCGTCTGACAACGTCCGCGTCCGGATGCACCGAGTTATGTGGCTCGTTGTGCCGTTTGCTCTCGCAATGACCGCGGCGAGCGTCTTGGGGGCAATTTCAAAGACACTCGGGTCCACAAATTTAGCCGTCTACGCTCTCCTTGCAGCGGGCGCGACGCTCGTTATAGGGCTATTCGGGCTTGGGTGGGTGGCGCAGCCGTATTGGAAGGTAGGGCAAGCAGAAGTAATCGCGTCACATGAAGTGAAGTCATCTCCGGCCGTGGCAACTGCCTTGGAGGCACTCAACGGCGACCCGGGAGCGTGACGGTTTGCGAAAACTTCTTTGGGAAGAATCACCAGCCCCGGCCAACTTTGAAGAAGAAGTTCTTCTTGAGCCGCTGTTGGCAATGCTGCGTTCCCGGCGGTGGATAGGACCAAACACTGTCCTCCGGACCGAGTTTCCTTGGAATGGACGGAGAGTGGATCTCGCGACTCTGAACAGCACAGGGACGGCATCCGCCTTCGAACTCAAACTTTCTTCTTTTCAACGCGTATTGGAGCAGGCCATTTACAACAGGCTGAGCTTTGACCGCAGTTGGATTGTCGTCGCCAACACTCCAAACGACGACAATCTAGCCGTAGCACGTGAGTACGGCATCGGCGTAATTGTTCTGCAAGACCGCATGCGCGTCGTGGCTTTAGCCGCTAAACAGCCACGGAGCAATCGGAAAATCCGATCCAGACTTCTCGGAAGACTTTTGGGACAACAAAAGGAGACCCGTGTTCGATAAATTTCAACATTTCTTAGCCTACGGTTCAACTGATCAAGAAACGTTAAGGACTCTCACGTCGCAATATTCTGGGCTGATGGTCCCCGGGACTATTGCCGCCTACCAGGCCGAAGGAACTCGCGGGTTCGTGCTGACTTTGTCCGCAGCCGTCGATGCGCCGTACGCGATCGATCCGAGAATGCCACTGTTCCAATATCTGAACAGCGAATTGAAGAAGTCACATATTTCATTAGCGCGTGTTCTGGGCATCTTGGACGCGGTCGAAGCACAAGGATTTATGACGCGAGAAGCATGGAGCAAGGACCGCGTCAGTTCCGTCGCCAAAGCCTGGGTGGAATTCAACACAAACTACACCAATGTCGGGTCCAAGGCCTTCGAGAAGTATGCCCGCCGACTAAAAAGAGAACTACCGCAGGACGATGCGAAATCTCCGACATGGATTCTCGCACCATATCTGATGCTCGCGAACGACGACCTCGAAACCTTCCGAATAAATCAAGAACTATGGGATCAGGCGTGCGCTCACGCTGACGAGGCGGGAGTTCGCGCCCGGATGGTTCGAGTGATCGCGACAGACCAGCCCGAGACGCTTGTGTCGACAAGCAAAAAGATAGACGAAACAGATCTGATTATCTGGATCGACGATCTAGATGAAGTTTCGCCGACGAATGTCGACCGGCTCGGCAGCTATGCAAGAGCTGTTCGCACCGTCGCTGAATCTGGTAAGCGTCTTTTCGCACTGTACGGCGGATACTTCGCTGTCACCTTGGGTTCCGTGGGGTTGAAGGGCGCTTCCCACGGAATCGGATTTAGTGAGCACCGTAACCATGTAGAGCTAAGGAGCTCGGGCGGGGCCCCGGCTCGATACTACGTGCAACGACTGCACCGATATTTGCCCGTCGACTTGGCTTCCGAGCTCTGGCGTCGGGACTCTAGTCTTGTGGAATCTTATTACCCAGGGTATCTATCCAGAGACCCGGCCGAGCTGGAGTACCACGAACTAATGAAGCTCTCTGTCAATGCACGACAGGACGAGATCTTTCGCAGCCAAGCGCTAACTCCCAGCGACCATGTTGCTGACCTTCGAGCGACATTCGCCAGCTATCGAGAAGACCTCTCCCGGGTGCGCTTGACGGAAGGTCTCCGATCGCGCATCAGTAGCAATATGGCCCACCTCCTAGCGTGGGCCAGCGCCCTAGACTCTGCAAGCCCGTAGCGCGAGCATAGTCGACGGTGCTAACCAATAGAGCGCTCGCGAGTTCGTCCGATAAGAGCCGTTATGTCATCTCCGCGATGCCCTGGCCGGAAACGTAGCGTTCCGTCTTCGCGAGCCATGGGTCGAACGCGAGCAGCCACACCTTCGGGGCGGTCTTCACCGGAGCGTCGCGCCACTGCCGGATTGAGCCCAGTACCATCTCTATGTACTCGATCGCATACTCATTCCAGCGATGATTGTATTCGGATAGTTCCTCGTGCTCCCGAGAAGTCCGCATGTCGGCAAGCGAGACTCCCCCGACCGCCTCTCCCAACGCGAAACGGAGGCTCTGCTTGAGGTGCCGAAAGCTCGACGGCGTTCGATATCGCGCATCCTCAATCGCGTCGTAGGCGGCGTTCACCGCAGCTATCCACTGCTCGACGTCGCGAATGTGCTGCACGTCACGCAAGAGATCTCGCAGCGTCGTGAATGCCACAACTAGTTCTTCAGCCGACTCCCGGCGGAACCGGCTGACTTCTGACCGCTCAGCGTGAGCCACACCTAATCGCGCACTGAAGTACGCACCAAGGGAGACAGCAAGCAGTGGTACCAGCACGTCCAGAAGCAACGAATAATCCAAAGTCATGCCCTGAGTATCCACCACGGCACCGACAGTGTTGAGTCCGCGGAATACCGCGCTCTAGTTCAGCCCGAAGAAGCGCTCAAAGAACGCCCCTAGTTGCCCCAGTACCCGCTGTTTCTTCTCCCCGTGGCCGCCTTCGGCTGAGAAGCGTGAGACCGGCGGCAGCACCTTAGTGAGGGCGGTGCCCTGAGCCTGGATTGCGCCGTCGCGGAACGCCCGCTCGATGAACGCGCGCGTCTCCTCCGGCTTGAGGCCCTCAGCCAAGATGATTGCATCCAACTCTGCCCCGCGCCGCGCCACAATGAAGGCTCGCCATTCTTCATCGATCTCACCGGTAGCCGACAGCGAGTCGACGAACGCCTCGACGAGGTCCTTCTTGTTCCGCAGAGTCGGGGAAGCGTCGACCGCCCGGGTGATCGTCGCCCGAATCTCGGTATCGTCCTCGTCACCCCGCTCGGCGCGATAATTCTGCACCAACATGATGATGTAGTCGACATTGATGTCGACCTGTTTGATGAGTTCGATCTCGAACACGACGTCGTCGTTGATCGACTCTTTTTCGGCATCGGTGTCTCGTCGGAACTCGGCCCACAGGTTCAGGTAGACGCTGCGGTAGTCCTGGCTTTCCCGTTCGGTGAGCATCTCCTGACCGGCGAATTCGTCGAAGGAAGTGAGGATGTTCTGTAGGCGCAAGATCACGCCGAATAGGGCGATGAACTCTTTCTGCGCTGACTCCCCGACGATCGGCATACCGAGCGGGAACTTCTCCAGCAGTTCGGTCACCTTTTCGGCATACTCGGTGAAGTACTCGGCGTAGGGCTTGAGCAGCACCACGCCGCCCGCATCCTTGTTGCCGAAAAGGGCTATCGCGTCGTTGGTCTGCTCTTCCAAGTTGCGGAATGAGACGATGTTGCCGTAAGTCTTCACCGAGTTGAGGATGCGGTTGGTGCGCGAAAAGGCCTGAACCAGCCCGTGGGCGCGCAAATTCTTATCAACGAAGAGCGTGTTCAGGGTGGTGGCATCGAAGCCGGTCAGGAACATGTTGACCACGATGACCAGGTCAATGTCACGATTCTTCAGCCGCAGGGAGAGGTCTTTGTAGTAGTTCTGGAAACTGTCGGCGGAGGTGTCGTAGCTGGTGCCGAAAGTCTCGTTGTAGTCCTCGATAGCCTCGTCGAGAAAGTCCCGGGAGCTCTGGTCGAGCCGGCCAGCTTCGAATTCTTCCTCGTCGAGGAGGCCGTCGGCTTCCGCCTCATTGGTGGCGTAGCTGTAGATGATGCCGATCTTGAGCTTTTGGTATCCGGGCTGGTCGAACGCGAGCTGGCTCTGCGCACCCATGAAGGCGTCGTAGTAGCGTTTGGCGGCCTCGATGGAAGCGGTCGCGAAGAGGGCATTGAATCCGCGCAGCCGTTTACCTTCGAGCGTGTAGTGCTGGGTGCGTTTCGTCTTCTGGTCGAAGTGTTCGAGCACGTAGTCGACGACTTTGCTGATGCGTTCGGTGGCAAGGAGCGCCCGCTCCGTGTCGATCGCGGAGACCTGCTTGTCAACGACCGCACCAACTTTGACCGTGTTGACGTAGTCGATGCGGAACGGCAACACGTTCTTGTCGGAGATCGCGTCAACGATTGTGTAGGTGTGCAGTTTCTCGCCGAACGCCTGCTCGGTGGTTTTCAGTTGTGGGTTGCCTCCGGCTCCTGCGTTGACTGAGAAGATCGGGGTGCCGGTGAATCCGAACAGGTTGTACCGTTTGAACGCTTTCGTGATGGCGGTGTGCATATCGCCGAACTGGGAGCGGTGGCACTCATCGAAGATGATGACGATGTGCCCGCCGTAGATGGCGTGACCTTTGTTGGCGGAGATGAAGTTAGCGAGCTTCTGGATGGTGGTGATGATGATGTTGGCGGACGGGTCTTCGAGCTGCTTCTTTAACACCGCCGTGGAGGTGTTGGAGTTCGCCGCCCCTTTCTCGAACCGGTCGTATTCGCGCATGGTCTGATAGTCGAGGTCCTTACGGTCGACAACGAACAGCACCTTGTCGACGCTCGGCACCCGGGACGCCAGTTGGGCAGCCTTGAAGCTGGTGAGGGTCTTTCCGGAGCCGGTGGTGTGCCACACGTAACCACCGGCATCCAGGATGCCGAGCTTTTTGTAGTTGGTTGATATCTGGATGCGTTGCAGGATGCGTTCGGTCGCCACAATTTGGTACGGCCGCATGACCAGCAGCATCCTGTCGGCGGTGAGCACGCAGTATTTGGTGAGCACATTGAGCAGGCTGTGTTTGGCAAAGAAGGTTTTGGCGAACGCGGGGAGGTCTTGGATGGGCTTGTTCTGTGCATCCGCCCACCAGGAGGTGAACTCGAATGAGTTGGAGGTCTTGCGTGCCCGCTTAGTGCCGGTGGCCTCTTTGACGTGTTCGCGTCGCGTCGTGTTGGAGTAGTACTTGGTGAGCGTGCCGTTGGTGATGACAAACAGTTGCACATACTCGAAAAGCCCGGAACCTACCCAAAAACTGTCGCGCTGGTAGCGGCCGATCTGATTGAACGCCTCACGGATGTCGACCCCGCGCCGCTTCAACTCGATGTGGACCATCGGCAGCCCGTTCACCAACACTGTGGCGTCGTACCGGGTGGGGCGTGCAGCACCACGCTCCGCCTCAGCGCCGTCGCCTTGGTTGATTTCGTACTGGTTGATGACTTGGAGCCGGTTGTTATGAATATTCGCCTTGTCGATAAGCATCACATTCTTGGTGCTGCCGTCGTCACGTTTCAGAAGCTGAACGTGGTCTTCCTGAATGCGCACCGTCTTCTCGGCAATGCCATCGTTCGCCCCGGCGATCCGTTCGATGAAGAACTGCGCCCATTCGGCATCGGAGAATTGGATGCTGTTGAGGGCTCCGAGTTGCGTGCGCAGGTTCGCAACCAATTCCGCTTCGCTCGTGACGGGCAGGTACTCGTAGGCCTGGCTTTGCAGCAGTCGGATGAACTCTCGCTCCAGTTCCGTTTCGGACTGGTAAGCGGCCGCGCTCGACGCGTCGGACACGAACTCCGCAACGACCGTGCTCTCGGAGCTGACAGAGATCGGGTCGTACCGCTTTGCAGGTGCGTCGCTCATGCCGGCAGCTCCTTGAACGTCAGAAGCCTGTCACGATAGTGCTCGTACTGCTTGCGACGAGCAACAAGCTCTGCCGGAAGACCCGTACCTAGGTCGTTCACTAGCGCGTCAAACTTGTCGAGGATCGCGACGATGCGCTCCTTTTCCTCCAGCGACGGGTCAGGTACAAGAATGCTGTTCAAGTTTGCTTTATTCAGTTTCGGTTGTGCTGCCCCTGTAACAAATGGCGAGAGGTCAATGGAGTTTAGGTAGATCTCAACAAACCGGCGCTCCGAGTAGGTACCAAATTGAAGCACGTGGGCGTGGTTGTTCACCCAAGTCTTGCCTGAAATGGAGAAAGCGATCGGGGTGGATCGCGCCAGAAGGTTTGCGCCGTCCTCGGAGACGAGGAGGTAGTCGCCATCGAAAATGAAATCGCTGACATGGTCCACTACTCCAGATGCCTCGTAGTACGGTATCGATCCAGCCGTTCGGGCATCCTTCGTCACAGGTTTGCGCTTGTTGTCAAGGTTTTTTGCCAGATCACTAAGCGGGCGCGACAATACTTCATTTCCGAAAGTAAGCACTTCACGGCGGTAGTGCTCGTACTGACGGCGCCGTGCTTCCAGCTCCGCTTGCAGCTCCGCTTGCAGCTCCGCTTGCAGCTCGGTGAACTGTTCCAAGATGCGTGCAATCTCCCGCTGCACTGCTAGAGGCGGAACCGGAATACGCAGGAGATCCGTGTCTCGGACGCTAAGTTGAGGGAGTTTTACTGAAGTCGCACGTGCAAGGTCTTGCAACTTTCCAACCTGCGTCAATAAGAAGTAATAGACGAACCTCTGGTTAATTGCAGGATCGTTCAACGTATAGGACCATAGTTCGCTTTTATGAGTAAAGGGTCGTTCGTAATACGCAAAACCGATATGTCCGCGAGACTTAACGATGATGCTCGGCTCGCGAACGATATCCGTTGGTCTTACAGCATTTTCCGCAACATCTGCAATCGTCTGGCCACCCGCAAAAACGCGGATTGGACCATTATCAACAGCAAGCTCTCTCATAGTTCCGGCAGTGATAGACGTGCCGGAATTCCGCTTCCCAAGCGAGCCAAGGGCACGAAACTCTACTCCATCAGGGCAGTGCTCCGCGATCAACTCGTCGATGCGGCTCATGGCGCGGGCTCCGACAGCATCCGCACAACCAGCGCGACCATGAGTTCTTTTTCTTTCGGGTCACTCATGGCAACCAGGAGGGTGATCGCCGCTAGGGCGTTGTTCGAGATTCGCGGCTGGTTGTCGGCATCCATCAGAATGCCGTTGCGGCTGAGGAAGGTGACAAAGAGGGCGGCGGCGCTGCGCTTGTTGCCGTCAGACAGCGGGTGATCTTTCACCACCAGATACAACAGATTCGCCGCCTTCAACTGAACCGTCGGGTAAAGTTCCTGCCCGGCGAACCCCTGATAGATCGCGGCGATCACACCCTCCAACGCTCCGCCGCGCTCCTTACCGAACAGGGTGTCCTCAAGAAATTTGACCCGCACTTCAGCAATCACCGACCGAGCTTCTTCGATAGTGAGCGCCCACCCCGGGTGCGAACCTGCGACGGCATCGAGGTGGCCCGCGTCGTAGTCACGCAGAAGCTGAAGACCAGGAAGATAGCCGGCCAGCACATCCGCTACCCCCGAAACAAGCTCCTCAGACGAACGAGACAGGATGCGCACAATCGAACCAAGTTGCTGCAACCGGCGCTCGTTAAGCGCCACACCATCAATGAGGTGCTGCTTCAAAGTTGCGCTTGCCCAGCGGCGAAAAGTAATCGCCCGTGAGGAGTTCGCACGGTACCCGACCGCCAAGATCACATCGAGGCTATAAAGGGTGACCGGTCTGTCTGCACCAGCAATATGCACTTTTTGCATATTGCTTTCCTGATCCACCTCGTCATCCCGCAAAATATTTCGGATATGCCGCGAAACACCCGACTGATCGACACCGAAAAGCTCCTCGATTTGAGCCTGTGAGGCCCACACGGTCTCACGGTCACGGTCAAGCGGCAACGTAAGCTCCACCCCCGGCGCCGCATAGATGACAATGTCCTGTACCTCGCTCATGACTCGCCCCCTTCCAAGTCTGCGACGATCACGTCGATAGAGGTACGCAGCTCCGACTGCCGCGCGACAATTCGGGCAATCTCTGCGTTCAGCCCAGTGATGTCGACAACCTCGCGGGTGTCCTCCTGCTCTACATAGGAGGAGACCGCGATGTTGTAGCCGTTGTCAGCAAGCTCGCTGTTCTTCACCAGCCGGGCAAAGTGGTCGATACCGACGCGGTGGGTGAAGGCGTCCAGAATTTTATGCTGGTGCGCCACAGTGAGCTTATTCTTATTGCCGCTTCGATCAGACTCGGCTGAAGCGTCGATGAACAACACCGCGTTGTCTTGCTTAGACTTCTTTAACACGATGATACAAGTGGCGATAGTGGTACCGAAGAAGAGGTCGGGCGGCAACTGGATAACCGCATCCACATAGTTGTTGTCGACCAGATACTTTCGGATCTTCTGCTCGGCACCGCCGCGGTAGAGCACTCCGGGGAACTCGACAATCGCGGCGGTGCCGTCCACGGCGAGCCAACTCAAGATGTGCATGGTAAACGCTAGGTCGGCCTTCGACTTGGGAGCCAGCACGCCCGCCGGGGAGAACCGCGGGTCATTGATCAGAAGCGGATTGGCGTCCCCGTCCCACCGGATCGAATAGGGCGGGTTAGACACAATCGCCTCGAACGGTTCGTCCTCCATATGCGCCGGGTCGAGCAGCGTGTCGCCGTGAGCGATGTCGAATTTCTCGTAGTTCACGTCGTGCAAGAACATGTTGATGCGAGCCAGGTTGTAGGTGGTGAGGTTGATCTCCTGCCCGTAGAAACCCCGGCGCACATTCTCTTTGCCGAGCACTTTTGCGAACTTGAGCAGCAGCGAACCTGACCCGCACGCCGGGTCGTAAACTTTGTTTACCTCGGTTTTGCCTACCACCGTGATGCGAGCAAGCAGCTCCGACACCTCCTGCGGGGTGTAGTACTCGCCGCCGGATTTGCCCGCACTCGACGCATACATCTGCATCAGGTACTCGTACGCGTCGCCGAACAGGTCAATCGTGTTGTCGTCGAAATTTCCGAGCGGTAGATCGGCGATCGCGGCCAGCAGTTTCACGAGCTTTTCGTTGCGCTTCAGCACTGTTTGCCCAAGCTTCGCGCTGTTGACATCGAGGTCGTCGAACAGGCCCTTCAAGTCATCTTCGCTATCGGCCCCCACCGCTGAACCCTCGATGTTGCGGAACGCTCGTTGCAGGGTCTCGTTCAGGTTCTCGTCCTGTGGTGCCCGCTGGTGAACGTTGACAAAAAGCTCACTCGGAAGAATGTAGAAACCCTTCTCCGAGACCGTCTCCCGTCGGCCGAACTCCGCTTCCGCGTCACTCAGCGAGGTGTAATCGAAATCGGCGTTGCCTGCCTTGCGCTCCCCCGCGTTGACATACGCGGTGAGGTTCGCCGAAATGAAACGGTAGAAGAGCATCCCGAGCACGTAGCTCTTGAAGTCCCACCCGTCGACGCTGCCGCGCAAGTCATTGGCGATGCGCCAGATCGTCTTGTGCAGTTCAGCGCGTTGTGTGTCCGTCGCCGTGGATGCCACTAGCGAGACACCGCCCGTGAATAAACTTCTGATGACCTATGGTTTTCAAGTTCGGCGACTCTTGCCATTCGTTCCGTGTCTCCTCAACAGCAACGCACCCGCGGCGATATCCGCGGTGCGCCCTCACAGGCTATCGCTGACATCCGATATCGGAGGGGACCCCGTTCGGGTCGGCAATGGGTTGTGTGACCGATGCTGGCTACGACCTGGGCCAGAGCGGACCCAGTTGTTGTTCCAGTTTCGCTAACGTGACGATGTCCGGCCACGACTTCCCTTGCAGCATTACCCCTATCGTGGCGCGGTCGACCTCGATCGCCGACGCGATCTCGCGGATGCTGCGCTCGCCAATAGCCTCTCGAAGGTTCAGCACAAGCTGTCTAGCCTGTTCAGCGATCGGGTCCGCACAGGGCACATTGGGCCAGTCCGCACACAATTCGACCGGCAGGGCACGAGTGGGGCGGGGGCTCATGGATCGAGCGTAGCGGGAATGTCGGTGGCCTTCGCCATAGTTAGTGGCGGTAGTTATCGCCGCAAATGCTCAGGGGGGGTCTTGCATGAACTATTGCCACGAAACCAACTGCGGGCTCTCTTCCGAGAGGCGGACGAGAAGCCTCCATCGGGAAAACTCCCACCCGGCGAAAAACTCGCCGCATAGAGATGGACATGAACACATCTCTCTCAACCCCATCGACGAAACAAGCACCCAAGACCGAAGCTCCGGGCAACGGGGTGGCACTCTCTGCCACGGAGGTCATCGCTCAGTTGACTAGGCGCTATAAGCCGAAACAGTACCGGCTCGCGTGGGATGAAGCGCGCTCTTTCGTCATGGAGGCCGTCACCACCACAGCGCTGGCAGGTAATCGCGACGCCAGCAAGCTGATGCGCATTGCCGCACCATTCGTGATGTGGTGCGTCGAGGAGCATGGCCTTGAGCTCCGGGCCGAGCTCATCTTCGCGCCGACCCTCATCGACCGCTACTGCACGACCGAGTTTACCCGCGAGGGAACTGGCGGCTCCTACCGCTCGGTGCTTCTGGCAATCTCAGCCTCCGTGCTCCCCAACTCGCCCCACAAACTAACCGCGATGCACAAGCGCAAGATACAAGCCCCCTACACCGCGGCTGAAATGAAAGCCCATGCCTTGTGGGCCGCAGGACAGAAAACTGCACTCTCCCGCCACCGCTGCATGCTGCTTGTCGCGTTCACTGTGGGAGCCGGCCTCCAGCCTGGCGAGTTGCGCACTCTCCGCCGCACTGACGTAACAATCGACGACGACGGCGTGCTCGTGAGAGTTCGCGGCAGAAACGAGCGCTCTGTGCCCATGCTTCGCGAATGGGAAGAGTGGGCAACGCTTCTAGTCGACGGGTATCCCGATGCCGAATTGCTGTGGGGCGGGCCACGTGCGCCCAGTGGCAACAACATGGTGAGCGATTTCATGTACCGAACCATGGGAGTCGTTCCTGTGCTCACACGACTTCGAGCAACGTGGATTACAACCCACCTCAGAATGGGCACCTCGATAAAGGAACTTCTCCGTGCTGGCGGCATGGCTCAATTCGAAAACCTCAACCAGTATTTGGCCTACGTGGAGTCCGCGCCGATAGCCGAGTACCGCGTGATGCTGCGAGGTGATGAGCGCCCTTGAGCACAAGAGCTGAATCAAGCAAAGCTGCCCTCGCCCTATGCGAGCAGCGGATGGCCGACACATTCGGGATGGGCTCCGAGGAACGCGACGACGAACACGCTCTCGGCCCCGTATCTCTGGCGTACCTTCGCAATTCCATCGCGCTCATCGAGAACTCCGGAATCAACGAAAAAATTATGCAGTGGGACAGCGAAGCTCGCACTTCAATGGCAGGACGTAAACGCGTCCTGCCATTGACCGCCATCCTTCCCATCATGCTGCTACATATTCAAATGGGGCGAGGCGTCGTTTACTTGGACATCGCGAACACTCTTCACCGACGGTTTGGGACAAAACACTTCGAGCTGTTGGGAATCCCGAACAAGCCATCCGACAAGATGGACTGGTATCACCGCTTCTGGCGCGGACTGAAACAAATACTTGGCCACATCGACCCCTACCCGTTCCCGCTGGACGGAAGAATGAAATCCGGGGACTACGCCGCACGACTCGCGGACATCACCCAGGGCGAAGGCAAGGAAGAGCACGAGCGGAATCTCGACCGTATCGACTGGCTCTGCAACCAACTAGTGCTCGCTTCGGCGCGAACCATGCCGGCGGAGTTCCTGCGCCAATATCAAGGCAACTGCGCCATCGATGCAAGCCTCATTGCAGTGCAAGGAAGGCAGAACCCGACCAACCTAGAACTCAATCGAAGCAACCCCGACCCGTTCTCAGGACGATATCGTCGTGGTGGTAAACACGATGGCAAGGGCGCGAAAACCGATGTCGCAGGGTACGAAGTAGAAACTGCAACAACGGTGTGGAATCGCCCATCCGAAAGCGAGTCGTTCCCATCCGTCGTCACCGCCATCAGCTTCCATAAACCTGGAATGCTCGTTGGCCACGGCATGAAGCTCATCGAGCTTCACAAGGCCGCTTTCGGCCTTGACCGCTTTCTCGTCATGGCCGACCGCGCCTACAACAACAGTCGAATCGAAACGTTCCATATTCCGGCCCGCAAAGCCGGGGTCGAACTCGTCATCGACTACAGAGCTAAGGACTTAGGACTACAAGGGATTTACGCAGACCTCTACCTAGTCGATGGAAACTGGCATGTTCGCAGCATGCCCCAAAAACTCATTGACGCGACCAAAGACCTTGTCGATTTGGAGAAATCGCGGTCTGAATTCGAGCGAGTCGATTACAACCAAAAACGCGCCGCCCTCCTCGCTCGTCTGAAGAACCGCAGCAACTACCGCATGATTGCCAAGGGTCTGCCTGACCCTGACGGCTACCAACGGTTCACCTATCCAACCAAGTCCCCCGTGCCGCATACTTCGCTCGACGGCAAGAAGAGCATCATGATTCCGCTGCTGATTCCGGAGAAAACCGTCAAGGCGAAAGAAACCGGCGGCAAGTCGCGTGTCCTCCAGCCCCTCAAACACTTGCAACGATTCGCCTACATGAGCGAAGAGTGGTCCAATCATTACGGCATGCGCAACCTCGTCGAAGCTTCGAACTCGCGCTTCAAAGACGCCAATCAAGAAGACCTCGGGAACACCAAAAAGTGCTCCGGCCGAGGTTTTAGTTCGAACTATCTAGTCACCGCTCTCTCCATCAGCTCGTTCAACCTGCGGTCAATAGCGGCATTCATACTGAAGCTCCGAGACAAAGCCGTCGAGAAGCCCATCCGCGCACGCCGTCGAAAAGACGAGAACAAGCGCCCTCTGGCCCGCCTAGTCACCGCTCAGGCCGCCGCACCACCCGGGTAACCTGCACCCAAACCCAGACAACGCTTCCGCTACCGCTACCGCACGACCGAAACAATTCAGCCTGCCCAAAAGCAGGCTTATTCGTCGTTAACGAGAACCCTGGCAGGATCCGCGACCTAAAGTGCCGCCTTGATCGACTGCGAACGGAAAGATCTCATCAAGATGTCCGCGGTCAATCAATTAAATGAACAATACTGTTTCAAAGAATGAAACCGCCAGTTGTAGCTGAGGCGGGATTCGAACCCGCGACCTCACGATTATGAGTCGTGCGCTCTCACCAACTGAGCTACTCAGCCACGGCACCCGCATTACCGGATGACCGAGCCCCCTGTGGGAATCGGACCCACTACCTCTTCCTTACCAAGGAAGTGCTCTACCAATGAGCTAAGGGGGCACACAAAAGCGCAGATCACGCGATTGGCACCGTAAGAGACTAACATCCGTTCAGCGGCTCACCGTACGATATTCGCCCAAATCTGGCGGTTGCGCTCGATTAGTTGACCGCATTTGCGGTCAACCACGCAAAGGGGTCAATCGGTACGCCATCGAGATGAATTTCGAGGTGCAAATGCGCACCGTAAGAGATGCCTGTTTGCCCAACAAGCCCGACAAAATCGCCGACCCGAACTGGGTCGCCCACCACGAGAGGGCTCGACGCTTTAACCATGTGGGCATACTGGCTCTGCACCTGCTGACCATTGACGACGTGGGTGATGATTGCGTGGTACCCGTAACCCGAATAGTCAGACTCAATGTAGGAAACCACCCCATCAGCAATGGCGTAGATCGGCGTTCCCTCGGCGGCCGCAAAATCTGTTCCCTTATGGAAACCCCCCATGCGTTCACCGTAACCATCAGTGATAGGAATTTCATAGGGGAAAGGCCAGCGAATCGCACCGTCTGTGGTGCGGTATTCATAGCTGACGCCGGCAAACTTAACGGCAAGGACTTCGGCATAAGAAATGACCTTAAGGCCGTCCTGTCTCGCAACATCATTCACAACTTCGTCAGAGACAGCCAATGACTGCGACGGCCGCACCTCAGCTGTGAGCTGTGCCGCACCCTCCGACAGGGAGGCGCCGGTTGTGTCGCTAGCTGCGGTAGAGACAAAGGCATTCGACGGCACCGATAGGCCAACCAAGAGCGCCCCAACAAAAAGCATTGCAACCCCGGAAAGAGCTCGGGATGCGAACGCTTCGCCGCGCTTACCCCGCCGACCAGCCTCAGTGCGTCGCGCAGCCGCAACCCAAACTGGCATCGGTGGTACATCGATGTGATCGGTCTCCCCCGCCGAAACATGTTCGGCCACGATCTCTGCCGCTCGCTCGCGTTCACGCAATTGTCTGCGCGTGAGAGGGATTCCGTTGCCCTCGTCTGGTCGCTGCGGCAACGCGGTATCGCGGTTCACTTCACGAACCCCGTTTCACGTGAGGAGAAGGTCACTGCGGCGCCCACGCTCGTCAGTGACACTCTTCTCCTCCACGCGATTCACCTGCTAGGTGTGAATGCAAAACTCAGGTGTATACCCGGCGCACAATCTGATCGTGCGCAGGTAACAGATTTATAAAGGTTAGCGTGCGCTCAGGCTGCTCGCTACCCCTCGTTCACGTGGCCTACTCACGCGCTAAGCCGCGCCAAGGCGGCATCCAGAAGCACTGCCACGGAGGGCTCGGCAGCCAGAATGAAATCTTTGCCCTCAGTGTCATTCCGCCGGCCTTTCACTGTCGCCCCCGCCTCACGCGCAATGAGGGCCCCGGCGGCATGATCCCAAGGATTAAGGCCACGCTCAAAGTACCCATTCATCCGCCCCGATGCCACCATGCACAAGTCAAGAGACGCCGTTCCCATCCTGCGGATGTCGCGCACCTGCGGAAGAAGCTCAGCGATTACACGCCCCTGCTCCGACCGCAGTTCTTGCAGGTAAGCGAACCCCGTACCTATGAGCGCCTCAGCGAGATCTACCCCATCCGCAACCCGGAGGCGTTCCCCGTTCAGAAACGATCCCCCACCGACCGTCGCCGTGTAAGTCTCGCGTGCGCCGGGATTCACGACAGCACCGGCGAGCGCACGCCACGTAGCCGGGTCAGGCTCCCCTTCGACCACCGCGACGCTGACCGAATAATGCGGGATGCCGTACAGGTAGTTCACGGTGCCGTCGATCGGGTCGACTACCCACGTCAGTCCACTGGTTCCCTTCGACGTTCCACTCTCTTCACCGCAGAACCCATCATCGGGGCGAGCGTCGGCAAGAAGACCGCGGATCAGCTGCTCACCCTCGCGGTCGGCGTAGGTCACAACATCCACCGCTGAGGTCTTCAGGTCGGCAACGGCAACACCCTCAACGCGGCGGCGAGCGGCGAGCTCTGCCGCCTGGGTGGCAACGCTGGTGGCGAGAGTAAGAAGTTCAACATGAGACATGGCTTAAGCCTATGCCGCCGCTGCTGCTGGTCTAACCCCTCGTTTCAGTGGTCTACGGGTGTCATGTTGTACGGTTCTTCGAAGACCGACGAATGGACAGAGAATTGCCTACCACCCAACCACGCATGGTCTGGATGGACATGTTTCGCGGACTCGCGGTGGCATTCGTTATCTTCCACCACTCGGTGTCCGTTCTAGAGTGGGACGGCAACCCCGGGCATCCGTTCTTCGCCGTCATCGACTCCGTCTTCGATCCGTACCGCATGCCCGGGCTCGTGCTCGTGGCAGGAATGCTGGTAGAGCAGTCTGCAGCGAAAGGTTTTCGGCGATATGCCCAAGGCAAACTAGCGGCGATCGTCTGGCCCCTTGCCGTGTGGGGCGTTGTGATGCCCCTGGCCATCTACCAACAGTTCACGCTCACTGATCTGCGCGCCATTCTCACGCCGTCACATCCGACACTGTGGTTTCTCTGGTTCCTTGCCGTCTTCTACGCCCTCTATTTTGCGACCCGATCGCTGAATCCCTTGGCGGTCGCGATTGTTGCTTTCGCGCTCGCCACCGTATTACCCGACTGGTACAAGCTCGATCGGCTTCTGCTCCTCTACGGTTTCTTCATCATGGGAGTATTCGCATTCCGGCACATCAGACGGTGGTCGCCGTGGGTGAAGTCGGCGCCCGGCACAATCGCGGTTGCTCTGCTCGCTGCGGCCCTCTCGCTCCAGTCCGTTCTTGGCAGCGCCCCCCAGTACGACCCCCTCCTGGCGGCGTGGGTGATTGTGGGCATCGCGGCCCTGATTCGAGTGTGCATGGCACTGGAGGCGAACAAGCGGGTGGTTGCCGTTCTGTCCTATCTGGGCCAAAACAGCCTCATTTTTTACGTGACCCATTTTCCTGTCGTCCTGGTCGGATATCGCCTGCTGTACGACGCGGGAGTCACCCGCTCCGAAGCGATTGTTCCCACACTTTTTGTCGTCTCGATTCTTGTGTGCTGGGCCATGGCATCCGCCGCCCACGAATTTCGACCCGTCGGTTGGGTCTACAAGTTTCCCATTCGCGCGCACAGATCACAGAGAACTGGCCGTGAGGAACCACCGGATTCGGTACTGGATGTTGCTCCGCCAGCACAACGACCGGCAGCCCCACACCCGGGCCCCAACCTCGGCCCCAGCTAGCTATTGGGGCGACGGCTGACATCGAGTCTGCGTCTGAAAAAAGTGGTGGCGAGTGAGGGATTCGAACCCCCGAATGCGATGCAGTCTGATTTACAGTCAGATCCCTTTGGCCACTTGGGTAACTCGCCGAGACGCCTTCGGCCACATGTATTCATCTGACCGAACGCGCTGAATAAGAGTACAAGGAATCTGAGCTAGTCGTGACCACATCGCGAAAATGCGCCAAAAGGTGCCGGGGAGCGTTCTGCACGTTGCCCGGGTAGCATGGTCGCATGGCTGATTCTTCGTTTGACATTGTGAGCAAAGTTGACCAGATGGAGGCGGACAACGCCGTCAACCAGGCGCAAAAGGAGCTTGCCCAGCGCTACGACTTTAAAGGTGTCGGTGCCTCGGTGGAGTGGACGGGCGAGAACCTCCTCCTGAAGGCGAGCGCCGAAGAGCGAGTGAAGGCAGTGCTCGAAGTGCTCGAGGCAAAGTTCATCAAGCGTGGCATTTCGCTGCGCAGCCTTGATGCGGGTGAACCATTCCCCAGCGGCAAGGAGTACCGCATCGAGATCAGTCTCAAGAATGGTATTTCTTCTGAGGATGCCAAGAAAATTTCCAAGATAATCCGTGACGAAGCACCCAAGAGCGTGAAGTCGCAGATTCAGGGTGACGAGTTGCGGGTGCAGTCCAAGAGCCGTGATGACCTGCAAGCGACAATGGCACTTCTCAAAGGCAAAGACCTCGATGTTGCTCTTCAGTTCGTGAACTTTCGCTAACAACTGAACTATCCCCAAAGCTGGCTAGACTTTAGGCCATGAACGATGGCGGGATGGCGATCAACTTCACGGCAATCATCGCCGGAGTTCTCATCTTCATCGACTTTGTGATCAGGGTGCTTTCGCTGATTTACGTTCCGCGCAATCGGCGACCGCAGACCGCCATGGCCTGGCTGCTGGCCATTTTCTTCATCCCGTACGTCGGAATCCTGTTGTTCCTGCTTCTTGGGAGTCGCAAACTGCCCAAGGGTCGCCGCAACAAGCAGGTCGAGATTAATGAGTTCATCCTCGACACCACCGACGGCATGGACCAGGTGAGGCAAGATCAGCCGTGGCCACCCTGGCTGGAACCCGTAGTCGAACTCAACCGTACACTCGGTGCTATGCCCCTGGTCGGTGGCAACTCGGCGAAACTGTATTCCCAGTATCAGGAGTCGTTGGACGCGATGACCGAGGCCGTCGGTGAGGCCACCAACTTTGTGCACGTTGAGTTCTACATTCTCAGTCTCGACTCCACGACCGCTCCATTCTTCAACGCGCTAGAAGCCGCCGTGCAGCGCGGTGTTCGTGTTCGTGTTCTGCTTGATCACCTCGCCTCATTGCGGGCTCCCGGATACTTCACGACCATCCGTCGCCTCAAGCAAATGGGTGTGCAATGGCAGGTGATGCTCCCCGTGCAACCGCTCAAATGGAAGTTCCAACGCCCCGACCTGCGCAACCACCGCAAGATTCTCGTCATCGACGGCAAGCTCGCATTCACTGGCTCGCAGAACATGGTTGATTCCGCCTACAACAAGCGCGTCAATAAAAAGCGCGGCCTCACATGGAAAGACCTCATGGTGCGCTTTGAGGGGCCCATCGTGGCCGGGATCAACGCGCTGTTCATCACCGACTGGTACTGCGAAACCGATGAACTGCTGGTGCGCGAGAGCGCTCAAACACCGGCATTGGCCACCAACGCGAACCTCGACGCTCAGGTGGTGCCGAGTGGCCCGGGTTTTGAAGGTGAGAACAACCTGCGACTGTTCAACTCGCTGCTCTACGCCGCCCAGGAGCGCGTAATCATCACCAGCCCCTACTTCGTTCCCGACGACTCGATGCTGTACGCCATCACCACGGCAGCCCAGAGTGGGCTCGATGTGCAGCTTTTCGTTTCTGAGGTTGGTGACCAGGCTCTCGTCTACCATGCCCAGAGAAGCTACTACGAGACGCTGCTGCGTGCTGGAGTCAAAATTTGGCTATTCCCCACACCAACCGTGCTACACGCTAAGCACTTCACGATCGACGATCAGGTCGCGGTAATCGGCTCAAGCAACATGGATATGCGCTCGTTCAGTCTCAACCTTGAGATCTCTGTCATGGTGCGCGGTACTGAGTTCATCAAAGACATGCGCGAACTTGAACAGGAGTACCGCAGCGTCAGCCGTGAACTCACTCTCGACGAATGGATGACGCGGCCACGGCGATCCAAAGTGCTCGACAACCTTGCACGGCTCACTGCCGCTGTTCAGTAGTCGAGCGGGCAACCGCCCGGCTAATTGCCGTCACTCACCTGGGATGCCGCAAGCATTTCGCCGCGATCAACAAGCTTGATTCGCGCGCGCACCTGAGCCTCACCCAAAGCAATCTCGTGCGCATCCAGCAACTGCCACCCCTGCAGGTTGGTGTAGTCGATCCCGCGATCTGTGAGGAGGTCAACAATTGCCTGCTCTTCAGGCTGCTCAGGGCTCCACCAGTTGGCCTGATCGATCATGACGTTCTTGATGGTTTCCATCGCATCAGATTTTGTGTGCCCGATGAGACCCACAGGGCCACGCTTGATCCAGCCGGTGGCGTAGACCCCATGAACGGGCTCGTCATTATCGTCAATGACTTGACCTTCGCGGTTCGGGATCACTCCTCGGTGGTCATCGAAAGGAACGCCGTCGAGCGGAGACCCGAAATAACCAACCGCGTGGTACACACTCTGAACGGCGATCTCACGGAACTCGCCGGTACCGACCACTCCGCCCTCGCCGTCGGGGGTGGTGCGCTCATAACGAAATCCCTCGACACGATCGGTGCCAAGAATCTCGACGGGGCCGGCATAAAAGTGCAGGTGGAGTCGGCGCGAGGCCGTGCCCGTGTCGTGACCGCGCCACTTTGTGAAGATGCGGTCGAGCACCATGATTTGCTTGTTGGACTTAACCGCGGCCTGTGATGCCTCGTCATAGTCAAAGTCTTCTTCGTAGAGAATCATGTCCACGTCGTTCAGGTCACCGAACTCGCGCAGTTCAAGAGGAGTGAACTTCACCTGCATGGGGCCGCGACGACCAAAGACGTGCACGTCGGTCACGGGGCTTGCCGTGAGACCGTCATACACATTGGCGGGAATCTCCGTTGGCAGCAGATCATCGGCGTGCTTAGCGAGCATTCTGGCGACATCGAGGGCGACGTTTCCGTTGCCAATAACGGCAACCTCTTTCGAGTCGAGAGCCCATTCGCGCGGCACATCGGGGTGTCCGTCGTACCAGCTCACGAAGTCAGCAGCACCGTGGCTGCCGGGCAGGTTGATTCCGGGAATCGGCAGCGGAGCATCCCTGATCGCACCGGTCGAGAAGATTACCGCGTTGTAGTGCTTCTTGAGGTCGTCGAGCGTAATGTCACGCCCATACGTGACATTGCCGAAGAGGCGGATGTTGCCGGCGTCGAGCACATCGCGCAGGGCATTAACGATTCCCTTGATTCGTGGATGATCGGGGGCAACGCCGTAACGCACAAGACCGTATGGCGCCGGCAGTTGCTCAAACAGGTCGATCGAAACCTCAAACTGTCGTTCTGCTTTCAGCAGGATGTCGGCGGCGTAGATTCCGGCAGGGCCGGCACCAACAATGGCGAGTCTGAGCTTGCTCATCGGTTGCATTTTCCCTTCATCTCGATGCGCGCGGGCGGGTGGCGTACTAGTTGGAGCGTTCGACGATGCTTTGGGCAAAACGCGTCAGGGCTTTCTTGACCGGCCCGTCGGGAAGGGGTGCAAGGGATTCAACCGCTTCGCTGCCCCACCGTCGGGCTTCTTCCAGAGTCTTCTTCGTCACCGGATGCTGTCGCAGTTCGGTGACCGCAGCATCGATGGCAGCATCGTCGCCTTTGCCATAGAAATTGGCGTTAACATCGCGCTCAATGCGAGTAAGAAGGTCGGCAGCATCAGTGTCGGTCTCCGCGAGCTCGCGCAGGTACAGCAACGGGAGTGTCGCCACTCCGCTGCGCAGATCGGTTCCAGGTTTTTTGCCGGTCTTGCTGGTCTCTACCGAAAGATCAATGACGTCGTCGATGAGCTGGAAGGCAACACCGATCTTTTCGCCAAAGTCGCGCACCGGCACCGTGTACTCATCGGGAGCGCCCGAGAACATTACGCCGACTTCAGCGGCAGTCGCAATGAGCGACCCTGTCTTGTCGGCGAGTACCTGAAGGTAGTGCCCGACCGGGTTCTCGTCGGCCTTCGGGCCAAGCGTCTCGTGCAGCTGCCCGAGGCACAGCCGTTCAAAGGTGTTCGACTGCAGGATGAGCGCCTTCTCGCCAAGGCCGGCGATGAGCTTGCTCGCCCGAGCGAAAAGAAGGTCTCCGGTGAGAATTGCTACCGAGTTGCCCCACACCGATTGGGCGCTCGGTACGCCGCGTCGCAACTGCGCCTCATCCATAACGTCGTCATGATAGAGCGAGGCTAGGTGGGTGATCTCTATTGCCTGAGCTGCCGTTATGACGTCGGGGTTGTTGCCGCTGCCCAACTGTGCCGTGAGCAGCGTCAGCATGGGGCGCACGCGTTTGCCGCCAGCTTCGAGCAGGTATCGGCTCGTGGCATCCGCAATTTCGTCGGCGAACGTTATCTGTGACAGCAGGCCCGCTTCGACGTGCGCCAGGCCCTCTTCGATGGCAGCAGCAAAGCGGCGCTCATCGCTGGAGGCAAAGAGCTTTTCACCCAGCCCCAATGAGGAACTCAGGGTGTTGCTGCGGCGCGCAGGCGGAACGCTCGGGTTCACTTTCAACCGATTTCTTTGGCGAAGCGCTACGGCTTCGGTTTGGCGTCTTTGGGGGTCTTGATGGTCTTTATGGGCCGGGTGGCTAAATCTTTGCGTTTGGCGACGGAGGCGAGCACCGACTGATCCACCGGCTTATGGCCGCGGTGCATGGCGACTATGCCAGCGGTGAGATTGCGGTACGCCACTCTCGTGAAACCGGCGGCACGGATCCACCGGCTCAGTTCTCCCTGATCTGGCCACTCGCGAATCGACTCCGCTAAGTAGGCGTACGCCTCAGGGTTGGAACTTGTACGGTCAGCAATGATCGGCATTATGCGGTTCAAGTAGGTGAAGTAGCCGGCGCGGACGATCGCCACCGGCGGCTTCGAAAACTCGGTGACCACGAGTCGGCCACCCGGCTTCACAACCCGGTACATCTCTGAGAGTGCGGCACGGGGATCGTTCACGTTGCGCAGGCCAAAACTGATGGTCACCGCATCGAATTCATTGTCACCAAATGGCAACTTCTCGGCGTTGCCCTGAATGAACTCGATTTTCTTGTGACGCTTGAGGGCCTGCTCAACCATCCCGGGCGAAAAGTCGAGCCCGACCACTCGGGCGCCGTTGCGGTGCAGCGCGGCCGAGCTTGTGCCCGTGCCCGCAGCAATATCGAGGATGCGTTCACCCGCAGCAGGAGCGACCGCTCGCACGGTGGCCGCGCGCCATAACAGCGCATTTCCGGCAGAAAGCACCGTGTTGGTGCGGTCGTAATGTTTTGCGACACCATCAAACATTCCGGCTACGTCATCCGGTCGCTTGTTCATGTCAGCCTTACCCACAGCACTAGTCTAGGGCGCCCACGCTGGATGCTCACCTACTACACCGCAACTGGCCGGTACTGTGATAGTTGTGAGGCACTATGGGGCTCAAGAGCAGCCCGTTCCCGGCACTAAACGAGGCATTTGCGATGACTAACCAGCGTGAGCCGCTCACAATCGTTACGCGCCCCAGCGACGAGATAGATCGCATTCTCGATTGGATTGCCCCCGATCACCCCCTCGCGTTCGTGCGAAATGGTGAAGGAATCGTCGGGGTTGGCGAGTTGCTTCGACTGGAGTTTCGTGGTGCCGATCGCTTCGCCGCCGCCGCCGCCGCCTGGAGCGAGCTCACCCGCACCGCTATCGTGCATGACAGCGTCAATCGTGCCGGTACGGGCCTGATCGCTTTCGGAAGCTTCGCGTTCGCCGGCTCTTCCTCTGCCGTCAGTGTGCTGATCATCCCCCGTGTCATTGTGGGTAATCGAGAGGGAAGCCACTGGGTCACCACAATCAGCGCCGGCGAAGCGAACACGATGCCCGACACCACGGATGCGCTGGCTACCCTCCCCCGCCACCCCCACGGGGCAGCCGTTCACGTCTCCTTCGCGCCGGGAGACATGAGCACGACAGCATTCACGACCGCCGTCACCGCAGCCCTACAGGAAATAGCACTCTCCCGCGCTGAAAAACTCGTGATAGCCCGCGATCAAGTCGCCCAGCTCCCCGCCGGCGCCGACCTGCGCGTGCCCATCGCGGCCCTTGCCACCCGCTACCCCGACACCTTTACCTTCGCCGTAGACGGCCTCATCGGCTCCAGTCCCGAAACCCTCGTAAACGTACACAACGGCACCGTCAGCGCCCGCGTACTGGCAGGGAGTGCCGCCCGGGGAGACAACCACAGCTCTGACGAGCAAGCCGCGGCAACCCTCACCGGGTCACTCAAAGATCAACAAGAACATGCTCTTGCGCTTGCCAGCGTGATGGATGCCCTTCGGCCACTGAGCCGTGAACTGCACGCGGCATCCTCACCGTTCGCCCTTCAACTGCCGAACCTCTGGCACCTCGCCACCGACATTGAGGGTCAACTGGCTGAGCGGTCAAGCGCACTCGACCTCATCGGCATACTGCACCCCACCGCGGCGGTTGCGGGCACACCTACCCCCGCAGCACTTCAGATCATTGACTTACTCGAGGGCTTTGATCGTGGTCGCTACGCCGGGCCAGTGGGGTGGGTCGACGCGGATGGCAACGGAGAATGGGCTGTAGCGTTGCGCTGCGCCCAAGTGGACGGCACACGCATCACCGCATATGCCGGTGCGGGCATCGTCACGGGTTCGGATGCTGAACGAGAGCTCGCAGAGACCGAACTAAAATTCCGGCCCATCATCGAAGCGTTTGCCTAGCGCGCAGACCATTTATGGTTTGCCGGAACCACGGACCACAGGGCAGCCGCGGTTGCCGTGCGCCGCAGCGCAAGCTCATGAGCCTGCTGCTAGTCAGCCCACAGAACCCGGCGCTGACCACCGAACTTGCTCTCAGCGAAGAGTCGCTCTTGCAGTTCTGCCAGCCGCTCAGCGGCTCAGCTGCTTAGCGGCTCAGCGGGACCTCAATGATGGTTGGTTCGGGATTCGCCGACAGCGCCTGATCTAATTCTCCGCGCGTTGCCGCTGACACATAACGCCAGCCATAAGCCACCGCCAAAGCCTCAATGGAAGCATTTTGCTGAGTAAGCAAAACACGATCGAAGCCATCGCCAGCCTGGCTAGCAACTTCGAGGGCGTCAAAGATTGTGCCGCCACCATCGTTGCCAACAATGACTTGGATGCGCGGCCTCGGCTCCCCGACCCCAAACATGAGCGCCCCAACGTCGTGGAAGATCGCCAGATCACCAAGCAACACTCGAGTGATGCCCCCGTTGCCGGGCGCCGCTTGACTGGCGAGGGCAATTCCGAGAGCCGTCGAAATGGTTCCATCAATTCCGGCTAACCCGCGATTGGCATGAACCGAAACCTTTTTGCCCGGCACAACACGATCAACTTCGCGAATCAACCTCGAGGCACCGAGTACGAGACGGTCGTGGGGCCACGTAGCCCGCCACACGGCTTCTGCCAACATGCGCCGGTCGACGCGGGCTCGCACAATCGCTAGCTCTGACTTGGCATGCGTACCCGCATCCGCATCAATGTTGGGGGCAATGCTTTCAGTTTCGAGAAGCTGGCGGCTTGAGCTGACCCAGCGCCCCAACCAGGCCCGGTCGGTTACCTCGCCCGACACAGCAACGTCGTCGACGAAGAGGCGAACACAGCGGCCAGGGTTGTAGTCATCGGCCGAGGGGTGCCGCACGACAACAGTCTCGACACCGCTTCGCTGAATGAGCGCCGGGACTTCGCGGCTCAACGTGGGGTGCCCAAAGACAATCACGCGCGCCACCCGATCACCGAAGTTTGCGGTGTTCAGCAGCTCGCGGTACGCCACAACGAGATTGGGGCCAAAATGTGCTCCGCTGGCAGCCTCCGCAATAAGCGGCGCCCCCAGTTGGCGAGCAACCTCCTCGGCACGAGGCCCGGCACCCGTGCCGGCAATGACCACGGTGGCCGGCATCGGGCTCAGAGCCAACGGTGTGGCGGCGCCGGACGATAGCGGGGTGCCGGTGTTGTCAGTGCCGGGGTCGAGCTCGCTGAAAAAATCGGGATAGTCAGGTTCGCCTGCCGCGTCAGGCTGCACGGCGACATCGTCCTCGGACGGGTGCCACGTGAAGGGCGCAGAAAGCGGTTCAGCAAAGGAGAGGTTCAGGTGCACCGGACCGTTTACCGCTGCGACGGCATCGCGAGCAAGTTGTGCTGCGGCATCCATCTCGCCTGCGGCACCGGTGGGAACGTCAACATCCCAGGTGCGATGAACGGCGGTGCCAAAAATACCCGGTTGTTGCGTGGTCTGGTTAGAGCCGATTCCCCGCAGCGAATCGGGGCGGTCAGCACTAATGATGATCAGCGGAACAGCAGAATGGTGGGCTTCGAGCACTGCCGGGTGGAGATTGGCAACCGCCGTGCCCGACGTCGTGACCACAAGAACCGGCGAACCGGTCTCGACCGCAAGACCCAGAGCGAGAAAGGCACCGACGCGCTCATCAATGCGCACGCGCAGGCGCAGCAAACCCTGCTTATCGAATTCTGCCGCGGCAAGAGCGAGGGCCTGGGAACGAGAGCCGGGGCTGACCACAATGTCTCGTACACCGAGACGGACGAACTCTGCGAGAAGGGCTACCGAGAAGTTGGTTGCCGGCGAGCTAGTTGGTCTTATCGTCATCGTCGAGATCTGCAAGTTCCTGTTCAAGGCGGCGAATGCGTTCATCTTGCTCTTCTTTGAGGCGCACGTTGCGCAAGAAGTTTGGGTCGTCGTCGGGAGCAACCGCGCGGTTTCGACCCGATTTTACGCTCCGAGCCTTGCCAAGCAGGAACCACAAGACCACACCAATAACAGGGAGCAGCACAATCACGAGCACCCACAACACCTTGGGCATTGCGCGCACGCGCTTGCGATCGGTCAAGATCACATCCACGATGGCGAACACGTCGACCGCAACGAGCGCGAAGGCGAGTACAACCAGTAAACGAGGCATACAGCCAGTCTATCCTCGCAGGCTGCATGAGGGATGCAAGCCTAGACTGATGCCGTGAAACCTTGGATCATCTACTCACTGCTGCGGCTCGGAATCTTCACCGCGGCGTTCACGCTGTTGATGGTCGCTCAAGTTGAATGGTGGCTCTCGGCACTGATCGCGGCGATTCTGGGGTTCGCAATCTCCTACATCTTCTTTGGCACATTGCGGGATGCCGTGGCCCGCGACATTGTCGCTCGACGTGCAGGCCCCAGCCACGACCCTGACCGCGATGCAGAGGATGCTGCGGCAGAACTTGACGCTGAACGCCAGAGCCCGGAAGGCGACCGCTGACGCCCAGAGCCCGGAAGGCGACCGCTGACGCCCAGAGCTTAGAAGGCGATCGCTGAGGCTAGGCCCAGGCCGTACAGCAGTGCCGTGAGCCCCGTCAGCCGCAGTGCCAAGATTAGCTCGGGCGCCGTTTTGGCGGTCAGTACAATCACGCAGGCCGGCAGGGCTGAAAGCAGCACAAAGAACACCAGATAGGCGTTCACATACAGCAGCGTGAACGCCCCCAAGATGCCAAATGGCACGAGCATCGCCACGACATAAAAGATGCGCGATGGCAGGTTGCCGATCATCACCGCAAGCGTGCGCTTGCCCGCAATTGCGTCTTGTTCGATATCGCGGATGTTGTTGACCATGAGGGTCGCAACGGCAAACAATCCGACGGCGACGGCCGCCAACCACGACTCCACGGTCACGGTGTCGGCGAGCACATATGTGGTGCCCGCCGTCGCGACAAGCCCAAAGAAGATGAAGACGAAAACTTCGCCAAGACCGAGGTAGCCGTAGGGGCGTTTGCCGCCGGTGTAGAAGTACGCGGCCAAGATCGCCACGGCACCGACGGCGAGCATCCACCAGTGTCCGCTGCGGACAACAATAATGATGCCCGCAATAGCTGCGATACCAAACCAGACAAAAGCAACCGTGATCACGGTGCGCCCACGAGCCGCACCCGACCCGGTGAGACGGCGAGGCCCCACGCGGTTGTTGTCGGTTCCGCGCACACCATCGGAGTAGTCGTTCGCAAAATTCACGCCGATTTGAAGGGAGACGGCAACGATGAGGCACAGCAGCGCCCGCAACCAGTGCCAGCCAACCCCGTCTTCATCGAGTCGAAGAACGAAGGCCGCCGCTGTTCCCAACGCTACCGGCGCGAATGCGAGCGGCAGCGTCTGAATGCGGGCGCCCCCAATCCAGTCGCGAGCGGTCGCTTTTGCGACCTTGGGCGCTTTGGGCGGGCGGACGCCGGGGCGACCACTGTTCTTTTTCGCCGAACCAGTGCGTGATTTCGGCGCGATGGTCGTGGGGTCGGTGCGTTGCTGTTTCGAAGAGGCCACGGTGGGATTCTACTTAAGGACCAGTGACGCTAGCGCAAGGCGATCGGGTTTGCCCGTACCCAACAGGGGAATCGCATCAATCAACATCACTCGTGCGGGGGCTGCCGCGGCAAAAAGTTGTGCGGTAACAAGCTGGCGCAGGGTGTCTAGATCAATTGCGGATGTCGTAACCACCACGGGCGCTTCACCCCACTCCGGGTGCGGCGCGGCAACAACCACGGCCTCGCTGTGACCGGGCAGCGCACGCACAGCCGTCTCGACTTCAGCGAGCGACACTTTCACCCCACCGGAGATGATCATGTCGTCGGCGCGCCCACGCACCCGCAGAACGCCGTCAACGAATTCGCCAACATCGTCGGTGCGGTACCAGCGGGTGCCGTCATGCTCACGGAATGAGAATGCGCTGCGCCGCGGATCGTTGAGGTAGCCTTCGGCCAGCATCGGCCCCGCAAGTTCGATGCGATCATCCACCAGCCGCACGTGCACGCCGTCAAGAGCCCTGCCGTCCCAGATGCAGCCTCCGCTGGTTTCGCTCGACCCGTAGGTGGTCGTAACGTTCAGGCCGCGAGCGCGGGCCGCCGCAAGAAGTGTCGCCGGAATCGACTGGCCGCCGACCAGAATCCGGCTGAACGTACCGAGAATGTCGACCGCGTCGTCTGATTCCAGAAGTCGAGCCAACTGCACCGGCACGAACGAAACAAAGCGGCGACCGGCCGTGAGTTCGCCGGCAGCCGCAATGAACGTTTCGGCAGAAAAACCGTTCGGCTTCATCATCACAGGCTCGGTGCCCGCAAGGTGGGAGCGCACCAGCACGTTGATTCCCGCAATGTAGTGAGCGGGCACCGCCAGCAGCCACTGCCCCGACCCACCGAGGAGTTCTTCGGATGCCGCAGCACTCGCCTTCAGCGCCTCAGCACTGAGCATCACGCGCTTGGGTCGGCCAGTCGATCCACTCGTTTCAACGACGACGGCAACGTTCGCGGGTACGGTTTCTGGCAGGCCAGAGGGGGAGGCAGGGTGCGGCAGAATCGCAGCCCCCGTTCCCTCGAGTGCTGGCACTAGGGCGGCCCACACTGTGCGAGGATCGCGGGCATCAATCGACCAGAGTTCTCGTGTCACTGCGCTGGCTCCATGGCGCTAGTACTGCCAGGGGAAGGGCGACCAGTCGGGCGCACGCTTCTCAAGGAATGAGTCGCGGCCCTCGACGGCTTCGTCGGTTCCGTAGGCTAATCGGGTTGCTTCTCCGGCAAACACTTGTTGACCGACGAGGCCATCGTCAACCGCATTGAGGGCAAACTTCACCATCCGGATAGCGGTCGGCGACTTTGTCATGATGGTCTGGGCCCACTCGTAGGCGGTAGCTTCTAGCTCGGCGTGGGGCACGGCGGCGTTGATCGCTCCCGCGTCGAGGGCACGCTGCGCGTCATATTCGCGGGCCAAAAAGAACACTTCTCGGGCAAACTTTTGGCCCACTTGGCGAGCGAAGTAGGCACTGCCGTAGCCGGCATCGAAAGACCCGACATCGACATCCGTTTGTTTGAAGCGGGCGTGTTCTGCGCTGGCAATGGTGAGGTCGCAGACGACGTGGAGCGAGTGCCCACCGCCGGCGGCCCAACCGGGCACCACAGCGATGACAACCTTGGGCATGAAACGGATGAGGCGCTGCACTTCAAGAATGTGGAGGCGCCCGGCGGCGGCACGGTTCGTTGCGGGGTGGCCCTCGTACTCGTAGCCTGCGCGACCACGAATGCGCTGGTCTCCACCGGAACAGAATGCCCAACCGCCGTCCTTGTCACTCGGTCCGTTGCCGGTGAGCAGCACGACGCCGATGCGCGGATTCTGGCGCGTATCATCGAGAGCTTGATAGAGCTCGTCGACGGTGTGCGGCCGAAAGGCGTTGCGTACTTCGGGGCGATCGAACGCGATGCGCGCGATCGTGCCGGTCAAATCCTGGTGATAGGTGATGTCGGTGAGGTCATCAAACCCGGCGACGGATCGCCACAACTTTTCGTCAAAAATTTCTGAAACCAGCGCCATGTCTCAACCCTAGCCACCGAAGAAGCGAAACACGCTGACCAGCACGAGGGGGTTGGCGAGGATTGCCAGGGCAAGACCACCGGCTGCCCACCGGCGCCGGTAAGCAAAGATGAGGCTGATGCCGGCAATCACTGCCGCTGAGATCGACACGACGACGGTGATGTAGCCGATCCACGTTCCCGCAGAAAAATTGCCCGCGGTGGCCACAGCCATAGCCACAATGAGGAGGGCGAGCGTTGCCACCCCGAGGGCGGCGGCGATGAAGCCGATCCACGTTGGGCGGGCCCGGCTAACGGCAGGGTCATCCCGTTCGTCCTGCTGTTCGGGTGGCGGCGATCCTTCTTGCGGGATGTCTGATGAGTCATCGACAACGCCGACCACGTAGTACGGCACAATTTTGGTGGCAACACGCTCCACATCACCCGGTTTAGACACGCAATTACCCTAACTGACGGCGGACCTTGTCAGACTGAGTACATGTTCCCTTCAGCGACCGACATTCTCGATACCGCCCGTGTGGTGTCTCTTCCCATGACCTCCCGTTTTCGCGGTATCGATCAGCGCGAGGCGTTGCTCTTTCGTGGACCCCAGGGGTGGAGCGAGTTTTCTCCCTTCGTCGAATACGACGACGCCGAGGCAACCTCGTGGCTGATGGCCGCAATCGACTACGCCTGGAACGAGACTCCCCCGCTGGTGCGCGACCACGTTTTCGTGAATGCAACAGTGCCCGCAGTGGACGTCGAATTCGTTGAAGCGGTGCTGGAACGCTTTGATGGTTGCCGAACAGCTAAAGTCAAAGTTGCGGAGCCCGGACACACCCTCGCGGATGACACCGCCCGCATCGCCGAGGTGCGTCGCGTTATGGGCCCCGAGGGTCGCATCCGCATTGACGCCAATGGGGCCTGGACTGTTGATGAGGCTGAGCGAGCCGTGCACACCCTCGCAGTGTACGACCTGGAGTACGTTGAACAGCCGTGTGCCACCGTTGAAGAAATGGGTGAGCTGCGCGGCCGCATCGCCTACATGGGCATTCCGGTGGCTGCTGATGAGAGTGTGCGCAAGGCGGAAGATCCGCTGGCTGTCGCCCGGTCGGGTGCCGCCGATCTGCTGGTCATTAAAGCTCAACCGCTCGGCGGCATTTCGCGGGCCCTCAGCGTCGTGGCGCAGTCGGGGCTCCCGGTGGTGGTCTCCAGTGCGCTCGAAACTTCGGTGGGGCTGGGGATGGGGGTGCATCTCGCGGCCGCGATCGATCCTCTCGACTTTGATTGCGGGCTCGCGACGGCATCCCTGCTGGCCGCCGACGTCACGGCCTCTCCCCTGCGTGCACGGGGCGGGCGAATTGAGGTGCGACGAGTGGATGCCGATGAGGCGCTCCTGACACGCTGGGCGGCAAATCCGGAGCGCACCCAGTGGTGGCTTTCACGCCTCGAACGATGCCACGAACTAGGTAAAAACTACTCATCACAGTGAGCAGGGTCCTCAGTAAGCTGGGGCTCAGTCATCAGCGTGCCGAGGAGGATAAATGAGTGTTACTGCGCGTCGTGTGCTTGCTGCGGCAGCACTGATCGGTTTCGGGGCGAGTGCACTGACCGCCTGCGCATCACCCTCTCCAGAGCCCACGGGCGCGGGCACCGGTATGGCTTCGGCAGGCGATCCCACAGCGGCGGAACCGGGCGAGGATTCAGCCCCGACCGGGCCAGAATGCCTCATTGGCGACTGGTATATCGCTGAAGACCAAATGCAAAAGTTTTACTCTGCCCTCAGCGAGAGCAACAGTGATTTCAGCATCAGCGTCAGCGGCGGAACCGGGCTTTCCTTTAGCGACGCAACCTACGCTTATACGCCCGACTTCGCCATCCTGTTGGAGGTTGCGGGCATGGAAGGTCGAGGTGCCATTACCGGTGCTATCAGCGGAGAATACTCAGCGACGGATGAGTCAATCACCACCTCCCAGGAGGTCAGCAATATTGCTGTGACCGTCACTGTCGGCGGCACCACCACGGATGGCACCAATCTTGCGGATAGCTTTTTAGCGAGTGCACCGATCAACTCAGCGCCCTATGAGTGCGGGGCTGATGGACCGATCATCCAGTTCGATACCGGTGACGGCAATCCGCGGGTGCCAATCCAACTGACTCCCGCCGGGTAGCGCGGATCAGTCTGAGCCACAACGGCTCTCTCAAACAAACGCTGGGGTGCTGCTCGGTGCGCCCCAGCGTTTTCACTCCGCCCCACACGGGCGGCGGTTCGCCACAGCCACGCTTATGTACAGACCTAAGTGTTTACAGACCTAAGTGTTTACAGACCTAAGTGTTTACAGACCTAAGTGTTTACAGACCTAAGTGTTTACAGACCTAAGTGTTTACAGACCTAAGTGTTTACAGACCCGAGTACGAGTGCAGTCCCTTGAAGAACAGGTTGACGATCGTGAAGTTGAAGATGATCGCCGCGAATCCGACAATGGCGAGCCAGGCGGAGCGCGATCCGCGCCAGCCACGGGTTGCACGGGCATGAATGTAACCGGCAAAGATGGTCCAGATGATGAAGGTCCACACCTCTTTGGTGTCCCAGCCCCAGTAGCGGCCCCAGGCTCGTTCTGCCCACACGGCTCCGGCGATGAGCGTGAACGTCCACATCACGAAGCCGACGACGGTGAGTCGGTAGGCGAGCGTCTCGAGACGTTCGGCGGGCGGAAAAGTGTCAAGGAAGCCGAGTTTTACGGCCTTGCCGGCTTCGCGGCGCGCCTGCATGAGTTGCACGGTTGAGAGGCCCGCCGCGAGCGCAAAGAATCCGGTGCTGAGGCTGGCAACGAAGACGTGGATGACGAGCCACACTGACTGCAGAGCGGGCGGCAGCGGTACGACATCCACATAGAAACTTGTTGTGCCGACGCCCAGCGCGAGCACGGAGAAGCCGGTGATGAAGGAGCCGAGAAAGCGCAGATCTTGCCAGAATTGCGCGGCAAGAAATACGCCGACGATGATCGCTGTGGCGGTGAGGGTGAACTCGAACATGTTGGCCCAGGGCACCCGGTTGGCAGCGACTCCTCGGAAAACAACTGCACTCACGTGCAGTAGCCAGCCGATAACGGTCAAGGCCATCGCTAAGCGCAAGTACTTGGGTGGGGTGGCGCGTGCGGCTTCGGTGCCGCGCGGCGCATCATCGCGGGTCACCGTGGTGGTGCCGCCGGCCGCCGAACTTTCGGCGTATCGTGCCGTCACACCAACACTGTGTGCCGATGCCGTGTTCACCCCGGTTGCGGTTGCGGAAGCGGCTGAAGTTGCGGTGGCTGAAGTTGCGGTGGCAGAGCCTTTCGACTCCACGGAACGGCGCGCCAAATCTACGGCGAACACTACGAACGCCAACGTATAGATCGCCATCGCCGAATAGACAGCGATCAGGGAATACGACACAAGGGTCTCAGTCACGAATTCAGCCTAGCCTTCAGTTGCTGGGAATGTTTCTCTGCAAATTCAGTTACGGCGACCTCAAGGTTGGGGTCGTCTCCCCGCGCCAGCGCCGCGTATTCAATAGTGGTGGTGCCGGAGGAATCGGTCTGTACAGAAACCCACAGCCGACGACGCGGAACAAACAGGCTGGTCACCAGCCCGGCTACCACCAGAATCGAGAACAGGAGCACCGGCAGTTGAGAGGGGTCGTGGTGCACATCAAGCGACGCAAACCGCGGGATGCTCGCCAGTTCGACACTGCCAAGATTGTTGGGTAGTTCGGCCCGATCACCCGGGGTCAGCCGAATCGTGTCGGTCTCTGAGGTGCGCCCGGCAATTTGTTCGAGCGAGTCGGTGTTGAGGGCGTAGGCGTTTGCCCCCTGACCGTTGTCGAGTCCCAGGTCACCCTCGTACACCTCAAGCGTGAGCGTCGGCGAAATGAGGTCGGGATACACGGAGACGAGCGCACCGGAGTTCAGCTGGCCGGTCGTGGGGTAAAGAAAACCGAGCATGCCAATCTGCTGATCGAGCCCATCCGGAACCTTGATCACGCAGGTGCTGCCCAAGTTTGCATCAAAGGGGAGGCACGCCGTGGGCTGCGACCAGACCACCTGCTCGTCGGCATCCCGCACGGTCAACACGGGGGCGTAACCATTGCCAAGAAGGTAGACGTTGGTGGCTCCGACACTGAGCGGCTCGTTCACTTTGATCTGCGCGCTCTGCGAGTCAGCGCCGCGCATCGTTGTGGTGACGGAAGCCGTGAAATCAATCGGTTGGCCGATTGCATCACGGTTCGACTCCTCGTACTCAGGAACGAAAGAGTCGAGCGCAATAGTGTAGGGCTCCAGTGCGTCGTCGGTGAAGAAACGGCCGGGGTTGAATGAGTCATAGCTGGCCAGTGAGTTGCTGAACGCATACCCCTCAACGACGACCCGATTGCCGGTGTAGCCGAATCCGCCGCCGATTCCCACCGCAATCAGCACGCCAACCAGGGCCCCATGAAAGACAAGGTTGCCGGTCTCACGGAGATAACCGCGTTCGGCGCTGACCGAATCGCCGTAGAGCTCAGTGCGGTAGCGCTGCGACCGCAGCAGGCGGCGAGCGGTGTCGATCGCTGTCGCTGAATCAGCTTCGGTCGTGCGGCTCGTGAACCCAGAAAGGCGAGACAGACGCGCCGGAGTCTTGGGCGGGCGGGCTCGAAGCGCATCAAAATGGTGCTTCGTGCGCGGAAGCACGCAACCAACCAGGGAGATGAAGAGCAGCAGGTATATCGCCGAGAACCACACAGAGGTGTAGGTGGTGAAGACTTGGAAAAAGTCGAGCACAGCGGCTGCATCTGGTGAGTTGCGGCGATACGCAATCACACCATTGGGGTCAGCACTGACCTGCGGTACGAGTGATCCGGGAATCGCGGCGACCGCCAGGAGCAAGAGCAGGAACAGCGCTGTGCGCATACTCGTGAGTTGACGCCA
This sequence comes from Rhodoglobus vestalii, assembly GCF_006788895.1. NCBI lineage: Bacteria > Bacillati > Actinomycetota > Actinomycetes > Micrococcales > Microbacteriaceae > Rhodoglobus > Rhodoglobus vestalii. The sequence goes on from NZ_VFRA01000001.1 coordinate 1,095,542, forward strand.
AAAGAACCGCGCGTAACCGACCGGCCCGAGGCGCGGCTGCTGAATCTTGTTCTGCGGCTCTGGTGCATCCATGTGGTCACTGGGACGCGTTGCGTCACCACCGGTCACTGAATCAGAGGACTGTGTCGAAGCCACCGATCACCGCCCCCAAACTTGTCACGATTGCGCGCCACACACCGGTGACCATGAGCACCCCAACCAGCACGAGCAACGCCCCGCCAATGAGGTTGATTATGCGAATATGGCGGCGCATCCAGGCCACCGAGCTTGTTGCCCAGTTCAGGCCAAGGGCCACCAACAGGAACGGGATGCCGAGACCCAAACTGTAGGCCACGCCAACAATTGCCGCTCGCCCCGGGTCTCCGCCATCCAGCACCATACTGCCAACGGCGATGAGCGTCGGGCCGACGCAGGGCGTCCAGCCGAGGGCGAAAACAATGCCCAGCAGCGGCGCACCGGCGAGCCCTGTCGCGACTTTCATTTGCGGTCGGATGGTGCGCTGCGCAAAGGTGACTTGGCCGATAAAGACCAGCCCCATGGCGATCACGAGCGCGCCGGCAATACGAGTGATGAGGTCGAGCCAGGGCCGCAGCAGCAGACCAGCGGTGCCGAACAGCACCGTGAAAGCCACAAAAACAATCGTGAATCCGAGAATGAAGAGGCTAACCCCGAGAACGAGGCGCTTCGTGCTGCCCTTCTCCTCGGCGCTCGTGAAGCCCCCGATGTACCCGAGGTAGCCCGGTACCAGCGGGAGCACACAGGGCGAGGCGAACGAGACAAGCCCGGCAAGGAGGGCAATGGGGATGGCGAGAAGAAGATTGCCGCCGAGAATCAGCTCCCCGATGGGACTCGACACTACTGTCCCTCGGCGACGACGGAATCGATCATCGCTCGGAGGATACTCGGATCACGCAGTAGACCACTGATGCGGGCGGCAACCCGGCCCTCACCGTCAACCACGAGAGTGGTTGGCACCGCGTTGGGCGGCACGGCTCCCGCAAACGCAAGTTGCACACCCGCGGTTTGGGCATCCACAACGGAGGGGTACGGAACATCGAACTCTGCGGCAAAGGTGAGTGAGGTTGCTGCGGTGTCGGAGACGTTCACCCCCAGGAACGGCACCTCGGAGTATTCGACGCTGAGGTCGGCGAGGTCGGGGGCCTCAAGTCGGCACGGCGGGCAACTGGAGTACCAAAAGTTCACCACGTAGACCGAGCCCTCAAAGTCGCTGCTTGACACGCTTTCACCGGTGTCGAGCGTTGCTTCGTACGTGACCGGTTCATCCCGGTTGCTCTCCGGAATCTCAACCGTTGACCCGTCGCCCGAGATGTAGCCCTCTTCTGACCCACTCTCGTACTGTTGCGCGAGTGATTCGTTGGGCGTTGAACACGACACCGTGACGAGGGCGAGACCCGCCACAACAGCGGCGATGAGACGGCGGTTCACACTGCTCCTAAATCGATGGATGCTGCCAGCAATTCTCCCGCAGGTTCCTGATAGTCAGCCTCAACGAACCTGTCACCCTCGCGGGCCAGCGTCGTGATGCTGGAGAGGGTGCAGCGTCGGCGGCGCGGGTCATGCGCGAGTCGCATTTTCTTCACCGAACGGGCAACCATGACAATGGGCAGCTGGTGGCTAACCATGACGATCTCGCCGCCAGCGGCCGCGGCCCACGCTTCGTCGATGGCTTCGAGCATCCGTGCCTCGACGCTGACGAAGGCTTCGCCCCAACTGGGCTTCAGAGGGTTGATCAGTTGCGGCCAGGCGCGCGGGTTGCCGAGCACCTGCGGAAAGCGAAAGCGGCTGCCTTCGAACCAGTTGGCGGGCTCAATAATGCGCTCTTCGGTGACGATGGGCAGCCCGTAGCGCTCAGCCCAGGGCTGAGCTGACTCTTGGGCACGCAGCAGGGGGCTGGCGTAGAGCGCCGACAGGGGGCGGTCGGCCAGACTGACTGCTGCAAGGTCTGCCATCCGGTGTCCGAGTTCGCTGAGGTGATACCCCGGCAGCCGGCCATACAAAATTCGGTCGGGATTGTGCACTTCGCCGTGGCGGACGAGATGGATGAGGTCTGCTGGCACGGTATTCAGTCTACGTCGGCTGCCTGCCGCACTTTCTCCCCCGTGATCCCTTGTAAACTCGGCCCCGTGACTACACGCACCCTCATCAAAAACCTGGCCGCAGCACGCGATGGAGCAACCTCTGTTTCGGGTTGGGTCGATACCGTGCGAGATCAAAAGAAGGTGCAGTTTGTTGTGCTGCGTGATGAGTCGGGTGCGGTGCAGCTTGTTCACCCCCGCTCATTCCACGACGATGGCTCCCCCGCCGAGGATGCTCTCGCCGAGACCATTTCGGGGCTCGCTCAGGGCACCTTCCTTACGGCAACGGGTGAGTTGAAGCACGACGAGCGCGTGAAACTGGGCGGTGTTGAGATCAAGCTCGACGGTCTCGAGATCGCTGCCGAAGCCATCCCCGAGACGCCGATCGCCGAAGATTCCAGTGTTGACAAGCGCATGGATTGGCGCTTCCTCGACCTGCGGGTGCCGCGCAACCAGCTGATCTTCCGCATCCAAACCACTCTTGAGCACGCGTGGCGCACCTACTGGGTCGAGAACGACTTTATCGAGGTGCACACTCCCAAGCTCATGGCCAGCGCTAGTGAGTCGAAGGCTGAACTCTTTGAGGTCGAGTATTTCGACACCAAGGCTTATCTCGCACAGAGCCCTCAGTTCTTCAAGCAGATGGCGCAGGCGGCCGGTTTCGGCAAGATCTTCGAGATCGCCCCCAGTTTTCGTGCTGACCCGAGCTTCACTTCGCGTCACGCCACCGAGTTCACAATGGTCGACAACGAGATCAGCTGGATTGATAGCCACGAAGATGTCATGAAGCTTCACGAAGTGCTCATGATCACGGGCTTCCAGGCGGTGAAAGACAAGCACGGCGACGAGATCGAGAAGCTGTTCGGGATTGAGCTGACGGTTCCGTCGGCACCCTTCCCCCGCATCCCGCTGGCTGAGGCCAAGCAGATCGTCAGCGATCGTGGCTACACGGTGCCGCGTACCGACGCCGATATGGACCCGGAGGGTGAGCGCCAGATCGCCGCCTACGTGAAAGAAACCTACGGCCACGATTTTGTGTTCCTGACCGACTACGCCTCAAGCATTCGCCCGTTTTATCACATGCGTCATGCGGATGATGCTGGCCTCACCAACAGCTACGACCTCATCTACAATGGCGTCGAGATTTCGACCGGCGCCCAGCGTGAGCACCGCGTTGATGTGTTGGAGACGCAGATTCGCGACAAGGGAATGGACCCGGCAGAGCTCGACTTCTACCTCGACTTCTTCCGCTATGGGATTCCCTCACACGGTGGCTTCGGCATGGGTCTCGGCCGTGTGCTGATGCTAATGCTGGGCCTGCCGAATCTGCGCGAAGCCACCTACCTGTTCCGCGGACCGACACGACTCACGCCATAGAGCCGCTTGCGCATGCGATCCGACACACCTTCCCATAGCCAGCACCGTGCACGTTAAGGCAGGATAACCACATGTCTAAGAAAATTGATGCCGCGCTCAAGGACCTGAAGAAAGCGCTCAATAAGCATGGCGAAGTTGTGAGTAGCAAGCCGGTGTCGCTGAAGAAGGCACAGCGGGCAAGTGCTCAAGTCGCCGCCGCCGCAACCGCCTATGCGGAGATCGTGCACGCTAAGCGGGGACTGGGCAATCCATTCGACGACATGCTGCAGCCTGGGCTCGATAGCGGAACGCTCGCATCCCTGAAGGCTGAGCGCGACTCGATCAAGAACCACCTCACCGGCCCCATCGCCATCCCCATCACAAAGTAGTCGGGTTAACTCAGACTCTGCGCGTCGCGCTACACCTCGAAGTCGACCGCAGCCCGTTCGCGAGTGTTTGCCTTAACCACAGCACCTGCCGCAACGTGCTTGGGATGAGTCGCATACACCGCGAGCGCCTCCACCGAGGTGTGCTCAGACACGAGGATGACGTCCCAGTTTGCCGCCGAATTCGCCGCGTTGGGGCGCACGCTCAGGCGTTCGAGGCCCTCGATCTGACCGACGAGAGGCTCCAGCGCGGCAGCCATGGCATCCACCGCGACCTTCTGGCCCGCGACATCATCGGCATTGAGCTTCCACATAACAATGTGACGGATCATAGGGATTCCTCCAGGAGAGCGGCCTTAAGCCGCGCGGGGTCGACACGCCAGATGGTGTGTACGCGGTCATTGATCAGCACAACGGGAATTTCATCCCAGTGCTTAGTGTGAAGTTCTTCATCGTCGAGAATGGATTTTTCAACCAGCTCGACAACCATCCTCGGCGACAGTTCGGCGATGACGCGGGTGATTACATCCCGAGCATCGTCGCATAAATGACACCCGGGCTTGCCGATAAGAGTGAGACGATGTGTGACCACACCTTAGAATAATGCGGATGCCCGAGGTAACGTCGCCACTGTCTAGTCAGAACGCGGTTCTGGCTTTCTTCGACGTGGATAACACGTTGATGCGTGGCGCGAGCGTTTACTATCTGGGCAAAGAGGCGTGGCGTCGGGGAATCATCGGCTGGCGCGATATTGCCCGATTCGCCTGGCACCAGTTTCGCTTTATCTCGGTTGGCGAGAACCACAAGCACATGGCAAACGCGCGTGAACGGGCCCTAGCTCTTATTGGTGGGCACTCCGAAAAAACACTGTTCGCGCTCGCGGAACAGATCTACGAGCGCGATATTCTTCCCAACCTCTGGCCAGAAACTGTTGCGCTCACTCAAGAACATTTGGCGAAAGGCCACGAAGTGTGGCTGATCACTGCGACACCACAGCTGGTCGCTCAGGTTATTGCCGCGCGTCTGGGGCTCACGGGTGCTCTAGGAACACGCGTAGAGGCCAAAGACGGCGTTCTCACGGGAGAACTCGACGGCCACGTGCTTCACGGCGACGAAAAGGCAACCGTCGCGGCAGAGCTTGCTGAGCGGCGCGGAGCCGATCTGGCCGAATGCTGGGCGTACTCCGACTCCGGCAATGACATCCCACTACTCAGCGCAGTGGGAAACAGCGTTGCGGTGAATGCGGATGCAAAACTGAGGAATCACGCAAAAACGATGGGGTGGCAAATTTTGCCGCTCAACCGCGCCGGCCTCACAGAGGCGAGAAGGCGAGTCAAGCGGCAGGCCAAGACCGTGCGAAAGCGCGGTCGGTAAACCTTCTACTTCTTGTTGCGACGCTGGTGGCGCGTCTTACGAAGAAGCTTGCGGTGCTTCTTCTTGGCCATACGCTTGCGACGCTTTTTGATGACTGAACCCATAGGTACCTCACTGATTTCTGAACGAACCGACCCGGTCCGATTCAGAACCGCGGAAAGACATACCGCAAGAGTTTACCGCACCGGGCGGGTTTTGAAGATTCGGTGGGCGGGAAGCGAACCTGAGGTGCCTGTTGTGGCTTAGCCCACGTCTGAGACTGAGGGGGCAACAGCGCTTGCGACAGCCGATTCTGGAATGCGGAATGACCGGCCGAAGCGAACTGCGGGCAACTCACCCGAGTGCACCAGTCGGTACACGGTCATGTTTGAGACACGCATCATGTCGGCGACTTCAGCAACCGTGAGGAAGCGCATCTCGGTGAGATCACGTGACATTGGACGGGCCCCTTTTGGTTTCACAGCCGACGGGAAAAAACACTCAGCGTGTGACTGAAGTGCTAATCGGTAACAATAGGGGCTGCTGTGACTCGGTGTCCAGCCCTAGTTCGCGAACTACAGCGCGCCTTCGCTCTAATCTTTGCCAAAGATGCGATTGCGCACGTTACGCGGCATCTGCTTCGCGGCCTCCGCGGCATCGTGCAGTGCGGAGCGCGCCTGGTGTGTGCGGTTGGCAACCTGGCGACCCAAGTTGTCCCCGACATCCGCGCCCGACCACGCCGCAAAGGCACCGGTTGACGCACGAAGCTCATCATCGAAATCATCATTGAAGTCAGCGCTCAAGAACGGAATCAACCAGTCTTCGACCTCCTCAAGAGGAGATGAATCGAGGCGATAGTAGCGGTGCTGACCGTCTTCGCGCACCGACACCAAACCATGATCGCGCAGCACCCTAAGGTGCTTAGAGACAGTCGGCTGGCTCAAGTCGAGCTTCTCAACAATTTCACTCACGCTGAGTTCACCACTCGGTGAATCTGAGGCAACGTACTGCTCAAGCAGCACTGCCAGGAGGCTGCGCCGCGTTAAATCGGCTATTACGTCAAAAATATCGGCCATGACTTCAGGGTAGTCGGGCTTGCTGGGTAGTACCATGGCCTCCTGTGCGTGGGGAGAGAAAACTATGAGTCCTCGAGCAGCTATGCGTGCACACATCCGTCATCGCAGTATTGCCGGTCGAGTTCGTGACCTGATTGATCGTTTCGCGGCCGCCACCCCTGCCCGCTTCGCGATTACGATCTTCTCTGCCCTCGTGATCGTGCTCACCACACTTTTGGTGCTTCCGATCTCGGCGCGCGATGGGCAAGCAACACCTCTCGTTGACGCTCTCTTCACCGCCGTCTCCGCGATCTGTGTCACCGGTCTCACCACCCTCGATATGGCAACGCACTGGTCGGGCTTCGGCAACACTGCGATCCTGCTCGGATTGCAAGTGGGTGGCATCGGGGTGCTCACCCTCGCCAGCATGCTTGGCCTCGTTGTTTCGCGCCGCCTTGGTCTGCGCCAACGACTCATCGCCGCCAGCGACTCCAACCCCTCACGAATCCACGCCGGGCCGGTCTCCGAATCGCAGGCGATCCGCCTGGGAGAGATTGGTGGGCTTCTTGCGACCGTAGCCATCAGCGCACTCGCTATCGAATTTGTGTTGGCGCTCGTCATCATCCCGCGGTTGCTGGTGGAAGGCTTCGACGTGTGGCCCGCCATCTGGCAGGGGTTCTACTTTGCGGCATCCGCCTTCACCAACACGGGTTTCGTACCCACAGTGGGGGGGATGGAAGCATTCGCTCAAGATCCGTGGATGCTCGGCGCCATCGGCACCGGAGTGTTTCTCGGCAGCCTCGGCTTTCCCGTGATCTTCGCCCTCGTGCGGTACTTCAGAACGGGCGCACGCCTTTCGGTACACGCCCGCCTTACCCTGGTAACCACCGTGGCGCTGATCATATTCGGAGCAATCGCGGTGATCGTGCTCGAGTGGAACAACACGAATACGATCGGGGGCCAAAGCCTGCTGTCGCGTCCCATGACGGCAACCTTCCTCTCGACGATGACGCGCTCCGGCGGCTTCTCGACCATCGACATCAATGAGCTCAACGGCTCAACCCTGTTGGTGTTTGACATGCTCATGTTTGTGGGTGGTGGTTCGGCCTCCACCGCTGGCGGAATCAAGGTCACCACGCTGGCAGTGCTCTTCTTGGCCGCTCTCGCCGAAGCCCGCGGTGACAACGACATGCACGCCTTTGATCGCCGCATCCCCACCGATGTGCTGCGACTGGCCGTGAGCGTCACCCTGTGGGGCGCAACGATCGTCGCCATCTCGACCGTTGCCATCCTGCAGATCACGAAAGAACCGCTCGATCGGGTGCTCTTTGACGTGATCTCTGCCTTTGCTACCTGTGGACTCTCGACGGGACTTACCGAGTCTCTGCCCGATAGCGGCAAATACATTCTCGCTGCCACAATGTGGGCAGGGCGGGTGGGAACGGTTACTCTGGCGGCAGCCCTTGCGGCTAGTCAGCGCCGTCAATTGTTCACAAGAGCAGAAGAGAGGCCCATCGTTGGTTGACAAGATCGCGCACAATGCGCCAGTACTCGTTATCGGTCTCGGCCGCTTCGGTGCCGCCACCGCCGGCCAGTTGCAGCGTCTCGACCGCGAAGTGCTTGCTGTCGACGAAGACCTCGGACTCGTACAGAAGTGGTCCGAGCGTGTGACCCACGCCGTGCAGACCGATGCCCGCAGCATCGATGCGCTGCGCCAGATCGGTGCCGAAGATTTCTCTATCGCCGTCGTAGCCGTAGGTTCATCAATTGAGGCAAGCGTGCTCATCACCGCGAACCTCGTTGACCTCAAAATCCCGCAAATATGGGCTAAGGCCATCAGTCGCTCACACGGTAAAATTCTGAATCGAATTGGTGCCAACCATGTGATCTACCCGGAGGCTGAAGCCGGCGAGCGCGTCGCCCACCTTGTGTCGGGTCGGATGCTCGACTTCATCGAGTTCGATGATGACTTCGCCATCGTGAAAATGTATCCGCCCAAGCCGATTCGCGGATTGCCACTCAGCGAGTCGCAAGTACGCCGCAAGTACAGGATCACCGTGGTTGGGGTGAAGTCGCCGGGGAAGGATTTTACCTACGCCACCCCCGAGACAGTGATCTCCAATCGCGACCTCGTGATTGTCAGCGGCAACTCCGAAGACATCGAAAAATTTGCGACACTAGCAACCTAGCCCCCACAATCCTTAGCCCGCCGCGAGTTCTTTTGCCCGCGCCAACGCCGCAGCCGTTGCCTGATCAAAGGTCGCCTTAAGGTCGGCGGCCTGAAGCTGCTCAACCGCGCGCTCCGTCGTACCATTCGGGCTCGTTACCTGCCTGCGCAATTCTTCAGGCGAGCTATCGGATGCCGCCAGCAACGCCAACGAACCCTCGAACGTTCCTGCAACCAGAGTCAGCGCCTGCTCCGGGGTAAACCCCAGATCGATCGCGGTGCGAGTGAACTCTTCAAGAATCAAGAAAACGTAGGCTGGACCCGATCCAGAGATCGTGCTCAGGGCATCGATTTGCGATTCTGGTGTCTCAACAACAGTGCCGACCGTTTCAAACACGGCACGAGCAATGGCGAGATCATCGTCGGTGGCCCGCGATCCGGCACTGAGCCCCGTGACGGCCTTACCGACGATAGCGGGAGTGTTGGGCATGGCACGCAACACAACGTTGTCAACGATCGCTTCCATCCGCGCCGTCGTCACGCCCGCCGCCACACTGACGATGATCGCATCGGGTTCGAGGAATGGGGCCAGATCAGCGAGGGTGTCAGGAATCATGTGCGGCTTGACGCCCAGCATCACAACCTTTGCGCCCGCCACCGCCCGAGCATTACCGTCGGGCGTGTTTTCCAACGCAAACGACTCGACACCGTCAGCACGCACGGCGGCCGCTTTCGCCTCAGTGCGGTTCGTCACCCGAATGCCCCCGGTTACGGTCACCGAAGGGTCAAGCAAACCCTGCAGGATGGCACCTCCCATCGAGCCGGCGCCAACAATTGCAATGCTAGGAAGAGAAGTAGTCACCTGAACATCCTAGGATTGATGCCATGAGCGCGTCGGGCGGAACCAAAGCAATCATCGCAGCATTGCTGGCTAACAGCGGTATCGCGGTCACTAAGTTCATCGCCTTCGCCGTCTCTGGCTCCAGCGCGATGCTTGCCGAGGGCGTTCACTCGGTGGCAGACGCCGGAAACCAGGGGCTTCTGCTGCTGGGAGGCAAGCAGGCTAAGAAGCACGCGGATGCCGAGCATCCATTCGGCTACGGCCGCGAACGTTACGTGTACGCCTTCGTTGTGTCGATCGTGCTGTTCTCGGTTGGCGGCATGTTCTCGCTCTATGAGGGCATCAACAAGCTGCAGAATCCGCATCCTCTCGAACAGGCGTGGCTGCCCATCACGGTTCTGGTCATTGCCATCGTGCTTGAGTCATTTTCGCTGCGCACCGCCATGCGCGAATCGAACCTTGTGCGCGGCAAACAGAGTTGGATCGCCTTTGTACGCCACGCTAAAGCTCCCGAGCTTCCTGTTGTTCTTCTCGAAGACGTGGCCGCACTACTCGGCCTCGTATTCGCGCTCTTCGGCGTGGGCCTCACCATCATTACCGACGACTCGCTGTGGGATGCCGTGGGTACCATCGCTATCGGAATCCTGCTGGTTCTGGTTGCAATCATTCTCGGCATCGAAACCAAAAGCCTGCTCGTCGGCGAAGGCGCCACGGTCAAGCAGCGCAACCTCATCCGTGACGCCATCAACGCCCACCCCGACGTGAAATCGCTCGTCCACATGAAGACGCTCTACCTTGGCCCAGAAGAACTTCTTGTTGCGGCCAAGATCGACTTTGGCGTGCAGTCACGCGTAGCCGATGTTGTCGCCAGCATCGATGCGGTAGAGCGAGAAATTCGTGAAGCCGAGCCGATGGCACGAGTCATCTACCTCGAGCCCGACCTCTACCGCCGCCCTGCCGAAGCCGCCCCGCCCACAGATGCCATCGTCATCGTGGGAAACGACTAAAGGAAGTACCCAGAACCATGAATGTTGAACCGATTGTTCTCGCGCTCGTCATATTTCACTTTCTGGGGCTCGCCCTGATCATCGGATCATTCGCCCTCCAACTGCGTCGCAAACAGGGCTTCGAGTTCGGCACCATGCTGATCGGTGCCATCACCCAGCTCGTAACCGGGCTCGCACTCGTCGGTCTGCTGCAGGTGAGCGGCGAAGAAGTCAACAACGCCAAAATCGCGGTGAAACTCATCTTTGCCATCGTTGTACTGGTTGCCGTGCTCGTTGCGCGTTCACGGCAAGCAAAGGCGCTTTCTACTGGAACCAGCGAAAAGAAGGCTGCACTGCCCTTCCTGCACCTCGCCGGATTGGCTGCACTGATCAACGTGTTCGTTGCGGTGCTCTGGCACTAGCGGCGCGCCTCAAAGAAGTCAGTGAGCAGCGCAGCACACTCTGCCTCCTGGATGCCGGCAACCACCTCAACCTTGTGAGGCAACCGTCGGTCACGAAGCAGATCGTACACGCTGCCTGCCGCGCCCGCTTTCTCATCCCACGCACCAAAAATCACGCGCGGGATGCGCGCCTGCAGAATCGCGCCGGCACACATTGTGCACGGTTCGAGGGTGACCACAAGAGTCATCGTGTCGAGCCGCCACCTGCCGACAGCGGCCGCCGCAGCCCGGATTGCCACAACCTCGGCGTGCGCCGTGGGGTCGCCCGTCAGCTCCCGCTCATTGCGCCCAACAGCGACGAGGGCGTCGTGCTCATCAAAGACTAGAGCGGCGACCGGAACGTCAGCAGAATCGTGCGTGAGCTTCGCCTCGGCGATGGCCCGCATCATCCACTGATCGAACTGTGTCACAATCGGTTCTCCTGTTGGTGTCGACCTCAAGTAGATTTACCCTATGCGAGTTCACGTTGCCGACCACCCGCTCATCACGCACAAGCTCACAGTATTGCGCGACAAGAACACCGCAGCCCCCACATTTCGGGCGCTGACGGAAGAACTTATGACCCTTCTAGCTTACGAGGCGACGCGTTCAGTGCGCGTGGAGGCGGTCGACATTGAGACCCCGGTGACGAAAACCACCGGGGTAGCAATCAGCTCGCCCAAGCCACTGGTAGTGCCGATTTTGCGCGCCGGACTCGGCATGCTTGAAGGCATGGTGAAACTTATTCCCACCGCCGAAGTGGGGTTCTTGGGCATGGTGCGCAACGAAGAGACACTAAAACCCGACACCTATGCCGAACGCCTCCCGGATGACCTCTCGAACCGCCAATGCTTCGTGCTCGACCCCATGCTCGCCACCGGTGGCTCACTGATCGCCGCCATTCAGTACCTGCTCGACCGGGGCGCAACGGATGTCACGGCCGTCTGCATTCTCGGAGCCCCCGAGGGTCTCGCCGCTCTTGAGAAGGCGATGGAGGGCCGCGACGTCACCATCGTGCTCGGCGCCCTCGATGAACGACTCAACGAGCACGGCTACATCGTGCCAGGGCTCGGCGACGCCGGCGACCGACTTTACGGACTCGTCTAACTCCAAATTTGTCGCGCGTGATTTGACAGACGCGCGCTGGATGAAACATAGTTACTTCCATGACTGTACGAACTCGCACCCTGACCGCCCCCGTGGCTTCCAGGACCGCTAGCGCGATGCCCACCGGCACCGTGCTGGTCAGCACTGCGCTTGTAAGTGCGTCTTCGTGTTGTCGAATGTGTGCCTAGTCGGCCAACCTGCGCCGGGCATTCTCACCAGATGGGATGCCCCCAGATTTTCGTCCTCATAACGGCGTCTATCTAGCTCGTCACACTATTTTTTTCGAAGGATCACACCCTCATCATCAGAGGCCCTTCACCCCTTATCCAAGGATTTCTGGACCCATGTCTCTCGCAACCATCGAACGTACCCCTCGCACCTCTTTCGCTCCCGCCATTCCCGCACAGGTGCCGGCTCGCGAGCTATCGCTGGCGGTGCCAGCTGCCCGCTCAATACGCACAATCGTCGCGTCGGCGCCGACCGCCCCCACTGAAGCCCCACGCCTCCGTGCCGTTCCCCAGGGCACAGAAGCACGAGGTTTCGTGCTCTATGTCGGCATTGACGAACTCACGGCAGCGGCCGCGGGAACCCATCTGAGTGCGATTGTGGAACAGCTCAAATTGCTCACTAAGCAGTTGGTGCCCACAGCAGAAACTCACGCAGCCGTTGCCCTCGCTCCGGTTGGTGCCGGCGGACGCGACGTTGACGTGGTACGTCTCGCGCTGCAAGACCCCTCAGCTCTCGCGAAGCACCGACAGATCGAAGAGCCAGAAGAGAAGGCCGCCACCGGGGTGACCGTTGACCTCTCTCGCAAGCGCGTCCTCGTCGATGACGAACCAGCCGCACTCACGCACAAAGAGTTTCAGCTGCTGCAGTTCTTGATTCTGCGCGAATCCCAAACCATTGCCCGCGCCCAGCTCATCGCAGCGCTGTGGTCTGCCGAAGATGACGAAGCACCCAACGAGCGCACCATCGATGTGCACATCCGTCGCCTGCGCTCCAAGCTCGGCGCGTACGAAGACGTTGTGCGTACCGTGCGGGGAATCGGTTACCGCTACGACCGGCATCCGGATGTCTCGGTGCGTTTCGCTTCAACACCAAGCCCCGACTTCATCTAAGGGCCGGTCGCATCGCACAACTGGGCTCATCGGCATGCCACACTGAGCGAATGAGCAAAACGAACGCCACCCGGATGCCTGAGTTGATGTCGCACAATCGTGAAGTGCTGGATGCGCTCCTCGATTCCGCGATCGTCGGACACATTGCCTATGTAGACGAGGACGGTGCCCCCGGGCTGCTGCCGACAGCAGTGGCTCGTTTCGGGGATGCCCTCATCGTCCACGGGTCAACAGGCTCACGGTGGATGCGGTTGGTTTCTGGCGCTCCGGCAGCGGTGTCGGTTACCGCGGCCGACGGAATAGTGGTGGCGCGGTCAGCATTCGAGTCGTCACTAATCTACCGAAGTGCTGTGCTTTTCGGATCCTTTCGGGTCTTGGCCGGAACAGAGAAAACCGATGCGCTCAACGCTCTGACAGAGAAATTGATTCCCGGTCGCCTCAACGAGGTCCGCCCGAACACCACCAAGGAACTTGCCGCCACTCTGGTGCTCTCCCTGCCTATCAACGAGTGGTCTGTGCGTGTCTCGGACGGGTGGCCCGACGACACCGACGATGATGTCGCCGGCAACGCCTGGGCCGGCCAGGTGCGCTTCGGTCGGCGACCGGTAACTGTGCAGGATGCGCCCGACTTGCGGCCCGGCATCCCCACTCCGGAGTCGGTCAACGCACTGCGAGCCGCCGACTGACCGCAGTCGCTGCAGAACCTCTGTGCGGGCATCCAACCCGCACAATAAAGGGCGCCACCCCCGAAGGAATGACGCCCCAACCAGATCACCCGAATGACCCAGCCTGAGGGCTTAAGCCTTGGTTTCCACAGCCGGGGCAGCCGCATCTTTCGCCGCTGCCTTTTCGGCTGCCTTTTCGGCTTCAGCTTTCTCAGCCTCACTAGCGAGCCACGCATCGCGTTTTGCTCCCGGCGTCCAGCCCGTGTTAACCACACGGATCTGGAAGATGGATGCGACAACGACGAGCACGACTGCTATCACTACCGTCAGTACTACTCCGATTGCGGGCACGCCGGTCAGCAGACTTACCCCGATGAGTGTTCCGAACCAACCGAAGTCGGCATCACCGAACGTGCTGTTGGCGAATCCCAGCTCGCCGAGCACAAGCAGCAGGATGGCGGGGAGGATCGTGATGAGCACACCGTTGACGAAACCACCGATGGCGGCACCTCTTCGTCCACCGGTTGCGTTGCCGTAAACGCCGGCACCACCACCCGTGAAGAAGTGAGGAACCATTCCGGGCAGGATCAGCGCAAGACCGAAGACTGGTCCCAGCCAGACTGCCAGCAGTGCGAGCGAAATGAGGCCACCAAGGAACGATGCGAGGAATCCGATCAGCACAGCGTTAGCTGCGAAGGGGAAGACCAGCGGGATGTCGAGCGCTGGCTTGGCGCCGGGGACGACCTTTTCGGCGATTCCCTGGAACGCGGGAACAAGTTCGCCGAGGATCGTGCGCACACCGTACAGGATGATCGCGACACCAACACCGAACTGCAGTGCCTGAGCGAACGCCGCCATGATGTAAGCACCGGTATCCGCTGATCCGAAGACGTCGAATGCTTCCTGCTGCGGCAGTGCGATGAGTCCCCAGACGGCGAAGACCATGTAGATCAGCACCATCGAAATTGCGGTAGCAACCATCGAGTCACGCAAAAATTTGAGCCCCTGCGGGAAGTTGATCTTCTCAGTGGAGTGGCTCTTCTGACCGGTAGCCTGGCCTGCAGCACCGGCGGCGATGTAGCCGAGGGTTCCGAAGTGGCCGATAGCAATGGTGTCATCACCGGTGATCTTCTTCGTCCACGGATGAGCGAACGCCGGCATCACGACCATGATCACACCCAGCAGCAGTGCGCCGATCAGAACGACAAGCCAGTTGAGGTCGGGGCCGAACCCAACCGAAAGCACAACACTCAGCAGCAACGCCATGAAGACCATGTGGTGGCCGGTGAGAAAGACATACTTGAGGGGTGTGAACCGGGCAAGGGCGAGCATCACGACAAAGCCGAGGGTGAGCACGTAGGCGCTGGTGGCGCCGTACTCAACTGAGGCGAGCGCCGTAATGACCTCGTTGGTGGGGATGACGCCCTGCGCACCGGTGACCAACAGGATCAGGTTGCCGAGCGGGGTCAGTGAGCCGACCACAACACCCGCACCGGCACCCAGGATGAGGAAGCCGAGCGCTGCCTTGAGGCCACCGCCGATGACCGCACCGGCTGGTCGCTTGAGAGCGATGAGGCCGATTGCGGTAATGATTCCGACGAGATATGCCGGAACGTTGAGGATCTGTTGTCCGATGAAATTCAGGACTACGACAAGCCACTCCATTGTGTTCTCCCTTGTTTGTTTAGTTAGTAACGCGGCGACGAGCTATTCGGGCAGCGCAGCCTTGAGCTTGGTGGTGATTTCTTCGAGATCAAAGAAGTTGTCGATAACGATGACCTGCGCGGGAACGTCGCCGATTTCGGAAGCAAATTCTTCCGAGGTCAGCACGATCTGAGCGTCGCGTGCCATACCGCGGGCAACTCCAATATCAGCAGCTTCCACATCGGCGTCAACTCCGAGCGTGCGAAGAACCTTCTCTGCATTCATTTTTAGGAGAACGGATGTACCGATCCCCATCCCACAGACTGCAACGATCTTCATGTGTGTGCCTTTCGGTTTCGGGAGTGCGCTACTGCGTGTTGTCTCGGATGAGCGCCCGGAGTTGTTCAGGATTGGTTGCCTCAAGGAGGCTGTCGATGTCGCCGCTCAGAACGCCGGCGAGATTTGACATGGTGGTGAGGTGTGAGTCGTGATCGACTGCAGCCAGCCCGACGACGAGTCGAACGGGGTCGTTTGCTGCGTGGCCGAATTCGACGGGATGGGCGAGGCTGACCCAGCTGATTCCGGTCTTGAGCACGGCGGGTGAGGGGCGCGAGTGTGCCAGAGCGATTGACGGCGCGATCACAATGTAGGGGCCGAGCTCTTCCACCGCACGAATCATTTCGGCGGTGTATTCGTCGGTTGTTGACCCGCTGGCGGTGAGTGCATCGCCGGCGATCCGAATGGCAGAACGCCAGTCGGGTGCCTCAGCACCCAAGATGACCGCATCATCACTGAGTTCGTCTGCCAAAGTTCTGCTCACTGCATCCTGCTTTCTCACTGTCGTTCACCCGGCCCTGTCGTTCACCCGGCCGCTGAGCGACTGCGCTGACGCTTGCGAGCCTAGTGCCATAACAGGACTTATGTCTACGAATAGCCCGAAGTGGCTATTTCTCGCCGAATTTCTGGAGCGATGCACCCCCGTCGCGCGTCAACCGGCTGATGCGGTCTGGCTCAAAGAGCGCATCCTGCGCAATAAGCGATGCGCCAATGACGCCCGCCTGATGTCCCAACTTCGCCGGAATCACCACAAGATCGCGACGCGAAAACGCCGTCGCGACGCGCAGCAAGCGCTCGCGAATGGGGTCAAGGAACACGGCACCCGCGTGAGCGATGTTGCCGCCAACCACAATTGCCGATGGATTTAGCAGGGCCACCGGATCCAACAGCGCCTCCGCGATGTGGTTGCCGGCATCCGCCAATAATTGGGCGACACCCTCATGGCCGCTGTGGGCAAGCGCGACAATGTCAGCACTCGTGCGGACCGTTGCGCCGAGCGCGTGCAACTCACGTTCAATGGCACGACCGCTGGCGACCGTGTCAAGGCATCCTGTGCGACCACACAGGCACACGTTGCTGCCTCCCGACGGCGTATGCGCCAGGTCACCGGCCCCACCCCGGGTGCCATGATAAACGCGGCCCCCAAACACAAGGCCACAGCCGATACCCATACCGACCTTCAGCACAATCGCGTCGTCGTATTCGGGCCAGCCCAGGCGGTGCTCACCCACCGCAAGAATGTTTACGTCGCGATCGACGGCGAACACCGCACGGTAATCGTCGGGAAAGTAGTTCTTGACCACGACATCCGCCCACTGGGCATTGACCTGCGGGGATGCGATTCGGCCGCTGGCAGGATCGACCGGCCCAGGAACGCCCACGCCGATACCTCGCACATCGGACCGTGACTTGTTGAGTCGGTCGAGAAGGTGATCGAAGACCTGGCAGCTCCAGTCGAAGATATCGTCGGGGCCCTGATCGAGGCCAATATCTGCCTCGTCTTCGAGAAGGATGTTCGACACGAGGTCGGTGATGGCGAGCCGTGAGTGGGAGCCGCCGATATCCATCGCAAGAAGAAGTCCGGCGTCTTTATTGACAACGAATTCTTCGGGTGGGCGACCGCCACGGGAGTCTGACTGACCGGCGCTGACGATGATGGTGGCATTCAACAGCTCATCGAGCCGGCGGGCGAGAGTGATTCGCGACCAGCCAAGCTGAGTGATGAGGTCGGAGCGGGTGGTTGCCTGACCGGCACGAATTAGGTCGAGCACAACGCCCGAACCAGTTGAGATCGCGTGCGCCATAACTGTGTCCTCCGCATTGTGACCGACCGTGACGGAAAGTCTACTTCGTGACTGTACAGATCATTCTGCACACATTGACTTTAGTACACATGTAGACCAAAGTGTCAGATATGTCAGAAAACGGACTCCCCTCACTCGGAAACGTCACGCCTGCTGAAGCGGATTCCGTTCGCGCCGCCATCGCCATTCCCGCCCACGTCGTGCAAGCCAAAGGCCACGGGCACGGTGGAACAGCGATGGCCCTGGCACCCCTCGCCCACGTGCTCTACCAACGAATTCTGCGCCACAACCCCCACAACCCCCACTGGCTCGGCCGTGACCGACTCGTACTCTCGGCCGGTCACGCCAGTCTGCTGCTGTATGTGCAGCTGTTTCTGACGGGCTACGGGCTGGAACTCGACGACTTGGCCAAGAGTCGCACCCTCGGTAGTCGCACCCCCGGGCATCCGGAACTCGGCCACACCCCCGGCATCGAAATGAGCACCGGACCGCTCGGCCAGGGTGTTGCCTCTGCCGTGGGAATGGCGCTGGCGGCACGCCGCGAGCGCGCGCTCTTCGCGCCCGACAGTGACCTGCTCGACACCACCATCTGGGCGATCGCCGGCGACGGCTGCATGCAGGAGGGTGTCAGCGGTGAAGCCTCAAGCCTGGCGGGCACTCTCGGCCTCGACAACCTTGTGCTGATCTGGGATGACAACAACGTCACCATCGACTCCACCGGTGAAGCAGCCTTCAGCGAGGATGTGCGTGGACGATACACCGCCTACGGCTGGCGGGTGCTGGAAATCGACGACGCGAGCAACCTCGACCAGATTGAGGCTGTGCTCGCCGAAGCACAGTCGCGCGACGGCCGCCCCACGTTCGTTGCCATACGCAGCGTGATTGGTGCACCGTCAGCCGAGTTCTCAGGCAAGCCCGCAGCCCACTCTGGTGGCTTCGGCGACGACGACGTTTCGGCCATCAAGACAGCGCTCGGCTTTGCTCCGGATGCTCCGCTCGACGCCCTCGTCACCGACGACGGTCTCAGCTTTGCGCGTGGCGCTCTCGCCCGAGGCCAGGCGTTCGAAGACGAATGGACTGCCGCGATGGCGTGCTGGAAGGCTGCGGAACCTGAGGCGGCGCGAGCCTGGCATGCATTCCGGAATCCGGATGCTGCGGCACCCCTCAGCGCACTGAATGAAATCGAGCTGCCTGCCGTCGGCACACCATCGGCGACCCGCAAGCTCAACAGTGTTGTCGTTAAGGCCCTGCAGAATGTGTCATCACTGTGGGGCGGGTCGGCAGACTTGGCCGGATCGACGGGGGTGGATGTGCCCGGCTTCGCGGTGACGGCGAGCAACCCCGGTGGCGAATTCATTCGCTTCGGGATTCGTGAGCACGCCATGGCAGCAATTCTCAATGGCATTGCGATTCAGGGGCCATGGCGACCGTTTGCGTCGACCTACCTCGTGTTCAGCGATTACATGCGGCCGAGCATCCGACTGGCTGCTCTCATGCAGTTGCCCGTTGTCTATGTGTTCACCCACGACAGTGTTGCGGTTGGTGAGGATGGGCCAACCCACCAACCGGTGGAGCAGATTGCGTCGCTGCGCACAGTGCCGGGCCTCGACGTGGTGCGCCCCGCGGATGCGGCAGAGGTTGTGTCGGTGTGGAAGCGCCTAATTGCGCGGCCTGCCGGCCCCACAGCGCTGGTGTTTTCCCGTCAGGATGTTCCCGTTCTGCACGAGCGTGACCACTTGGATGCCAAGGTCGCCCACGGCGGTTATGTTGCGTGGCAGCACGGTGATGGCCTCGATCTTGCGCTCATCGCCACCGGCAGTGAGGTTTCTTTCGCCCTTGAGGCTGCGGAGACTCTGGCGGTCGAGGGTGTTGCGGTGCGAGTCATTTCGATGCCGAGCGTTGAGTGGTTTGCGGCGAGTGACGCCTCGTATCGCGAGATGGTTTTGCCCGCCTCGATCGCTGCACGTGTTGCTGTGGAGGCTGGTCGCGGTGATGCCTGGTACCGCTGGGTGGGCCTCGACGGTGAAGTGGTGAGTGTTGAAGAGTTTGGCGAATCCGGGTCTGGCGCACAGGTGATGGCCCGACGTGGAATCACTCTCGATGCGGTGCTCAGGGCTTCGCGGCGCGCACTGGGCGCCGGTCGCGCGGCCCACGGTAGCGACTGAGTCACGCGCTCGATACCGGGAGCCCTGCGTCGGGGAATCCTGCCAGTTCACAGCACTTTTGGTACGATCGAGTTGGCCGCAATCAACGGCCCCCGACGACGGTTCAGTACCGGGTACGCGACAAGACTGGCCAAGGAGACTGTTGTGTACTGGCTTGTTCTGATTCTCTCTGGTGTGCTCGAAGCCGTCTGGGCCACTGCGCTCGGCAAATCGGAGGGCTTCACGAAGCTCTGGCCATCCATCATCTTTGGCGTGGCAATTATCATCAGCATGGGTGGGCTCGCGTTTGCGATGCGCGAGATCCCCATCGGTACCGCCTACGCCATCTGGGTGGGAATAGGGGCTGCGCTTACCGTCACCTACGCGATGATCTTCGGTGGTGAACCTGTCTCGTGGGTGAAAGTCTTACTCATCATGGGGCTGATTGGATGCATCGTCGGGCTCAAGCTCGTCGACTCACCAAGCTAATCGAAGCGACTACATACCACTGCACAACACATGCCAACCTCATACACCGGGTATTGACGGAGGGTGATGTGTGACTGACTGGCTGCACAACCCAGGTGGTCATGCTGATCTCTACTTTCAGTGATGCCCCGCTGGTCGCAAATGCCATCGGGTCGATTACCGGAGTAGATGAGATTCATGCCTCACTGCTGCCCGAAGACAAACTCGATATCGTCGCTGTGGAGAACATTGCCATCGCGCTCATAACCGTGTCGCTGCTGCCGATCGGTGTGCTGCTTGGAGCAGTAACCATGTCGATCGGGATGCTGGTGCACGAGGCATCCGTGCTGATCGTCATAGCCAACGCCATGCGTCTCTTGGGCCGCCATGACGGCACCACCGGTAGCGGCTCATCCGTGAATACCAAAACGACCAATTCTATAGGCAAACTAGCTCAGCAGAGCCCGAACTTTAGAAGGGTGCTGTGGAACGGAAAGCACTCGCAGATTGTCATCATGACCATTCCTGCCGGAACACTCCACAACTTCCGAAACACCGGAGACGAGATGCTGCTGAGGCGATGGGGAGCGACAACCCGCCCACAACGACGCAAGCAACGAAATAGAGGAAATCAAGATTGACCCAAAGAGTCTCCCCGAAATCGGCACGGATGAAGCAGAGTTGCGTGCAAGGACGGTCCGAATTGTGAGAAGAACCGTACACTATCCGCATGACGAAGATTTCGATCGAGGCACTCGCACTTCATCAACTTCATGCCGCCGCTGAAGCGGGTGGGGGCCGGGCCTCCGAAACGGTATACGGCGGCCACGAGAAATCGTTGCGCCAAACGGTAATCGGAATGCTCAAAGGCACCAGTTTAGGCGAGCACGACAACCACGACGATGCCACCGTGTACGTACTTCAGGGGCGAATCCGCCTGCAAATTGGTAAGGACTCGTGGAACGCCCGCCCCGGCAGCCTACTGATCGTGCCCCACGGGCGTCATAGTTTTGAAGCACTCGAAGATTCGGCGATTCTGATGAGTGTCGCCAAGCGACCATACCCACCAGGGCAGCTCTTGCCGTGACCTATGTGACTGACGGACCGGATGATTGGAAAGTGCGCTTCACGCGCGCCTAACGCCGAACTGTCTCAGACGAGCATGCGCAGCGGCTGCTCCAGCATTCCCTTGAGATCACGCAGGAAGGCGGCCGCTGTCGCACCATCCATCGCACGGTGATCCACGGTGATCCACGGTGAGCGTGATTTTCATCTTCTGCACCTCTACAAGTTCTCCGCCGAGTAACTTCAGCTCTGGGCTGGCCGCTCCCACGGCAAGAATTCCTGCCTCGGGCGCGTTGAGCATCGCCGTGAATTCATCAATACCGAACATGCCCAGGTTGCTGACCGAGAAGGTTCCCCCCGACATCTGATCCAACGTCAGCTTGCTGCCGCGTGCGGCACTGGCCAGCGCCACCACTTCGGCACCAATCTCGCTGAGAGATTTACGGTCAGCGTCAGTGACCACCGGAACCAACAGTCCCGCATCGGTTACCACAGCAATGCCCACATTTATTCGTGGATGCCGCAGGAGTGAATCGCCGTTGAACGACACGTTGGCCTCCGGATGCTGCCGCAGCGTAAACGCCACCGCTTTCACGATGAAATCATTGAGGCTCACCTTGACGCCCTGCGTCGCCAACCCTTCGTTGACCTCTCGGCGCAACACCATCAGGCGATCAACTTCAACGCCGTTGGTGAGGAAGAAATGGGGAATGTCTTGGCTCTGGGTGAGCCGCTTGGCTGTGACCTTACGAATCTTACTGAGCGGGATGACCTCGGCTGCGGCAGCGATTGCCGCGTCGACATCCACACGAATAATGCGGCCGTTGGGGCCACTACCCGTCACCGAATCAAGGTCGATGTCGATGTCGATGTCGTTGTCGTTGTCGTGCGCAAGCTTTCGTGCCAGCGGAGATATTCGGAGTTTGTCCACAGTCGAGGCGGATTCGGCGGATGCCGGGGATGCCTTTTTTGCGGTGGACTCAGATTCAGCGCCGGGATCAGGCTTGGGCTCGGGCTCGCTCGGAAGCCACGTAGACGCGTTCGCCGCCGGGCTCGAATACACCTTGTCGAAAAGCTCGTCAACCGACGGATCCGGGCTGGTCTCGGCAGACTCCACGGCCTCGGTCACGATTGTGTCTGCCCTGTCATCAATGGCATCCGCGTCTTCTTTCGAACGGTAGCGCGCCGATCAACAACCGAATGCCCCTTGAGGCGGTAGCGCATGAGCTCGAGGAGCACCGGACGCCGGCCTTCCCTCGCGGTGGTCAGGGCTGCCCGTGCCGCATCGCGAACCACAATCGGTAGATTCCGCACGCCGGCGAGGTTCAGCGACTCATGGAAGGCGCCAATGTTAGTGGTGGCATCCCCCATCAGGCACATCACCGCCTCCGACTTCGGAGAAGTGCTCGACGAACTCGATGCCCTTAATCCACTTGACCAGCTTGAACCCCAACTGCACTTCATTGCGCAAGCGGTGAGGGGCGCCGTGACGGAACGAGAGGTCATCATCATTCATCTCGTAGGCCAACATCGTCAGGGGGTAGCTCATCTGCTCAAGCGGCTGGGCGTCGTAGTAGATTCCCCCGTCCGGGTCGAGAGCAAAGGAGTAGAAGATCACCGACTTCGCGATGCCCGACCAGCCTTGAATGCGCAAATGCTGCGTGAATTGCTCGTGGTGGGAAAAGAACGAAGCTGCTCTAGGTTCAGGTCGACAGGGTTCTCAACGAGACCATTAATGCGCAGCGTGTAGCCGGCGAAGTCGCCAGCCTGCAACTGCTTGTACTCTTCTGTCTCCGGATACTTGCCGTTGTGCCAGAAGTAGGGAGAGATGTCTTTCTCGCTGTACTGGCCGGGCTTCGCATCGATGTGCTCAAAGAGTTTCTGTGCGGGCCCGATGAGTGCGTAGCCCGCTTTCTGAACCTTCCGGAGGAAGCGGTAGGTCAGTGGCGTAGAAGCCACCCACGCAACGATCATCACCACCATCGATACCGCGAAGATTGCGAAACCGACCCAGCTGGCGTCGTCGCGCGACACGTATATGTGGTTCAGATTGCGGAGAGCACCGGTGGTCATGACCAGCGCAACATGCACGACGATGAACATGACGAACCAGCACAGCACCAAGAAGTGCAACGTTCGGGCTATCTGAATACTGAACTGATCCAACGGAACCGTGTCGAAAGTGCCGGAGACATTCCAGCTCATGGGGACCAGACGCATCCATTGTCCGATGGCGAAAATGAGAACCGTAAAGATGAGCCCATTGAGGAGCCAGAGGGTGTCGATGCCGAGATGCCACCGGCGAGCTAAACCGATCGAATGGCGCCGACCCGGGAGGCCTACGCCGTCGGGCAGGGTGATGGAGTCCTGCTTCGCCGTACATAACGGGTCAGTGGGAATCGGCTTCTGGATGCGAAACCAGTCCTTGCCCGGAGTGGAATGCCGGGGCAGGTACAGCCTTGGGTGGTCGGCGAGAATCGTTATCCCCGAGCGGATGGTAAAGATCAAGAAAAAGGCATTCAGAAAATGTTGCCAGCCAACTAGTCGCCCTGCCCTGATCAGGTGTCAACGAAAGTGAGACCTGCGAGAGGATTACGAGCAACGTGCCGCTGAATATAGGCATTTTTAAAGATTTTTTGAAAATAACGGAATGATAACTAGACAGCGTTATCTTTCCGTTATACATTCATAGGGCAGAAGTTGTTTGCTGTGGCAGCTACTGCGGAATGTGATTGCAGGACACTCTTGGTGCAAGGGCGAGGGTCGGTTTCATGCCTCTGAAACCGGCCCTCGAACTATTTAACCGGTATATTCTCGATCCCTGCACCCCGCTGATGCCACCCGGCCTTGCGCTGCTGTTCCGACTCCGACTCCGGTCGCGCTGTCAGCCGCAAAACGTAGAATAGTGGCGTGAGTAGAAACGAGAACCGGCCCTCCATCGTGTGGTTGCGAAACGACCTGCGACTAGCCGACAACCCCGCGCTCACTGCCGCCGCGAGCGAAAACCGACCACTCGTCGTTGTTTATGTACACGACGAAACCGGCGACGGCATCCGGCCACTGGGATCGGCAAGCAAGTGGTGGTTGCACCACAGTCTTACCGCCCTGGATGCCGCCCTGCAGAAACTGGGTGGCCAATTGACCCTGCGAAGCGGCCCGGCAACGCAAGTTCTGCCCGCGCTGGTGCAGGAGCTCGACGCCGCCTCGGTGCACTGGAACCGCCGTTATAGCTCAGCCCGCGATATTGATGCCGGGCTCAAGTCGAGCCTGCGCGAACAGGGCCTCGCCGTTGAGAGCCACCCGGGAAACCTGCTGCACGAACCCTGGCACGTGCGAAACGGTCAGGGCGAGGCCTACAAAGTGTTCACCCCCTACTGGCGGGCAGCGCAAGAGCTGGCCGTGCGTGACCTGCTGCCCCAGCCGAAGCGCACCGAACTGCGGTGGCCAGACGCTGCCCCCGTCAGCGACGAACTCGCCGAGTGGAGCCTGCTGCCGACCCACCCTGACTGGGCTGGCGGACTGCGCGACACGTGGACACCCGGTGAGGGCGGCGCAGTCGATCGCCTCGAAAGCTTTGTGATCGAACGGCTCGTCAACTATCACCGCCGTGACGAACCCGCCGTTGATGCCACCAGCGGGCTCAGTCCGCACCTGCGGTTTGGCGAGATCAGTCCGACCCAGATTTGGGATCGTCTGCGCGGCAGCGGCGCAGAAACGGTGCCCACCTCAGCGCTGAAGAATGCAGCAAAATTCTTGAGTGAGGTGGGCTGGCGCGAATTTTCGGCCACCCAACTCTTCGACAACCCGCGCCTTGCGGTCGACAACTACCGGCCCGCCTTTGACGCATTCCCGTGGGGTTACACCGTCGACCAGATCGGTGCCGTCGACGAACCCGCGGGCGTTGCCGAAGTCGAAGCGTGGCGGCGCGGCCGCACCGGCGTACCCCTCGTCGATGCAGGCATGCGCGAACTCTGGCACACCGGCACCATGCACAATCGCGTGCGCATGGTCGTGGCAAGCTTTCTGATCAAAAATCTGCTCATCGACTGGCGCGCCGGAGAGCAGTGGTTCTGGGACACCCTCGTCGACGCTGACGACGCCAGCAATCCCGCCAACTGGCAGTGGGTTGCCGGATCTGGTGCGGATGCCGCCCCCTACTTTCGTGTCTTCAACCCGGTGCTGCAACAAAACAAGTTCGACCCCGCCGGCGAATACGTTGCCCGCTGGGTTCCGGAGTTGGGCACCGCCGACTACCCGGAGCCGATCGTCGACCTGCGCGAAACTCGCCGGGAAGCCCTCGAAGCGTACGACGCCGTGAAAGCTGCCGCCGCATCCTGAGTACAGCACCTCCCAACAACTACGCCCACCCGTAGTTGAATCTTCGGCTTTAGACTGGGCGCATGTCGGTCACGCAACTATCTGCCAGCGCCCAGAACTATCTCAAAACGGTGTGGACCCTCACCGAGTGGTCAGATGCCCCGGTCACGGCAACCGTGATTGCCGAACGAACCGGATTCACCCTCTCCAGCGTCTCGGATGCCGTGCGCCGCCTCACCGAACAGGGCTTTATTGATCACGCCCCCTACGCCTCAATCGCACTCACCGCCACCGGTCGGGCACACGCTGTCGCGATGGTGCGCCGCCACCGCCTCATCGAATCCTTTCTTGTGAGCGTTCTTGGCTACACCTGGGATCAGGTGCATGATGAGGCCGAGAACCTCGAACATGCGGTGTCAGATTTCATGGTTGAGCGCATGGATGCGTTCTTAGAACACCCCACCCGCGACCCCCACGGAGACCCCATCCCGAGCGCAGATGGTGTCGTGATGATGCCGGATGCCGTGCAACTGAGCAGAGTCGCCCCCGGTAGCACCGTGGTCGTGGAGCGAATCTCTGACGGTGACCCGGCGCTGCTCAAATATTTCGAAGAGTGTGGGATTGTTGTCGACGCGCGCTTGAGTATCGCCGCCGGCGAGCCCTACTCGGATGCCCTCAGCGTGAGCGTCGCGGCACAGACGTCCCCCGTTTCTCTCGGGCGCGCTGCGAGCGCCGCGCTGTATGTTTCGGGCGGCACTGTGATTGATGCCGTTGTCCTGTGAAACGATTCCCTGGATAGCACCCCACTGTTAGTTAGGATAGCCTTATCTAACATCGAACACTGAGGGGCTTCATCCGTGAGAAAACTGCTGACGATCACCGCGACCATCGCCGCAACAGGCCTACTGCTGAGCGGATGCGCTGCCGGCGGTAGCGACAGCGCTAGCACTGAGGATGTGGTCGCAGAAGCTAGCGATGAAGCACTCGTGGTCTATAACGCCCAGCACGAACAGCTCACTGAAGAATGGGTGGAGGAATTTACCGCTCAGACCGGAATCGAAGTAGTGCTGCGTAATGGCGGCGACAGCGAGCTCGGCAATCAGCTGGTGGCAGAGGGTGAAGCATCCCGTGCTGATGTGTTTCTCACTGAGAACTCACCCGCCATGTCACTGGTCGAAAATGAGGGGCTTTTCGCACCGGTAGATGCCGAAACCCTTGCACTGGTTCCCGAACAGTACCGGCCCGCCAGTGGAATGTGGACCGGTATTGCCGCGCGCTCCACCGTTTTCGTCTACAACCCCGAACTGCTTTACGAATCCGAACTCCCCACATCCATCCTCGATCTGCAGAATCCTGAATGGATGGGCAGCTGGGGTGGAGCACCCGCTGGCGCAGATTTTCAAGCGATAGTCTCCGCAATTCTGGAGACCCAAGGCACTGAAGCTACCGCCGAGTGGCTAGAGGGAATGAAAGAAAACGCCACGATCTACCGCAACAACATTGTGACCATGAAGGCCGTAAATGCCGGCGAAGTAGCAGGGGGCATCATCTATCACTACTACTGGTTCCGCGACTCCGATGCTGAGGGAGAAAACAGTGGCAACACAAAGCTGCACTACTTTGGCAATGAAGATCCCGGAGCGTTCGTCAGCGTCTCTGGTGGCGGCGTGCTGGCATCAAGCGATAACGCCGACAAAGCACAACAGTTTCTCGCGTTTCTCGCCGGCGCCGACGGTCAAAAGATTCTCGGCGAAGGCTACAGCTTCGAATATCCGGTCGGCAGCGAAGTTGATGCAAGAGATCCCCTACCGGCACTCGATTCACTCAACGCCCCCGTCGTCGACCCATCATCACTGAATAGTCCTGAAGTGCTCAAACTCATGATGCAAGCGGGCCTCCTCTGACAGCATCGCGCGTGACACGAACGTCACGCGCTACGCGAGCATCCACAACGACAACGACACCGCCCTCACCGGGACTGCTCGTTGTCGTTGTGGTACTCGCTATCGGGATGCTGATACCGGTCGGCTACGTAATTGAAGCCACCGCGCGGATCGGTCTCGATGAACTCGGGGCACTACTACTGCGACCTCGGGTAGGTGAACTCCTCACCAATACCGTCCTGATCGTTCTCCTGGCGGTCCCACTCACCATCGTGCTCGGAGTCGGAAGTGCGTGGCTCGTCGAACGCACCGACCTGCCCGGCAGACGCTTCTTCGCAGTGCTGTGTGTCGCACCCCTGGCCATCCCCTCCTTCGTCAGCAGCTACGGATGGGCGAGCATCGTGCCCTCCATTCAGGGACTCGGCGGTGGGCTCCTTGTCGCAACACTTGCCTACTATCCGCTGGTCTACCTCCCCGCCCTCGCCACCCTGCGGGGCCTCAATCCCAGCCTCGAAGAAAGCGCACGATCGTTAGGGCTCACCGAGGGGGCAATTCTCCTCAGGGTCGTCATCCCCCAGCTTCGCCTAGCCATTCTGGGTGGGGGTCTCATCGTTGCACTCCACCTCCTGGCAGAATACGGCGCCTTCGCCTTCATCCGGTTCGACACCTTCACGACCGCAATCGTTGTCGCCTACCAGTCAACATTTGCCGGGCCCTCAGCGGCCTCACTCGGTATCGTTCTCGCACTGCTGAGCATCATCGTGCTGGCCATCGAAGCCACCGCGCGCGGACGCGCCCGCTACGCTTACGTTGGATCGAGTAGCGCCACCCAAGCCCAGCCCATCGCCCTGGGAAGGTTCACCCCGGTCGCGATCCTCTCCGTCACCGCCCTGGGCGCGCTGGCCACAGTCGTTCCCATGGCCAGCGTCATCCGGTGGTCTTTCGCCGCGAAACCCGACATGCTCGACGGCCTCTGGCGCGCGCTCGTAGACACCTCTCTACTCTCGCTCAGTGGTGCAGTGGGGGCGGTTCTCGTCGCACTCCCGATAGCGTGGCTCGCGACACGGCACCCATCACGCCTCAGCAAAACTCTCGAAGGCGGCTACTCAATCGCCAGCAGCCTTCCCGCAATCATTGTGGCGCTGGCATTGGTCACGGTGACGCTCAATGTTGCGCCGGCGATTTACCAGACCGCGGCAACCGTAACGGCGGCCTACGTCATCATCTTCCTCCCGCGGGCGCTGGTGACCCTCCGTGCCGGATTGGCTCAGGTGCCAGAGTCACTGGAAGAAGCAGCCCGTGCGCTGGGAACCCCACCGCTACTGGCACGGTTGCGAGTAACACTCCCATTGCTGCTTCCCGCGATAGCGGCAGCCGGTGCCCTTGTCGCGCTGGGAGCAGCCAACGAATTGACCGCCACACTCTTGCTCGCACCCACCGGCACGCGAACGCTCGCGACCCAGTTCTGGTCGGCCGCCTCATCCATCGACTACCCCGGTGCAGCCCCCTACGCCATCACGCTGGTGCTACTCTCGATTCCCGCTGTGGCTCTACTTTTTGCGCAGACCGGGAGTAAAGCACGGTGAAGCTCAGCATCAACAATGTCGGAAAATCGTTCGGCACAACGCCCGTTGTGACCAACGTCTCTCTCGACGTGCCCCAGGGGTCACGCACAGCCATCGTCGGGTCTTCGGGATGCGGCAAGACGACACTTCTGCGTCTTATTGCAGGCTTCATTAAGCCGGATTCGGGCGAGATCTCTCTGGGCGACCGCATCATCGCCGCCCCCGGGCACAGCGTGCCAGCACACCGACGAGGTATCGGATATGTGGCTCAGGATGGTGCACTCTTTCCCCACCTATCGGTCGTCGCGAACATTGGGTTCGGTCTGCCCCGCGCCGGGCGAATTGAGCGCATCGGTGAAGTGATGAAACTGGCCTCGCTCGATGAGAGTCTCGGCGCACGCTATCCCCACCAGCTTTCAGGTGGTCAGCAGCAGCGGGTTGCTCTCGCCCGCGCCCTCGCACCCCGGCCCGAGGTGGTGCTGCTCGATGAGCCATTCAGCGCGCTCGATACCGGATTGCGTGGACAAACACGGGCGGCCGTGATCACCGCGCTGGAACGCAGCGGCACCACCACCGTGCTGGTGACCCACGATCAGGAAGAAGCCCTCTCCTTCGGTGATGGGGTCGCCGTAATGATCACGGGGGCGCTCCCGCAATCAGGATCTCCTGAGACCGTGTTCAGCGACCCAGTTTCTGCTGACGTTGCCGCTCTCTTGGGCTGCGCCGTGCTACTGCCGGCTGCACGAAAAGGCAGCGATGTCGAGACCCCTTTGGGCGTGCTGAGAGTACGACACGACCACGCGACAGGGGCAGCATCGGTGGCAGCAATGATCCGCCCGGCCCAGGTTTCGCTGTCTGACACGCACTCCCACTGCAGTGCGGCGGTGACTGGTCTGCGCCAGATGGGTCCCACCGCTGTGGTGTCTCTGGTGACGGAAGGCTCACACCCGACCGCGATCTCGCTCAGCGTTCCTACCCGTCAGACGCAGTCGCTAGTAGTGGGTGCCGTCATAGGCCTAGAGGTTGATGGTGGCGCTGTGCTCTATCCGTCGTCGCTTTCCTGACCAGGGTGCGCGCGCGACTCACGATAAAGGTGTAAAACTTCCACACCAGAAGCCCCACGACAAGTGAGGCAAGCGTTGCCAGTAGTGGCGAGTACGTTTCGATGCCCGGGTAAACCTGCCAGTGCGTGAGGTAGGTGAAGAAGGAAGCGCCGGCGAGCGTCGCAATGATTCCCACCAGCCAGCGCGGGGCGGGAAGTGACGTGACCCACAGCAACAGCAGCACACCGCCGATGACGATCGCCGCACGCAGGGGTTGCCCGAAGAAACTGATCACACACACAACGCTGAGTGCCGACACGAGCAGGCGCTGCGTTCTCGTGGCGATCCGCGCGATCACCCATCCCAACGCGATGCACCACGCGACCGTCGAGAGCGCATACATTTCGGTGCCCTCCGCGTGAACTCCCCCCAGAGCAACCGTTCTAACCACGAGCGTCAGTGCCAAGATCGCGAGTGCGAACGCAAACGGCCATCGCCGCTCCCACCGGCGCACCGCGGGGATGGCAAGAAGTACTACGACCAGCAGGATTGACCAGAGCATCGCTTCGAGAAACCAGTAGCGCCACTCGGAGGTCCACTGCGGGCTGCCTACGAAGTTGTTGACCAAGAAGACCGTGGCGGTGGCGTACGCACTAGCCACGAGCGTCACACAACCAATCCAGACAATCGCGGGGATCGCGAGCGAGGCAACGCTGGCAAGCATGGCCCGGGTGCGTAGTCGATCAGACCGATTCGTGAGGTGAAAACGTGCCAGGTTATAACCGGCGATCACCAACAAGAGATGGGCACCGCCCTGCAAAAAGAAGAGATCGCCGTGGGTCGCGACGATGAGCACGATCGCCACCGCGCGGAGCACAATGGGAACTTCGATGCGAGTCAATCGGCGTCGCGAACGCGGAATCTCCCTACTCGGTACCGCCCGGCGTTGAGCACCATACTCCGCGAGCTCGACCATCGACATTGTGGGCCAGGTGCGCGGCAGCACCCCCACCAACTCTTCCAAGTGCAGTGAAACTTCAACATAGCTCAGTGAGTCGCCCCCGAGATCGGCAAACGAGTCACCGATGACGGCGTGCGGAGTTCCCAAGAGGTGGGCGATGCGCGCTCTCAGAGTCTCGGCGGTGTGGTCTGCGGCGGGGCTGGCGAACGCAGCGCTGCGGCTATTGGCGAAACGCAGCAGGGCAACCGTGTCAGTTTTGCCGCTGGGAGTGCGCGGGAACTCAGCGACCACATGCACCTCCACAGAATGAGCGGGTAAGCCCCACTGTGAGGTTGCATAGTCGGCGACCGGTGCGCATTTTCGTTCCGTGGTCACAAAGAGCTTCAGCCGTTCGGCGCTACTGACCGCTTTCACACTGAGGCCAACAGCGTCGAGTTGCTGCTCGACATGATCGAGATCGATGCGGAGTCCGTAAATCTTGGCAAGGCGATTGCTGCGCCCCACAATTTCGTAGAGCCCATCGTCGCGCTGTCGAGCAAGATCTCCGGTACGAAGCTCTGTTGTGCTGACACCCAACGCGAGATCTTGGGTACCGTGTCCGTAGCCCATCATCACGTTGGGCCCGGTGTAGACAAGTTCACCAACATCCGACGATGGCGGTGAGTCGATGCGAAACTGCCCCCCGGGGATGGGCACGCCGATAGTGCCCACAGCGGTTTCCGCCAGGTCACTCGGCACATAAGCCATTCGTGCCGTTGCCTCTGTCTGCCCATACATAGTGATGAAGTCGAATCCACGATGGCGGCCCAGCTGAATGAATTTGCGGGCCCGTTCGGGATCGAGTCTTCCTCCCGCCTGGGTGACATAGCGCAGCGACGGCAGCTCGCGCGACAGGAACTCAGTCTTTTCGAGCAGCTCAAAGGTGTACGGAACTCCCGCAAACGATGTCGCCTGCACCGCCTCGAAGTCATCCCATAGCTCGGCCTCAACCACCGAACGTGACGTCAAGCGCACCGATGCGCCGGCAACGAGGTGGCTATTGAGCACCGATAACCCGTAGCAGTAGTGCAGCGGCAGTGTAGTTATAGCCCGATCGTGGGCGCCAAGCTCGAGGTACTCAGAGATTGCGGAAGCATTCGACAGCACATTTTCTCGGGAAAGACGCACCACTTTGGGTGACCCTGTTGATCCGGAGGTGCTGGCGAGCATGGCAAGGTCAGGATGAAGCTCATGCCGCGTTCCCGGGCGTGCTTCGTGCAGCATCCACTGGTTGTTGTCAACGCGTGCAATGACGTCGGGATCGAAGCGGTCGATGAGGGCGTCAGCACGGTTGATGATGGGCTCGAAATCGGATGATGGGCCACCATCGGAGGCCTGCACTGTGGGTTCAACCAGCAACACCGGATGCCCGGCTTCCAGGGATGCGAGGTACGTGACGACCGGCTCCAGTGCTGCGGATGCTTCGATCAGCACTAGCCTGCGGGTGGCCCCCAGTTCGTCTCGTCGAGCGGCGACGCGCTCGCGAAGATCGTCGTAGCTTAGATCGCCATCGTCGGTGATGAGTGCGGTGTGCTGGTCTGAACCGCGAGCAAGGTTCAGGGCTTTGGTTTCGGTGTGGGTGATCGTCATCGTGTGCTGAGTACTTTCGTTCCATCCGACGGGTCTCATTCTAATTAGGTAAGGCTAACCTATTATTTAGAGACTGTCTGCCGCCGCCGACGACTCGTGAGGTACTTGCCGATAACACCCTGCGTCGGGCTAAAGAGGTACACCAGCGCAAACACCGCACCCTCAGCGAGCACAATCATTCCGCCCGATGATGTATCGAGGTAATAACTCAAGTAGAGCCCCGCAACCGCACAGAACGCCGAGATCGTGGGGGCAAGCACGAGCATCCGCGAAAAACGATCGGTCAGCAAGTACGCGGTGGCGCCAGGAATGATCAGCATGGCCACCACCAGAATCACCCCGACCGCCTGCAACGCCACCACCGAAGTGAGTGCGATAAGCCCCAGAAGCGCCGCCCCCAAGACCTTCGGATTCAGCCCAATCGCATGAGCGTGGACCGCATCGAACGCGTAGAGGGTGAAGTCCCGTCTCTTGAAAATCAGGATGCTGAACGTCACCGCACCCAAAATGATCACCTGAAGAAGTTCGGCAGACGAAACCCCGAGCAGGTTGCCGAAGATGATGTGGTTCAGATCCGTCTGCGATGGGGTCACCGAAATCAAGACCAGCCCGAGTGCAAAAAGCGTCGTAAAAACAATGCCGATTACGGCATCCTCCTTAATTCGGCTGGTATTTCTGATGATGCCGATCAGCGCGACGGCCAGAAACCCGAAGACGATGGCCCCGAGCGCAAACGGCGCACCCACCACATAGGCGAGCACCACCCCGGGAAGCACGGCGTGCGACACCGCATCCCCCATCAGCGACCACCCCACGAGCACAAGCCAGCACGAGAGAACGGCACAGACGATGGCGGCGATAACACTCGTGGCCATCGCACGAACCATGAACTCATAGCTGAGTGGTTCAATCAGAAAATCGAGCGGGTTCACGGTGCAGTTCCCGGGTTGAGAACGTCCAGCCCAAACGCTCGCGCAAGATTCGTCGGCTTGAGGATTTCGGTGGGCGTAGAGTGCATGATCACCGAACGCATCAGCAGGATCGCCTCATCCGCGAGCGCAGGCAGCGCGTTGAGATCGTGAGTAGAAACGAACACGGTCGCCCCGTCATCCGCCAGTTGCCGCAACAGTGCTGTGATGGTCGCCTCTGAGCGCTTATCGACCCCCGCGAATGGTTCATCGAGCAAGAGAATCTCGGCGCCCTGAGCAATGCCACGGGCAACGAAAGCGCGCTTCTTTTGGCCGCCAGAGAGTTGACCAATCTGGCGGTCGGCGAGATCAGTGAGTTCCACGCGTTCCAGAGCTTCGGCTACCGCGGCACGGTCAGCCGCTCGAGCCCGCCGCGTGGGCCCCATGTGGCCATAACGGCCCATCATGACCACATCTCTCACCGAAATCGGGAAGGCCCAATCCACTTCTTCACTCTGCGGAACATATCCAATAGCTCCCGCCGAGCGCGCACGAGCCGGGGTCATACCGCCCAGAGTGACGGTTCCACGATCCGGCCGAATCATGCCGGTGATGGTTCTGAACAGCGTCGACTTGCCCGAACCATTCATGCCAATCAGCCCACAAATGCGGCCGGGAGCGATTGAGAAATTGACAGCGTCGAGAGCACGAACGTCACCGTAATGGACCGTGACGTTCTCCACAGCAATAGCGGGAACGGATGCCGCAGCACCGCCGCGCGGTTCACCCCCCGTCGGCCCCAACCCCGGTCCCGGCCGCGAAGGCACTACGAGCCCTCGCCGGTGAGCCCAGAAATAATAACTTGGGCGTCATACCGCAGAAGCTCAAGGTATGACGGAACGGGACCATCGGCTTGCGAGAGGGAGTCCACATAGAGGGTTCCCCCAAAGCGCGTGCCGGTGGCCTCAACGACCTGCTGCATCGCGCGGTCGGAGACCGTGGATTCGCAGAACACTGCAGGGATATTCCGCTCGCGGACGACCTCAATGACGCTGGCGATTTGCCGCGGGGTCGCCTGCTGCTCGGCATTGACCGCCCACAGATAGTGCTCGGTGAGGCCGGCATCCCGAGCCAGATAGGAGAACGCTCCTTCACAGGTGGTGAGCGCCCGCTGCGAGGGCGTGAGCGTTGCCAATTCTGCGGTGAGCTCATCACTTACCGCCTGGAGTTCCTGTTTGTAGGCATCACCATTGGTCTCGTAGGTTGCCGCATTATCGGGGTCGAGTTCGCTGAACGCGGTCACCATATTGTCAACATAAATCTGCCCATTAACGGGGCTCATCCAGGCGTGCGGATTGGGCAAACCCTTGTAGGCATCTTCAGCAATGGTGATCGTCTCCACCCCTTCAGAGACGACAACATGGGGAACATCAAGCCCCCCAACGAACTGTGCGAACCAAGCCTCAAGATTGAGCCCATTGTCAAGAATGAGATCGGCTTCAGCAGCTTTCGCTATGTCACCGGGTGTGGGTTCATAGCCATGAATTTCGGCACCAACCTTGGTGATCGACTCCACCCGCAGTTTATCGCCAGCCACATTCTCTGCCATATCTGCCAGCACCGTAAAGGTCGTGAGAACGACGGGGCGGTCGTCGGCAGGGTCGGGCAGCGCACCAGCATCCGAGGCGATCGTGCACCCGGTAAGCCCGAATACGGTGAGCCCGGTAAGAGCGGTGAGAGCGGTAATGAATGCTCTTCGACTGCCGCGGAGAAAAGTGGATTGCGTCGTGCTGGCCATCCTCCGATTGTATGTTGGCCGCACCCTGTTGTAAATCTACGTCCCGCCGTAGTTTGTGGTTTAAGCCCGATGCGTCTGGACACCGTGCGAAGTCTGGCGAGAGTCAGTGTTAACGTGAACACAGGAATCGGGCAACAATCAGGCAATGGATGGCTGCCCCGCAGACATAAACAAAGACACGAGGAGCGACCTTGGCAGAGCACCACGGATCAGTTGCATCGCGGCCACGAGAACAGTGGAGTGGCCAGCTAGGCTTCATCCTCTCGGCCATCGGCTCAGCCGTGGGCCTGGGCAACATCTGGCGCTTCCCCGGAGTGGCCTATGAGAATGGTGGCGGAGCATTTCTGATTCCCTACCTGATCGCACTGGTTACTGCCGGCATCCCGATCCTGTTCCTCGACTATGCGATTGGTCACCGCTTTCGTGGTTCCTCCCCCACCGCCTTCCGTCGCCTCGGTGGCAAAGCCGGCAAATGGCTTGAATCGCTTGGCTGGTTCCAAGTGTGGATCTGCATCGTCATCGCCGTGTACTACGCGGCCGTCGTGGCCTGGGCAGCCAGCTATTTCACCTTCAGCTTCGATCTGCGCTGGGGTGACGACACTGCCGGGTTCTTTCAGAATGAGTTTCTTCAGGTAAGCGACCCAGGATTCAGCGCGCAGTTCGTTCCCGCCGTGCTGATTCCGCTTGTGCTGGTCTGGGTGCTCGTGTTGGTCGTGCTCGGTTCCGGCATCGCCAAGGGAGTGCAGCGCGCCAACGTGATCTTTCTGCCCCTGCTGGTTGTCGCCTTCCTGATCTTGGTAGTACGTGCGCTGTTCTTGGATGGCGCCATGGACGGCCTCAACGCTCTCTTCACGCCCGACTGGGCAGCCCTCGGCAACCCCAGTGTGTGGATCGCCGCCTACAGCCAGATCTTCTTCTCACTGTCGATCGCGTTCGGCATTATGATCACCTACTCCTCGTACCGAGCACGTCGCGCCAACGTCACCGCCCCCGCGCTGGTTGTTGCGTTCGCGAACTCATCGTTCGAGATCATCGCCGGCATCGGTGTGTTCGCCACCCTCGGCTTCTTCGCGTTCCAGCAGGGTGTCGGCATTGATGAACTTGAGGGGCTCACCGGCGTTGGTCTCTCGTTCATCACCTTCCCCGCGATCGTCTCCGAAATGCCAGGGGGTGCACTGTTTGGCGCACTCTTCTTTGGCTCGCTTGTGATGGCAGGATTCACCTCACTTTTGTCCGTGTTGCAGGTGGTGTCATCCGCGTTCCAAGACAAATTCGGCCTGAGCGCGCGTCAGGCATCGCTGCGTGTCGGTATCGTGCTCGCCGTTGTCTCGGTGCTGCTCTTCTCGACGACCACCGGCCTCATCACTCTCGACACTGTCGACCAGTGGGCGAATAACATCGGAATCGTCGTCGCCGCAATCGCCTCCACAATCCTTGTGATCTGGGTGTTCCGCAAGGGCCCCGAGCTTGCAGCACACCTCAACGCCGTCTCCACCTTTAAGGTGGGCCGTATTTGGCAGTTACTCGTCGGCGTGCTCGCCCCGATTGTGCTGCTCTATATGCTCATCCAGCGAATTATTGTGCTCGTGACCGAAGGCTATGAAGGGTACCCGCTGTGGTATTTGGCGGTCGCAGGCTGGGGCACAGTCGCGGTCATACTGGTCGGAGCGATCACTATGACGGCTTTGCGGTGGAGGCATGACCCCGACGATTTCACTGCGTGGCCCAGCGCCGAAGCACTGAAGGAGCTCAAGAAATGACCGGCATCGCGTTTGCATTCTTCCTTGTCGCCGCCGTACTCGTCTGGGGCGGACTTATCGCGAGCATCATCTTTATCGCGCGACGACCCCAGGTCGAGAAGTACCCTGAGGGCTCAGAGCTCGTCGGCGACGACGATTAGAGTTCGTGGCCGGGCCCTCTACAGAGAAACCCGACCACGAATGACCCTGCTACTGAGCGCTGTCGCCCTCAACGCCTGAGGAGTCGTCAGCGGCGGGGTCGTCAGTGGCGGGGTCTTCTGCTGGTGACGACGATTTTGCAGCAGAGCCGAAACCGCTGTCGGCAAAGTGCGCAAGTCCGGCATCCACTGAACTTTCTGAACTGCTGCCGCGAGCGCCTTCGCCGACTGCTTGACCGACTGCGCGACCCTGGATGAGGGAGGCAAGGTCGAGTCCGGTAGCGGCCTTGATCGACTCGAACGAGCTGCGCAATGCGATCGCGCTCTCGTTGCCGATGGTGTCAGCCGCACTGGATCCGTTGCCACCGATGACGGTGACGGAGCCGATCTGGCCGTAACCCTTGGCCCACTGCTCCATGACGAGCGGAAGTGCCTCGAGGGCGCGCTGGGCGAGGAGTGCTTCTTGGTGCTTCGCGAGCGCGCCAGCTTCTGCCTCAATGCTTGCTGCTTTTGCTTCACCGGCGAGACGGGTTGCATCGGCATCGGCGGCGGCACGAACGCGCACAGCCTCAGCTTCGACGGCCGCGATCTGGGCTTGAGCTTCTGCACCCTTGACGAGGCGGTAGGCGTCGGAGTCCGCATCTTTTTGCGCCTTGTACAGGTTTGCGTCAGCAAGCCGCTTTACGTCAGCATCGAGTTCGGCCTGACGGTTCTCGGCACGCTGCTGGAGAACTCCCTGCTCGGCCGTGGCGCGAGCGAGTGCTTCTGCCTGCTCGGCTTCCGCGTTTGCTTTACCAACCTCAGCCTTCGAGTCTGCGGTGTTCTTGTCGAGCGCGGTCTGCTCGATCAGGTTCGCCTCAGCGACGGTGATGTTGCGCTTAGAGATTTCGCGGTTCGCGTCAGCGGTGGCCAGCTCTGCCTCGCGACGCTTGGACTCAATCTGCGGCGTACCGAGTGACTGGATGTAGCCAACCTTGTCACCGATGCCCTTGATCTGGAATGAGTCAAGGATGAGGCCCTGCTCCGAAAGTTCGGTCGAAACGTCGGTAGCGATCTGGTCAGAGAATTTCTTGCGCTCCCGCATCAGCTCAACAACGGACAGCGTTGCGACGACACCACGGAGGGCACCCTCAAGCTGCTCTGTTGTGAACTGCTCGATGGCCGCATCCTGCGACGCGAAACGCTCTGCGGCACGACGCACGAGGTCGGGTTCTGACCCAATCTTCACAATGGCGACAGCCTCAACCTGAAGGGTGACGTTGTCGGCCGACTGGGCTTCTGCGGTCATCGAGACCTGACGCGAGCGAAGCGAAATCGTTTCGTGGCGCTGCGTGATCGGGTTGACCAGAGCCTTGCCATTAACAATGACAGTGACCGCCGAATCGCGCCCACTGGAATCTTTCTGGGAACGACCGGAGACGACGAGCGCTTCGTCGGCGCGGGCGACCTTAAACCATGCCCGCGCGATCAGGAGAAGGATGAGCAGCAGTACAACAACTACCACCACCCCGATTCCGATCAGGAGGACGGTTCCGCCGGTGGCGAAGAGTTCCATAAATAAGCCTTTCAACGATGAGCGGTATCTATCCATTGTCGCCGGTTACCGGCCACTGTGCGGGAATGAGCCAAGAAATAGCAACGTCGGAACGGATTTTCGTCGGCGTTCCTGGGACGACTCCGCGCTAGGCTGCGTCGGCGGTGCGACCGGTGGCGGATGCGATCGCGGATGCGATGGCTAGGTCTTCCCAACTCATACCCGAACTCTTAAACACGATGGGCCTTTCAGCATCGAGCTGCACTGTGCCGCGAACGACATCGGCCACCGGGATGAGGTCATCAGAAGTGAGCGCCCCTTCGTCGATCGCCATAACCACGTCGCCGCTTTCCCGCACCGCGGTGAGGACATCTTCCACGACCACTTGCGCCCGGGCCATGAGCGCACCGTCAAGCTCACGAGCATTCGGCTCATGGGAACCAACCGCAACGACAACGACATCCGACCGCACGGTGGTGGAGTCGAACACTGGAGTGCGGGCGGTCGTTGCACACACGATGAGCCCGGCGATCGCGACCGCTTCGGAGGCCTCGGTGCTGCCCGCTTCGACAACTCGTGCCTGGGCGATGTCGACAATTCGAGCAGTGCGAGCGACGACAGTCACGGATGCAATCGACCGCTGTTCGCCGAGAACTGCTCGAAGCGTGGCCAAGTGTTCTGTCGCTTGCGGGCCGGCCCCAAAAATGACGACATCGAGAGGATCAGGCGACCGCAGAAGTGCCGTCGCTGTGGCAGCGAAGGAGACAGCCGGCGTGCGGATGCTCGTGAGAGCGGCGCCATCCAGCAGAAGTGTCGGCGAGAGCGTTTCGGCGTCGAACAAAATGTAGAGCCCCTGAATGCGCGGCAATCCGTGACCCGGGTTGTTGGGGCTGACGGTGAGCACCTTGATGCCGGCGTGCGGGCCCACTTCCGACGGCATCAGCAAGAACTGCCCCCGGGTGAGTCTCTCGAATACGCGAGCATGATCCATCCCGGGATCGAAGCCCGCACGGAGCGCGTCCTGTACCGCATCGACCGCTTGCGCCGGGCTGATGGCGGCACGCACCGCGGCTTCGTCGAGGTATCGAGGTGTCGTAGCGGTCATCGGAGCACCAATCCCGGCGTGATGGCGACCGGCAGGGATGCGACTATTCGCAACGGCTCTCCGCCGGTGTAGTGGTCGCCTGTTGCGTACTGCTCTGGCATCGCGCCGCCTCTTTCGCTGGACTGCAATTGCAATGGTACTGATTGCGGCGACTGGCGATGAGTTCCAAAGAGTTCGCCCTGCTGTGGATCGCTCGGCTCTTCTCTGCTCGATCACCCTCGGCGGTTCGCGGCTCGCACTCGCGACCTCGGGAAGCGCGCGAGTCCGGGACTACTGCGCTCTCTTGTGACGAACGCTGCCGCCTAGCGGGGCTCGACTCCACCCATCGAGCTGTCGCCCTTGTGCTGGTCGGCGCGCCCAAACGCTGTGTCGAGCACGTGTCGCATCTTTCGAATGGCACCATTGACCGCGGTTTCGACAGTTGATGCGTTATCGCTCGCGAGTTCAGGATTTTTGCCCTCGGGGCGGGCCTCAAGTTGGCAACGGATGTCGTCACCTGTGCTGCGACCGGCGCTCTCGTCGCTCAAGTGCACCTCAACCCGGGTCAGGTGGGAACTGAAATGCGAGAGCTTGCTTTCGACCGAAGACACGATCTCGGCGGTCGAGTCTTCGCTGAGGGTGATGTTGTTATCGGTATTGACGATGACGTGCATGGTCGCCTCCTGGCGGTTGCGGTGCCCCGTCGGCTGCCGCGGAGTGTGAACTTCGCGAGAGCGTCAGCAGTGCATCCACTATTCACGCTACGCCGCCAACCTGTATGCCATGTCGTCGGCTGGCCGAAGTGAAGCCGGGGGTTGAGTCAGCTACCTTTTGGCACCCGCGTGACCTCATCGACGTATTCAACGACGGGGAACGGTTCATAAAAATCGTGCAGCAATGCCTGCCACTGCTGATACTCGGGGGATGCCCGAAACCCGGGCATGCCCGCAATGATGCTCTTCGCTTCGGCGAATGCCTCCCTATTTGGTGGGGTTCTCAGCGACCTCAACAAGCACCTCGTTATGGCGGAGAAATGAGGGCGTGAGGGGTGGGTCGAAGCGTGCGAACCAGGGTTCACCGATGGTGGTGAGCCCAGCATCCGTCACCCCGGATAGCAACCGGGTGACGTGCTTGTCGAAAGACGACTTGCTCCAGCGGCCCGTGAATCTCATCGCAGCCACAAGCCTCGCGGGCACTGTGCGCAGCGACACCTCGCTGCGAGTTGGGAGGGGTGCCGACGCTTCATCGAAGGATGCCGGGAGCACGAAAGCGACCGTGTAGTTGCCGCCGGCGCCAGTTTGCACCACGGGTGCCGTCATAGCGACTCGTTGGGACTTTGCCTGAACTACCGGGGAGGTCATATCGATTGACTGCTGCGCGGTGTTGTCACCGGAGATGTAGCCGAAAAGAAAGCGGAACGCACGGTTTCCGGCATCCTCGAAATCAGCGGACACCTCTGTCTCGGCAACAACGTGCTCGGGGTATCGGCGCACCTCGATTGTGCCCTCGGTGGCAACGAGATCGAACGGCTGCTTCTCAGTCATGTGCCGATCGTACGCTCGGCAACTGGGAGGCGATACCCGTCAGTTCGCGGCCGGTGAACTCGTATGCACCTCCGAGTGCTCCGCGAGCGGCGCGCGTTCCGCCAGCAGCGCGCGAGCCGCAAGTCCGATGACCGCACTGTAGGTCGGGTACGCAAACTTCACCCCGGCGAGTGTCGAGACATCAATGCCTGCCGCCATCGCCGTAGTGACGGATTGAACGACCTCGATAGCATTTTCACCGACGGCGTGCGCTCCCAAGATCAGCTCCCGTCGACGATCAGCAATCAGTTTCAAAAAACCGCGGGCCCGGTCATCGATTACCGCACGATCGAGCTCGGTATACGGCACCGTAGCGACCACACAGTGGCGGTCACGCTGTCGAGCCTGTTCCTCTGTCAGCCCGACGCCAGCATAATCCGGGTCCGTAAAACCTCCGGCGGGAAGCAAGTGGTGGGGTGTGCGACGGTTGGCATCAAGCACCGCATTTTCTGCGGCCGCTTCACCCTCAAAATGTGCGGCCTGCACGAGCATGTCGCGACCATTGGCATCCCCCACGGCGTAAATATGTGGCACAGCGCTGCGAAAATACTGGTCGACGGGAATTGACGAACGCACGACCGTGATCCCGGCGTTCTCCAATCCAAGGTCATCAACATCCGCCGGCCAACCCGTGGCCATGACGACGGCATCGAAGTCAGCAGACACCGGCTCCCCGCCCGAGCGCCAGGTAAGCATGATCGAGCCGTCTGCGGATCGTGTCAAACTTTCCACACCGTCCAAGCCCGTATGCACCGCGACACCCTGTTCCACGAACGCGGTAGAAACGGCGGCAGAAATATCGCTGTCCGATGCCGCCAGAATTCTGGGCGCGACATCCAGCAACGCCACCTGAGAGCCAAAGGCACTGAAAACAGTGACCAGCTGAGCGCCGGTGTTGCCGGCACCGATAATCGCGATGCGGCGGGGAAGGGAGGGCAAATCGAGCACATGCTCGGGCACGGTCGCGAGTTCAGCACCCGGAATCGGCAGACGCCGCGAGTGCCCACCGACAGCAATAATCACCGAATCACCCGTGATGCGTCGCCCACTGTCAAGCGCAAGCGTCGTGGTGTCGACAAACCGTGCCCTGCCATCAAGGATGAGTTCAATCCCTAACGCCGAGAAACGTCCGGGCTCGTCCTTCAGCGACCGAACCTTGTCCACGGTTGCGCGCACCCGGGTCACTGTCGCGTTCCACTGCACCTCGGGTGCCGAGATTGCAATGCCATATTTGTGGGCGAGTCGCACCTCGCGCACCAGTCTCGCCGTTTTTGCGAGCACCCGGGTCGGTACACAACCGGTATTGACGCAGGTCCCCCCGGTGCGGGATGCCTCCACCACCGCCACCCGGGCGCCCAACTCTGCCGCGCGAATCGCCGCCGAGGTTCCGGCCGGGCCCGCACCGATGACGACAAGGTCGTAGTGATCGCGACCTTTAGTTAGCTCCATGACAGGGATCACGCCTTCACTTTTAGGGGGAGCGCTCACCACCCCATGCGAGCGTGCAATGCGCGTCACCATGGAATTGGCGATCCTTAACAATATATCGTTCAGCGACCACATTTTCACCACAGCCTACGCACGGCCAAGTGCCCTAGATTTACCGGCACCCACCATTGATCCCAGGGAGTCACATTGTCTGTATGGCGCATCCGCGACTTTCACTCCGACGATCTTGACGGCATCCTGCATCTGTGGGAAGAGCTCACGGCCCTAAAGATTGACCCGGTGTACGGACTCTCGGAGGTGCTCGCGAGCTGTGAGAAGGATCAGGCTGTCGTTGCCATGCACGGCGATGAGGTAATCGGTGCTGCTGTCGGTCGTGCGGCCCACGCGCAGGGTTGGATTGTGTTCCTCACAACCGCGCAGCGCTGGCAGAACCAGGGTATTGGCACGGCAATGCTCGGTGCACTGGAAAAGCGAATGGCGCCGTTCGGGCTCGCCAAACTTTCTGCGCTGCTTCCGGAGTCGGCAAGCCGCGTGGATGCTTTCGTCAATCGCGGCTTCGAAGTGAAAAAGAATTTACGATATTTTGAGCGCCACATCCCGGTGCAGCGCGAAGAGTTGCGCTCCCTTGCCGAGTTGGGTGGGCGGATGCTTCCCCGCGACCTGTGGGAAGGTGTCGGCGGTATGCAGCGCGAAAAAGAGCTGCTTGAGCGCCGCCTGGTGATGCCGCTCGCCAAACCGGAGATGGCTGACCAGTATGGGGTGGTGCCGCCGAAAGCAGTTGTACTGTTCGGCCCTCCTGGCACGGGAAAGACCACCTTCGCCAAGGCGATCGCGTCGCGTCTGGATTGGCCATTCGTCGAGGTATTCCCGTCCCGACTCGCCGCCGATCCGAAGGGGCTCGCGGGTGCTCTGCGAGAGACCTTCCTTAAAGTCTCCGAGCTTGAGCATGTGGTGGTTTTCATCGACGAGGTCGAGGAGATCGCGGCACAGCGTGGCGGTGAACCGCCGTCGGCCCTGCAGGGAGTTACCAACGAACTACTCAAAATCATCCCAGCGTTCCGCGAGCAGCCGGGGCGACTCCTTGTGTGCGCCACCAACTTCATTCGCGCTCTCGACTCCGCCCTGCTCCGCCATGGTCGCTTTGATTATGTCGTTCCGATTGGGCTACCGGATGTTGCGGCGCGGCACGCTATCTGGGAGCGCTACATTCCTGCCGGTGTCACTGGACTCGTTGACCTTGACGTGCTGGTGTCCTCAAGCGAGGGTTTTTCGCCCGCCGATGTTGAGTATGCGGCGCGCCGGGCTTCTCAAGAAGCACTGGAGCGCGCTCTCTTCGACAGTGTGGATGCCGCGGCTCCCGCCAATCCTGCCGGCTCCGCCGCCCCAGCTGGCCCGACCACCGAGGACTACCTCTCAGCGATCCGTTCCACCCGCACCACTGTCTCGGCTCAAGTCGCGGCAGAGTTTCTCGAAGATATTGAGCGGCTCGCCCGCCTCTAGCGCAGACCGGCTGCACACATCCAGCTGACGGATTTCATGGAGGATGATGAACAGGTGACAGGCACAGAGACCCAATCCGCCCCGGTAGGTCAGCTTGCCGGGTGGGTTCGCGCTCCATTCACGGGAGCCGGTACGACCTACGACTGTTTCGAAAAAGGCTCAGGGCCGGGAGTGGTGCTGATCCCTGAGATTCCGGGGATTACCCCCGAGGTTCTCGGCCTGGGCGAGCACCTCGTTGCGGCAGGCTTCACCGTGGTCGTACCCTCCCCGTTTGGAGAGCCGGGTCGATCCATCTCCGGCGGCTACATGATGGGAACGATACTTCGACTCTGTGTCTCGTCAGAGTTCCGGGCGTTCGCCACGAATGCCCATCGGCCAATCACGGATTACCTGAGGGCCGTCGCATCCGATCTCGCCGCCCGCACTCCAGGAAAAGGCGTCGGCGTTATTGGCCAGTGCTTCACCGGCGGCTTCGCTCTGGCAGCCGCAATTGATGATTCCGTTGCCGCGTCGGTTTTGAGCCAAC
This sequence comes from Rhodoglobus vestalii, assembly GCF_006788895.1. NCBI lineage: Bacteria > Bacillati > Actinomycetota > Actinomycetes > Micrococcales > Microbacteriaceae > Rhodoglobus > Rhodoglobus vestalii. Next base: position 1,140,251 of record NZ_VFRA01000001.1, read on the forward strand.
CCGCCACACCAATTCCGTTGGGCCGCGCCCGCCAACTCGACCCCGGGGTCTCTCGGCAAGAATTTGATCGCATCGCGGCACGAGCCAGTGCCGGCGAAGTGTGTGCGCTCGGTTTACGTTTCAGCGAAGACAGCTCCGTCCCACGAGCACGATTCGACACCATCAAGAAGCGCCTCGGGGATGCCTTCGAGATTATCCAACTGGATTCTTCTCCGGGCAACCCCGACGGCTACGCGAAGTCCGCGCACTCGGTGCTCACCGGTGAGGTGCGCCAGAACCCCGCCAATTCGGCGTCGGCCGCCCGCGATCGCGTTGTTGCATTTTTGAAGGAACGGATCAGCAATGAGCGCATGGACTACTGAACAGATTCCTGACCAGAGTTTTCGGCGAGTTGTGGTCACCGGGGCGAGCTCCGGGCTCGGGGAGATCATTGCCCGCGAACTCGCCCGCACGGGCGCGCACGTTGTGCTGGCCGTTCGCAACACCACCAAGGGAGAAGCATCGGTGGGGCCGCACCGCAGACGGCTATGAGCTGCAGCTCGGCACCAACCATCTGGGCTATTTTGCGCTCACCGGGCTTCTCCTAGACGCACTGGGCCGCGGAACCCAACCACGGGTGGTAACCCTCAGCTCCATCGCCCATCCGGGGTACTTGGCGACCAACCTTCAGTCCACCCTCCCCACCGGCATGGCCGTGCGGGTGATGAAGATCGGCAATCCTCTCATCGCGCAGACGGCAGAGTGGTGAGAACTGCGCGGCGACCCCGCCGAGGTGCACGCCATCCCTGCAGCTTAGGACCCCGCAATTGCTCGCCGGCTCTGGTCAGTATCTGAGGAGTTGACGGGCGTGAGCTTCCTGGCTGTACTCAACAAGTAATTGCAGGGATCTCCCTCATCATTCCTCGGTTCTCCCTCAGACATTATTGCGCAGGCGCCTAAAGTGAACACATGTCTCAGACCCAGCGTGTATCTATGGAGTTGTACGAGCGAGAGTTGAAGCGCTTGCAGATCGAACTCGCGGCGATGCAGCGGTGGATTGTCGAATCAGGCTTGCGAGTGCTGGTGATCTTCGAGGGTCGAGATGCCGCAGGCAAGGGCGGAGCGATTAAGCGCATCACTCAATATCTCAATCCCCGATCGACTCGAGTGGTCGCCCTACCGCAGCCGAATGAGCGCGAGAAGGGGCAGTGGTACTTCCAGCGCTACGTTAAGCACTTGCCGACCCGGGGCGAGATCGTGCTGATGGATCGCAGTTGGTACAACCGCGCCGGCGTCGAGCGAGTGATGGGCTACTGCACTGACGACGAGTACGAACTCTTTCTTCGGCAGGTTCCCGTCTTTGAGCAGATGCTCGTCGATGACGGTATCGTGCTGATCAAGTATTGGTTCTCGGTGTCTGACAAAGTGCAGCAGCGACGTTTTAAATCCCGCCTCCATGACCCCGTGCGCCGGTGGAAACTTTCCGACACCGACCTCCAGTCCATCACTCACTGGGAGGATTACTCGCGCGCCAAAGATGCGATGTTCGCCGCCACCGATACGGAGTACGCCCCGTGGTGGACGGTCGACAGCGACGTCAAGAAAGTGGCACGTCTCAACGTGATGAATCACTTCGTCTCGCAGATCGAGTTCGAGCGCACAGAACCAAAGTCGGTAAAAATTCCGAAACGGCCGAAGGCTGCGAACTACTCACGCCCCCCGGTTGACACCCAACACTTTGTTCCCGATATTGCAGTGGATTTGTGAGAACGTAAGTCATTTAGCCGAGGCTTGAGCCGAGCGCTCCGACGATGTAGGGAACGAGCCAGATCACCCACACGATGACCGAAAAACGGTGGAAGCTGTTTTTTTCGGTTTCACGATTGCGCACGAGCACGACGATCGCCCACGCGAGGTGCACAGCCATGAGAACGATCGCGATCACCCCGGTCACGCCCATCAGCTGATTCAAGGCACTCTGTTCGATACCCGCCGCCCGATTCTCGTTCGCAATCATGTTCATGAGAAAAGTGCCGCTCGCGTCAGCTGCGAGCCCAAGCCCAAAGAATATGGCGTGCCACGGCTTGAGTACTTTCTGCACACGTTCGCTCCATACCCCGATCGTGTAGAAGACGAGGGCGAACGTGATGAGAATGATTGCGGGTAGCAGCATGCTCCTATTCTGCTTTGTTCACAACGTGGGGGCGAGCGCCGAGTGTCAGCGCTTGGGTCTGCTGCACCGATCGGTCAAGCTGTCACCTCAACGCGCAGCAGAGCCAAGGACGGGCTTTGAAAGAATGCTTCTAACGACGGCGTGGACGCAGTTGACGGTGTCTGAGGATGTGGTCGGCAACGTCTAGAGGTGGCATCGCAGCGATCACCGTCAACTGGAGGACACTGCTGAACGAAGACGCCAGCTATGGCCCCATCGGTTTCGTGAAACGTTGGCTCAACGCCCAAACCCGATTCTGGCAAATCTCCAGAGGGGCATGCAGCCATGGACACCGGGCCGATCGCGCCCGAACATTACCCGCCCAGGATTGCTATCTGCCGGTGGTGATGTGGGGCTACGGAAATATGGGATGGGCCTGGGGATACGGGCTGCTAACACTGGCGAGCGTCGCCCTGCTCAGCTATGTCATTGTTCGTTTGGTCTCGAACAGGTCCGGGATTGACAACGCACGATCTTATTCGCGGCCCGCCGACTCATCCAATGCAAAGCGAATCCTTGAGGAGCGTTTCGCTCGTGGGGAGCTCACCGCGGAACTGCGAAGTGTCAATGGCGCCCTCGCCGTTGCCCTCAAGTCTTCACCCCAGCAGGTGACGATCGCGGGTCGTAACGTGCAGGCGTTGAGCTACAACGGCGGGGTGCCCGGCCCAATGCTGCACGTTTGTGCGGGAGACACCCTCAGCGTGAGCCTCCGCAATGGCCTGAAGGATCCCAGCAACTTGCAGGTCCACGGTCTCCACGTGTCGCCCGAAGGCATAAGCGACAACGTATCCGTCACCGTCGAAGCGGGCGACTCCTTCGATTACCAGTACGAACTGCCCGCCAATCACCCTCCGGGCGTTTCGAATCCGCGCACGAGGTTGACGAGGTCGTGCTGGCGTCGGGCAACCGAGCAGACCTCCTTGTCACCGGAAAGGCTGGCACCTCCACGCTGAGCGCCCTGCCCCACGACCGCGGATCAGCCGGCGGCATGATGATGGGAGGCGGCAGTTCTCGTAGCGCCGACGAAATCCCACTGGCCACAATCAACGGCCGCGCATTCGATGTCACCCGAATCGACACGACCGTCCAATTCGACAGTGTCGAGGAATGGTTGCTGACAAATACCAGCACGCTCGACCACCCCCTCCACCGCCGCGTGTGGCCGATGCAGATCATCGAGCAGGATGGGCGACCAGTCGACACCATCATGTGTCAAGACATCGTGAACATTCCAGCACGGAGCACCACGCGCGTGCGGATCGTGTTTGACGACTTCAGCGGACGAACCGTGTACCACTGCCACATTCTCGATCACGAAGACAACGGGATAAAGGGAATCGTCGACACAAGCTGACCGAAACGGTGTTGCTCCACGGCCGGCTCACATTGGGCGGAGCAGTCAGGACTCGAATACTATGTATCGGATACTCTAGGGGGGTATGGTATTTGTGTGAACGGATACGCCCAGAATAAAGATGATGTTCTCAAGCGGCTTCGTCGCGTCGAGGGGCAAGTTCGCGGAATAGAGCGGATGGTCGAGTCCGACAAATATTGCATCGACGTTCTGACTCAGGTGTCTGCCGCCACGAAAGCTCTGGAGTCAGTCGCGCTGTCGTTGCTCGCAGACCATGTGAGCCATTGTGTTGCCGAAGCCGCCGCTGAAGGTGGACCTGTCGCGGTTCAGAAAATCCGCGAAGCCAACGAAGCGATCGCCCGTCTCGTACGTTCCTGACAACGAATTATCAATAGGGATTAGCTAATGAGCTCCAAAAACCACACCAACGGCAACTCGAATTCCGCGCCCGTCGACGCGCCGTCGCGCCATCAAGAAGAGAATGCCACCGAGTCTGAGACCCCTGAATCGCAGCAACAACACGGTGGGCACGAGCAGCACGGCGAGCATAGCGGTGGCCATGGTGATCACGTCGCCGGTTTTCGGCGGATGTTCTGGATCATGCTGGTTGTGGCCGTGCCGGTGGTCGGATTCTCGCCAATGTTCGCGATGCTTCTGGGGTACGAGCTGCCAGCGGTGTGGATGGGCTGGATCTCGCCAGTGCTGGGTACCGTCATGTATGTGTGGGGCGGTGCACCATTCCTCACCGGTGCGGTGAGCGAGCTGCGCAGCAAGCAACCGGGAATGATGCTCCTGATCGGGTTGGCAATTACCGTTGCGTTTGTGGCGTCGTGGGGTGCAACGTTGGGATTGCTGGATCAGGGGCTGGACTTCTGGTGGGAGCTGGCACTGCTGATCGTGATCATGCTGCTTGGCCATTGGATCGAGATGCGGTCACTAGCTCAGACGACCTCGGCGTTGGACTCACTTGCCGCCCTCATCCCTGACGAAGCTGAGCGTGTTGACGGCGACCAAACGGTGACCGTTTCGCCGTCAGAGTTGCGCGTTGGTGACGTTGTTGTCGTTCGGCCGGGTGGTCGAGTTCCTGCTGACGGGCGGGTTGTTCAGGGCTCGGCGAGCATGGACGAGTCCATGATTACCGGAGAATCCCGTGCGGTCCGCCGCAGCGAAGGTGATGGGGTTGTTGCAGGCACTGTAGCCACCGATTCTGGTATGCGTGTCGAGATCACCGCTGTTGGCGACGACACCACGCTGGCCGGAATTCAGAAGCTTGTTACCGAGGCGCAAAGCTCATCCTCGCGTGCGCAGCGACTCGCCGATCGTGCTGCAGGGTGGCTGTTTTGGTTCGCGCTCGGCGCCGGAGCGATTACAGCACTGGTCTGGTCTCTGCTCGGGATGCCTGACGCCGCTGTTGTCCGAACAATCACCGTGCTCGTCATCGCGTGCCCGCACGCCCTCGGTCTCGCGATTCCGCTGGTGGTGTCGATCTCCACCGAACGAGCCGCCAAGGCCGGAGTGCTGATCAAGGATCGATTGGCCCTGGAGAGCATGCGCACAGTCGATACCGTTCTGTTCGACAAGACCGGAACGCTTACCAAAGGCACCCCCGCTGTCACCGCTATCGAACCCACCGAAGGCTTCGAAGCGAATGAGCTCTTGGCGTTGGCGGCCGCCGCGGAAGCCGACTCTGAGCATCCACTTGCCCGGGCAATCGTCGCAGCAGCACAAGAACGCGAACTATCCGTGCCGCGATCAAGCGATTTTGAGTCATCTCCAGCAGTTGGTGTTCGTGCTCGCGTCGCAGACCGCACCGTCCAGGTCGGTGGCCCGTACCTCCTTGAGCAGGAGGGTGGTTCTGAGCTTCCAGTCTCAGCCGAATGGGCAGAACAGGGCGCAATCATCCTCCATATTCTGATCGACGGCAGTGTCGTCGGCGCCTTACGGCTTGCTGATGAAGTGCGGGCTGAATCCCGGGATGCGATCGCAGCACTTCACGACCGAGGCGTTCAGGTGGTCATGATCACCGGTGATGCGGAAGCGGTCGCAGCATCTGTCGCAAAAGAACTCGGAATCGATCGATACTTTGCCGGAGTACGACCCGAAGATAAGGCCATCAACGTTAAAGAACTGCAATCAGAGGGACGCAAAGTCGCGATGGTCGGCGACGGCGTCAACGATGCTCCCGCGCTTGCGCAAGCAGATGTGGGAATTGCGATCGGTGCAGGCACAGATGTCGCTATTGCTTCGGCCGGGGTAATCCTTGCCAGCGACGACCCACGTTCAGTGGTGTCAGTTATTGAGCTTTCTCGGGCGTCGTACCGAAAGATGAAGCAGAACCTCTGGTGGGCCGCCGGCTACAACCTTCTTTCCGTCCCGCTTGCCGCCGGAATATTAGCACCGATCGGATTCGTGCTGCCCATGTCGGTCGGTGCCGTTCTCATGTCGATATCAACTATCGTTGTGGCATTGAACGCACAGCTGCTGCGCCGGTTGGACCTGAACCCCGAAAAGTTCACCGGCCGGTAACGGCAGACATAACGTCGGTCTAGACGAGGAAGCACCATGACACAGGTCACAGCAACGCGACAGTCTCGCGCGACTGCGTCTGCCGCTGCCTCTGCGTCGCGGCCGTCTGGCGGCGTCGCTTTGCCTAGCCTGATCAGCGCGGTCTGGAAGGCGACGGTTCTGGTCGTTCTGGCGGTGGCCGTGATCATCGGTATCTTGGCGATGCATTCGTTCACGTCGCCCGCGTCGCACTCCGATATGGGAATGCCGGCCGGTAGTTCGACCGCGAGCGTCGCCCCACACCATGCAGAAGAGGGTGTGTTCGCCGCCGCCAGTCCGGATTGTTTGGGCTGCGGTGAAGAGACATCGATGGCGTTGATGTGGTGTGTCTTCGCGCTGCTTGCCGTGACACTGCTGATGACAGCACCCAAATTGGTGAAGGGATGGGTCGGAGTTGCATCGCGTCAGTTCTCGATTACCACGTCAGAACTGAGGTCTGTCGGGCTCATTCCCAGACCTCCCTCTCTCACCGTTCTCTGTATTAGTCGCACCTGATTAGGGCTCTGTCGACTCAGCCTCGACACGCCATCCGCATGACCCTTCCGGTCGTGCGTTAATCACTGACTAATCAGGAGAAACACAACAATGAAGATCCGTTTTGCGGCGACAGCCGCTATGACCGTGACGGCACTACTTGCCCTCACCGGTTGCACGACCGCAATGACCGAAGCCGGGCAAACCCCCGACTCGCCGGCGACCGAGTCGGTCACCATTGACGATGCGAACAGCGCCGATGTCATGTTCACCACGATGATGATTCCGCACCACGAGCAAGCCGTTGAGATGGCCGACATGGTGCTCACTAAGGATGGAATCGATCAACGAGTCCTTGATCTCGCGAAGGAGATCAAGGCCGCTCAAGGTCCCGAGATTGAGCTCATGAACGGCTGGCTCGATGACTGGGGCGTCGATACGGACTCGGGCATGGCGGGAATGGACCACGGAGACGGGATGATGTCTGACTCCGACATGGCTGATCTGGAATCTGCCAACGGTGACGAAGCATCCCGCCTGTTTCTGGAACAAATGATCCTGCACCACGAAGGAGCAATCGATATGGCTTTGCTGGAAACTACAGCGGGCCAAAACACGGAAGCGACAGCTCTCGCGCAACAGATCATCGACACGCAAACCGCCGAGATCACCGTAATGCGCGACCTTCTCAGCTCCTTGTAATAGCTGCAGGGCCCGCCGCTCAATGGATGGCGGGCCCTGCCCTCCACACTCGCTCTCACGAAGGACTTTCTCAATGCGTTCCTCCTCACGTCGGCTTCTCGCCGGAACAATTCTTGGCGTTAGCGTCTCCCTGGCCGCCGTCGCATGCACAGCAGCACCCAGCGGCTCATCGTCAACGCCGCCAACCATTCAGCACATCCACGACATCGCCTTCAGTAGCAACAGCGAACTGCTTGTTGGATCTCACCATGGCGTTTACGCCGTCGACCTCGACACCGGCGACACTGCCCTTGTCGGCGGCGTCGAATTTGATGCCATGGGCTTAGCGGCCCAAGGCGAAAACATTTTCGTCTCCGGCCATCCCGGAAAGGACAACCACGATTCCTTTGCCGCACCGAATGTTGGACTCGTCAAGCACCACTCGGAGACCGGATGGCAGCAAGTTTCCCTGGCGGGAACCACCGACTTTCATAACCTCAGCACCACCCCGGCGAATCCTGATTTCATTGTCGGACTCCCCTCCGACCGGGCCGTGCTGTTGCGAAGCACCGACGCGGGGCGCACCTTCACCGAAGCATCCGCATTGTCTGCCCGGGATGTCAGCATTGATAGTGGCGACCCGAACGTGCTGACCGCGACCACCGCCGAGGGACTCGTTGTCAGCCGCGACGGCGGCGATACCTTCACGCCACTAGCGGGGCCGACCCTGGTAGTCATCGCGCCCGATCCTACCCGCGATGGCGGAATCGTCGGCATTGCGCCCGACGGTGAGCTGTGGTTTGGGTCCACTGATATCGACGCCGAGTGGACTTCGGCGGGCATCGTCGAGGGTGGTGCTGGAGCAGTAGTGGTGAGCGATGATGGGGCAATTGCCGTCGCTGGCGAAAGCAGCGTTGTCATCACTAGAGACGGAGGGGCGACATGGACCACCGTCATTTGAGCAGAATAAGCGCCACCGTAGTGGGCCCTGTCGACTTATGGGGGGAAGCGGCACCGCATGACTGATCGTACGGACAAGATTTCGTTATTGGGATCCGTATCTTTGGGCACCGGGGTGATGATCGGTGCGGGAATCTTTGCCCTTTTGGCTAGGTAGCCGAATTCGCGGGCGACTTCTTCCCACTCGCCTTCCTCCTCGGCGCGATCGTCGCCGCCGTAAGTGTGATGTCTCAAGACATCGGCGACAGTTCTGCCTCAGGACATAGGGGACTGCTGATCAGGAACGGGTGCACCCCCGCAGGAAGACAACGCTGGCGCCGCCCAGGGTCGCTTGCCAGTGATCTGGCACCGGGGGCATCGGCAAGAGAAGGCTGTGCCTTAGCGAATCTCGGTGAGATACGTCACAAATCCTGCCTGGCGCATGGCAGAACCAACCGATTCTGCCGCGCCGGGTTCCGCGACCGCGATCATCGCGCCACCACCACCGCTACCGGTGAGCTTTGCCCCGAGCGCTCCCGCTCGCCGGGCGACACCCACCAGCGTTTCGAGCTCCGGGCTCGAGACTTGCAGGGCACCGAGCAGCCCATGATTCATGTTCATCAGCTCACCAAGCTCCGCGAGATCACCGCGGCGCAGTGCGCCGACACCGGCCAGCACCAGCTCGTCGATCTGGGAGAAAATTGCCTCGTACCTGGCAGGATTCTTCTCCCGTGCGGCACGCACGATACCGACGGTGTGCGAGGTAAGCGAACGCACGCCGGTGAGACCGATAACAATCTGGATCGGGCCAGGTGTGACGATGTCCGTGATTTCGGGCGCCGCAGCATCCGGTGCCGTATCCGGGTTGCGGAACAGGATCGCGCGTCCGAAGGTGGCGACCGTGTTATCTATGCCGGACGGTGTTCCGTGCACGATGCGTTCGCATTCGAATGCGAGACTCGACACCTCGCTGTCGCTGATCGGCAGCCCGAAACGGTCAGCTATGGCGCGGATGATTGCCACGGCGAGGGCGGCCGAGGCACCCAGTCCGCTGGCCCGAGGCAGGTGGGGGAAGACGTCGACACGCATGCCCTTTCCTGCGAGACCGAGGCGCTCAGCGATGTGGGCGGTCACCTGCTCCGCGAGCCCCGCGCCGATCGGGTCGTAGGCGGCATCCGTATCCCAGCGGGAGATGACCAACTCCGTGCCGTACTCCTGGCGGGTCACCTCCGCCTGGATGGTGAGCCCGATTGGTGCTGCGATGGCGTGACGGCCGTAGACCACCGAATGCTCACCGAGGAGAATGATTTTGCCGTATCCGCAGCCGGAGCTGGCGCCGTGGTCTGAGGGTTCGGGTTCCGGCATCGCGAGGGCAGCTTGCGTTGGGATGCTGGCGGTGCCGATCGCACGAATCGACCCGGTATCGGCAATCCGGCCCTCCAACACGTCTAAAATGTGCCGCGCCTTCCACACCTTGATGTCGCCGCTCACGACCAGCCGATTGACGACCTCGTCGAAGCGTGCGCCAGTCGCACCGGCGGCGACCGCGACACTGCGGGCGTGGAGGCGCATGTGCCCGGGCTGGATGCCGTCGGTGGAGAGCGCCTTCAACGCACCGAAGTTCTGGGCCAGCCCCACCGCTGCCATCACCTCGGCCAGTTCAGCCGCAGTGCTCACGCCAAGAATTGTGTGTGCGATCCGCACGGCAGGGTTCGATTCCACCTGCCCACCGACGGTGCCCACTTTCAGCGGCAGCTCGATGTTTCCGACCAGGTTGCCGGCGTCATCCGCGCTCCAGCTCGTCAGTGGTGCGTAGTGCCCACTGCTGGCGGCATAAGCGTGTGCTGCGGCTTCGATCGCGCGCCAGTCGTTGCCGGTCGCGAGGGCGACGGCGTCGATGCCGTTCATGATGCCCTTGTTGTGTGTGGTTGCGCGATACGGGTCCATCGCGGCGAATTCGGCCGCGAGTACGATGCCGTCCCGCACCTGCTCTCCGGAGAAATCGTCTAAGGCGAGCCGGTCCACCGGAATGACGCAGCGCGCCCGCACCATCGCGCGGTCGGTGAGATTCGAGAGGATGCGGAGGAACACTCGCCCGCCGCTGATCTTCTCCACGAGCGGTGCGACGGCCTCGCACATGGTGTTCACCAGGTTTGCGCCCATGGCATCCCGGCTGTCCACAATCAGATGCACGACGAGCAGCTCGCCGTTCGCAGCCGTCTGCCCACGCAAGAACACCTCCACGTCCTTGGCTCCGCCGCCGCGAGCGAGCATGTTTGGATGCTGTGCGTTGGCGAGATCGACGATCTCACTCTTGCGAGCCAGCAGGGCCTGCCGCGCGCCGAGCGCATCCGCCACATCGACGACCTGGATCTGGCCGATCAGCATCGGCTCATCCGCGACGCTCGTGAACCCGCCGTCGCGACGGACCAGCCGCGCGGCGGAACTGACCGCGGCGATGATGGACGGCTCCTCAACGGCCATCGGCACTAGGTAGTCACGCGAGTTGATCTGAAAGTTCAGTCCGAGTCCGAGCGGCATGGAGAAGACCCCGATGACATTCTCGGTGAGTCGATCGGCGGTGCCGGGATCGAGCATGTAGCTTCCGGTCGCCAGCGCGCGATAGTCTGCGTCACTGAGCGCGCCGCGCTCGTAGAGCACCCGCAGACGCTCCTCCACGCTCAGCTGGTAGAAGCGGGGGATGCGGGAAGAGTTCACGATATAGACCCGTCTCTCATTCTGTGTGTGGCGGTGGCGGTTGTGGTGGCAACGCTCGGAGTGATCGTCACCCCACTGGCGCCAAAGCTCAACGGTACGGCCTCTGCGCCCGCTTCGGTAAAAGCTTCGGCTAGCCGCGCAGCCGATTCTCCTCTCCTGGCGAACACCAGGCCGACGTCTCCGCCGCCCGCACCGGAGGTTTTGAAGACGCCGCCGAGGTCGGCCGCGAGTGAATGCAACTGCAGGTGGTGTTCGCTGACGATGCCCGCACCGGCATGCGTGTCGAGTTCGACGAGCGCATCGAAGTAGTCGGATGCGAGACGGAGGAAGTCCTCAGCGGAGTGCACGGCATCCTGTGCCGTATGTGCGAGCGCGGAAAGACGTTCGATGTCTGTGCGATATCGGGCGGTGTCTTGTGCCGCGTAATCTGTGACCTTTCCGACAAGCTCTGTTGTGCTGCTGCCGGTGCCGGTGACGACGGCCATGATCTCGAGTTCCTGCGGCCAAACCAGCGATGTTGGTGCCGTATCGCGCACATAGCTGATGAGGCCGCCATAACTACTGGAGGCGACATCTCCTCCGCTGCCCGTGCCGCGCTGTGCGGAGCGGTGGGCTTCCGTGGCGAGAATCCGGATCTGTTCCCGGCTCGGCGAGCGCCCGGCAGCAGTCAAGAGAGCGGATGTGAGTGCCGTGGCAACCGCCGCGCTGGACCCCAGCCCCAGCTTGTGCCCCGAAGCGAAAAATGCCGTGCTGTCGATGGTGATCGAGAGGGTGCCTGTGCAGCGAACCACCGTCCGCACCGCGTCGAAAACCCGCAACCGGGTGTGTGTGCGCCCGTCACAGTCTGCTGGGATGCTTCCGTCGGCCTCGAGTGTGAGGGAGTCCAGGTCGAGGCCGGGCGTGCTCAGGTGCCAGCGATCATCATCCGATGGTGCGACGGTGACGGTGACGCGGCGGTCGACGGCGGCCAGCAGTGCCGGTGCGCCATCCAACACCGCATATTCGCCGAGCAGGAACAGCTTGCCCGGCGCGGAGGCTTCGATGATCGTCGCGGCAGCGGTCGTCATGACAGCAGTTGTGCGCCGCGACCGAGCGTGCTGATTCTGGTCTCGTGCACTCCAGCGACCTGGCCCAGAGCATCCGCCACCGTCCGGGCGTGCTCGGGCGGGCACAGGGCCTTCACCTGGGGGCCGGCGTCGATGGTGAAGTAGACCGGGATGCCGTTGGCACGCAGCTCGCGCACGGCATGGATCGCAGCCATTGTGGCCGCGTTCCAGTACAGCAGTGCGGGGCGGGTGGACATCATGAGTCCGTGCAGCTTAAGGCAGCTGTACTCGGCGAGCTCCCCGAGTTGTTGGAATTCGCGGTTTGCGATGGCGAGCCGCATGGCCGCGACGTCGTCATTGCCGGTGTCGACCCAGGCCGGGTAGAACGGCGAGGTCAGTGCGCTTCCGCCCATTCCCGTCGTCGAATTGACGCTCTTCTGTCCGAGTTCGGTGATGGCGATAACGACGGTCAGTGGCCAGGCCGCCGCGGCGAGTACAGGCTCGGCGAAGGAGTCGAGGCCGTCGGCGCGGGTTCCGGCATGCAACTCGACGATGCCGCCGAACAGCGAACGGGCGGCAGACCCGGAGCCGCGGCGCGCGAGGATTGACAGCTCCCGGTCCTTCAGTGACAGTCCGGCAGCAGAACTGGCCGCGACCGCGAGTGCGGCGAATCCGGATGCCGAGGAGGCGAGTCCCGCCGCCGTCGGAAAGTTGTTCGTTGACTCGACCACTGCCCGGCTGCCGACACCGGAGCTGTCGCGAACGATGTCAAGCAGGTGGCTGGCCCTGGTCGCATCCGCACGGGTTCCCGCCAGCCAGAACTCGTCCTGCTCGAGCCCGGGACGAAAGGTAACCGTGGTATCGGTCGACAGTGCGTCGAGGGTGAGCGAAATCGAGCCGACGGCGGGAATGTTCAGTGCGGCGTCGCGCTTTCCCCAGTATTTGATGAGGGCGATGTTGCTGTGCGCACGAGCGGTCGCGGTGCGGTCACCACCGAGAGGTTTGTCCACTGGGTGCTCCGATCGGGTTCATGACATTTTAGCAAGGCTTACGTCGCATGTTGGCCGTGGTATGAGCGCGGCGTAAGCCTTGCTAAAATTGGCCCTGCGGCTGGGAGCCAGTTGCAGTCGAATAACCAAACGAGAGTGCAAACGGTAACTACTGGTGTCTGGAATAAGTGGTCTGTCCCTGTATCTTCCGCAGTATCGTGTGCGGCTCGAAGACTGGTCTGAGTGGAACGACGAACCCTGGGGCAGAGTTCAGGGTGTTGTGGGGCGATCCTTCCGGATGCGTGGTCCGGGTCAGAGCGTCTACACGCTTGCGGCCAACGCGGTCTGGCGTCTCATCCGCGACTACGACATCGACCCTGCGCGGGTCGGGATGCTCGCTCTCGGCACCGAATCGAGCAGCGACAACTCCGCGGGTGCCATCATCATCAAGGGCATGATCAACGACGCGCTTCTCGCCCACGGCCGCCCCGAGTTGGCTAGGGACTGCGAGGTTCCGGAGTTCAAGCACGCCTGCCTGGGTGGCGTTTATGGCCTCAAGGCGGCACTGCGTTATTTGGCCGCGGATGGTGCAGGCCGCCTGGCGATCGTGGTCTGCGCCGATATCGCCGAGTACGCGATCGGGTCCAGCGGTGAGCCGACCCAGGGTGCCGGCGCGGTAGCAATGCTGGTAGATGGCGATGCGAAGCTTCTCGAAATTGATTTGGCGGCATCCGGCAGCGACTCGGAATACCGGATGGTGGACTTTCGTAAACCTTTCGCGCGCTTTCACCAGCCGCCACGCGACGATGGCCAGATTCAGGACCTGCCGGTGTTCAACGGTCGCTACTCGACGAGTTGCTACATCGATGCGACTCACCACGCCATGGAGGCGATGCTCGCCAAACGTGTCGCTCGCCGCGGTGACGGCTACCGGCCGGTCGACTACTTCGACGAAGTCGATTCCGTCTTCATGCACCGGCCGTACCATCGGATGCCCGCCACCGGCTGGGTGATGGCCTACCTGTTTGAGCTCGCAGCAGACGATGCCGGACGTGAGCAGTTGCGCGTTTACTGTGCTGATGCTGGAATCGACGCCGATACGTTGCTCGCCGAACTCACGGCACCGTCACCGTTCCGCCGCCACGGGGTGACCGTGGGTGAAGACACCGAAGACGTCTTCCCTCTCGCCAAAGCACTTCGCCAGTACCTGCGCAAAACACCGCTGTGGGGGTCGTTGGTGGGGGAGAAGCTCGGGCTCGGTTCAGAGGCCATGCGCGATCTCGGCAACCTGTACACGGCTGCGCTGCCGGCGTGGCTTGCTTCTGGCCTTCGCCAGGCGGTGGACGACAAGCTCGACATTGCGGGGCAGGAGTGGCTGGCACTGGGCTACGGCAGCGGTGACGCCGCAGAAGCGCTGCCCATGCGGGTGGGTGCCGGTTGGCGCGACGCCGCAGCACGCATCAACTTCGCGGAGGCCCTCGGAACGCCGACCGACCTCACCGAAGCCGAGTACCTCGCCCTGCATGAGGGGCGAACCTCACAAGTGCAGGCTGCGCCAGCGCACGATGAGTTCGTAGTCGACCATGTCGGCACACTCGACGGCCCGGAATTCTACGATCTCGGGATCGAATACTACCGTTTCGTGGGGCCAGCAACCGGTAGCTGAATTGTGCAATCCGGTTGCCTTGCGTGACGGCCGCGCCTAGGTTGGATGTAAGGCAGGGAGGCCTCATGGTGAACGTCGGCGGTGCACAGAATGTCGCAGAGAAACTCATCGCCTCACATCTTGTGTCCGGGGAGATGAGGCCGGGCGCGGAGATCGCGCTGCAGATCGACCAGACCCTCACACAGGATGCGACGGGAACGCTGGTCATGCTCGAACTGGAGGCGCTTGGTCTCGACCGCGCCAAGACCGAGGTTTCGGTTCAGTACGTGGACCACAACCTGCTGCAGGCCGATAACAAGAACGCTGAAGACCACGACTTCTTGCGCTCCGCGTGCCGGCGCTTCGGCATCTGGTTCTCGAAGGCCGGCAACGGAGTGTCCCACCCCACGCACATGCAGCGTTTCGGCATTCCGGGCAAGACCATGGTTGGCTCTGACAGCCACACACCGGCGGCGGGTTCACTGGGAATGCTGGCCATGGGGGTCGGGGGGCTGGAGGTGGCGACGGCGATCGCGGGTCAGCCCGTCAGCATCCGGATGCCAGAGATCTGGGGGGTGCACCTCACGGGCGCATTGCCTCCGTGGGTGAGCGCCAAGGATGTGATACTTGAGATGCTGCGCCGTCACGATGTGAAGGGTGGCGTGGGCCGCATCATCGAGTATTACGGGCCGGGTCTCGCAACGCTCACAGCGATGGACCGGCACGTGATTGCGAACATGGGCGCGGAGCTCGGCGCGACGACCACCGTGTTCCCCGCCGACGAGCAGGTGCGCACTTTCCTGCAGGCCGAGCAACGCGAGAGCGACTTCGTCGAGCTGCTGGCGGATGCCGGCGCCAGCTACGATGTCTACGAGGAGATTGACCTCTCCACACTCATCCCACTCATTGCCCTGCCGAGCTCGCCCGGCAAGGTTGTGCCGGTGACCGAGGTGGCTGGGCGCCCCGTGGAACAGGTGGTGATCGGCTCGTCCGCGAATCCCGGCCTGCGCGACTTCGCAATTGTCGGGGCCATCCTGAAGGGACGTCAAACGTATCCGGGCCTCTCGCTTGACGTGAACCCGAGTTCGCGCCAGATTCTTCAGGACCTCACGCTGATGGGGGCGACGCTCGATCTCGTCGCTGCGGGCGCGCGTCTGCACCAGTCCGGCTGTATGGGCTGCATCGGCATGGGCCAGGCGCCAGCCGTGGGACGCATCAGCCTGCGAACCATGCCCCGCAACTTTCCGGGTCGCAGTGGAACGAGGGAGGACTCCGTGTATCTCTGTTCGCCCGAGACGGGAGCCGCTGCGGCACTAACGGGCGTGATCACCGACCCGCGCAATCTGCCCGGTCTGCTCGACATCGACTATCCCGAGCTTGTGCTGCCGACAGTCTCCAGCGTGAACCTCGCCATGCTTGAGGCGCCGTTGTCGGCCGAGGAGTCGGCCGGTGTGGAGTTGGTGAAGGGTTCGAACATCTCGTCGCTGCCCGACTTCGATCCGCTCGCGAACCGTATTGAGGCTCCGGTGCTGCTCAAGGTCGGGGACAACATCTCCACCGACGAGATTCTGCCTGCTGGCGCGGTGGTGCTTCCCTACCGCAGCAATATCCCTAAGCTGGCCGAGTTCACGTACTACATGCTCGACGAGACATACGCCTCGCGGGCAGTTGAGTCCCGGGACTGGGGTGGTCACATCATCGTGGGCGGCGCGAACTACGGGCAGGGTTCGTCGCGCGAGCACGCCGCCATCACACCTCGCTTCCTCGGGCTTCACGCCGTGATTGCGGTCTCGTTCGCGCGCATCCACTGGCAGAACCTCGCCAACTTTGGGGTTCTAGCCCTCGAATTCGCGGATGCCGCAGACCACGAGCGCGTGCAGCAGGGCGACATACTCGTGCTCGACGATCTGCGGGAGACAATCGCACGGTCGGGCGTGCTCACGGTGCACAACAGCACACGCGACGAGGACTACCCGCTCACCCACCGGCTCTCGCCCCGACAGGTTCAGATGGTGCTCGACGGCGGGCTGATTCCCTGGTTGCGGCGGTCGTGAACAGGAGCGATCACCACATCAACTCACCCCACAAACTAGACCTACACCTAGGTGAACGCGACCCGCGGCAACTCTCCTTCGCTCCTGTGCTGAGCAGCCCTGGGCAGGGTGCCCTCTGGGGCAACAGGGCCTCTATTCGGGCAACTTCTTGCCGCCCAGTTCGGGCAGGGCAAACGCCACACCCGCGGCGAGCACGAAGACAATTCCGAAGACGACAAAGAGTAATATCGGGCCGCCGAGACCGAGCAGCGGAGGGACCAGCAGTGGCGCCGCGATCGACGCGATGCGGCCAAAGCCCGCTGCAGCGCCGGTTCCGGATCCGCGCAAACGGGTCGGGTAGAGTTCGGGCGTGATCGCATAGAGGGCACCCCAGGCTCCGAGATTGAAGAACGACAGAAGCATGCCGAAGCCAATGATCTGGGCTTCGCTCCCGTTGACGGCGCCGAAACCGAAGGCGACTGCCGAAACCGCTGAGCCGATCAGGAACGTCGACAGGGTGATGCGACGTCCCCATTTTTCGACCAGATACGCCGACGCTGCGTAGCCAGGTAGCTGAGCCAACGTAATGATGAGGGTAAATTCGAAGGACTTCACGAGCGGGAACCCGGCACCGACCAGCAGGGTCGGAAGCCAGATAAAGGCTCCATAGTACGAGAAGTTCACCAGAAACCAGACGAGCCAGATCAGGATGCTGCGGCGCCGCCATTCTCCGGAGAACAGATCCGCCAGTCGCGAGCGCTGTTCTGGCACTACGGCGTGCAGACTGCCCTGGGTGGGGTCAACCGCGCCAACCGCCCCCGAGACGTCAGAGACGATGCCAGCCGAAGCCTCAAATTGCACGACGATACTTTCAGCCTCCGCGTGTCGTCCCTTCGACTGAAGGAATCTGACGGACTCGGGCATCCGCAGTCGGACGAACACAGCCCACACCGCCGGTAGCATGCCGATCAGCAGCGCCAGGCGCCAACCGTCGGGGCTGGCGGGAATGACCAGGTACCCCACGACGGCGGCGCCAAGCCACCCGATGGCCCAGAATCCTTCCAGTAGTACGACAACTCGTCCGCGGATGCGCCGCGGTGCGAACTCACTCACCAGCGTTGCCACGACCGGAAGTTCTGCGCCAAGGCCAAGCCCGACGATGAACCGCAGCAGGAGCAGAATACCGACAGACCAAGCCAGTGCTGATGCACCGGTGGCTACCCCGTAAAGCAGCAGGGTGAGCACAAAGACCTGTTTGCGGCCCAACTTGTCCGCCAGGATGCCGCCGAGGGCAGCTCCAACGGCCATCCCGGCGAAACCGGCCGCCGCCACCCAGGACAGGCTGGCGGCATCCGCCTTCCACGTCACGGAAAGCTGTGCGATGACAAACGAAATCAGTCCGACGTCAAAAGCATCAAGAGCCCAACCAACCCCGGAACCGGCCAACAGGGAGCGGTGGCGACGCGTGAACGGCAAACGGTCCAGACGCTCCGTGAGTGATTCGCGCGGCAGACTGTTGAGGATGTTAGACATGGGTTTTCCCCAAGAGTTGCTTTCGGTTAGAACATTCCAAGTTGGAGCCGGGCGGCATCCGACATCCGCTCCTGGCCCCACGGCGGGTCCCAGACCAGCTCAACATCGACCTCGCTCACTCCGGCGGCCAATGTGACTTCGGCTTGCGCGTCATTCTTGAGCACGTCCCCCATACCGCAACCCGGTGCCGTCATCGACATTTTAATTTCTATCCGGTACGTGCCATCATCTAGCGGCTGTGCTTCACATTCGTAGATTAGCCCCAGATCCACAACGTTAATGGGGATTTCGGGATCAAAAACGTTTTTGAGTTGCCCCATGACCTGCTCCATGTCGAAGGGTGCCCCCTCCGCAAGCACGGTTTCGGCGATCGGCTCCGTGAGTCCGAGGGCTGCAGAATCCTCGGCACTGATTCGCACAAGGTACCCCATCGAGGTTTGGACTGTTGCGCTTCCACCCAGAGTCTGCGTGACGACGACCTGCTCGCCTTCGTGGAGGAGCATCGGCTGCCCGCCGGGAATCACCGTGGCCTGGCAGCTCTGTGAGAGTTCAAATATGTTGTAACTGCCTGAGTTCATGAGGCTTTATCCGTTCCGTCTTGGAGGGCAACGGTTATTGTCGTGCCCTCGTTAATGGCACCCTCGTTAATGGCGTCCTCCTGAACCGCGCCTTCTTCGAGGGCGCTGTGCAAGGCCTGCCAGCACAATGTGGCACATTTGACCCGTGCCGGGTATTGCCAGACGCCCGAGAGCACCGCGAGCTTGCCCACATCGGCCGGGGGACCATCGCTCAGAGGCTCGGTGGTGAGCATGGTGTGCACTCGGTCAAACAGGGCGAGCGCTTCGTCATTCTGGAGGCCCTTCACCGCCGACGTCATTAGTGAGGCCGATGCCTTCGAAATGGCGCATCCGTCGCCCTCGAAAGCGATATCCGCGATGCGGTCACTGTCGCGCTGCACATAGAGGCTCAGATGGTCACCACACAGCGGGTTCACTGCCTCAACGGTCTGATGCGCGCCCTCCAACTGGCGAAAATTCCTCGGACTGTGGGCGTGTTCGATGATCATCTCCTGGTAGAGCCCCGCCATGTTGGTGCTCGCTGCCATGGTGGTACTCATTGCTGGGCTCGATCGGCATCCGTTCCGAACCGAGTGGACACGAGCGTCTCCAGCGACGCGCGCAGCGGCTCCAGCTCGATTCGATCCACCATCTCCTGAACGAAGGCGTATACGAGTAGGCCGCGGGCCTCCTCCAGCGGTATCCCGCGCGTGCGCAGGTACAGCAACGCCTCATCATCCATTTGTCCGACCGCGGCACCGTGCGTGCACTTCACATCGTCGGTGTAAATTTCCAGTCTCGGTCGAGTGTCGACCTGGGCACGATCGGCGAGAATGAGGTTCTTATTATTCTGATTCGCATCGGTTCCATCGGCCCCATGACGAACCATGATCTGTCCGTTGAACACTCCGTGCCCACGACCGTCGAGCACACCCTTATACAGCTGGTGGCTGGTGCAATTGGTCGCGGCGTGATCAATGAAGATCGTGTTGTCGTGTAATTGCTCACCCTGCGGCAAGTAGATGCCATCCAGGCTTACCTCGGCCTCGACGCCGTCTAGCAGTACCCGCACTTCGTGGCGGGCGATGCTGGAGCCGAGCATGATCGAGCGCGAGGAGAACCGGCTATTGCGTGCTTGCCGCACATCTAGCAGCGCCAAATGGAAGGCTGTGACTGGCTCGTTTTGTACCTTGTAATGTTCGATCTGCGCGCTGTCGGCCAGCACAACCTCCGTAACAGCATTGGTGAAGTAGACATCGTTGTTAATTCCGGCGTAGGTCTCAACGATTGTTGCGCGACTGTCGGAATCGGCAATCATCACCGACCGCGGACTAGACATTAATGGCGCGC
The DNA here is from genome assembly GCF_006788895.1 of Rhodoglobus vestalii. NCBI lineage: Bacteria > Bacillati > Actinomycetota > Actinomycetes > Micrococcales > Microbacteriaceae > Rhodoglobus > Rhodoglobus vestalii. The sequence continues at coordinate 1,160,326 of NZ_VFRA01000001.1, forward strand.
CCTCAGAGTCGCTGAAAAACACGAGCTGGATCGGTTCATCCACGATTGTGCCAGAGGTGAGGTGGATGAATGCTCCGTCCTCAGCCAAGACGTCGTTGAAGGCGGCGAAGGCATGATGCTCCCCCGGTGTGTGCGAAAAGAACGGTTCGAGGCGGTCCGGACTCGCAGCCAGGACGGAGGCCAGGGTGGTGACGACAGCGCCGGCTGGTAACCCTGTCAATCGCGAAAATTCAGACGAGAAATGTCCATTGACGAAAACCAGTCGGGGGCCGCCGAGATCGATCGAGGCTGTGTTGATGAGCTCTGCTGTTACCCGCGTGCCGGAACCAGCGATAGCAGCCTCGAAGGGTACAGCCAAGATCGGGTCCAGTCCGGTATATTTCCAGTCCTCATCTTTGCGGGACGGAAAACCATGCTTCCCAACCCATTCGAGGGCGTTCAACCGCGCCTCGGCAAGCCAGCCAAGATCGCGGCCATCCCGCTTCGGCTGCAGGTCTGCGAGCACACCGTCAGCCGCCAGCACCGGAACCTTCACCGCAGTCATACGGTCGCCCCAACCTGCGCCGAACGCTCCGTGCTTGGCTTCAGCCCCGCATACCCGTTTTTTTCGAGCTCGAGTGCGAGGTCCTTATCGCCCGAACGCACGATTTGGCCTTCGGCCATGACGTGCACGAAGTCCGGAACGATGTAGTCCAACAGGCGCTGGTGGTGCGTGATGATCAGCATTGCCCGACCCTCATTGCGGAGGGCATTCACACCGTTCGCCACGACCCGAAGTGCATCGATGTCCAGGCCGGAGTCGGTCTCGTCGAGGATCGCCAGTTTCGGCTCCAGAATCGCCATCTGCAAAATCTCATTGCGCTTCTTCTCACCACCAGAGAAGCCTTCATTCACCGAGCGGCTCATAAACGTCTGGTCCATCTCGACCAATTTCATGCGCTCCTGGGCCAAGGCAAGAAAGTCCACCGCGTCCAGCTCTTCCTCACCGCGCTCGCGGCGCAGGGAGTTCAAGGCCGTTCGCATGAAGTACATGTTGCCGACACCGGGAATTTCAACCGGATGCTGGAAGGCCAGAAATACGCCAGCCGCAGCTCGTTCCTCCGGCGACAGGGCCAGCAGATCCTGACCTTCATACGTGACACTGCCGGAGACGTCATAACCGTCGCGACCGATCAGCACGCTGGCCAGCGTGCTCTTACCCGACCCGTTCGGGCCCATGATGGCGTGCACCTCACCCAGGTTGAGGTCAAGATTAACCCCGCGTAAAATTTCCTTGCTGTCAATACTGGCGTGCAATTCCTTGATATGTAGCATTAGCCGACACTTCCTTCTAGACTCACGGTCAACAATTTTTGGGCTTCAACGGCGAATTCCATCGGTAGCATCTTGAATACCTCACGGCAGAACCCGTTCACGATCATCGACACGGCCTCTTCCTCCGGGATGCCACGCTGACGGCAATACAAGAGTTGCTCCTCACCGATCTTCGACGTTGAGGCTTCGTGCTCGACCTGCCCTGTCTGGTTCTTCACGTCGATATAGGGCAGGGTGTGGGCGCCGCTGTCTTTACCAATCAACAGGGAGTCGCACTGAGTGAAGTTGCGGGCACCAGCAGCAGAATGCCGTATATCGACCAGCCCCCGGTAGGTGTTCTGGCCGTGACCGGCCGAGATCGCCTTGGAAATAATGGTGCTCTTGGTGTTCTTGCCGATGTGCACCATCTTGCTGCCGGTATCCGCTTGCTGGCGCCTAGCGGTCAACGCCACCGAGTAGAACTCCCCGACGGAGTTATCACCCTTCAGTATCACGCCCGGATACTTCCAGGTGATCGCCGAGCCGGTCTCGACCTGGGTCCAGGAAATCTTCGCGTTCTTGCCGGAAGCCATACCGCGCTTGGTGACGAAATTGTAGACACCACCATTGCCATCCGCGTCGCCCGGGTACCAGTTCTGAACGGTCGAATACTTTATTTGTGCATCGTCGAGAGCGACGAGCTCGACCACAGCAGCGTGCAGCTGGTTCTCGTCCCGGACCGGAGCCGTACAGCCCTCAAGGTAGCTCACATACGCGGCATCCTCTGCAATGATCAGCGTGCGCTCGAACTGCCCGGTGTTGGCGGCGTTGATCCGAAAGTAGGTGGACAGCTCCATCGGGCAATGAACACCCTTCGGGATGTAGCAGAACGACCCATCGGTGAATACCGCAGAGTTCAAGGTGGCGAAGAAGTTGTCGTTATACGGAACCACCGAGCCGAGGTACTTTCTTACCAGCTCCGGGTGCTCCTGAACAGCCTCGGAGAAGGAACAGAAGATGACGCCGACGTCAGCCAGCTTGTCTTTGAACGTTGTCGCAACCGACACCGAATCGACGATTGCGTCCACGGCGACGCCGCTGAGACGTTCTTGTTCACCGAGAGAGATTCCGAGCTTGTTGAACATCTCCCGGATTTCAGGATCGACCTCATCCATACTCGATATTTGCTTCTTCGGCCGGGGATCGGCGTAGTAAATAATGTCCTGGTAGTCAACGGGACCGTACGAAACGTGCTGCCAGGTGGGAGCCGTCAGCGTGATCCAGTGCCGATACGCCTTCAACCGCCATTCGAGGAGCCAATCCGGCTCGTTCTTCTTGGCTGAGATCAGCCTGATGATGTCTTCGTTCAGTCCCTTAGGGGCAACTTCGGTTTCGAGATCCGTGGTGAACCCGTACTGGTACTCCTGGTTGGCGAGCTCACGAACCTCATCGGAAATCCCGACCGCGGCTGTAGGTGCACTCATTATCTTCTCCTTCTCACGTGCTGTCAGTTGGTCACAGTCGGTGTGCCGATCAGTGTTTCGGTCAGTGCTCCTGCGGGGGCAGCGCTGCTACCAATGGGTGGTCTCCGGGTATTGCACCGATCTTGGCCGCCCCGCCGGGTGAGCCCACCTCAGCGAAGAAGTCGACGTTGACCGTGTAATAGTCCGCCCACGCCTCCGGCACGTCATCTTCGTAATAGATCGCCTCGACCGGGCACACAGGTTCACAAGCACCGCAGTCGATGCACTCATCGGGCTGGATGTAGAGCATTCGATCACCCTCATAGATGCAATCGACTGGGCATTCATCGATACAGGCCTTGTCCTTGACATCTACGCACGGCAACGCAATGACGTACGTCATGATGCTCCTTCTTCTCGTTCGCCGGAAAGCATGCCGCGCACAGTGGCTGTGGAGGCGAAAGCTGTGACGCCAAAAAGCGCGGCCACCTGGTCGAGAGCACTCAGCAGCGTCTCGACCTCAGCGCCCGTGTTGTATAGCCCGAAGCTGGCTCGCGTTGTCGCCGGTACCTTTAGCCGCTGATGTAGGGGCCACGCACAATGGTGACCTACCCGGACGGCGACCCCGGCATCGTCGAGAATCTGACCGACGTCATGCGCGTGGACACCGTCGACCACGAAGGAGACAGCGCCGGAACGGTCCCGGCCGTCGACTGGTCCGATGACCCGAACCCAGGGACGTATTGCGAGGCCGGCGAGTAGTGCTTCGGTGAGGGCGAGCTCATGGGCCGTCACCCGAGGCATGCCCACACCGGTCAGGTAGTCGCAGGCCGCAGCCAGACCAACTGCCTGGGCGACCATCGGGACACCGGCCTCGAATCGCTGCGGTGGAGCAGCGTAGGTCGAGCCCTCCATCCGGACGGTCTCGATCATCGAGCCCCCAGTAAGGAACGGAGGCATGGTAGCTAGGAGTTCGTAACGGCCCCACAGGACGCCGACCCCCATCGGGCCGAGCATCTTGTGCCCGCTGAAAGCTAAGAAATCAACGCCGAGATCAACCACGTCAACAGCGAGGTGCGGCACCGACTGACAGGCGTCCAAAACCGTCAGCGCGCCGACCTCGCGAGCCCGATCGACAATGGCAGCAACCGGATTGGTTGTGCCCACAACGTTGGACACATGAGTGAACGCGACAACCTTGGTGCGGTCGGTGATCACCGTGTTCAGGTCGGCGAGGTCAAGGCGGCCATCGTCGGTGACCCCGATCCAGCGCAGGGTGGCACCCGTGCGCCGAACGAGCTCCTGCCACGGGATGAGGTTGGCGTGGTGCTCCATCTCGGTGATGACGATCTCATCGCCTTCACCAAGAGCGAATCGTGCAGCGATAGCAGGGTTGACGCCATCCATTGCCCCCGTAGCCGCGGCATTGCTGAACGCATAGGCTACGAGGTTTATCGCTTCGGTGGCGTTCTTGGTGAACACGACCTCCCGTGACTGTGCGCCGATAAACTGAGCCACCGTTTCGCGAGCGGACTCGAATGCGTCGGTCGCCTCTTCGGCAAGCTGGTGAGCGCCGCGGTGAACGACGGAGTTGCGCTGTTCGTAGAACGCGCGCTCGGCATCGAGCACCTGGCGCGGTTTGTGTGACGTCGCCCCGGAGTCGAGGTACACCAACGGCTTCCCGTTGCTCACGGAGCGGGACAGGACGGCGAAGTCACTGCGGATGGCGGCTGACTCTAGTCTGGTGAATGCCCTACCTAGGGCGTTATCGGCCACGGTGGGGCTGGTCAGACCGGGGTGTAGCCCCTCAGCGGTGCTCACTGGATTGAGTCGTTATCAGGGCTGATCGTGCCTGACGGCGTCGTGACCGGGACGGCACTCAGGGGGATGAACGTAGTGCAGGCGTGCTCCCCATTGGCAAGAGTCGTCTGGCGTTCGACACGAACCCCGAGCAGTTGTGAGAACGCATCAGCCTCAGCGTCGCAGAACGCCGGGAACTGGGTTGCGACGTGCTGAATCGGGCAATGCCCTTGGCACAGCTGGACACCGGCCGTGGGCATGTCCGGTCCAACGGGTCGCGTAGACGCGGCGAAACCGTCGGCGCTCAGTGCTGTCGCCAGTGCCTGTGCGCGGGCGGCGACATCCGTGCCTACCGTGGCAAGTTGTGCGGCATACCGTGCCTCGAACTGTGCACTATGTTCACGGGCGAACTCGTCGACGGCATCCGCACCGGCATGTTTAGCGAGAAATTGCAAGGCGGAGGCTGCCAGGTTGGCGTAGTCACTTTCCATCCCAGCATGACCAGCCTCGGAAAGAATGTATGCGCGGGCGGGCCGCCCGCGACTGCGACCGCCAGCGATGGCGAGTGTTCGTTCCTCGATGGTGCCGTTGTCGGCGAGCAGGTCAAGGTGACGGCGAACCGCGGCGGACGTCACCCCCAAGCGCGAAGCGAGGTCGGCCGCAGTGAGGGGGCCGTCCTCAGCGATCGTCTGTCGGACCCTGTCGCGGGTGCGCGCCTCATGACCCTGCGGTGCCGAATGGGAAGAGTCGGCACCAGCGATTGTGCGGCCGTTGGTTATTAACACAACATTAGTGTGTGCTAATTCAGTCCAGATGTCCAGTTGGGTGTTGCGTGACATCGGCTCCGGACGCCCCGTGCCCGGTGTTAACCCCGAAATTTGTGCCAGTTTGCCGTTACACACGAGCAGGTTAATTGCCACAACAGCTGCCGGCACCATCGACTTCTCGATCCCGAGGCTGCTGCAGGACTGCTGCTTCCTCAACTGGCTGCTGGCGCGACGCCGGCGTGCGGAACGGGCGCTGACAACCGTGGCACCTGTTCGGAGTCTGGGCCAGGCGGATGGAGAGGCCGTCCGCACGACCCTGATGCCGCAAGCTGACTGGGGTGCTCCCCAAGTGTGGGTGAAATGTGGGCACGGTTAACTTAATTATTGCTCAGCAAAGAGCCATATCTTCGCTCCGTTGGTGAAACTAAGGAAAGAGAAAAGCGCCCTCAGCTCCAGGTTTTTGAAGTTGGGTCCCACGCTCGCTCAGGATCGACCGCGTGCACGAAGACTGGATCAAGGAATGACGACACGTCAGTGAGCTGATCGTTGAGAACGGCCAATGTCATCGCCGTCCTTGAGCTGGATGCCGAGCTCTTGGATGCGCATCGCGAGCATCAGCTCACTATGCAGCGGCCACTGCTTCGTCATGTGTGCCAGCAGTCCTTCGTGGATGATCCTCTGTAGGGGGTCATCTTTGAGCGTCTTGGCGACATTTAGGACTCCAGCCTCAGCTAGCCAGGAAACTCCGGCTGGCGCTTTGCGGGGACGCGGCGTCTTGCTACAAGCAGCGCAGAACCGAGCACGAGCAGCAGTGCGCCAGCGGCCCAGAGCACGGGGCCGGGAGCGTCAGCGCCGGTGGCGGCGAGTGCGGGCGTGGCGGCGAGTGCGGGCGTGGCCGCGACAGAGCTGTAGGCGACGAAGGTCGTGAAGTGCTTCGTCCAAATCACCATGTCCGCCCCGACCGAGATGTAACAGTCGCCGCCGGCAGCGAGCGCATCGCCTGCGGTTTGGTTGTCTGCCGAGCATTTCGTCGTGATGGGCGTGAACGTGCCATTGCGTACGAATCCGACGAGCTTGTCGCCGTCGCTTGGCAGCAGAAGCCGGACTCCGTTGTCGAACGTCAGCCCAATGTCGCCAGCTCCGACCTCGATCGCCGTCGCGATGGTGACTGTGGTTCCCGACTCGGCCGGGATAGTGATTGAACTATTGGGCACGATTGTCGGCGCCTTGATTACGCCGTCCCAGTCCTTATCGGTTGCGGTAACGCGTGTCTGTGGGATCCCCACTGTGACGCCGTCGCTCGTCGTGATTGTGGTCTGCGGGATGGTGCCTTTCCCGTCGGCGAGGAGTTCCTTGTAGTCGACCCCAGCATCCGTCGTGCCGCCACCCACCTCGATGACCAGAGACTGGGCTGAGTCCGTCACCGTTACCGTCGGTTTTGTGTCATCGAGAACCACATCGAGAGGAATTATGGCAGGTGAGTCCGGCCAGAAACCGGGTTGGCCTTCTTTAGCAGGATCATCATCGTAGGCGCTTATCCATCCTCCGCTGTCCACCTGACTTTCTTCTTGTTGGTTGGCTGAAGGGCCCGCTGCGGTGCCCCACCAGTTGCCCCTGGCGTTAATTTTCCCCGTATTTGAGCCATCGATGATCGTTTCTTTGTAGACACTGACCGGCTTACACTCCCCTTCACCGGCCGTACACGAGCTGTCCGCTGGGGTGGGCTGGGACAATGTGAACTTATTTCCCGAGATAGCGACGTCGGAGTACTTGAATTCGTTATTGTGCAACCAATCGGCGACACCACTCAACCCCACACCAAACTCTGAGAATGCAATGTCGTTGCCAGAAACCTCTAGGCCAGCTATCACGGGGCTAACTCCTGAGGGTGGCGCCACGCTCCCTCGGTCTAGAGCGATGGCGCGGCGGGTGTCAGAAATCGTGTTCTGACGGATTACAACATTCGTCAGGCTGTTTTTACTTAGGCCCAATATGCCTGTGTTTGCACCACGAATCCAGTTACTTTCAATTGTGACACTATCGACCGCGCCCTCGTCCATCGCGAGTTGAACAGCCCATTTAGTCCCCTCAAACTGGTCATCCCGAGCCCCCATGCCAATGTTGTTGCCTGTTAAAGTCACGTTGCTACTGCTGTCCAAGTTCACCCCTCGGCGGCCGTCAGCTTCCGGGTTGTCATGCCGGATAAAGTTGTTTTCCACGGTCAAGTCAATGATGTTAACCAAGTAGATAGCTGTTTTGTTGTCCCCGGTAATATCATCAATTCTGTTGTGGGAGATAACCCATGTGCTCGCCGAACCATTCTGCCCGTCAATCGGCTGTGACCCGGACGAAAAGTCGTTATAGGTAATGGTCACGTTGTCGCTGGTGGTTGCCTTGACCCCAGCAGACTCTGTTGGGGTAACAATCTTGAACCCGCTGATGGTGATGTCGTCGATACCGGCCTGAAAAGTCACCATCCCCTTGATCACGGCTTCGCCGGTAAGGCGGTCCTGGTTGGGTGTGGGCACGTCCTTTGACATGTCCTGGGGATGAATCCCGTGATTGGGCCCCACAATGTTCACTGGCTTGCTGACTGTGAAGCCAGAATAGTCACCCTCCAACACCTGAATAGTGTCGCCAGCTTTGGTGGCATCATTAATAATCGCGTCAGCAATTGTGTTGAAAGCTTCACTCTCTGACGTCCCGTCACCCGATGTGGAAACGCTTGCGTCAACGTACCAAATTCCTGAACTATCCCCCACCGCAGCTGTCGCCGACGCGCTCTGAGCGATCCCGCTCAAACCTGCGGTCGCTAGAACTAGCAGGGTACCCATGGCGAGAATCTTGCGAAACCCTGTCCGCTGGGATGAGTTTGGGGCGGACTTAGTAATCAATTGCAGCACTCCTAAAATGGGCCAGTCAAGGCCATGCATCGGGATTTAGCGAGAATAATTTAGTTATACAGGGCTCGCCCAAAAGGCGATGATTGCGCGGGTAATACTGCGCATGAAAAGTATCTTTCTCAATGGGGCGATTTCACCGGGATATGCCGACTCGGGCGTTGAGGGCAGCATTTTCCGGCAGCTCGAGCCGGTCACTGTAGCTTTGATCAGTTCCGACAACGCAATCGCATCCGACACGAATGGGCTCTCCCGTACGGACACTTTGGAACACCTCGGAACGAGAGACGAAGCCGGGTTTCGCACGGAGTTTGTCATCATCGGCGACTTCTGCCTGAGTGGAGTCACTCCGTTTGGGTCTCGTCAGCGTCTTCAAGTTTTCACGATCCTGTCTCTTCTCGGGTGCATCATGTTCGCTTGGCTCAAAGTTAGGGCTCCCTCGGCAACTAGTGAGGTGGTTCTGCAATTTCTCACCCCACCTCAGCTGGACGGTTAACCCCTCTAAACGAGATTGCCCCTCGAACGGGGGAGCAGGTGTTGTCAGCGATTCCAATCAAGACACGACATGCGAAGTGACCTCACCCCGCATCTCACCCGTTCGAAAAGTCTTGGTTCCCTGTTTCTCTGCCAAGCTTGACTGAACAAGTGCGCCGCTGTCTTCTCGGGTATACGAAGCGGTGGTTGCGCTCGTTGTTGGACGGTTTTGTCTGATCGGGTCAGACGAACTCCGTGGGGTGCGGCTTTCCGGAAGGCCGCCCCCTCTCTCATAGCGACTCGTACCGATTGCAGCAAAAAGCAGAACGTCGACAAGAATCAGAATCAGACAAGGTTTTGAGTAAGACTTCCCACATTTCCAAATGCCAGGATGTGACTAGGCTTGGGGGTCGTCGGCTGGATGGTTTTCAGTTGCCCCATCAGGGCCGCGGAAGGGAGGGTCATCGTGGGCCGGCATTTGGTGGTTCGCATGGAGCCCAGTTCAACTGTGTCACGCAGGAGGCTTCCAACCACACAGCTCGGATCCGACCTACTGGGCCTATCTACGGCAGATCACGGCTCAGAGTGTCGCAAGATTTGATCAGGAATTCGGCCTTCGAAGCCCGGGTTGACTCTCTCATCGCGGCACAATCGCTCACCTGGATCCGCACTCCAGCCGGAATGGGGAAAAGAGCCGCGGTTGCCGCGTGGTTGCGACACAGCGTCGTCGATCAAGAAACGATCTGGCTGACTCTGTCGCCAGAGGCGATGCAGCAGCGTCAGGCTCTCGGCGCCATTTTCGATGCGATCGCCGTCGCGAACTGGGATCATGCGTCGATGCAGGCAATACCTGCTCCTGGGGCACTGGCACAGCGGCGGACGCACGCTCGGGGAGTCGTCCAGAAACGTGGTCGACGAACGATGCTCGTGATCGAACTTGGGGTTCAACGACTAGCACCAAGCGAGCTCAGCGCGCTTGGTGCTTTCGCCGCTGAGTCTGCGGCACTGCGTATTCTTTTTATTGAGGATGAGAATTTTCGCTCAATGCCAAGTTCTGGTGAAAATCTCGCAGACCTCGACGCACACGATCTCCGAGTGAACATCGGTGCGTTCCGTGATGAATTTGCACGCCTGAACCTCCCCATTGCTGATGCGGTGGCCGCGCGAATAGCCGATCGCCACCACGGTGATTTTGCGCTCTCTGCCGCGCTCGTTTCTGAGGTAGTGCGCAATCCGCAGCATGATGTCGAAATCTCGTTGGCGACAGCACACGCCCACGTGCTTGTGGAGGCAGCACAGCAGCTGATGCCTGAGGGCGCACCGACCGTGCTGGCGCTGCTTGCTCTGATTCCAGAAATCCACGAAAGCCACCTCGCGACTGCAGTCAGCGGAGGTCGCGTCGATCTTGAACTTCGTTCATTGCAGGAACGGGGATTGCTGGAGTCCTGGACTACTCCCGAGGGAGAGTACGTTTATAGGCTATTCGATTCCGTGCGCGAAATCGTGAGATCGATCACGCTGCCCCACTATCTCCACAATCGACAACACTTACATCTACTAGCCCGCGACTATTTCGTCGCCATCGGTGATGTGGGCTCCGCCGCACAGCAGCTACAACACCTCGGGGAATCTAATTCGGCGATCGACCTGTTTGCCGCACACTGGCTCAGCTATCGCCGACTGAACGGTCATGACAAGTCCCGAGAGTTGTGCTCTATGTTCTCGTTGACGGATATGCTTCCCCACCTTGAGGCTTCCGCGGCGGTCTGGCTTATTTGTTCGAATTCACCCTCAGCATCGATCGCAGCACCGTACGCCGCGCGCATTCTCGGCGCCAAGGACTCCGAACTCGGCACGCTGACTCCACGCGCGCGGTTGACTGTTCACATTGCCCGCATGTTGATTTTTCTGGATCGGGAACGGCCGGAACTGGCAGCAAAGGTCGCCGCCGAAACGACGGCCGACCGAGAACGTGTCCTCCGCCAGGAAGCCAACGACATCGGGGAACTCCACCTCGAATACCTGCTCGCGGTCGCTAGGACGGCATTGTCTAATGGCGCCTTTCGCCGTGCCGCCATTCACTACGACGAGGCGCTGGCGCTTTCTGAAACGATCCGCGACCCAGCTTCCACCTACCGAGCGCTCAGCGGGCTGGCCCTCACATTGACAGTGAACGGTGAAATTGCAGCAACACAAGAACTTATCAATCGCGCTCGCGCGCCAGAACAAGAACTGGATCTGTCGCACTCTTACACCGCAGCCGAGATCGCGTGGTGCGAGTGCCTAACTCGGTATTTTACGGGTGAGAAGCCCACGAGCCCCGCGGTAACGGATTCGGCAAGTGACCGTCCCCCATTCGACGACATCTGGGCACCAGTGAGAACTCTCCAGGAGGTGCAAACGATGTTTCAGATAGGCGACAATCTGGAGGCAGCCGGCGTTCTCAGGAATCTTCTCAGTTCCTTGACAGCTGTGAACAGCTTGCCTCTGTTTCGTCAAACGCTGGCAGACTTTTTTAGCCGAGTTCTCCTCGCATCTAACCAGCCTGGTGCCGCCCTTCAGGCGTTAGAGGGCGAGTCATCGAATGGCGATCATTTTCCCTGCTTCGAGTCGACGCGCGCTCTCGCCCACATCGCACGCGGCGATCCGTTCGCGGCGATAGAAGCCACAAACGTATGCATCCAGCGCGGTCAGGAACACGCGAATACGTCTCTGATGACCGTCTACGTTGCACGAGCCCTCGCGTTCGAATCGACCGGGTTGCCCACCGCAGCTGAAGACGCTTTCATCACGGCCGCGAGCATCGCAGCAAATGCGGGAATGCGGTTCAACCTCGAAACGCTTGCGGGTCAGCAGCTTGTCGACGTGCGAGCACGCAGCCAAATACTGATGCCCGAGGCGACCGCTCTCGCTATCAGTGTCGAGTACTTCGAGGTCCAGCAGTCGCGTGGGCATCCACAACAGCTGACCATGCCAACAATCAGGGAGCGCGAAATACTTGGTGAGCTAGCCTCACCCCTCACTCTCGTGGAAATCGCTGAAAAACTCTTCATCTCCAAAAACACCCTCAAAACGCACACCGGAAGTCTCTATCGCAAACTTGGAGTGAGCTCGAGGCAGGAAGCGATGGACATTGCCCACACGTGGGGGATGGGAATGCTCAATCCGCCCACGACTGACCCGTGATCCGAGCACTGAGCTTGCTCAGTTCGCGACTCGCGGCGACGACGTACGATTGGCGCGCAAGCGGCCCAGCCGAAGCGCAATGCTCAGGAGTTGAAATTTCACTATCCCGCGGCTCGTCAACCTCGGGGGCTGAACGCAGCTGACGAGCATCGAGATGGTGATCGTCGCTAAAGCGATGGTAAAGATGATCTTGGTGGGTCTGCTGCATCAATGGATCACGCGTGAGGACAACGCGCACGGCTGGACCCTTATCCTCTCGATCAGAGGTCAATAGGTCAATAGGTCAATAGGTCAATAGGTCAATAGGTCAATAGGTCAATAGGTCAATAGGTCAATAGGTCAATAGGTCAATAGGTCAACTGCGCATCATGTCATTGAACCCGGGCAAATGCTGGCTTCTGAGGTTCATTAAGAGCCCATTTCTGACCGAGCACAGCCCGAAACTTCTCGAGGTCTGGGCAAAGTGTGGGCAGAATGTGGACAAACGAAAACAGGCCCGACTGCACTTAATAAGAAAGTGGTGGTCAGACCTGCTTTTTTTGGTGCGCACGGAGGGATTTGAACTCCCGGCCTATTGATCCGTAGTCGAAAACCATTCCCGCAGAACTATGCGGAAGTGTCCTAAATCCCTGCAAAATGCTGGTGACTGAGCGCGACTCCGATGCCGCAAGTTGACTGGGGTGCTCCCCAAGTGTGGGTGAAATGTGGGCACGGTTAATCTGATTATTACTCGGAAGCTGGTGCTATCCCAGCGTATCGGTGAAATCGAGAAAGAGAGAAAGCGGCTTCAGATCCAGGCTTGTGAAGTTGGGTGCCACGCTGCCGCAGAATCGACTGTGTTCAGGAAAATTGGGTCGAGGAATGTCGAGACCTCAGTGAGCTGATCTTTGAGGACGGCTAGGGTGATGTCCTCAACATCGGACTTCGTGCGCCACGCGGCCCACTTCTGCTGCGCAATTTCATCGTGACCGCTCAGTGAGACAGAAGGGGCTGACAGTATGACGCCGCGGTACTTCGCCACTTCCTCGGTCGCCTTAAGCAATATGGTCGCCTCGAAGCTCCGGCTACGGGACAGCGACCGCAGGTCCATGTAGTCACGCCAGCGCGTGCTCGTAACTCCACGTTGCAAGATAGTGACCGCCTTCTCCGCAATAACGGTTTCGAGCGCATATCCCATCAGTGTGAACTCGCCGCCAAGGATGCGCGGCATCGTCACCCGCTGCGCTTCGGGAAACATCGGGTCGCCTGTGCTGATGTCGAGCTTCACCGCTATCCGCGCACTGTGAAGGTGGGCTCGAATATGCACCCTGATACCCGAATACTCCTCTTCGTCACGAATCTGCTCAATGCGAATCGGGACCGCCTCGAACACGACACCGTCGTCCGCATCAGCCCGCGCTACCGCGGCGGCCACCTCCCGGCAGTGTTCCTCGTTGAGCACGAAGTCGATTGCTTGCATGTCAACATCTCGCGTCGGCCGCCGAAGACCGTAGCCAGCCAGCAAAACCCCGCCCTTCAGCACGAACGAATCGGCGAAGGTGGACTCCCCCAGACGCGCCAAAAACTGCTCGAGCACGTAGAGGGTAAGAAGTTCCTGCACAGCGCGCCCCTGTTGTCGGGCGATGCGTTGCAGCGCAGTAAAAGTCTGCTCCGGGGTCATGCCAGTATCTCCAGGGCGGTTCGTAGCGGGCCGACCGCTCGGGGCAGGGACTGCGCAATAGCGAATAGCTTGGCGGGTTGGGATGCTGGGAGCTTCAACCAATTGCGCAGCGCCTCGATGCCGGTCTCGTATCCGACAGTGCCTCGCAGCCTGAACGCGTCGACGATCGAACGCTCAGCCGAATAGAGTCCGACGCTCTGACCTTCGTCCCCTGTCGCAAGCAGAGTGCGACCAATCTCGAACGTGGGCCGGTCAAACACATGCCACTCAACCGCAGCCTGAGTCTTCGCAGGCCGCTGGCCCCGGGGGATCGCGATGTCAGTCCGAGTCGGAATTGCATCAATCAACTCGTGGCGTGCAAGTGCCGACTCCAAGCAGATAGTCGCATCAGGACGCCTCCCGGCAATCTCAGCCAGATCAAGATCGGCAACCGGTAGATCAGTGCGCCGATACAGTCCGCGACTGATCCGCTCAATCTGCTGCCTGTCAAGCAACCGATAGAGCTGGCGCGAGTCGATCCCCGCGCGGCGCGCCTCAGACTGCGAAAACGCTCGCGTCGGCAGGCTCGTAGTTGACATGCGCCCAATTTAGCATACAGATAACTTTAACTGTAGCTCTTTATAGGCGAGAGCCCGGAACCGCATTAAATGAGGACCGGTCAGCACGCTCGCGCACGACACCTTGTCAATGTCGAAGCCTGTGCAAAAGCCCTCCCAGGCAAGCCAACTCAGAGGTCACCTACTGGTGCAGCCGAGCTCACCTTATTCGAGACACTGATGAATGACTAGGATTCCTGAGATGCTCAGCCTCATCCGGGAAGCTCAATAACCGCTTCTCTAGGCCCGCCACACTGCGCCGTTCCTCCGACTCGAACCCAGTCAACATTCACGCTGCCTTCCGAGACGATCTCACCTGACGTATCACGAAGGCGATATCCGACCACCGGTTGGCCCCCGACGAAATCCGCACGCCACCCATCCACGCTATCGCCCGACAGACTCAGCACCCCCGTGTCTACCGTGACAGGTGCTGGTGAAGTTTCTGCCGGCTCCACGCCACCACGTTGAGGTGGCGCACCTGGCTCGCAGTCCTGACCATCGCACAGCTCAAGGCTCATATCCGTGCGTGGGTCCGAAAGGGATAAGCGCGCCACGCCCAAGTAGCCTTCAGCGGTACAGACAGTCCCGAAGCCAGCACATCCTGCGAGCCCGAGACTCATCAGCACCATCATGAATATCGCGAGAAGCGAACGCATCGTGCAACCTTTCCGTTACGGGGGATTCTTGGCGAAGCTATTCCGCGGGCTCGTAGATGGTGATCGTGCCATCGGTGAGCCCCAACTTCAGACAGCCGGCTATTCGCTCCGCATCGGTTTCATCTGACTCCGAGGTGAGCGTCCACAAGTAGCGACTTGACGGGGCATCCGCGCTCATGATGCCGTCGGCTATCGCGACATCGTCTCCGCAGTCGCCGACATCTCCCACCGGATGCTGGACCCCAACCTGCCAAGCGTCACCGGTCGCGGCTTTCCTGCTGAACTCGCTGTTGTCGCCAACGGGCAGCGCGTTGCCGCAGCCCCCAAGAGTGGCCACGACGAGCGACGCGGCGACGCGGCGACGCGGCGACGCGGCGACCATTGTGAGCAATACGGCCGGCAGCCTTAGGCGATGAGAGTTCATAGTTGATCACCGCTCCCCAACGGCGACGGCGACCACGGCCATGGCCATGGCCATGGCAACCGCCGTTATCGCGGTGGCGGTGAACTTCACTGTTCGTCGTGTTGACCACATTGCCGGAGCCTCATTTCTCAAGGTCGACTCACTTTATCCGAGACACTAATGAATAACTAGGATTTTGAGATGCTCATCGTCAGCCCGGGATCTCAAGAACCGCCAGCCAGCGTCCACCGCACTGCGCCGTTCCTCCGCCTAGAACCCAGTCAACATCGATATTGCCTTCCGAGACAGTGCCATTTGATGCATTACGAAAGCGAGGGGCTGCTGCACTGATCAGCAACGCATGAAGACATCTTGAACTGCCAAACCCATAGCCCCTCGATCAGAGGTCAATAGGTCACTTCGACGCGGCAGACCTAATCCCAGGCAAACACTGGGCCGGGACGAGTCGCAAAGGCCGCATCTCGGCCGAAATCCGACCCAAAACTTTGTGAAGTGTGGGCAAAGTGTGGGCAAAGTGTGGGCAGAATGTGGGCAAACGAGAACAGGCCCGACCGCACTCCACGAGAAAGTGCTGGTCAGACCTGCTTTTTTGGGTGCGCCCGGAGGGATTTGAACCCCCGGCCTATTGATCCGTAGTCGAAAACCGTTCCCGCAGAACTATGCGGAAGTCGCGAAAATCGCTGTAAAACGCTGGTGACTGGGCGCGACTCCGGTGCCACGAGTTGACTGGGGTGCTCCCCAGGTGTGGGTGAAATGTGGGCAGGCTGCGTGGGAGGCGATGGTCTCATAGATGGCTATTCAAGCTATAGATGATGTGGGGTGCCGATGATTGTTGCCATGCATTCCTCGAACGCCGGCCGCGGCCCGAAAATGAGTTGCTTGGCCGGTTCGTAGGCCGCACGCAGCGCATCATTGGCACCACCGGCATCCTGAAAGACTGGGTAGCTGAGGTAGCCCGCATCCGATTGTGGAATGCTGTGCCATCCCGCGGACACGCTTCGCTCGTGGATGTCCGTCGCCAGCTCAACGATACCAGCCGGTCCCATATTGATCAGAGCCTGGGTGACGTCGGTGTTCTGAAGCAAACGCGCGATATCGTACAGGTGTCGCCCATGCTTGGCGAGCGCATCGAGATCACCACTGTCGAACTTGTGGCCGGCAGCAGCGAGTAGGGCGATCTTCTCGATGAGTGTCCGTTCGGGTGCAAGGACGTGCGTGAGGACCGGAGCGAACTCTTCGTATTCGCTCTCGGCAAGGTTAAGATTCACTATCGCGTGATTGGCAATCATCGATCGAATCGGAACGTCTCGCGACGGCGTCGGGCCGCCACGACTTCCGATCTCGAGATAGATTCCTTCGGTGATTGCGTCCACCGACTTTGCGTTGGAGTAAAAGAGGCGGAAGTTACGCCTCACACCGGTGCCCACAGAATCTTCTTCGACCTTATCCTTCGCGATGCCAAAGTGCAGCCGGACATTCTCACCGATTGTCTTGATTGCCCGATCCCTCGCGCCCTTCGACATTCCCTCCGGGAAGTCCAGCAGCAAGTCGACGTCTTCTGAAAAACGTTCGATGATGCCGAATGCACGGCTGAGGCTCGTACCGCCCTTGAATATCGCGCGCACTCCGTGGGAGGCAGCGGTCGCGGTCGCAACCCTAAGGGCTTCGATAACCCAGAAGTCCTTCTCGACAAACGCCGGATCGATGCCGAGAGCGTCCGCCGTGCGGTCCACAAGCGCCTCCAGATCGTCGGCAGATGCTCGGATCTGCCGCGGCGATTTGATCACGCTGCGACTAGTTCCGCGCGAAGGCGCGCGAAGTTTGTCCTCGTGGCGACCGGACCCTCGCCATCAATTGACTCAAGAAGTTTTGCCCACCGCATGCCCCCACTCGAGAACTCTCGGCGCGCGACCGCCAGGAGCGAATCCCACCCGCTCTCGACCAATGTCTGCGGGTCTCTGAGAACCTCAAGAAGAGCGATCTCCGACTCATTCAAGGATCGTCGACGAGCATTGTTCCGCTTGTGAATTCGAACACCATCGATTCCTTCCGGAATCGGCCCCCAAAAGGACAGGTGCATCTCAGCCGGAATCTGAGTGGTTAAACCCAGATGCCGGGCGGCACTAAAGCCTGCCGGTCCGACACCACCGCTGCCTAGAACTTCACGTGCAACATCACGATTGGACGGGCGCGTCATACCGAACCGCGACTTTGCTCCCTTGTAGTAAAGGCCATTTCGCACCCGGATCAAATTTCCATCGGCCGCAGCGTGTGAGAGAGCATTGCGTCGAGCCGCATTAGAACCGGGGAGGTCCGAATTGCGGACGAATGTCCGTTCCGGAAGCTGGCGCAGGAAAGCTCCTGGTGTGATTGCGCTGCGAGTCTCCATGAGACAAAAGTGTAACGAGTTTGTCGCAAAATGACCAGACGCTCACAGAGAACTCTGCAGCGCAGATTGAGCGGGATCGTTCATCGACAGCACCTCCGCTACCGCCTCAAACGGCTCTAACGCGCTCCCATTGCTTTCAAAACAACCGCCATGGCGATCCCGCTGCGACTGCGATCGAACTCCTTACCTTTTCCGAGAGGGACAAACCTGCCGCTTCGGACTGGCTTCTCATGCCACGCAGCAGTCATGTTCCTGCCGGCTTCGTCGCGAGCTAAGCGGACGAGGGCGTCATAGGCTTCGTTGACTTTCACAGGGGCATGCAGCCGCAGGAGGCTGGTGTAGAACGCAATTCTGGACTGGATTTCGCTGACGTGTGAGACTAGACGCTGTCGTGTCTCGGCCGAACCATCCTTCCGTCTAATCAAGTAGGGCGACTCCAGATAGTCCGCGACCGCGCGAAGGGCTTCACTGTAGATCAAGGCGCGCCTCTCTCGCCGCGCAAAGTGCTGCTGTAGGAAGTATCCGGCGACTACAACCAGAGCGGCGATTGCTGCTGCGATGATCGTCGCTAACCCATCCCATGTGAGTGGCTCTAAAGGCCAGTCCGTCGATGGAGGTCGAGGATCTTGCAAAAAGTTCGCGATAGTGAGGTTGTTCATTTTCTGCTCCGAACCGGCTTGGGATCATTGTGCAGGTCTTTACGACCATGGCGCACTTCTGGGCCGAGCCATTCTCCGTTCATCCGCCACCACTCCTCCCTGACGAGGTGCGCGGCAATATATGCGACGAGCTTGTGAGCGCCATCACTGGGCATCCATCGAAGATCCCGCGAATCTCCCGGGTACCACATGCAAAGGGTTCCATCGCTGTAACGGTGAGGGGACTCCGAAGGTCCGTCCACCCGAACATGAGGGATGTGGCTCTTGAAGCTGACAATCACCGTACGCCGCGGCACCCCTAGTGGCTCCAGCGTAAAAGTCACGCTGAATCCTCCGCGGTATTCCTTGACCGTCGCGAGAGCCACGTCATCAAGTTGATCAATCTGACGCAAGAAGAGTATTCGCGCGGCGGGCTTAGCGAACCAAGGAGGATGTCGCCATGGCGCACCCATCTCAGCGGGTTCCACCGAATGCCCGAGCGCCGGCAGTGGTGGTCGCCGCGACAGCGACTCCGAGCGCAGCAGCGGCAACAGGCTTCGCGGTAGAGAGCAAACGGGCTGACTCCTTCAGAGCCGACGCAGAAGGCACGTCGAGGTATTTCGAGAAAACAGCACTCACTGCACTCCGCAGCTCATCTTCGTTGTCAGCGTCAAGAGCCTCTGCGATGGAATTGGAGGCCTTTCGGAGGCATGTGGCTACCACGTCCGCATCCTTGAGGAGCTTCAGATCGTCGGATACGCCGGCTGGGTCCGATGTGCCCTCGCCCGCCTCCAAACGACTAGCTGCGCGATCGAACAGGGTGTGCAGTCCATGCGCAACACCCGTTCCTGGCTCAAGGAATTCCCATGCCCAAACAGATAGCTGAAATGACGACATGCCGGGTTCAACGAACTGCTTGTTCCACGCCTTGGCGAGGCGAATGGTTTTCCGTCGAATGGAGCGGAACGAAGATGAACCTGAGTTGAGCAGCCCAACGTGCTTCTCCGGATCGGAAGCATCCCAGTCTTCGTCCTCTAAGTTCGGGATCCAAATTCCTGAACCATTCTTGCGATTAAGGGCCACGACCAAGTCGACGGTTGGGTCCTGATCCTCGATAGGGGCGCCAAAATGCACTTCGGGCCCGCGCTTGGACTTGTGGATCGTCGCGTTCGGATACTGCTTGCGGATGAGCGTCCCTAAATGCGCACAGAGGTCGTCGACAACAGCTCCCGGAGCTTCACCGGCGCCATCAGGTCCCAGCTGTGGATAGTAATTCCGGTTCAGAACCAACCCACCGTCGCCATCCGTCACTGGTTTGTTCATCGTGTGAACCGCAAGCGAGCCGCTGCGATAGGTTCGCAGGGCTCCCGGAAAAGAATCAGCCGAATCTCGCACCAGAGTGAGTCGAGCCCTAGCTTCATCGAGGGGCCCAGAGGTGGGCTCGATTTGCACGCGGACCTCGTCGAGAAGGTCGTCAATCGTTTTCATTTGTTGCTCCTAGCTGCCCGCCGTCGGCCGACATTTAGGGCTACGACTTTCACTTCAAGAAGTGGCAATCGTCGAGGTTCACCCGTTAGAGTAAGTAGCAATTCCGTCCAAAGAATGCACTTAGCTCTGTAAGCCCATTGATCCCCATCAGCGGCGCTGACAGAGCTTTCGTGTTTTAGCAATATGTAGTTGTCTCTCCGATCGTCAAACTCATCGAGAAGGTAGCAAAACCACTATATATCGTGCCTCCGACAGGTATCCAACCCTAGATGTAGTGGGCGTGTCATCCACAGGTGTGTATAACTTCGTCGACTTATCAACAGCCTGTGTAGCCCGAACGGTCGCCACAATTGAAGGCAGATGCAACCTCGATACCCAGGTATCCCTAGGCGCCGACACATGCCTCGCGTCTGCCAGGCCTGCTGGACTTCGGGTTCAGTTCGGCGCAAGTCGCTAGTGCATCAAGCCGGACCTCAGAGCGATTGTTTCGAGGTCAATAGGTCACCTCCACGCGGTAGGCCAAATCCCAGGCAAACACTGGGTCGACCTAGTCCTACGCCGCTCGTTTTGAGGCGATTCTCGACCCGAAACTTTGTGAAGTGTGGGCAAAATGTGGGCAAAAGAAAAACAGGCCCAACCGCACTCCACGAGAAAGTGCTGATCAGACCTGCTTTTTTGGGTGCGCCCGGAGGGATTTGAACCCCCGGCCTATTGATCCGTAGTCGAAAACCATTCCCGCAGAACTCTGCGGAAGTGCCCAAAATCACTGCAAAACACTGGTGACTGGGCGCGACTCCGATGCCGCAAGTTGACTGGGGTGCTCCCCAAGTGTGGGTGAAATGTGGGCACGGTTAATCTGATTATTACTCGGAAGCTGGTGCTATCCCAGCGTATCGGTGAAATCGAGAAAGAGAGAAAGCGGCTTCAGATCCAGGCTTGTGAAGTTGGGTCCCACGCTGCCGCAGAATCGACTGTGTTCAGGAAAATTGGGTCGAGGAATGTCGAGACCTCAGTGAGCTGATCTTTGAGGACGGCTAGGGTGATGTCCTCAACATCCGACTTCGTGCGCCACGCGGCCCACTTCTGCTGCGCAATTTCATCGTGACCGCTCAGTGAGACAGAAGGGGCTGACAGTATGACGCCGCGGTACTTCGCCACTTCCTCGATCGCCTTAAGCAATATGGTCGCCTCGAAGCTCCGACTACGGGACAGCGACCGCAGGTCCATGTAGTCACGCCAGCGCGTGCTCGTAACTCCACGTTGCAAGATAGTGACCGCCTTCTCCGCAATAACGGTTTCGAGCGCATATCCCATCAGTGTGAACTCGCCGCCAAGGATGCGCGGCATCGTCACCCGCTGCGCTTCGGGAAACATCGGGTCGCCTGTGCTGATGTCGAGCTTCACCGCTATCCGCGCACTGTGAAGGTGGGCTCGAATATGCACCCTGATACCCGAATACTCCTCTTCGTCACGAATCTGCTCAATGCGAATCGGGACCGCCTCGAACACGACACCGTCGTCCGCATCAGCCCGCGCTACCGCGGCGGCCACCTCCCGGCAGTGTTCCTCGTTGAGCACGAAGTCGATTGCTTGCATGTCAACATCTCGCGTCGGCCGCCGAAGACCGTAGCCAGCCAGCAAAACCCCGCCCTTCAGCACGAACGAATCGGCGAAGGTGGACTCCCCCAGACGCGCCAAAAACTGCTCGAGCACGTAGAGGGTAAGAAGTTCCTGCACAGCGCGCCCCTGTTGTCGGGCGATGCGTTGCAGCGCAGTAAAAGTCTGCTCCGGGGTCATGCCAGTATCTCCAGGGCGGTTCGTAGCGGGCCGACCGCTCGGGGCAGGGACTGCGCAATAGCGAATAGCTTGGCGGGTTGGGATGCTGGGAGCTTCAACCAATTGCGCAGCGCCTCGATGCCGGTCTCGTATCCGACAGTGCCTCGCAGCCTGAACGCGTCGACGATCGAACGCTCAGCCGAATAGAGTCCGACGCTCTGACCTTCGTCCCCTGTCGCAAGCAGAGTGCGACCAATCTCGAACGTGGGCCGGTCAAACACATGCCACTCAACCGCAGCCTGAGTCTTCGCAGGCCGCTGGCCCCGGGGGATCGCGATGTCAGTCCGAGTCGGAATTGCATCAATCAACTCGTGGCGTGCAAGTGCCGACTCCAAGCAGATAGTCGCATCAGGACGCCTCCCGGCAATCTCAGCCAGATCAAGATCGGCAACCGGTAGATCAGTGCGCCGATACAGTCCGCGACTGATCCGCTCAATCTGCTGCCTGTCAAGCAACCGATAGAGCTGGCGCGAGTCGATCCCCGCGCGGCGCGCCTCAGACTGCGAAAACGCTCGCGTCGGCAGGCTCGTAGTTGACATGCGCCCAATTTAGCATACAGATAACTTTAACTGTAGCTCTTTATAGGCGAGAGCCCGGAACCGCATTAAATGAGGACCGGTCAGCACGCTCGCGCACGACACCTTGTCAATGTCGAAGCCTGTGCAAAAGCCCTCCCAGGCAAGCCAACTCAGAGGTCACCTACTGGTGCAGCCGAGCTCACCTTATTCGAGACACTGATGAATGACTAGGATTCCTGAGATGCTCAGCCTCATCCGGGAAGCTCAATAACCGCTTCTCTAGGCCCGCCACACTGCGCCGTTCCTCCGACTCGAACCCAGTCAACATTCACGCTGCCTTCCGAGACGATCTCACCTGACGTATCACGAAGGCGATATCCGACCACCGGTTGGCCCCCGACGAAATCAGCACGCCACCCATCCACGCTATCGCCCGACAGACTCAGCACCCCCGTGTCTACCGTGACAGGTGCTGGTGAAGTTTCTGCCGGCTCCACGCCACCACGTTGAGGTGGCGCACCTGGCTCGCAGTCCTGACCATCGCACAGCTCAAGGCTCATATCCGTGCGTGGGTCCGAAAGGGATAAGCGCGCCACGCCCAAGTAGCCTTCAGCGGTACAGACAGTCCCGAAGCCAGCACATCCTGCGAGCCCGAGACTCATCAGCACCATCATGAATATCGCGAGAAGCGAACGCATCGTGCAACCTTTCCGTTACGGGGGATTCTTGGCGAAGCTATTCCGCGGGCTCGTAGATGGTGATCGTGCCATCGGTGAGCCCCAACTTCAGACAGCCGGCTATTCGCTCCGCATCGGTTTCATCTGACTCCGAGGTGAGCGTCCACAAGTAGCGACTTGACGGGGCATCCGCGCTCATGATGCCGTCGGCTATCGCGACATCGTCTCCGCAGTCGCCGACATCTCCCACCGGAAGCTGGACCCCAACCTGCCAAGCGTCACCGGTCGCGGCTTTCCTGCTGAACTCGCTGTTGTCGCCAACGGGCAGCGCATTGCCGCAGCCCCCAAGAGTGGCCACGACGAGCGACGCGGCGACCATTGTGAGCAATACGGCCGGCAGCCTTAGGCGATGAGAGTTCATAGTTGATCACCGGTCCCCAACGGCGACGGCGATCACGGCCATGGCGACCGCCTTTATCGCGGTGGCGGTGAACTTCACTGTTCGTCGTGTTGACCACATTGCCGGAGCCTCATTTCTCAAGGTCGACTCACTTTATCCGAGACACTAATGAATAACTAGGATTTTGAGATGCTCATCGTCAGCCCGGGATCTCAAGAACCGCCAGCCAGCGTCCACCGCACTGCGCCGTTCCTCCGCCTAGAACCCAGTCAACATCGATACGGCCTTCCGAGACAGTGCCATTTGATGCATTACGAAAGCGAAGGGCTGCTGCACTGATCAGCAACGCATGAAGACATCTTGAACTGCCAAACCCATAGCCCCTCGATCAGAGGTCAATAGGTCACTTCGACGCGCAGACCAAATCCCGGGCAAACACTGGGCCCGGACGAGCCGCAAAGGCCGCATCTCGGCCGAAATCCGACCCAAAACTTTGTGAAGTGTGGGCAAAGTGTGGGCAAAGTGTGGGCAAAATGTGGGCAAAAGAAAAGCAGGCCGGACCGCACTCCACGAGAAAGTGCTGGTCAGACCTGCTTTTTTTGGTGCGCCCGGAGGGATTTGAACCCCCGGCCTATTGATCCGTAGTCGAAAGCCGTTCCCGCAGAACTATGCAGAAGTGCTCAAACTTGCTGCAAAACACTGGTGACTGGGCGCGACTCCGATGCCGCGCGTTGACTGGGGTGCTCCCCAAGTGTGGGTGAAATGTGGGCACGCCCCAATTGAATAAGTCTCATAGAGTTAGACCTCCGTTGAATCGTTGCTGACATCATTGGGGCGATTCGGTCGTCACCGAGGTTGCAAGATACGCGGCCTGGCAGGTGGTCCCCTTCTGGACACCAAGCGTTGATGCTGGCCCGCTCTCCAGTTTGCAGCAGGAGTGAAACGCAGATCCGCAGCAGTTCTCCTCCCCACCCCCGAAGAAGGCCTTTACACGGCAAGGTCGATGCTGCCACTCTAAACATTTGAGTAGTAATCTCTTTTCAGTCGGATCCGAGTATCCGACTTCTAACCCGATGGAATCAAACCCCGATGACTTTCACGCATTCCCAAACTCATGGCGCCAATAGACGCGGCACTGTAGTTCCCGTAGTCAGCCCCGTCCCCGATTTGATCCAGGCCCGAGGCCGGCGCGATACCACGGTTCGTCCTATGAGGCGCAAACCTGATCGCCATTGCGCGATAGGACGCAGGATGCCGCGGAGCGACTCGTGCGGCTACGACCACGATCAGACCAGCCTCGAGCGCTCCTGCCCTAATAACGCGGTCAGCTAGGTGCAGACGAAAAGGTCAGACCCAGGGATACAGGCAGCTATCGGATACCAATTGCGTAGACGGCATACCGATTGGGACGAAGCGCCGAAGCAGGCAACTTTTAGCCGCGCGGGGATTATTAATCGCGCTGAGAAAATTCGTGCCGCCGTTGAAGAGGTAACGGGGTCATCTGATCACCTGGGGGTCGATGCAGCATTCGAAGAAACACGCAGTTTCGTAGACACAGCTTTCGATATCTATGAAGGCAAGATCGAATCCGAGCAATACGGATGGGTGTTTGCCGTCCCCGGCCGCAACGAAACATCACAAGGTAATGAGTATGAGACCGAAGTAACTCCGTTCCTGCCGATTCTCAGTTCGGTATATGGAGTCGACGACAAAACGCGCCAGCACACGACCGCGAGGCTTGCACCGTGTGTCATCGAAACCCATAAGGGACGCGCTTCCATGAAGGGTGCCGTCGTCTGGACACCGCTATACGTCAATGCCGCAACCCGCCTTGATACCAATTTGTGGAGACGATTTGTAGTCGACAACACCGCCGGCATCCGACACAGCGTCAATCGAACTGCTGAATTTGCAGCACACCGCCTTGGCGCCCGGGTTATGGGGCTAGGTGCCAGCATTCCCAGTTTTACGCAGCTCGGAAAATCGATCAAGCAAGAAGGACTCATCACCACGACCGGCCACGCTGGGACGGTGCATTTGCTGAACGAGACTGTGCGCCACGTCGTCGAAACCCGCGGCACCTCGGAAAAAACTATCGGACTACTCGGGGCAGGATCTATCGGAAGCTCATGGGCAGAGCTGCACCTACTTACTGACAGAAAACACCGCGTCAGCGTCTATGACCGCAACCACTCCCAAGTCGATAGATTGCGTCGAAAGGTAGAACAGGAACGGGTTGATGTCGAAAGCCACGAGTTCAATGTTTTGGAGTCATCCGACATCATCGTCTCGGCAATCAATCGCACCCTCGACCTAGACGAAATGGAATACCAAACTGACCGGCAAATAAGCTTGCAAGGCAAAGTCATCATCGACGATAGTCAGCCCGGAGCCTTCGACCGCAAGCAAGTTGAAGCCCGCGGCGGAACGCTCATTTGGGTGGTGGGTCAAGACACCTCGGATGCTCAAGCATTACATCGCCCGGGCGGCTATAGCTTTGGCGACACTGCCGGCCTACATGGGAAAGGTGCGGTCTGGGGCTGCGAAGCTGAAGTCGCAGCTATATGCCTTGAAGATCGACTAGATCTTGCGGTGAGTAGTCACGTAACCCATGAGATGGCGACGAATATAGGGGCTCTCTGCCATTCGATCGGCGTAGAAGTCGCTCGCCCTCTGCAATCATTCGGGGCGCCCGTGCAACTCAACTCAGAATCATGGCCTCGAACTCGATCGGGATCAAGCGGTCCGATCGATAGAAATTGGCCTTCTAGTAGGTTTGCCCCATGATCAAAATCATCTCCACGTTCATCGTGGTCATCCTCGCGTCAGCGCTGGCATCCGGCTGTTCCGCAATGGATGAGCCCGTGACTTCAGGAAGTAGGCCCGACGCCGCTCCAAGAGTGCCGTCACCGATAGTCCCCGTCGGTTGTTCGACCGGAAGCCTCGCTGTCGGGGAAGAAGGAACCGAGTATTTTGAGGGAACGGATGTACCCATTTCTGTTATCGGGCGCGAGTGCTTCGATCTATTTGTCAAGCCGGATGTCTCTCGGGATGCTTCCGCCGATCAGCGCTACACCGTAGAAGAATTTTGCGAGAAACTGGGAATCGAAACAGAGCTGAACGCACTCATGGGGCACGGAAACATGGCGACGGGTCACGGCAACATACCGGGATACTTCGCGTATACCGACGATGACTTCAACGGTGGGGTTTCAGCGCTTCTCGCGGGTACATGCTCGTTTCAAATACCCTTGGAAGAATTGCGATCTCCACAGAACGAAGGTGATCCCTCGCGCAACGCTATTGATATTTCATGGATAAGTACCGGACACTCGTTCGTTGGTGAACCACCCTTCGAAGTCTTCCAGCGAGACGTGAGCGGTCTACCTTTCACGGACCTGGAGGGTGTCGGCGAATACGCAGTTCGTGTCGATAAAAGCGAGTCGGTCATTGCATTCGCAGCTATCTCGCCCTCTGACGACGGAGAGCGCCAACGCATATTTGCGGAAATTTTGATCGACTTCTCACCATCCCGTGCGGATATTGCCTCCGGTCTCGGCGATTTAGCACCAGGCTTGCTGTCGACAGTCCTTGACCGCGGCGGTGAACTACTCAATGGTTACATCGACTATTCCGCGTACTCTCTGTATACCCAATATCCCGAGTACGGGTGAGAGACGACGCTAAACGAACCGAAGAGCGGTTAATAGATTTTCCCAGATCATGCGCGACGCAGACGCTGCGCAAGCGGAAACGCGACCATACTATCCGCCGGCTCTTTTGGAACCATCGAGCGGCCAAAGCGCTCGTTCCCTGTCCTTCCGGTTTGGATGATTTGAGCTGCGCGACTGCTCAAGGTGGCAACCCAGACAACAGCTACGGATCGCTACATCCGGTACGTGAGCGGAGCGGCTTATGTTTCTCGACCTCGCTCGTGCGTTGAAGAGGGTAGGGACTCTAGTGTGAACGCGATGATTTCACTTTCGCTCGACTACCGGCTGAGACCCCGTACGACGAACTCGCAGACAGCGACCACTGCCGCTCATCAGGCATCTTAGGGCCGCTCCCAGCGCGACGGAGCGTATAAACTTGAATCGCTATCTGTCCTGATCTAAGAAATCCTTCGGGTAGTGTCCCGCCTCGCGGATGCTCCTATCGTTGTCAAACAGCTCTTGGGTCTGTATTGGACTCGTCTTGCGCGAGGTTGTCGAGCCAGGTTTCGTAGGTGTTCTGGAGCTCCCTATCGGAGCGTTCACCCAGTTCCCGGTGCCGTAGGCGCTGGTGTGGAATGCCCAGCTGGTGGGCGGCTTTGGTCATGGCTAGCTGCAGCGTTTGCCGCCGCTGGCGCAGCAGTGGTCCCTGGGGTGTGCTGATCTCTGGGTTGGTGACCTGGGCGAACATCTCGTTCGCGACGTGTCGTTTGAAGCAGCGGACGATGTCAGGATCGGAGAGACCCTCAGTGCGGCGTTTGTCGAAGTAGGCCATCGTGCGAGGGTCTTTGTGGCGGCGCCGGCTGAGGACGATGCGGCGCGGAGTTGGCGTGGCGGTCGCCGCCGCGGGAGAGACAATGTCGGTGGCGCACTCCAGAGGACGCCGGGATCGGGGCAACGCCGCAGAGCGCAGCGAACTGCGCTCTGGTTCCGACCCGATCTGGATTGTCACCCAGGGTCGCCAACAAGGTGCTCGCGACGACCGACCGGACTCCGCGGGCGGAAAGTAGTGCAGGGTTGCTCAGCCGGGTGAGATCCCCGAGCTGTGCATCAATATCGACGACCTCCGCCACGAGCATTTGGCTGCGCTGGGCCAGGTGTTTGAGGCAGAGCCTGCTGATGTTGTCGGGAGTTGTGCCGCCAGCCAAGGCGCAACAGCTGCGGCCGCTCCTATATGTGATGAATTCGATGCTGACTCAGCCCACACAGGCGGACTGCAAGAGTTCACTGACCGGTGTTTCCGCGGGAGCTTCTATCGATCAATGAGTTGGGCGTGGCAGGAGTGCAACCTTGACTTCGGCAGCGACGATTAGCGCACCGCACACTTTCCAGTGTGCTTCGGAGTGCCAACTATGTACGCACCTCAGAAATCCGCGTCAGGGCCGGCTGCACGGTTCGGTAAGTTTGACCTGACTTTTGGTTCGCCCGAGAAGCGCATTTAATCGCGCTCCTTCTGCGTTCGAATCCGTAGTTATAAACTTGGCGCTAGAAACTGGGTGTAGCTATGCTGATGCAGACATATCCAACGGCCCGGACAACGGACATGAACACCCGCAGGGTCGACATAGCCCGAGACCTTTAGCAATCTAGGTATCGAATCGGGGCACTGGTTGCCGCCAATTGAAGAACCCGAAATAAGTTCATTGCACGAAGGAGCTACTGATGCGGTCATTGTTACCCACTCTTGTTCTCGCAGTTCTGCTGGGCATAACCGCCTGTTCGAGCCCCGGCGAATCTTCTCCGGCAGATCAAAGCGGCGCTTCGGCAGAGCCGAGCGAGACCGAGCCTGAAATTACCTACGAACAAGATATTGCAGCAGCTATCGCTGAGCGACCAACTGTCGGATCTCCTGAATACACAGAACTTGTTGACTCTTACCGAATAAATTCATCAGAACACAAAACAAGCGAAGACGCCGTTCTCGCTTTCGGTAGAACCCTGGTTCAGGACTGGTTCGGTGCGGGACACGACGAAGTACCAAAGAATTTTTATGACCAAGCTCTTGCACTTTCCATAGATGAAAAGGTCGAGAAAATGGAGCCTGACTATTGGTCTGAAGTGTTCTGTGAAGCACTCTTTGGCACTGACCGCGCGAGTCTCACAAATGAACAACAAGGTGTGTTCGATGCCATCCTTCGGGATCAAAGAATGTTCTTGGCGCAGAGGATCCTTACGGCTAGCGAAGACAACCCGACAAAACTTGCCGTTTTGTCTGATTCAGTTGAGTTCGACATTAATCTGGCGAGATATTTAAACGGGCGTTATAACTTCACCTTTTGGCCAAATGAGGATAATACCTTAACGAATGTTAATGATAATCAAATCGAGAACAAGCCACGAGAAAATAGCATCGGGTTCACAATCAGGCTGGACCCGGAAACGGACAGCTGGATCTATGGCGCCAAAGACTTGTAACTGGGGTCTGCTGTACGTTCTAATGGCGGTTATTGGTCACCCCGTCGAGGTAGCTGGTGTGTTCATAATGAACTCCAAGTCGATGACGAGCGACCGGCCCAGCTAACAAGCTCCCGAAGCCTATCGACGAGTCGTGTGTGGAGGAGGTTGCATTCCTTCGAACGATCGCCACTTAAGGTGCAACAGCTGCGGCCACTCCTACATGTGATGAAATCGATGCTGACTCGGCCCACACAGGCCGACGGGTCTGCTGCAGGAACTGGTGTCACCTGATCTTTAGGGATTCGTCCCTGAGGGAGGATGTCAGCATGCCCAGTCCGTATCCCAAGGAGTTTCGGGAGGACGTTGTTGCGGTCGCTCGCCGTCGTGATCCAGGAGTGACGCTTGCGCAGATCGCGAGTGATTTCGGGGTCTCTGATCAGACGTTGTTGAACTGGCTCAAGCGGGCCGATATTGAGGAAGGTGTTCGTCCCGGTCAGACTCGGGATGATGCCGGTGAGGTGCGGGAGTTGCGTCGCCGGAACAGACTCTTGGAGCAGGAGAACGAGGTGCTGAGGCGGGCGGCGGCATATTTGTCGCAGGCGAACCTCAAGCTCGGTGGTTCCCCAAAATGATCTACCCGCTCGTGAGCGAGCTCGCCGGCGACGGGGTCCCCGTCACGGTGACGTGCCGGGTTCTCAAGCTTGCCCGTCAGCCCTACTATCGGTGGAAACGCAGTCCGGTCGGGGAAGCCGAGTGGCGGCGTGCGCAGCGCATGAACGTGCTCTTCGACGGTCACGTTGACGATCCAACACTCGGGTATCGGCAGCTGGCGAACTTCGCACGACGCCGCGGTGCTCGAATGAGTCGCCGGACCGCGTGGGCGTTGGCCCGTCAGGTTGGCGCGGTCTCGACCTCGCAGCGCACCAAACGCGGCAAGGGCAAACGGCCCGGGCCGCCCGTATTCGATGATCTGGTGCAGCGTATGTTCACGGCGTCCGCACCGAACCGGCTCTGGCTCACGGATTTGACCGAGCATTGGACCGCGGAAGGCAAGCTCTACTGCTGCATGATCAAAGATGCTTGGTCCAATCGGATCGTGGGCTACTCGATCAAGCCGACCATGCACGCAGACATCGTCGTGGACGCGATCGAGCATGCCGTCCAACGCCGCGGAGACGTCGCTGGCTGCATCCTGCACGCCGACAGGGGCAGCCAATTTCGGTCCCAAGCCGTCGCGCGAGCTCTGCGCCGACACGACATGGTCGGCTCGATGGGTCGCGTTGCCTCAGCCGCGGACAACGCCGCGATGGAGTCGTTCTGGTCGCTGCTGCAGAAGAACGTCCTCAACCAGCAACGCCGATGGGCCAGCCGTCAGGACCTGCGCCTCGCGATCGTGACCTGGGTCGAGCGCCGCTACCACCGCCAACGAGAACAAGACGGGCTCGGTGGCTTGACCCCCATCGAGTTCGAAGCCACCATGGAACCATCAATGGCCCTCGTGGCCTAAACCGAAACTGACACCAGTTCCTGCATCAGACCCGCACTTCGCCACTCTCTGGCTATTGTCATCGAGGACTAAAAGACCGCGAGTGACACATAAAGACATGGGCGCAGCCGCTCTTGCCCAGCTGCCCCTAGATCGCACCGGTACTTTCGCGAGATCAACCCTGTCTCCCCAAGTGATGAGTCGAGGGACAAGCCTCCTAATGACGCTGATGAGCGCCGCCGCTCCGCTACTAGGTCAGGACGAGAGCATCCAGCGAACGCAGCTCGATGTCAAGGCCGAGAGGAAAGTGTCGCTGGACGAGCCCCCGATACATGAGGTCACCGGCTCGAGTGATCGGATGTAGGGATGCTCATGATCGCGGGCACTCGAGATCTCGCGTTCTGCGAAACCTCACATCAGTTCAAAAAGGTATCCTTATCAGAACGATTCGTCGGCGTTATTCACGAAGTACCAGTTCGTTTCTGACTCGGACTTCTTTACAACCTTAAGGTGCATACTCGCACCGTAGTTAAGGTCATCGGCAGTGGCTCCCAGTTCGGGGTTGTACCCCAACGGTCGTGTGTATATATCAGTTTCGCTACTTGATCTGATGCCTGTTTCCGTCAGAACCAACGCTGATGGACTAAGTGTGGTGAGGTTTTTTTGTATAGCATACGATATCATCTCTACTACTATTGCTTGGTTGGTTGGAAGTGTAGCCTCTGCATATTCACTCCGCACGGCATCGGGTCCGTACAGTGTATTGCCATAGCCAATGTCGTAATAGGAAAGATTTAGCTGTTTGATAATGCCGAGTGCAGTATCTTCAGAGGTTTCAGTGTCATTCTCTACGGCCCATTGAACTTGGTCGTCAAAGCTCATATTTGCAATTTCCCTAAACTGCAACTCGGCAAGCTCAGACCGTAGAACCGAAAACGCGTAGACGACGTCTTCTGGGGACTGCCCCTCCACGTATGGAACTTTAATATCTTTAAAGAGTTCCATATACTCCGACGAACCAATTTCAGGTCGTGCATTAATAAGGTCCTGGATAGCCTCAGTTTGGTTAGTGGGCTCTGGTTCTTCGGCTGGGGCCAATGCGCTGTTGTCCGCGCCTTGTGGTGCTTTGCCGCCCCCGTTCGATAGGCCGACAAAAAGAGCTGCGCCACCCACGAGCAGTCCGATGACGATGAGACTCGCAATAAAAATTCGTTTCGTTGACATCTATCTCTCTGCCTGTTCGAGCTGCGTCACGACGATAGAAGTCATATGGTTTTGTCGATGCCTCACGCACGCGGACGCAGTGATGGCCGTTGCAAACTCCCGGCGGACTTACTACCTGTCTTTGCGCTAAACAGTACTTCATCCAAGCCACCGAAATAATCGATTTATGCGTTTCGCACCATCCATTTTGGTCCTTCTGATGTCGAGAGGGTGCACCTGCGGCAGAGCAAAACTCTTGGCACGCGATACGCAGTCAAACGCGCAACTATCTCAAATACCAGCCGGCATCCCTAGAGCTTCCCCCGAAAACTCTAAATCACCCCCATGCGCAAAGCCGGGGCCCGCTCGGAAAAGTCGCTGAGGTTCTCGGCTAGTCCACGCAAGCGATACGTCGGACGCCACGATGAATCCACCTCGGGGAGTTCTTCGTGAGCAGACGGGGCCTGCTGCACAGATAGGTGACGCATCGCGACATAGTGAACGACCGAACCCGTCAGCCCCGTGATCAGCGATCAATAGGTCGCCCTCATGAGATAGACCACATCGCACGCAAACACTGGACCGAGTAGAGCCACGAAGGCCCCATTCCGTCCGAAATCCGACCCGAAACTTTGTGAAGTGTGGGCAAAGTGTGGGCAAACAAAAACAGGCCCGACCGCACTCCACGAGAAAGTGCTGGTCAGACCTGCTTTTTTTGGTGCGCCCGGAGGGATTTGAACCCCCGGCCTATTGATCCGTAGTCGAAAGCCGTTCCCGCAGAACTATGCAGAAGTGCTCAAACTTGCTGCAAAACACTGGTGACTGGGCGCGACTCCGATGCCGCGCGTTGACTGGGGTGCTCCCCAAGTGTGGGTGAAATGTGGGCACGCCCCAATTGAATAAGTCTCATAGAGTTAGACCTCCGTTGAATCGTTGCTGACATCATTGGGGCGATTCGGTCGTCACCGAGGTTGCAAGATACGCGGCCTGGCAGGTGGTCCCCTTCTGGACACCAAGCGTTGATGCTGGCCCGCTCTCCAGTTTGCAGCAGGAGTGAAACGCAGATCCGCAGCAGTTCTCCTCCCCACCCCCGAAGAAGGCCTTTACACGGCAAGGTCGATGCTGCCACTCTAAACATTTGAGTAGTAATCTCTTTTCAGTCGGATCCGAGTATCCGACTTCTAACCCGATGGAATCAAACCCCGATGACTTTCACGCATTCCCAAACTCATGGCGCCAATAGACGCGGCACTGTAGTTCCCGTAGTCAGCCCCGTCCCCGATTTGATCCAGGCCCGAGGCCGGCGCGATACCACGGTTCGTCCTATGAGGCGCAAACCTGATCGCCATTGCGCGATAGGACGCAGGATGCCGCGGAGCGACTCGTGCGGCTACGACCACGATCAGACCAGCCTCGAGCGCTCCTGCCCTAATAACGCGGTCAGCTAGGTGCAGACGAAAAGGTCAGACCCAGGGATACAGGCAGCTATCGGATACCAATTGCGTAGACGGCATACCGATTGGGACGAAGCGCCGAAGCAGGCAACTTTTAGCCGCGCGGGGATTATTAATCGCGCTGAGAAAATTCGTGCCGCCGTTGAAGAGGTAACGGGGTCATCTGATCACCTGGGGGTCGATGCAGCATTCGAAGAAACACGCAGTTTCGTAGACACAGCTTTCGATATCTATGAAGGCAAGATCGAATCCGAGCAATACGGATGGGTGTTTGCCGTCCCCGGCCGCAACGAAACATCACAAGGTAATGAGTATGAGACCGAAGTAACTCCGTTCCTGCCGATTCTCAGTTCGGTATATGGAGTCGACGACAAAACGCGCCAGCACACGACCGCGAGGCTTGCACCGTGTGTCATCGAAACCCATAAGGGACGCGCTTCCATGAAGGGTGCCGTCGTCTGGACACCGCTATACGTCAATGCCGCAACCCGCCTTGATACCAATTTGTGGAGACGATTTGTAGTCGACAACACCGCCGGCATCCGACACAGCGTCAATCGAACTGCTGAATTTGCAGCACACCGCCTTGGCGCCCGGGTTATGGGGCTAGGTGCCAGCATTCCCAGTTTTACGCAGCTCGGAAAATCGATCAAGCAAGAAGGACTCATCACCACGACCGGCCACGCTGGGACGGTGCATTTGCTGAACGAGACTGTGCGCCACGTCGTCGAAACCCGCGGCACCTCGGAAAAAACTATCGGACTACTCGGGGCAGGATCTATCGGAAGCTCATGGGCAGAGCTGCACCTACTTACTGACAGAAAACACCGCGTCAGCGTCTATGACCGCAACCACTCCCAAGTCGATAGATTGCGTCGAAAGGTAGAACAGGAACGGGTTGATGTCGAAAGCCACGAGTTCAATGTTTTGGAGTCATCCGACATCATCGTCTCGGCAATCAATCGCACCCTCGACCTAGACGAAATGGAATACCAAACTGACCGGCAAATAAGCTTGCAAGGCAAAGTCATCATCGACGATAGTCAGCCCGGAGCCTTCGACCGCAAGCAAGTTGAAGCCCGCGGCGGAACGCTCATTTGGGTGGTGGGTCAAGACACCTCGGATGCTCAAGCATTACATCGCCCGGGCGGCTATAGCTTTGGCGACACTGCCGGCCTACATGGGAAAGGTGCGGTCTGGGGCTGCGAAGCTGAAGTCGCAGCTATATGCCTTGAAGATCGACTAGATCTTGCGGTGAGTAGTCACGTAACCCATGAGATGGCGACGAATATAGGGGCTCTCTGCCATTCGATCGGCGTAGAAGTCGCTCGCCCTCTGCAATCATTCGGGGCGCCCGTGCAACTCAACCCGGAATCATGAGCTCGAACCACCGATCCCAGTCGGCAGCTGGACAATATTCGTTCTCTTTGGCTAAATGAGCAATGTCGACATGTGCGGCATCGTGTCACAGGGCGGCCACCCATCACGAGTAGAGCATCAGGTCTCGCCGGCAGTGAGTTTCCGTCCGAACAAATACTCGAACCTATTCGGGGGGCATCGCTCAACACTCTGAGGTGATAATTTTTCGGGATGACTGATGCAACCCCCGATAACCCGCAGAGCCCCGAAAGCACAATGCCCGTCTCGGCTGAGTTCAAGCGCAAACCTCGAATCATGCTTGGGACTTTCTGGCTGCTAATCGCCGCGCTCCTGATCTTTGTGGGGTTTTCTGGCACGTGGTGGATAGCCCTTCTCGGCATCGCAACCTTCGCCTACTCCATCTACCTCTATCGCGGAGGCCGCTTCGGCTTCTGGTTCATTTGAGTTCTCATGGCCTTCGATAATTTCATCGCACGTGCAGCAAGTGACACCCCGCACCCCTTTTACCCACTACCCGGGTCTACTCGTGACAGCTATCTCCCGGAGGACGGTGACGGTCAACCAACAACGGCCGTGGTCAACGCAGCCAGCTCAGAAGTAAGCTCAGCTGGTCGTCGAACTCAGCAGACCGCATGGGCGGCCAAGTTGAAGTCATCCCTAACGGTTACCGACACCCGGTTGGTTTTCGCAAGCACAGACTTCCTCCGTGGGTTCAAGAAAATCAAAGGTCACTCTTTCGTTGGCCATGTGCGCTACGAGTGGCTTGCGGCAGTGACAGCATCCGACTTGCATTTCGGCAGGAGCCCCAATCAGGTCCGTGTCGTACTCCATGATCCAGTCGACTCCAACGGAGTGAACGTGGTGACATTCGACCTCGCTCGAGGCACTTCCGCCACCGCATTTGCGACCGAACTAGTGCGAAGAGCGAGCGCTTTTCGGTCACAGCAGCCCGACAGTGAATTCGGTGGGCCTCTGGTGAATACAACAAAGAATGGTGGCACACGTTGGCTCCTACCGTTCATCGAAGACACTCAACGTAGCGAACTGATCGATGCCCTTTCTTCAGCGCGAGTTTCACCACTTGCATAACGCAGGCACACACTTTTTCATGAGCCACGTCCAGGCGCTGCTCCTCTTGCCGCAAGACCGAGCACTATTTCGTTGTCAACCTAAAGGAAAACGTTCATGTCCTTCCGACCCACCAATTGTGCCTTTATCGCCGCTGCGTTAGCCGTGCTGCTCACTGGCTGCTCAGTCGCTTCCGACACAGTTGCCCCAACGGCCATAGATTCACCTGCGATCGATGAGCCTATTGCTGAAGAGACGGTAGCGCCGCCGAAGTCCATCACTTGGGAAGCGTCTTGCATGCTTTCTGTCGATGAGGTCTCCTCGATAATGAGCGATTACAACTGGCAACCGCTCCCAGAGCCTCAGTCGAAGGACTTGGGAGCTGGAGACACCGAATGCGACTACCGCGAGACCAACCCCGACTCCTATCGCCACATTTCGATTGACTTCCGTCAATACGACCCGGTTGAAACCTACGGCTGGGTATCTCCGAACTATGAAGGCCCCGGATTCGCTGCCCCGAACTCAGCAGAAGGAGGGCAGAACGCTTGCGATACAGCGACCGCTGCCCAATGGAGAGGCTTCGACGGGATATGCACCCTCGTCGGTGACACCCCAGTCGTGATTGGTGCAAATCGGGCGTCAGTCGTCATCTTCCCGGAAGGTTCCTACTTCTACCACTTGGAGGTCTATGGAACCTCCGGAGTTGAACACGAGGAAGAACCGCTCTTGGCTTTTGCGTCTCTCCTCGCCACTCGCAGCCTTGTTTCTAACTAAGCCAACAAACACCAAACGCAGGGATTCTCATGAACAATTTAGCGCGCAGCGCGGCCGTCATTACAGGTCTTACCCTCGCTGTGCTCCTTTCCGCTTGTGCGTCAAGCCCACGCGACTGGGAGAATTCTGAACCCTTAGTGGATTCGGACGACACCATCACCGCGCAGGGAGGGTGCCCAGAACAACTAATTGTGGACTTCGACTACAACGATCCCAACAACAGCACGACAGAGGTAGACATTTCGGCGATTGAATCCGCGTTCGGCGCCGAGCTGCCTGACGACCTAGTGTGCGTAGTGGTGTCACCAGTCAACAGAGCGGACGGCGAAGTATCGTTCTACATATTCTGGCCCGGCAAAGACCAAAACTTCGCTTACTCCGTCGGCAACACTCTAATTGCCGCCGGGGTCCCCGCATTTGGTGACCCAATCGAATACCGCAGAGACGGCGCCACTATGGCCTTGTGGGCCTACCCTGCCGGCGACAGCATGCATTGGTCCGATAGCTTCGTTGGCTCACCGCAGCTTGTAGTCGGTGAGGGAGCCATCCCTGACAAGGGCTATGTGCGCTGATTTTTCCTGTTTTTTGGGAGACGCCGACGATCAGAAGTCTCAGCGGCACCGTTGAGTAACCGTGCCCGAACACCTTAATGACTTGCTTTTCACAACGCCCCAAATTACGAGTCTTCGCTGCAGAAGCAAAATAGTGTTAAATAGCTCGGCTGTCGAGCGTGCGCTCCCACCTCCGAGAAGACCACGCGCCAGCTGGCCGCAAGTCTCCTTCTGGCATTTAAATATCCCGTGCGAACAAATCCTAAAAGCGCCTCCTCAGCGGCGGGCCAAGAGCGAAGGCACGTGGACGTGTAGCGCCAACGTACTACCCCTTTCTTCTCGTTCTCCGACCAGTGGAACGGCACCGGAACGGAATGGACAATCAACGAGAGTGAGTGCGTTGACGTCGGTGTACTCACCGCCGCAAATGGCATCTCCGGGATCGCCGCGCTTGACAGTAACTCCATCGACGAGCTTGGCTGTCAAAACGCTAACGAAGCCGACAACTACGCGATCGGATACTTTCACTTTCCGTCGACCCTCATCGAAAACGGTGTCGGGCCCACCGCTATCGAGGTGCCGTCGCTTGGGCCAGATGCTTGGCAGTTTCCCCAACTAGCAGTCAAGCCTGAGGGCTGCACTTTCATCGTCTCCCTAGCCGATGAACGGTCGTATCGCTTAGGCCTCACCGTCAACAACGTCGCGAAGTCCGTCGACGAGTCGTGCGTGGAGGCGGTTGCATTCCTTCGAACAATCGCCAACCAAGGTGCAACAGCTGCGGCCACTCCGACCTGTGATGAAATTGATGCTGACTCGGCCCACACAGGCGTACTGCAAGAGTTCACTGACCGGTATTTCCGCGGGAGCTTCTATCGATCAATGAGTTGGGCGTGGCAGGAATGCAACCTTGACTTCGGCAGTGACGAATAGTCCCAATTTCAGTTTCCATGGTGTGCTTCGGATTTGCAGCGGACACGCTGGTGTTCGTCGTCTGCGCGTTTCTAACTCCCCGATTTGGGGTCTTCTCTAGCGACTCCACCTCGGTAAGGTTTACGTGAACTATTAGAAAAGAGCTCTCACGTGGACCCGCTTTCCCTCCTCATCATCCTTGTAGTCATTATTGGTGTCGTCACATTGATCGTTGCCCGCAATAAACGACGTAGTGCCGGAAATTTTCGGTCGGGCGCCACGCAAATTCCTCCCGGTGCAAAAACTAACACCCTCGCGCTGGTGTCATTCATCCTCTCCTTTTTTGCATCTATACCTGCCGTAGTGGTCGGCCATGTCGCCCTCAACCAGCTAGCAGTCCGTCAAGAATCCGGCAGAGGGTTTGCCATCGCAGGTCTAACGATCGGCTACATCTCAATCGTCATCAGCCTCGTAGCAATTGCAGTTCTACTAAGCACTTCGTCGCAGTTCCGCTAAAGAACGT
Organism: Rhodoglobus vestalii; assembly: GCF_006788895.1. Taxonomy (NCBI): domain Bacteria; kingdom Bacillati; phylum Actinomycetota; class Actinomycetes; order Micrococcales; family Microbacteriaceae; genus Rhodoglobus; species Rhodoglobus vestalii. The sequence goes on from NZ_VFRA01000001.1 coordinate 1,198,952, forward strand.
AACGGTTCCCATCATTTGCTGCTCTCACCCAGGCTCATTGTGGCAGTTGAAGCATCAATAGCTTGGCCATCCGCGCTAACCTGCACACAGAGATGATGGACTTGGCTCCGGCGGTGTGTGACTCGCTTTTACACCGACACCCTTGACGGGTTGTCTTTATGTGGATTTGTCCACGCTGCCGGTGCCACTGTCGCGTGGCCGGGCAGGACATGACTTGATAGGAGCCTGACCGGAAGTCGTCTCACCTTTGTGCCGTCTGCCCCACCCAGCCCGCGATGACTGTTCATTCATTAGCGGAAAGGAACTCGTCCATGACGAGCATGACATCTCTCACCCTCGCAGCCAATCCCGAGCGCTTACCCGGGCCCTTGTTCGCTGGGATCGACACCCACAAGGACACCCACCATGTTGCGGTCGTTGACGGGACCGGGCGGCCCGTAAACGATCGCGAGTTCCCAGCGACGCCCACCGGTTACGCCCAGGTGGTCGCGTTCTTCCAGTCGCACGGGCCCGTCGAGCGAGTCGGCGTCGAGGGGACGGGTTCGTATGGGGCGGGCATTTCCCGCGTCTTGGCGGCGGCGGGGTTCACCGTGATGGAGATCGCACGGCCGAACCGGCGCCACCGCAGGCTCAAAGGCAAGTCGGACCCGATCGATGCGCACCAAGCTGCCCTGGCCGTCATCGCTGGCACCGAGGCTGGGATCCCGAAAAGAGGCGATGGATTGGTTGAATCGCTGCGGATCCTGGTGAGTGAGCGGCATTCCGCAGTCAAAGCCCGATCGCAGGCCATGAACCAGATCCACGGCCTGCTCGTCACCGCACCTGACCAGGTTCGCCAGGATTACCGAGCATTGGGGGGCGAGAAGCTCGTGGCTGTTCTGAGCCGAAGCCGGCCAGCTCCTGGAGCGGATCCCGCCATTGTTGCCAGGCACACCCTGAAACGTCTCGCACTCAGGCACAGTCTGCTTCGAGATGAGATTGCGGTCATCGATAGCCACCTCAACATCCTTATCCGGGTTCTCAACCCGGTCCTGCTCGCGCTCAGTGGCGTCGGCATCGTCACCGCAGCCACGCTCCTGACAGCCGCCGGAGACAACCCCGAGAGGCTGGCTTCCGCGGCAGCGTTTGCTGCGCTCTGCGGGGCCGCCCCGATCCCCGCATCGTCCGGCCAACGAGTGCGCCACCGCCTCTCCCGCGGAGGCAACCGGAAAGCGAACAGTGCCCTGCACCGGATTGTGCTCCTTCGGATGAGACACCAGGAACCCCGCACCGCGTCCTACTTCGCTCGCCGTCGTGCCGAGGGGCTCTCCGACCGGGACATAGTCCGATGCCTGAAACGACACATCGCAAACGAGATCTTCCGTGCGCTCACCGCCCCGATTCCCGAGACCCCAACGGGCATGCTGCTGCGTCGCCGACGTCAAGAACTCGAGATCCCCATCACGATCCTTGCCGCAACCCTCGGGGTCCCTTACCAGCGGCTACGCCGACTCGAAATCGGAACCCGCGGCGACACCGAACTCGAGCAGAAAGCACACGAGGCACTCAACCAAATCGAGACCCCAAAAGCCGCTTGACAACAATAGGAGCATCCACTCAGCGGGACGCGACCGATTATCGTCCTTGAGGATGCTGTCGCGAGCGTCGACAAGGCTGCGGCTCGCAAGGCACTCATCGCGAACCCGCTGGATCCGGCACGCACCATCGTGCGCATCAACCCCGCGGGTACCCAAGACCACGACAGCGACCTCGAAGCTCTCGAACAGACCGAGTACCGCACCGTCATGTTGTCGAAGGCAGAGTCGGTCGCCGATTTCGATGCGCTCACCGAGCTCGACGTAATCGCCCTGTGCGAGACGGCTCGCGGTGTGCTCGCAGCAACTAGCCTTGCGGCGCTCGATTGCGTGGTCGCTCTCATGTGGGGTGCCGAAGATTTGGTTGCCTCGCTCGGGGGAACTTCGTCACGTGTTGACGACGGGCCCTACCGGGGCGTGGCGCTTCATGCGCGGTCGTCGGTGTTGCTTGCGGCTGGTGCCTATTCGAAGGCAGTGATCGACGCCGTGCATCTCGACATTGCCGACACGGAGGGTCTCGGTGCTGAGGCTCGGGATGCTGCAGCACTCGGGTTCACGGCGACGGCCTGCATTCATCCCTCTCAGGTCGCGGTTGTGCGCGAGAGCTATGCGCCGACCGTCGAGCAAATTGCGTCAGCACGGGCACTTCTCGCCGCCGCGGAAACGCGGCTTGGCGTCTTCAGCTTCGAGGGCCGCATGGTGGATGGGCCGATCCTGCGCCATGCTGAGTGCGTTGTTGCGCGGGCTGTGCATCGCGAGGCTGATTTTCCGGCTTCAATTTACACCGGCGGCGTCAGCTCGCCCACTGTACCCCAATCGCTCCAGACGATACTTTTCTCTCCGCTATTACCGTTTGGTGCGTCGTGGATGGCTTGGAGGACCCGCGGCTCGAAATCACCAGTAATGTCAAGGGTTGCGGATTCCCAAATGATGCCCGGGGCAGTCGCATTCTCTGTCGGCGTCATCGCAACGAGATGGAAGACTATTTCGCTTACGTCTCCATCGACTGCTCCGTCAGCGGATTCTACCGTGAAATCGAGGAAGCTATTGTCGGTGAAAATACTGCCAGCGGAAGTTTCGTCAGACGACTTGATGAAGGTTCTCGCAGAGGAAGGGTCCACCTCATTCCAAGCACCGTGAAGTCCATCGCCCCAAGCCCGGTCTCCGATTACGCGTACCTCCGACCGTGTATCTCCGATGACGTAAACGTTATTTGACGAATTTTGCTCTAGATTGAGGATCCAGCTCGACTTTTGAATGGTCTCCCCAGACTGCCACACCAACTCGAACCCGTAGGAACCTGCAGCAATCGCCGAAGCAATCAAGCATTCCGATAATTGGTCTCCATCGATGCTAGACCCGACAGCGAGGGTAATAGCTGTGCACTCGACGGGAGTTGACGGAGCAAGCTCCTTCGTTGGTTCGGCAACAGCTTCCGAGTCCGAGTCGGATGAGCCAGTCGGGGTTCCTGAACTACTTTGCGGACTAGTGCAGCCGACGAGAACGAAGGCCGCCAGAACGGGTATCGCAATTAAAGCGGGAGTCCGCGACCGATGCCTAGACTGCGCCGACGCTTTATTGTCTTTAGTCTCCGTGAAGTCTGGGCTAGCGAGGCAATCTAGAGTCATACAAAATCCTTCAGTAGGGTTCGCCAAAAGTATCACACGCCTACAACGGGTCGGTATCGAGCCGAGACCTCGAGTTCGTAGAGTCGGTGGCCGGCGTCCCAATGAGGGCTGGCGGTAACCCGGTGCTCGCGCATCGAAAACTCGCCGACACACGGCGCGAGCGCTACTCCTCTAACGTGTTGACGATGGCGTGCGCGGCACGGTCGAGGTACGCCCAGATTTCGACGTCGTAGAGCGGCGGCAATTCGAGGGTGTCGAGCGCGTTGTGACCTGACCTATGGTTTGGTTTCCACTCGGGGTGACTAGCTTCAGGCGGATATTGGTTGCGGAGTGTGGGCGAGGTCGTATTCGTGGGGTGTTGCGTAACTGAGTGCGGAGTGTCGTCGTCGGCGATTGTAGAACACCTGGATGTACTCGAAGATAGCGTTCGCGAGCTCGATTCGGGTCCGCCACTTCTTACGGTTCAGCAACTCGATCTGCATTGATGACCAGAAGGATTCCATCATGGCATTATCGAGCCCGTCGCCAACGGTTCCAAACGAAGGCAAGAGACCGGCCGAACGAATCTTCTGGGTGAAAACCCACGAGGTGAATTGGACTCCGTGATCGGCATGAACGATTCCGCCGGGCGCTGGTGTGCGCGCCCTGATAGCCATATCAACGGCGTTCACGACAAGCGTTGAGTCCTGTTTAGAGTCAATAGCCCAGCCGACGATCATGCGGCTGCACGCGTCAAGGACTGCCGCGCAGAAAACCTTTCCTTCCCGCGTGGGATGCTCCGTAATATCGGTGACCCAAAGTTCGTTCAAGTTGAGGCGATGGAACTTCCGGTTGACAAGATCATCGGCCGTAGCCACGCCCTTCAGACGTTTCACACGCATAGGACCGGGAAGACCACCGATTCCTGCTTTCGTCATCAGCACCGAGACCAGGCGGCTTGAGCATTGGATATCCATGCCGATCGTGAGTTCGGCATGGATACGCCGACATCCGTAGGTGCCACGAGAGGCGATAAGGGGTCTCCCGAATCAGACCAGTGAGCCAGAGTCTGCGGAGCTGCGTTGAGCTGGTCGGGCGTTTTCGATACCGGTAGTAGCCCTGTCTGGATACTCCGAGAAGGCGGCAGCAAACCTGAACTGGTGCCCCGGCGTCGACAAGTCGATCGATCACCGGGTGCGCCCTTGTGGGTCGACGCCTTCCTCCTCTTCGAGCCATTTCGAGGCTCGTTTCAGAATCTCGAGTTCTTGTTCGAGTTGCCGAATCCGCTGTCGTGCCGATCGAAGTTCAGCCGCTTCCTGGGTGCTATCGCCGGGCCGGCGTCCGTGATCGATGTCGTCTTGACGCAGCCAGGAATGCAGTGTGACCTCGTGGATACCAAGATCAGTGGCGGTCTGTTTGACCTGTCACCTACTCGTGCAGCAGACCCTTCTGCGTTCGAATCCGTAGTTATAAACTTGGCGCTAGAAACTGGGTGTAGCTATGCTGATGCAGACATATCCAACGGCCCGGACAACGGACATGAACACCCGCAGGGTCGACATAGCCCGAGACCTTTAGCAATCTAGGTATCGAATCGGGGCACTGGTTGCCGCCAATTGAAGAACCCGACATAAGTTCATTGCACGAAGGAGCTACTGATGCGGTCATTGTTACCCACTCTTGTTCTCGCAGTTCTGCTGGGCATAACCGCCTGTTCGAGCCCCGGCGAATCTTCTCCGGCAGATCAAAGCGGCGCTTCGGCAGAGCCGAGCGAGACCGAGCCTGAAATTACCTACGAACAAGATATTGCAGCAGCTATCGCTGAGCGACCAACTGTCGGTTCGCCAGAGTACGAAGCACTTGTTGATTCATACCGGATTGATGCGTCAAAATACACCACTCCCGAAGAAGTTGCTCTAGCATTTGGCGAAACGCTTGTTGAAGACTGGTTTGGTGCAGGGTTCGATGAAGTCCCGAAAGACTTCTTTGATCAGGCGCTCGCGCTCTCAATGGATGAAATGGGAGACAAGATGGAACATGAATACTGGACAGAAGTCTTCAGCGAAGCACTTTTCGGCACAGACAGTGCCAGTCTGTTTGGCGAGCAGCAAGGTGTTTTCGATGCTTCCGTTCGTGACCATAACATGTTCTTGAAACAGAGAATACTGACCGCAAATGAAGAAAATCCTACAGAGCTTACTGTTACAAATGAATCAGTAGAGTTTGATATTACGTCAGCGAACGTCTTGAACGGACGGTACAATTTTACTTTTTGGCCGAATGAAGATAACAGCCTCACAAACAACAATGACAACGAAGTGGAAAATAAGCCTAGAGGTGGTTCTATCGGTTTTACACTTAGGCTAAACCCAGACTCTGACAGTTGGTACTACGCAGCCAAAGACCTATAGAGTCATTCTCGCGTAAAGACCACAGCCCTTAGCTTCTCGCTTCCTATTTTACCGCTTATGCTGTTCAATCGAGCGAGAGGTTTTATGACTAGAGCAAATATTAGAATAAGCACAAAAAAGACCTTTTTAGCTGCATCAGCCTTTTTGTTTGTTCTTTTATCCTACCGTTTATTCAATCTATCCGTGCCTACGCGGCGCCTCAGGTAACGTGGCGGAGTACTACTTCACTGGGACCGCTAATGAAGACGGTGCCGGACGTATTATAATCCCCAAGGCTTTTGCGGACAAACTTAAGGCAGATAACGGATTTGGGACTGCTGAAAGTTTGGTTGATTCGGTGACCTGACCTTGCGGCAGACCCTTTTGACAGCTGAGCTGAAACGGATCTCAGTTACATCAGCTACAACCTCACGCTCCGTCGCCAACGAAATCAGCATGTTGGTTGCTGCTGTTCTCAAGGAGGACGATAAAGCTGCTTTTGTGGAGCAACCACTTCCGGCCGACTCGCCACCCCGTTGGGGCAAGGCTCCCGGCTGCAAGCCACTTATATACCGTTTGCTGTGTCTTGCCGAGCAACACAGTCAAATCTTCGATTGTAAGTTCTTCGGGATACCCCTCAAGGAACCTAGTCGGCGAATGCACCTTCGATGATTCCGCGCCACTCTCAGCCCACGCCTGAACCTCCTCTTTATAGATAATCCACGCATCAGCGATGCGGTGCGCGGGAATTTTGCTGCTATTGAGCAGCCGCCAGACTGTAACGCTGGAGACGCGAGTGATCTCAGCGACCTCTGCAACGCTCAGCACCTGAGGGAACCGCATCCAATAATTCTCGTCAGGCATGAGGCGACCCAAGTGAACGGACAAGACAAGAAACGACAACCTCAACGTGAAGACTGAATTCCTCGTAGTAGTCGAAACGTACTGAGACCGACACTGCCAACCATTTCTTCGCACAAATAGAGCTTCTAGTCCCTGCATTATGTCGTGAAGTAGCGCGCGAGCCGGGGAAAGGCGCAGTAGGTTCCGAAACGCATGCGCACACATTCGGTTATGGCACCGCTCATTTTACCGCGCGCACATTGCACCCCATAAAGAGGCTAGTGATCGTTTTTACGTTTTATAAGGGCGAAACAGTATTTAATGCAGTATTATCACTACTAAAGAGTTAGGCAGCAGTGGTTGTCGCTGACCCAGATGATGTGGACGACGTAAGTGGACCTTAGCGTCTACCCCCCAGACTAGGGTGGTACGGACGTTATGCGAAGAAATATCGGGCGAGAGGCCCCAGATGTTTAGTCGCTTGGAGGAGAGATTGCTAATGGCGAAAGAGCGCACCGAGGAACAGAGAAAGGTCCGACGACTGGTCGCGTTGATTTTGGTCGTGCTCCTTGGGCTCGCCGCGGTCGGTGCAATCATTTGGTCGTTGGCTTGGCTGGGGACTGACCAGAACAAAACACAGCCTTCCGAATCTGTTCCTAGTGGAACAGAAATGTCACCAGCTCCGCCCACCGAGGGGCCCGAAGGGCGACGAAGCGAAGTGGTCGACCCCACAGTGACCGAACTGGGACTCATCGCCCAGCCCATCACCTCCGACATCCAGCAGTACGCGATTGAAGCCGCTAAAGCGCTTGTGACAGTCGACTCGACAAAGGTCGACCGCAAGGAGTTCAAGGAATACATAGCCGGGTGGATCGGACACGACCAACGCTACGGAACTGACCTCTCTGAGCTGGAGGGCGTCAGGGATGATCGGCTTAACGAGATCTACAGCCGAATAATCGGTGACTCCTCACGGTGGGACCTTCTCGCTCGAGATGACTCGGTCCTAGTCGGGAAGCCCACTGGCGTCGTGAAGATGGACTACGACCACGTCTCGATTTCCGAGGGTTCTCTAGAGGACCTGATTGCCATCGACCTCCACACCGTCACTGTCGACCTGGATATTGCGACCACGGCAGAGCAAAGTGGGAACCCGATCGAGGTTGTGAAGCCCCTGAGCGTATCTATGCAAATCCAGTGCGAGGGCTCATACCCCGTACCACCCACGCCGCAAGTTCCCGGAGACTGCACCGTAATCCGTTACTTTCCTGAAGTTTTCAACTGATGGCCGCACCTGTCGTCGTGAAGCTCGCCGTTTCATGGGGCCTGAAGCCCGCATTGCGGCTACTCGTAGTGGGCTTAGCGGGAACTGCTGGCGCGTTGTTGCTCTCGCTTCCGCTTTTCTTGGGAGTCGTCAACGCGACCCCCGCGACTACTCCGCCGGATAACGCCACTGGTGGGCCATTGATTGTGGGCGAGTGGGGCGCGCCCCAGAGCGGATATTTTGAGACGGCAGCATTCGGATACCCGGACCGCTCCGACTGCTTCGTGTGTTCCGAGTTTCACAAGGGGATCGATCTGTCTGCGGGTTGCGGCAGCCCTATCTACGCCGCTGGCCCTGGAACTGTCACCGCAGCCGGGTGGAACTCTGGCGGTTACGGCAACTGGGTCAACATCGATCACGGTGGCGGATACGTTACCGTCTACGGCCACATGGTCGATGGCGGCGTATTGACCACGGTCGGCGAGACCGTGCAAGCCGGCGATCAGATCGGCATCGAGGGCACAACCGGACTCTCCAGCGGTTGCCACCTGCACTTTGAGCTCGACGTCAACGGGCGGCCCGTTGATCCCCGTCCCTTCATGCTGCAGCACGGCATCTCCCTCTAACTCTCTGATTAGGAAAAAGGAAAATAAATGATCCACTTCGCAGTAGAACTGATCGGAAGCCTCCCGGCTGATGTGACAGTGCCGCCCATCGCTCCCGATTTCTCCGCACCTTTCATGGTTGGAGTGCAAACAGTCGTTTCCTACATCCTGGGCGCTGCGTTGGTAATTATGTTCGGCGTATTGATCGTCGCCGTAGCTTCCTTAGGGTTCAAGTCAATCGTTCCAGAACGGATGCAGAGCTGGGCGGGAGAGAACGTGGCCACCGTAGCAATCGCCACCATCATCCTTGGCAGCATCTCCGGCATTTTTGCGTGGCTCGTCAACTTCAACTTCGGATTCTAAAAACAGCATGAGAATTCCCAAGTGGACGATGCTGAGCATCTCGGGGGCTGTAGCCGTCGGCATCAGCGTCCTTGTCGCAGCACCGGCTGCGGCGGGACCGGCCGATGTTCCCTACTCTGCTGCAGTCTCAGCTGCACAGGGCGAAGTAACAGGTCAAGAATGGAGCGCTCCCGCGGCCGACGTTGAGTGCATCAGAACTGGCATAAGGATCACTTGCGCTCCCACAGAACTCGCTAGCTCCGTCGAGGAACGATGCTTCAACAAAGTGATAATCGGCGAACAACAAAACACGGTTTGCAGCACCTCAGAAGACAACATTGAGGCGATCAGAAATCATGGCGGTGAAGAGCTCAAGATTGATTTCAAATGTGCGCTACTGGACCCCTCATGCACCGTCGGACAAATGGCGGCCAGTGCATTCGCAACATCGATCGGAGGGAGTCTCAGCTGGGCGATTAGCCAAACCAGCTTCAACTCAGATTCCCGTCTGTGGGAGGCCTCCCTTACTGAGTGGGCATGGTGGCAAGGCGCGATCATTCTCGTCATTCTCGGAGCGGGAATCGTGGCGATCGTCATGGCTATGGCCACCGGAGACCGCAGTGACCTCGTCACTGCGGTCTCACGATTTGCGTTATCTCTACCGCTTTCCGCGGCCTCCCTATGGATAATCGGAAATCTGCTGGACATCGTTGATTTGATGGTCGAGCCCATCATCAATCGCACCAACGCTGGTGGCGGGGTAGAGAAGTTCATGGAGAACTTGATCTTCGGTGGTGGCGGCGGAAACATCTTCGCCGCAACCAGCATCCTCGGCCTTCTTGCAATCGCCACCGGGGTCCTGGTGGCAGTGTTCTCATTCCGCAACTTTGCGCTGGCCGCACTGATCTCGATGGGACCCGTGGCGTGGATGCTCTTCCCGACATCATTCGGGAAACAGTGGGTAGTGCGCTATTTTTCCGCTGTAATCGCCCTCATCCTGACCACACCACTAACGCTAGGGCTATTGGCCCTGGTCATCACAGGTGTCGGTGAAGTCGACACACTCTGGAGCATCCAAGCACTTCCCTTCGGCATCGGACTCTGCATGATCGCGTTCGTACCGATTGCCGCGTTCAGCATGTTCAGCTTCATCGGAGGCACCGCCGCCGATGCTGTCGGCTCACGCATGGGCTCAAGCGCAACACAACAAGCTAGCCGCGGCGTTTCTATGGCACGCGGAGCTGCTAGCCGAGCAAATTCTGCCCGCCGGAAAGCTAGCCAACCGCGCACTTCAGCACCCCGAACAACATCACCATCAGCGTCATCACCATCAGCTGCCACCCAGAAGCCGCAATCCCGCCAGAGCGCCGGAGGGCACCCCAGCACCCCGACGACTACAAACCCCTCCGCGGTAGGCGCACCGGCGCCCCAATCAGCTAGATCGAGCGGCACACCACGAAATGGAGCCAGCTAATGTCCAGCAGCAACGACGTCTACAACCGGCCGGTGCGCCTGAGCCGCAGGTCGTCCCAAGGAGTCTTCCTCGGCCTCGACGGCTGGGCATTCACCACAATCGCAGCAGCGCTAGCGATCGCTGTCATCTCTACAACCCGCTACGGGTTCGTTGGGTTCTTCGCCAGCGCCATCATCTGGGCACCAATGGGGATAGCGTCATTTATCCCCATACAGGGAATGCCCGCATCGAAACTTGCTGCCCTCTGGATCTCCAAGCAAGTTAGGCACGCCACAGGTGGGACGAAGACCCGCTTCCGGCCTGAGCGGCCTCGCGTGGCCGCGACGCTGAATCTGCCGGGCAAGCTTGCAAACGTTCAACTGTGGGACTCAGACGACTTCACCTCGGCCTATAACCCTGGCGATCGAACTGTTTCGATTACCGCCGAGTTAGACGTTGACGGATTTCTGATGATGGACAATGCTGACCGGTACGACCTCTCGCAGCAACTCGCCTCAGTACTGACCTCGTTCACCCAGCGTGCCGGCATCAAGCGAGTCTCGATGCAAGAACGCACAATGCCGACCACAATTAGGCCGGCACGGCAGCATTTCGAAGACACGTTGGCCCGTCGGGGCACCGATGGCACGACCGCTGTCGCCGAGAACTACCGCGACGTGATGGACAACGCCGAACGCTTCGCCGTCTCACACCGTAACTACCTCACACTGACCCTCGACCTGGTCGTGCTGCAGTCGCAGCTGAAAAGCCTCGGAGGTGGCAAGCACGCTATTCAGACACTGGCCAAGCTCGAAGCAGGCAATGTTGGAGCGGCGCTAGCGGCCGCGAACATCAACGTCCGTCGTTGGCTCGACTCCCGCCAGTGGGCAGCGATGGCCCGAACCGCACTCGACATCGCTTCGGTACCGATGATCCAAGATCGCTCTGACGAGCAGGTCGGCGTCTCGGTCGACGCGATTGGGCCGATGGCGTTTGACGAACCTAAAGGCAACAACGGGGTCGTGCTCGCCGAAGGTGCATGGCACTCGACGATGTGGATCCACGAGTGGCCACGGAGCATGGCACAAGTCGGATTCATCGAACCCATCGTCTTCGCCCGCGACCCCGCTACCGACGATGCGATCAGCCACATCTTCACCCTCGTACTGACCCCAGTTTCCGTCAAGGCAGCCCTCAAGCGCATTCGCACAGAGAAAAAAGTGTGGCGTGGAAACCAACGCTTGAAAGCAAAACGCAACGACAGCGACTCCGCTGAGGATCGTGCTGACTGGCAGGCGCTGGATGACCAAGAGGAATCCATCGTCCAGGGCCACGGCGAATACCGCTATGGCGGCTACCTCACTGTGAGCGCCCCAACCGAGGAACGGCTCGCATCCGGTATCGCCGGCATCCGAAACGCGATGTCCCGTGTGGGCATGGAAGGCCAGATTCTTTACTGCCAGCAAGCAGAGGCACTGTTCATCAACGCGATGCCACTGGGAACGGGGCTGAAGTAATGGCACGGAAAGTGTTCACCGTCACCCCACCGTCGTTGACGCGCAGCGAACGTCGACAGCGCGCCAAAGAGACTGCCGCTCTGACGTCGCAAAAGGAGGAGACGGGGCAGTCGCAGAACGCCCTCAATCTTCCACCCGCTGCCGTCCCCGGCATGTTCGGGCCAGGGGTCCGCACCGGCGAATACTGGAACCTGATGCGGCTGCAGCAGCCCCACCACCAAGCCACAAGCCACCACGTCGCCGGCATCTACCCCTTTATTGCCGACCGCGGACTGGGCCATCGCGGCCCCATTCTTGGTGTCGACCTCAACGCCGACTCGTTGTGGCATTTCTCACCGTGGGACCTCTACACAGACACCACATCGCGAGCCGCGCTGTCAACAAATATTCTTGTGCTCGGAGCCTACCGCTCCGGTAAGTCCGGTGTTTTGAAGATGCTCACCACCCGCAGCATCCCGTTCGGCCACCAAGTAGTGGTGCCGTCTGATTCCAAGGGCGAGTGGGTTGCCGTGTGCGAGGCAACCCCCGGAGGAAAAGTGATCCGTGTAGGCGGACCCAACACCACCGCACGAATCAACCCCTTAGATGGTGGCCCGCGGCGTTCAAACGCCACCGACGACGAGCACCTGCAGATGGTTCATGACCGCCGGCACGGAACCCTGAGAAGCATCATCGAACTGACACTCAGCGGCCAACCCCCGTTGACTCCAATGGAGCACGCCTCAATCAGCTGGGCTCTCGATACCGCGATCGACGTGACCGGCGATCGGCCGACACTGACCGCAGTATCCGAGCAGTTGGAAAATATCGATGCGACTTCGTCTCTTCGAGCCGCGAAACTTTTCAATGAAGGAGAGCGCGCACGCTACGTTCTCAAACGGTTCATCGATGGGGATCTGCGTGGTCTCTTCGAGCACGAATCGACTGCGAAGTTTGATGATGAAGCTCCCATGGTCGTGGTCGACACCTCCGAGCTTTTCCAGCGCGGTAATCTCGTGGCACAGCTGACCCAGCTCTGCACAAGCGCATGGATACAGGCAGTCATCTCCGACCGAGCCGCCAAGAAAACCCGCTACCTGATTCGCGAAGAAGGCTGGCGCGATATGTCCTCGGTCGCCGCCCTGCAAACCCTGCAGCAATGGCTGAAGCTGTCACGTCACTATGGCATCAGCAACGTGCTGATCCTGCACAAGTTTTCTGATCTCGATGCTGTCGGCAAGGAAGGGTCAGAAGAACGTGCACTGGCCTACTCGATCGCCGCCGACATCGAGAACAAGTTCATCTTCCGCGTCAACCAGCAAGAAGAAGACAACCTCGTTAAACGCCTGAAGCTACCGCCGCAACATGTGCTGATCGCGCGCCGCTTACGATCGGGCACCTTCATCGCCTATGTCGGTCTGTATTCGTACCTGGTCGACGCCTTCGTTACCTCGACCCAGTGGGAGTACGAACTCTTCAAAACTGACGACGCCGTGGAAGGCGCCGCCGACATCGTCGCCAACCCGGTAGCTGAACTGGATTTCAGAACCCAGTACCTCGATGATCTGTGGCCACTGGATGAACCCAACTTGGATCAGATCTGGCCCTCGACCGTGCCCGTTCAGGGCCACAAGGAGAAGTCCGCATGAGCACCCTCGAAATGACAGCCGACGTCGCCGCGAACGGAACCGAAGCCACCGTCAGCGTCGCCGGCAAACTGACCGAAACCGTCCAATACCCACGTGAGGACCAACTCCGCAGCGGCATCATCCAAAGAGCCACCGAAGTTGCCCGCGAGCACGGCACCGACGTTCGCCTGACCTCAAAACAATCCAACGGAGTCTTCAGCTTCTTAGTCTCCGGCGACGGACGCGTCAGCCCCGACAACACGGCCAAACCCCAACAGCACACCACCCACGTAGGGCCACTACGCAGAACCCCACCAATGACGGTGGAACGAGAAGAGGAAGCCACCATCGCCCCGGAACCCGAGCCGACCCTCGAGGCAAAGGAAGAAGCGCCCGAAGAAGGGCGCCGGTCGTTCCTCGCGGACGACAGTGCCGCCCTCCCACCAGCATCGGGGTGGCGCGGTCTGATCACGCGCACAACGGGCATCAAGATTGCCCCCTCCGCTGCAGAACAAGAGCGCCTGATGAATATCCGAGCCGTCAGCCAGCACTGGGCCGGCGGCCGCTCGATTGCCGTCGTCAACGGCAAAGGTGGAGTCGGCAAAACACTAACTACCGCGATGCTGTCGGCAGTTTTCGCCCGTCACGGTGGCTCAGGGGTAATCGCCTGGGACAACAATGACACTCGCGGAACACTCGGCTGGAGAACGGAACGCTCCAGCCACAACGCCACCATCCAAGACCTTGGCGGCGTCACCGAGCGGCTCATGCAGCCGACAGCGACCATCGGGGATCTCGCACTTTACGTTCACCACCAGAGCGCAGATATGTATGACGTGCTCCGCTCCAACCCCAAGCTGCTCGCCTCCGACCAACGGCTGACATCCGGTGAGTTCGATGCCCTGAACGAAGTCATCAAGAAGTACTCGCGGATGGTCATCTTCGACACAGGCAACGATGAATCGTCCCAGCGCTGGCTTCGGATGATCGACCACTGCGATCAGCTTGTAGTACCCACCAGCCCTTCGGGAGAAGCCGCTGAGTCCGCAGCACTGTTGCTCGAGGAACTAAGCCAGCGTGATGAGCGATCCGCACAGCTGGTTAAGAACGCGGTCGTCGTCGTTACCGTCGCTGAGCGCTCCACCCCGGCTACCGAGGTCGCACGGATCGTGGCCGGCTTCGAAAAAGTAGCACCCCGCACCATCGTGATTCCCTTCGACCCAAGTCTGAAATCGGGTGCGCTTCGCTTCGACAGCTTGAAGCCAGCCACTAAGAATGCATGGATCGCAGCAGGTGCGGCAGTCGCCGCCAGCCTGAACGAGCAGGAAGCATGAACACCGCGAAGAACTGGTGGGTGACACCAGTTCTCGGACTGGTGGCCGTGATCCTAGTGATCAACTTCGCGTGCCAGGCGGTCACCATCCTCGTCACCACGGTGATTTGTGACAGCGCGGCAGCACCCCAGTCGATGTTCTCAGGTGTTGGATTCGTCTTCTTCGGCGACGCATCGAGCTACGTGGTCGACGAGGGCTGCACGTTCCCTGCAGGGCCGGCACGTGTCGCCGGGATCGTCGTAGTCGTTCTCTGTGTTTTGGCGGTAGTCGCCGGGATCATCATGTGGTTCAGATATCGCCAGTCGGATGGCTATTTCATCCAGCAGCTACGCGGCCGTGAAGGTTTCGCGAAGGGTAGCGAAATCAACAAGTACCTGTCGTCAAAGGCCGTACTGAAACAAGTGAAAACTCTCCGCCCAAATCTGCACAAGCCTGCCGCCACGGACGTGGGGTGGAGGGTCGGACGTTCGTCTGGCATAGACGTCTATGTGTCCATCGAAGACTCAGTGGCACTGGAAGGTGCACCCAGATCGGGAAAGGGCTATCGCATCCTGATCTCAGCGATCCTCGATTGGGCAGGTCCCCTCGTGACGACCTCGACGACCAACGACAACTTGGCGGCGACGATGCGGCCTCGCGCTGAGCGGGGCCGTGTGACGGTCTTCGACCCGCAGCAGCTGTCCGGTGTCGGTTCGGCTCTACGTATTTCGCCGGTCACCGGATGCGATGACCCGCTCGTTGCCGATCAACGCGCACAAGCGATCATCGCGGGAACTGCCCTCGGGGCCAGCCAATCGAACCAAGAATGGGCAGGCGCCGCTTCAAGCGTGCTGGCACAGCTGCTGCATGCCGCGGCTGTCTCAGGGGGCGGAGTCGAGCAGCTGTACCACTGGGGATCAAACCCCGGCCTAGCCCGAGCAGCGGTCGATATTCTTCGCACCGACGGCGCACCGGGGTGGGCTGAAAGCCTCAACGGTGTCCTCGGCGGCGACCCTAAGCTGCTGTCGTCATCATGGTTTGGGGTATCAGCCGCGGTTCGCCCGCTCGGAATCCCGAGCCTCAGAGAAGCCCTATCTCCGAAACGCGGGGAAAACTTTGATGCCGATGAATTCCTCTCCGGTGAAAACACCCTGTACCTCATCGGTTCCAGTGGTGGCTCGGGTGCGATGGGCGGCTTCCTCGGCGCCCTCTTGGACGACGTTGTTGAAACCGCCCGCCGCAAGGCATTAGCGACACCAGGCTCACGACTCGAACTGCCGTTGGGCCTGATCCTTGACGAGATCGCGAACATGTTCGCCTGGCCGGCACTGCCCCGAGTCATGGCTGATGGTGGCGGCCGCGGTATCTGCACGATGGTCGTCCTGCAGGCGCTCTCGCAAGCAGAAACAGCATGGTCGAAGGCCGAAGCAGACACGATCTGGTCCGCGGCTACCGCGAAGATCCTGCTCGGAGGCGCTTCAGATATTAGCCACCTCCGCGACATTGAAGCCATCCTCGGAACGCGACAGCTGAAGCGTTCCTCCTACAGCTACAACCAGCAAGGAGCCTCCACAAGCAACCAGCTCGAAAGAGTCCCGCTGATGACAGTTGACGAGATTCGCCGCATGCCACAATCCATGGGATTGCTGGCCTACCGTAACCGTCGCGGAGCACTCCTCGACCTACGCGGGTGGAAAGATCGCGCCGATAGCAAGAGCATCTCAACAGGCAAGCGCACGACCGAAGCAGAGCAGCAGGAGCAGTTCCGCACCCAGTTCGCGAAAGCTGCCGCTGTCACCGCTCCAATACCCGACGAAGCTGATGAACTCGACTACGAGGACACCCAGAACTGATGTCTAACTCTCGCAGGCCAGCACGCGGCAACAAATACCGCACTGGCTATCTGCGCTCGCGCGCATGGTTTGCCCGACGAGCCCGGTGGTTCGCCGAAGAAACCGCAGCAGGTAACACCTTGCGCTGCGCTGCCTGCAACCGAATCGCAAGGGTTCGCGATCTGGAACTCCACCACGTCGACTACTCCGGCGTCGCTGAAACACCGACCGGATGGAGAGCAGAAGAGACCCACAGCGACCTGGTGAGTTTGCACCCCGCCCACCACGAGTTATTGCATCGGCTTCTCGACCGCGACCAGGTACTGCGCGCTATGCGCAGCCGCCCAGTCGCCAGCGCGTTCGCACTGCGTGCCCTTCGCCGAAAGCTAGCCCCCACAACCACGGAGCAACCATGAGCTACGAGAACTTCGACATCGACGATGCCCTCGCCGAAGAAGAAAGCGACCGCGATCCAGACTCCGAGAGCATCGCGGCGATCGCCGTCAACTGGAGAACGCTACCGAACGAGGACGCCAGCGAGAAGTGGGAAGAGCTGCGCTCCTGGGTCGAGTGGATCTGCGAACGCTACGCAATCCAAGAAGAAGTAATCCCAGATTGCTGGTGGCGACATGGAGCACTCATAGAAGAGCTGTCCGCACTACAAACCGCCTGGACCGTCTCCTACGACACCACCGATGCCGGCTATGGCCCCCTCGGTTTCGTTGAACGTTGGCACAACGCCCAAGCCCGAATCCGGCAAATATCCGGAGGCGCATGCAGCCAAGGACACCGCGCCGATCGCGTTCGGACATTTCCCGATGACGTGGAGTGGCGCAAGTGGAGTGCCACTAGCCGTGCTTAGCCCGCAACGTTTGACAAACAGTCAGAGCCCAATAGAGAAAAAGGGCTTTCTATCTTGATACCCTTAGCCCTCAGTCCGTCCCACATGTAGGCCTTTTGGACCCTCCAGACACAACATCCAGTGGACGTTGGTCGGCCGGGGTACCTAAACAGAAAGCCCTTTAGACTATTTTGAGCCGATGCCGATGAATCCCTTATTTAGGAAGTCAACGCTAGCTGCGTGGGCGACGCTGAATTGAACTTCTTCGACAATTTCCGTACTCACAACCTTTGCGCCTGATGCGTTGTATGTCTCGATTGCAATGGAGATCTCGAGAAGATCACTAAACGAATCAACTAGGCCTTCGTCGTTTATGTTGTCGATGACGGGACTATCGCCGTACAGGACCGTCGCAGTGGCTGGGTCAGCGTCAATATCTGGCGTCGCTTCATTGATAGTGAATACAGAGCTTGAACCGTATGCCTCGACAACCCGCGCGAGTGTATCAACAAGCTGTTGAGCGTGAGAGTTGTAATACCCCGTGTGATCGATGAACTCATCCTTCACGACGTTTACTTGGTCGGGCAGTGGATTTTTCGCCAAAATATTCATCAGAAGGTTCATTTCAGGAACCGACTTATTGAACACATCAACAAGTTGTTGCGCTGCGACTTCCTGTGAAAAAGTTGTCGTAAGAATGTCAAACCCAAGAGGACTAACTGGGTTTATTTCTGGGTTTTCGAAGTCGTATCCTGTGAAATAGTCTTGTCCAATCGTAAGATCTAAGCCAGGATTCGCTCTCAAGTAGGCAGCATGTGAGTAGTACGTTGCAAGAGCATCCGGGTAGCGATCATCCCATGCATCGATAAACGCTTTTGCATCTTCTGGAATGTCGACGGCAGTACCGCTTGTGGGTACGGCCTCTGGAGGCTTCTCTCCATCATCTGTAGCACCCATGAGGGCGGCGCAGCCGCTGAGCACCACCGCTACGACCGCAAGAATCGATATGCCAGACCATGCCTTCATAACGTTTGGCCACCGAAGTCGCGGTTCCATCTTCGCCCCTATCTTGAATACAAATCGAAGAGTAGCAGGTCAGTTGATGCCGCAGTCAAGATCTTCAGTACCCCCCAAAAGGTTCAACTCCGACGGTCAGTAACTGCTTTCTAAAGTGACAAGCCGGATTCCTCGTTATCCGCTGCCACGGATGCTGTCGGGCGTGCAGGGTCACGCGTCGGCACCTTCGAACGCTCGACGGGCGGTTGTGCCGGCTTCTCCAAAGCGTCGCTGAGCTTGCGGTAACGCGCCGCCAGCTGGCCGCGCTTGGCTGAATCGTCTTCAACCCGCTCGATCAGCTTGACCTTAGAAGACTGCAGCGCGTCAACGGGCTCCTGCGCACCACCGGTGATCTGGGCACTGTGGTTGAGCGCAGCACGGTGAGCGAGGCGCGTATCGAGTTCTCGGATCGTCTGGCGATCGCGTGTAAGTCGGCCAGATAGCTTTTCCAGTTGTGCGTGGACTTCTGCTCGCGCAGTGAGGATTGCCGGACGTCGTGGATCATCTACCGGCATACTCTCGACCCGCTCGGCACTAACGCCTTCAGGTGAACGCGCAGCGCGGGACAGCTCAGCTGCCGCCGCAACACGGGAATCATCGAGAGTGATCTCCACGCGGCCGCGTCGCATCGAGTCGGCAACAATATCGATCACCTGACTACGGCTACCAGCAATCACAACGCTCTCGTTGTGGCGCCGGCCACGCGTCATACCAACATACAAACCAGCGGCATCCACACCGGGCCCGACAATGGCAACGTCAGTCGTCTCACCCTGAATACCGTGCACCGTCGAGGCATAGGCAAGGTGCAAATGCTTGGTTCCATACTCGCGCGTAACGGTCCTTGTATCCCCAGCCTGAGAAGCATTAGCGAGGACGATCTCACCATCGCGGATCTTCTTCACAACCCACAGGGCCCGGTTCTCAACACCAGTGCTGGAGTCGTTGCGGCGGGTCTGCACCACGTCGCCCTCCAACAGGCGCTGGCCCTCTTGCCCTTCGGCTAGTCGTTTCGTTGCGAGCTGGCCACGGGCAACACGTTCGCTCTGGATGCTCTCGTTCACCAGTTGCGCATCCGAATTGGTGCCCGTGACCAGGGCGATACTGTGTCCAACACCTGCGGCTTCGAAGTAGCCAGAAACCATCCGGGCGCGGGCGTCAAGATCATTGGAGACGCAAGCCACGTGTCCTCCGTCATACAGCTCACGAGCAACACCGACAGCAGCCTCTTCGCTGCCCGGATCACGCAGTCGCATCGACAGTTGCCCGTACTCGGGATCCTTGAATCGGTGAATTGCGGTCAGCTCGACCACTGCGGTGGAGCGTTGCTTGGTCAGCGCCATCGCGCCCGAGTGTCCGACTGGGGAGGCTTGCAGGTGGTCGCCCACCATCGCGATACCGACTCCGGTTTGTTCGGCAAGAATCGCCAATGCACGCGCCGCGTTCAGGTCGATCATTCCGGCCTCGTCCACGACGATGCGGTCGCCTGGTTGCAGCACGTGCTTGCGAGGGCCTTCGTAAATGGCACCCGTGTCGGCACCCACAGAGCCAACCGTCAGCTGCGACCAGCGTTGAACGCCGGCAGCGTCCGGCGCGAAACGCCACCCATTGTCGTATAGCAGTCCGTGCAGCGACGATGCCGTGGCGCCCGTCTCACGACCGGCTACGCTGGCTGCTTTCTTGGTCGGGGCAACGACGATGAGTTGGCGGCCCTGCTCTGCCAACGATGCCGCAGCGACCTTCAACATGGTCGTCTTACCCGTACCGGCAGGTCCGGTGACTGTCACCAAACGGTCGCTGCCGGCGATCGCTGCAGCGGCGTTCGTCTGGCCTTCATCCAGTCGGCGGCCGTCGCTTAGAACACGGCTGGCGATAGTGTCGATCGCACCAACGGCAACAGGCTCGCCTGCCTCAACGAGCAGGTCGAGCTGGTCGGCGAGCTGCGTTTTCAGCACTGCTGTATCGGCTGCCATGAAGTGTTTGACGTGACCAGGAAGAGCGTCCACATCCTCGGAAAGTTCGACGGTCTCCGTCGCAACTGCCCGAGCGACGACGTCTTCGAGTAGCTCTGAAACGAGTGCTCGGTCGAGGACAATGCCGCTGGCAGCAACGGCACGGCCGGCACCGGCGCGGATGTCGTAGTGGCTAAATCGACCACCGGTACCAGCGGAACGGCGATCGGCATCGGCGATCGCTTGGGCTGCCAAAAGGTCACGATCAAGATCTCCGACGTGAACCGGGACAACGTCAGTAGCGGCTCTCACACCCAGAACTTTGGGGTCGAGCTCCAACAGTTCGTCGCGCACAATCTCAGTCCAGCGAGCCTCGTCAACCTTGCCGGGCTTGTTCGGGCGACCTGCCGCCCACGCCCACCGGTCGATCGCCGTCAGCACACTATGGTCGGGTTCCTGACCCGGATTAGCGGCTTTCCACTCCGCAAATTTCAGCGCTCGGTTCGCCTCAATTTGGTTCGACCGACGCGACAGCGGACGCACCAAATGAGCCAGCTGTTCGATCTCTCCAGAGGCATCCACAGTGAACCCTTTAGCCGCCAACGCAGCGATCCATTCGGGGTCAGTACGAGCCGCCAAATCGCCCTCAGAATTGACCACAGTTTGGAAGCGCAAAGCCACCCGCGAATCGACGTTTGACCATCGTCCATCGACGCCACGAACCTTCATATTCAGCCACAAATGACGGTGCTTGTGAGGATCCAAAGAACGCGACCGTTCATGCTTGAGCTCCACCACTTCAATGCGGGAGAGCTCTTCACGGATTGCCCCGCCAGCGCCGCGTCGAGCGTTGAGCTCGGACTGCCAGGTCAGCAGCACACGGTCCCGCAGACGGTCTTGAAGCTGCTCAAACTCGGCCGCCAACTCATCATCCATAAGAGCCGCAAGCGAAAAGGACTTCGGAGAATTGACCGTTGCATCCAGCAACAGGTCAGCCTCGGGCGACGGGAGCTCACGTCCGCGGTGCTCTCCAGTTTCCGGATCAGCACCACCGATCCACGCCTTCAACTGGTCACGGCTGAGCGAGTCAGAGACCGTCACTCCGTCCTCGACAACGAAGCGTTCCATCATGCCGTCGGTGTAGCCGGCTGCCGCTTCGGCTCCTGCTGAGGCTGTGATGTGCGAGTCGCAGGTGCCGCCAAATGCGTAATCAAGAGCCTGTCGGACACCCTGAGAAGCGACCCCTCGCTTCCACCTAGCAATCCCTCCGCGCATGCGTCAAGGGTACCTCACACTTAATAGTGCCTGCGTGCATCACATCATTCTTGTCTACTCATCGTTACCTTCCTCGTTACCTCCTCATCTCGTAGAGGGCATGTTTCATCGTGCATGATGCACGTCCCATCTCTTCTTCTTCGACATCGCTTTCTCGTCGGGGAAGAAGAAGCTGTCGTCAGCACAGCCTTGTCACGCGCGCTGACAGGGGCGAAAGTGTCAGGGCCGCAGAGTCGGGCCGGAACAAAGCTGCGTCGGCCTGTGCGTGACATCAGACCGTAGAGATATCACGCGCCCCGGCCGTGGGTCACTTCGACTACGACCACACGAAAGCCATCCACCGACGCATCTTCCAAGACACGTATGAGTGGCCTGGCCAAAAGCGAGTTGGGCCGTCGACGCGGATGACGAAGAGCGGGTGAACATTTGAACGTGTCCAGCAGCGCGTGGCGTGGCGTCTTAAGCCTCGACATTCTGATCGTCCGGTAAGACGCGCGCGTTGCCGATAATAGTCATTCAGTAGCGGCAGTCGGAAACGTCGAAGACGCAAGGTTTCGGAAGCGGTCGCGTAAACCGGACTTTTATCCCCCGATACGACCATGTTTTGACCACTCGTGTGCTGGTGGTCAGAAACGATCGTTTCTGGTCGATGTCAGAGGGTTCCGCGATGATGCGGTGCATGTGTCAGTACACCTCCCGCTGCTCGATTACTACGCACCGTCCTGGCATACAATGCCCGTACAGCGGTCGGGGTTCTTCCTACGTCCGCGGAAGCGGCTCGGGTTGGGCTCCCCCCGCGGCGTCGACGCCGCGCAACTCGGAGGAGGCACGGCGATACCGGCGTGCCACTGCAAGCTCGGGGATCAGCGGTCTCGATCTTCTGGTCGTGATCCTCGTCGCCCGTTCCTGGGATCGTTTCTATGAAGACACCGGTCTGGTGGGCGTGATCCTCGCAGTGTTGGCGGTGCTGGTGCCGTTCGCACTCGCCGTCTGGTTAACGAGCACGTGTACGGCATGGAATGGCAGCAAGGAGGGGCGGTGTCAGAAGCGTCGACCAGGCTGGCATCGTTGCGAGGAGCCCACGCACGGCAGGACGAGGCAGTTCATTACGCTCCCTGAGGTGGCTGCGGTGCTGTCGATCCTCATCAGCGTCGCTAATGCTGTGATTCTCATCACGCTTGCGGCTTAGATCGGCCGGAACGATCGTTTATGGGTCGGTCAGGTTATAGCCTGATCGCGCCGTCACCCCGCTGAGGTACTGCGACTTTACGCCGTTGACCTTTGCTTCTTATTGCGCCTATTAGAGCTACATCGAGATTGACATCCTCTTGCTGATCCGTATGGGCTAGCGGCTCGGCACACGCGATGGCAGGTTCAGCATTGTTACAGTTTCCCTGAGCAAATATCTGATGATGAAACAGGTGACGGGGTGCTGGCAAAGACCGCAGCAGAGCTCTCAACGATGACCATGCAACGGAGGTCGCGAGGCGTGCGGCTGCAGGGGAAACAAAAGCATCACTTGCTCGGGAGTTCGGCACAAGTCGTCAAACAATCTACGAGTACCTTCCGGCAAGCTCACGATAGAACGCATCGTTGGGCTAGTCCGGGTCGTTTATCGCTGTCGCGGTTTCGCAACCCGCATAGGAGCGGCGATCTGGGCGCTGCACGCCTCCTAGAAGGAGCAGTAGGAATCCGACCGAAAATTCTCACCTTCCATGAGAATGTCGCTTTCTGCCCGGACCATGATGACGGACAGCATGAGATCATTTGAGACCCTTTAATGGCTTGCCGTGATGCTCAGATGCCTTCGTAGCCTTCCTCAGAAAGGAAGGCTACGAAGATGTATAATTAGAAGCGACTAGGGGAGCTAATGAAGACCGTAACTGTTATAGCCTTGCTATTCACAGTAGCGCTCGTTATCTCTCTCGCGGCTTTGCTCTTTTTCAGCTTTCGAACACCCGCCGGAGAGATCAATTGCTACACCCCCGACAACTCGGACTTTGATACTCCGATTTGTCCTTAGTCTTAATAGTCCGTGATTGTCATCAGTCTTACTCCTCGATCTATAGCGGACATCGCTGGGTAAATAGGCGAGATCAATGCCGTGTCCGAGCACATCCTTCCTTCGTATTGAAGACCAGAACACGCAGTGCTTGCAGTCCGGATTCCGGATATGATCCCAGTCGCATACACGCCGTTGGTATTGGGACTTTGAAAATTGAAGGCTGGCCCGCCGCTGTCTCCTTGGCCGACAGGAATCAGGTTCGCTGAGTTCACTGTCTCCACCAGAGGTCCGACACTAGACGGTGCCCCTCCCCCGTAGTTCACGTACACGTTAATGTCTGTAATCGTGTTGTAACAGAAGGTCCCGCTATAAGATCCGGAAAAGCACCACGCTCCTCCAATAACCGGGACCTGACCGTCGACGACAATCCAGCGAGTTCCGGAATTGTAAGCCCCCAAGAACATTTGCGGGTAATAGAAACGGAGGCTATCTGAGACACCCGACTGAACAGGGTCGTTCACCATAAGCGCAACGTCGCGGTACTTCGCAGCATATTGGGAAGACTTGTTACCGAAAAACTTGTTGCTGACGGTGGTCCAAGTTCCGGGTCCATATGCACCGCAATGGTTGGCAAACATCATTCCCTGAGATTTGATTATGTCAGGTGCAGGTTCGCCGATCTGAACGCTAAAGCCGCTTGTACAACCACTGCCCCCTCTTTTGATCCGCCCGCCGCTTGCGTACGGTGCCACCTGACTGACCCGATCATCAGTAGTTTGGACTTCACCCGTCGATACAAAATCAACGGGAAAAGAAGCACTAGCCCCTAAACGGTCGCTAGTGGATTCGCGTGGAGCATCTTTGCGAGCTTCGCCATTAGAGTTCGCAAGAGCGACTTCAATACCGGTCCCATCATGCAACGCTGTCACGGACGTAACCTCGGGCCAGGTTTTGGCGAGGCTTTCAGCCATCTCGTGTGCTGCTGCGTTGAGGTCCATTCCGGAGTAGACCATCGGCCGAACTTGGACTGGCAAAGAATCTTTCCGGGAAGTATCTGCCAAGAGCCGGGAGGCCTTTTCTGGCAACGAGCCATGCCACCAGACAAGCACCTCTCCTGTTTCCTTTACCCACTCGACAGGACCGTAGCCTCTAGTATTTCCGTAGTCTTTCCAGAGTGCGTTGGCTAGCTCAAATACTTCCGGTGGAGCATCCTCATTAAAGTTTTTCCACTCCGACGGCGACCCTGATCCCTCTACAATCCCGGTCTTCTGGAATTCCTGGAGGATTGACTCCATCTTTTCTGGACTAACCTCTGCTTTTAGCGGATCGCTCTCCACCACCTTTGAAGCTCCGTCGTCGTCGACTTCAGATGATGCCATTGCGACACTTGGCGTCATCACAGCCAGAAGTACCAGAGTGGCGAGTACCCCGCCTAGGCGAGCTCCCCCTCTCCTTCTTCCTCGAACTATCAGCCCCGAACTTGCAGTGGCTGAGTGGTCTGACTTTCCCATGACTCCCCATTCCGTGGTTTTATCACGCTCGTTCGGGTCGAGTAAGTGACGGTTAGTAGTTTTTTGACAGGGTAGCGTCTGGGGAATGAAAATTCAAGCATTTCTCGTGAATGGTTGGGCTAAGGCGCCCAAAATTCGCTACCGCTTCCTTGTGAGCTGGAAGGATGCATGTGATGCGAAGGAACGTTAGCCCTGACCGGGTCTGCGATCTCAACAACCAACCCCTCAAGGCTCGGATGCATGAGTCGGCAGTCCTGCGGCGTCCCATTCCCGTGCCATTGGGATGCCGCGATCCCAGCCCTGCTGGGCCGATTGCTGCACCTCGAAGGCGTCTTTCGCTGCCTCCGTCTGGGCGCTGCCAGCGACTGGCGCACTCGCCGACTGCACTGGGTGCATAGTCCACACATAACTCTTCTCGTCGCCCCCCAGCTGCTTTCTCGGCCGCCCTCGCGGCTTCCAGCGAGGAGTTCGCGACGGAAGTGAAAGCCCCTTTTAGCCCACCGTTTGCGCACACTCGACGGCCCGACGGCGGGCGGTGCTCATCATGGAAGCGCCTGCGGGCAGCGTTCGCCTCTTTGGCCGCGGCCGCGCGGCGTAGGACGGACGCTACCTGTGCAGCGACCGACCGGTGGCCGCAACCGGGGGCGCTACTTGCTACTCAACGTATGGATCGTACGAAGCAGTTGCCGGCGGACATGCAACCATAGCCGATTCGTAGTCACTCTTTGACGCTTGGTCAAATACTTGAGATTCGAGGAGAGGAAACTCGTCGCTGTAGTAGCGATCGACAAACACCTGCTTCGAGGGCAAAGCTACGTCGTAGCCAAGATCCGTTAGACACTTCAACGTAACTAGCTCGAGCTTATAGAGCTCCCCAAGTTGATCCTCGGAGAGCGACGAGATTGTGTCGTAGCCAAGGGAATTTTCACATTCCGCGACGGCTTTCGAAACTGCCTCCCTCTGACTCGAGGGGCTATCCACGACAAGACCAGTGCCCTGCGTTGACGCTTCAAAGCCATAGTCGGCGAGGCACGTAGTCATCAGGCGCGGGTAGTCCGCCCGCGAATTGTGTGTCGGTGCGACCGGGTTGGGGGCTGTTGCACAGCTTGACAACAGCGCCGCTGCGGCCAGTGCGATCACAATGGCGGCAGATAAAGGCCTACTCAAAAGCAAGTCGTCCCGTAGCTGTACACGATCGGGGCGTAGATCAGCCAACCACTGGTGCGGAGCGATGTGTACGAGTTGAATTTGCCCCTCTGATAAGCGGGCTGAATTGTCGTTTTGTCCGTGTTGTTGGCGTAGTAGCGGTGATACCCGCTGCCGACCTGATCGGAATAACCGGATACTGATTTAGGTACGTTACAAGTCCGCGTCCCTGACCCCCCAGCCGCCATAGCCGGTCCTGTGCCCAAAAGCACGATCGCGATTGTGAGGGCAGCAGTAGCGGCACCCATTTTCGTCATCTTGCGAGTTGCGGTCATCGTATTACTCCTAGCTAAGATTACGTTCGTTTGCGCTGATCCTGACGTATCCACAAGTTCTTGTCAATAGCGGACACGCAGTGGCCGAAGATCTCATTCAGGGCACGCGTAATTCATTGATGGGTTCTCTTCGAGCCGCGAGCCCGGCGGGAATGAGGGAACTTACGACGCCAATTGCCGTTGCAAGGATGCCTATTGCCAGGGTGAATGCCCACCCGGGCAGCGGATCTCGCATAATGATTAGTGCTACAGTCGCGCCGCTCAAACCGACAATTGATCCGACCAGGGCTAACAATGTCGATTGAAGCGTGACTAGGGCGACGATCAATTTTTGTGAGGCGCCGAGCGCGCGGCGCCGACCGAAGTCTTTACGCCGCAAGGCGACCATGCCGTAAACGACGATGGCCAAGAGAAGCCCCGTCAATCCGAGCACACCCAGGACGAGTCCGCGTCCTGAGGTTGCTAAATCTCCTTGGATCGACGATCGGAGTCGAGCTAGCGATTCGCTCGAGCTGATCGCAATCTTTGTGATGTCATCCGGTGCTAGGACTGATTGGACCGCGACCGACACGGCGCCAACAAGGGATGGATCGTCTACGACGATCACGAGCACTGCAATTTCACCTATCGCGCTGGGTGCCCTTGGATGGAAAACCGCGGGTTCTAGAAAGTTCAAGTAATCGGGCAGTTCGAGGCGGCCGACGATGCTTCGTGACGGTTCTCCAGAGACACTGTTTATTCCTCCCGTGGGCGCTTGAAACCCAAGCTCGCTAAGTGCCTTGTCGGAGGCCCACACGCTGTCTTCAACTGGAGTCGACTGGAGATCAAATATAGATGGATCCTCAGTCCAAATATCGCGAACTGGAACACGAGTTCCGCCTGAGAATGCAGCATTCTCAACGTCGCTGGCGGGGCCAAATGCACCCGTCCACTCAATGCCTGCAATGTTTCGAATCCGAGCGATTACCGTGCTGTCAACGCCAGCACCCGATTCCGCCCTTACGACAATGGATCGGGTGCCCGCGGCATCCAGGGTCGCGATCACGGACTGCTGCGCCGCGACTGTGCGACCGGTGGTCAACATCACCCCAACACACATCCCGGCCACCATGATGAACACTGCGAGTGAGGTAATCGGTGCGCTTCTGGCACTGGCGATCGCCTCCCGCAGGATCAACCATGACCTGTTCATAGATGGATCGTCCGATCGCACTTAGCAACGACCGAGGGGTCGTGAGTGACGACAATGACGGTCCGTCCTGATGAAGCATGCTCACGGAATGCGTCTAGGACTACGGCCGCTGATGCCGGGTCAAGGTTGCCGGTCGGTTCGTCCGCAAGGACAATCTCGGGTTTGTGTAGCAAGGCGCGGCATAGGGCTATCCGCTGAGCTTGCCCGCCGGACACTTGGCCCGGCCGCGCTGCAGCGCGCAGCCCTACCCCGAAGCGCTCCAAGAGCGCCAGCGCATCAGGCACCTTCGAGGAGGCTGATTCCCCGCGGTATAGGGTAGTTTCGATCACATTGTCGAGCACGGTTCTTGTCGTGTCAAGCGCAGCGTCTTGAAACACGAACCCGAAGCGCTCCGCTCTAAACCGCGCCCGTTGCGCGTCTTTGAGCCGCGACGTCGGACTGCCGCCGATGTGGATCTCCCCGCGGGTTGGGCTAAGCATTAGACCTAGCAAGTAGAGCAATGTCGATTTGCCGCAGCCAGATGGTCCGGTGATGGCTACCAATTCGCCGCAATCGATTCGCTGATCCCAACCTTCGATCAGTGGTGTGGCTCCGTAGCCGAATGTAAGGTCGCTTGTGCTGATCGCAACGGTCATTCTGAGGCCGGCACCTGCACGAAGAGGCCTACGTCGATTCCGTCAACAACGCTCATCCCACGGGAGCTCGCGACCACTGACACAACGTGTTCGGCCCCATCACGATCTACGACCACGACTTCACCGTCGGCTTTCACTAGGAAAGCCGCCGACGGGATCACGACTCCCACTTCGGGCTCCTGTGTGATGACCCGCGATTCCAGAAGCGTCGGGTCACCAACTGGAATGGCCCCGCACTCCAAGTCGCAAATAGACGCGTCCGACGTCGACATCAGGATCAACAAGAGCTGTCCATTCTCGTCAATGAGCCGATTCGCCACCTTCGCCTCCCAAGAGGACCCATCGGGGGCGCTAATCTCGACGCGATCTCCATCAGAAATTAGCCCAGATTGTCCATCCCCGATCGGAATCGTAAAATTGGGTACGGAACCAAGCCCGGACATCACAATCTCCCCACCCACCAGCGAGGCCCCCCGAACTAGCTCATCTGAAACAGCAACTCGCGTGGGGAGGGAACTGATGAAGATGATGTCCGATCTGCGGACGGAACCGTCGACCTCGACACCCTGTGAGAGCTGCCAAGCTTCCACTGCCCGTTCTGTGCCAGCGTAAAACTCGCCGTCGGCAGGGCCAGTGTAAGTTCCGGCTGCAATTAGTAGCTCCTGTAGCTGCATCACGTCTGGACCAGTGAGGCCACGCGACAAGTCCCGGAAAGCGGGAATGTCACCGCGAGCAGCAAATACCGGGCGAAGGTCGACCGAATAGACCCTCTGCCCCAGTACGACTTCGTCACCATTAGCCACGTCCACTGTAGTAACGGTTCCGGCCGCAAGGTTCGTTCCATTGGGCTCGGGATGCCATTCGGCGGCGGCATTCAGAGTGAGACTCGAGCCCACTTCGCCATACTCTGCGGCGACGAAGGTGAAAGGCACCTCGCTGAGAACTTCGCTTGGCGGCGCCAATACAGTCGCAGAAGCCCATGCCACGCCCGAAGCAGCGACCATCACGGCTCCTACAAATATGACCCGACCCGTCCAGCGTCTCCGTCGATGTCTTTCATCCATTAGGCGAGAATACCGACTATCGACTGCTTGTAGGCGAAGATTTGTCGACGTTGAGGCGGCATACGGTTTTTGCGAGCCGCTGGCTGTGGTCGAATTGATCACCTGCGGCCCAAGATGAGGCAAACTAGGGCTCACCCAAGGTCAAGTGTCTTACGCTACGGCTGCACCGCTGGTTCCACAATCACAATCAGAGTATGTGGGATGTCCACTCTAGAATTCCTTAGCATCCAGAAGAATATCCGGGTTGCTATTCCCGTCGCCGCACCGGATGATCGAAACCCGGTCACACTCCCCCGCGAGTTTTGGGACGAGTGGGCACCACCGGACGCTGTCGGCGATCAAACATTGGTCGATGCTGCTGTTGCAGCTGCTATCCCTCTCGCGAGCTCCTTAGCGTTCCACCAGGTTGCACCGCTTAGCGGCAACGGGCCTGAATTTATTGTGGCGAGCTCCTAACTGGAGGTCGGTGGCCACCTTTATGGCGATACCGTGGGTAGCAACAGAAGGTACGCACACCATGTTGATGCGCGAATGGATGACGGCATCCTTGCCCGCATTATGGAATCAAGCGCTCCCGAGTCCCTCAGGGACGACGAGCTGGAACTGAACCGCTTCGATCTGACCAAGACACGCAACCCGAGACCTGTTCGGGCGTGGGTTCGCTATGCCGACGGATCGCTGCGCGTCGACGCAATGGCGATCGCCTGGACTGAACGAGCTGTCGCTATTGAATGGGATGTTGTTGGCGGCAAATCGCACCACGCTTGGGTGTGGGGTTCGGCTGTTGAATCGCGCTGACACCCCATTTGCACTGTCTTCGCGATGGTGTCAAGCGAGCGATGAAACAACATTTAGGTGCCACCAAGCGGCAGCAGCGCGATTGTCATGACATCGCTTCGGTCGACACCTGACCGCGCTCGGCGTCGAAGATGAGCCACGTCGTTTCGTTCCAATGGTTGCGGCAGGTGATGCCTTTGGGAGATTCAGTGAGCGAGTGCGAGATTGCGTTTGGGTGATACTCAGTGATCCATGAGCTGGCCAGCTCGCCGGCGGTGGCGCGATCCTCTTCCGTGCCAGTCTCGGTTGCGTGCACGTGTGCGGCCCAGACCTCGCGCCCAGCTGCGCTTGCTCGCTGCTGTCGGCGGTGGTCCTCGATCAGCGCAGGGAGGCACCCGCACGCGTCGGTGGCGTCGTGGTGATGCCCGATGCAGCGATCATCGGTGCATCCGCACACGTCGCCGCGCCAATCTGTCGCACCTGAGTAGCCGTGCAGTCGAGCCCATTGGCTCGATGTGAATCCGGCATTTCGGAGCGTGGCGCGTGCCTCGCTGGTGAGCTGTGTCATGGGGTGTCCTCTCCGTAAGCGTTTGAGCGTTGTTAGATGATCTGCGTCAAGAAACTTGCCGCATTTCGACGTAGGCTGCCACGGCTTCGCGCACGATGTCTGACTCTGCGCGCTGTTCCCGCTCTGCAAGAGCGGCCACGCGCTCTTTGAGGGATTGGGGCACTCGTGCGCGCACGACGGGCGACTGCCCGCCCTTCGCGCCCACGCGCGGCCGGCCAACGGCAATGTTGGCGGCTTCTTGCACTGTGCTCGCGCCAGTCGCTTCCATCACAAGGCGCTGGATCTCGTCGTGTGCTGCGGCGTCACCGCGACGCACGGTTCCTGGCTTCACTACTAGCTCGCCACGCTCGGCGCGGGCAGCTAGTTCTTCGTATTTGGTACTCATCTTTATTCTCCTTCGTGCAGTAGGTGGCGGAACAGGTCGGTCAGGGGCATGGCGTGAAAGATAACGATGGTGCGCGGCACTCTGTGGGCGGCGATCACTTCAATGTATCGATCAGTCTGTGCATGTGGGTGCCCGATATAGACGATGGTTGTCTCGCCTTGCTCCCCCTCGATCTCCGCTGAGCCCTCGTAGTTCATCAGCGCGTAGAGCGCATCTTCTCGTGATACTCCGTGCTTCTCAGCGCTTCGTGTCCACTCAACTCCCATGCCTATATTGTAGCACGAAATGCGGCTACAATATAGGGTCATGTTGTATACGACCACGGCAGCGCTGATAAGTGGAGGGTGCGCGTGGCGCTCCCCCCACTGTCGGCCGCCTGCGACTTGTTTCAATTGCCGGTCATCATTCGGAAGACTTCGATCGCTGCGGCGTGAAGGTCACCACGGTGCGCGTGGATCTCTTTCTCGAACGTGTCGATTGCGTTCTGTAGATTTGCTTTCTCAGCGCTGATCGGTTCGGGGCCGAAGTTTTCTTGATTGTCCATGGGGTTTCTTTCTGAGGTTGAGGCAGGCGAGGGTTCCGGTGCCTAATCCGAAATAGGCAGCGTCACTACTGGCAGCTGTCGCGCTGTGTTTCGTCTGCTGGATTTACCGGCACGATGTATTCATCTGCTGCGGCGATGGTGTGACCCGGTGTGGCGGTTCCGTCTAGCTCAACGTGGCGAGTCTGGACGATGATTGCGATGTTTTTCATGTTCTTTTTCTCTTCCATATTTTTTTGCCAAAGCGGCACTTAGTGCCGATGGAAGGCGAAGCGCAACACAACCCGTAGGGCGCGGGGCGAAGAATTTTGGTGCGAAATAAGGGAGCGCAGCGACCGCGTACCAAAACTCTTCGGAGGAGCTGACGGCAGACTGCCGTTTGTGTGGAGTAAAGCCGACCGTACAATCGCTCACAGAGCGCTTTGGCAAAAATGTGAGCGCCAGCTCACCAGACAGACTGCGGCGTTACGCCGTCAATGTAGTCTTGCCGGCTTGCACCTGTTGCCGGCGTGACGTTCTCTGCATTGTGGCTGAGTCGTGGTTTGCGCGTCGGGGAGCGCGAGGGGGCAGCGCCCTCTCGCACATTTGGTTCTAGCAGTCTCTATCGGTTGAGGGAGACTGCTAGAACCAGACGTGCCTAGCTCGCGGCTTGACTGCCCATTTCAGCGGCTGTTTTTACTTCTTTGATGGCTTCGTATTCGAGAGTGTCAGTCCAGCTGTACTCTGTGCGGATCGAGACTGATTTGGCGTTGACTCGTGCCACCTCTGCCCATCCGAAACGGTGCCTCACAAAGTCGCCCTTGCTGATTGTTTCGCGGGTGTAGTTGGTGGCTGTGCCTCCGGCGATCTGGTCAGCGCGAACTTGCAGCCAGTAGGTGAGCTGGTCTTGCTGCTCTGCCAACAGAATGGTGAGACGGTCGAGATATGCGCCGGTAGCGGCGATTGGTTCGGCACTGAACTCACTTTGCCCGGCATCGTTGGTAATCCAGTCGCGCTTGCCAGTGATGTGGCGTTGAGTGCGTCGGGTGTCTGCTTCCAACTTTTTGATGCGGTTAGCTACGGTCTGCACGCTGTAGCGGGCGCCGGTGGTGTGCTGTGCTGTTTCGGCTCGTCGGGCGGCTTCTGTCGCGTCGTTTCCTGCTTCGATTGCCCGGCCCTGTGTGTTGTGTGCTTTTTCGATCGCGTTACGGTGCCTGTTCTCTGAGTGGTGGCCTACCTTGATTGGCTCGCCTCCCTCGGGCAGAGAATCGTGTGCCCGGTCTGCACGCGCTTGTGCCTGGTCTGCGACGGTGGCTTTGCGGTCTGCTTTGGAATCGAGCGCGCCCGCGCGCTGTTCTTGGCGCTCAATTTTTCCCGCCTCTACTTCGGCTGTGGAGCGGGTGGCCTCGTCAATCTTTGTGGCAACCTCGAACCCTGCCGCGCGTAATGCTGCGGCGGTGGCGTTGATGGTGGGCCACTTCGGCAGGCGGTCGCGGCTCTGCGGTACGAACCACGCTGCGATGCTACGCCCCCAGCGCCAGCGCTGAGCCTTCAAGATTTCGGCGGTTCCGTCTCCGCGCACTGTTCCCTCGATCATGGTTCCGGTCTCGTGTGAATGGGTGATTATCAGCATGTTCTTCTTCTCTTCCACGTTTTTTTGCCAAAGCGGCACTCAGTGCCGATGGGAGGTGAAGCGCAACACAACCCGTAGGGCTGCGGGGCGAAGAATTTTGGAGCGAGATAAGGGAGCTTGCGACCGCGCGCCAAAAATCTTCGGAGGAGCTGACGGCAGAATGCCGTTTGTGTTTCGTGAAGCCGACCGTACAATCGCTCGCAGAGCGCTTTGGCAAAAATGTGAGCGCCAGCTCACCGGAGGAACTGCGGCGCTACGCCGTCGATTGAGACTTGCTGTGACGTCTATTTGAGGTACACCCCAAACAGACGTAAAGGCGAGCCGCCACTCCCCCAATAAAGACGTGTCAAGTTGAGGCTCTAATTCGTTTTCTTGACACTCTCCCACCAACGTCTTAGAGTTCCCTTGACACTATTGAGGCGGGGAACAGTGACTCAAACCTTTGGATACATACGGGTCAGCACGCTGGACCAGAACACTATCCGGCAGCTCGACGGCGAACAGTTCGACCGCGTGTTCACGGACAAAGCGTCAGGGAAAGACCAGAACCGCCCGGAGCTGGCGAAGCTGATCGACTTCGCTCGCGACGGCGACACCGTCTTGGTTCATTCGATGGACCGCTTGGCTCGGAACCTCGACGATCTTCGAGCGATCGTTCGACAGCTCACCGACAAGAAGGTGCAGGTTCGATTCGTGAAGGAGAACTTGACCTTCACTGGCGACGACACCGCGATGGCCACGTTCTTACTTTCCGTGATGGGAGCGTTCGCTGAATTCGAGCGCGCCCTCATTCGTGAGCGACAGCGCGAAGGCATCACACTGGCCAAAAAGGCTGGCGTTTACAAAGGACGAAGCAAGGCCTTGAATGATGAGCAAGCAGCCGAGGTTGCGAGGCGTTCTGCTGCAGGTGAAGCGAAAGCAGCACTAGCCCGAGAATTCGGCGTCAGCCGTCAGACGATCTACGAGTACCTCCAACCAGACCACCACTAGTTCTCGATACCGCCAAAGGACATGCGCAGCCAGGATTAGCGCGACGCGGCCGAAGCCATTTTGATTTACTCCGTGGGCAAACGGCTCACAAATCTATCGATCTGGAACTGCAAGAGCTGGTCTGCCTCAAGCGCGGACGATTCAGACATGGTGACTAGCACGAAGTCTCCGATTTGAATGGCGGCTAATTTTCCGACACTGCCACCGCTGCGAAACCCGAAATCTTCCCAACCGAAGGCGTTCGCAACTGTCGACTTATTGACCACAGGTGCTCCAAGATCTTCAGACACATCGGACTCACTACATGTGGTGTAAACGTTCACGTGGTCAGCAAAATCAGTTGAACCAATCGGTTCTCTCCCGATGTACCACAACACTTGCTTTCCCTCTCCTGCTTCGTAGACGGAGGTCGCTGCGTCCATTTCCAGGTCGGGATCCAGCGGGAATCCCCCGACTGCGTTCAGCGCAGCGGCACAATTAACACCGAAAACAGCGGGATCATAATTGTGTTTGTCCTCGGGAATTTCCGATACTGTGAAAATCGAGGTGCTGTACTCTTTGTATCCGTCGCCAAAATTCTCCATGACTTCTTCCTCCGTTGGGAGGAGCTCTAGAGGAGCGAACCCAGCGAGAGCAACTGTGTCAGTGGTCGCCGACGGCGATGCGGGCCCCGAGGTACACGCTGCTAGAGCTAACGCGAGAGAGATGCCCGCTAGCGCGGCCGCAGTGAGGGAAAGGCGGGATATCATTTCGCTAAGTTACCGCACATTGACAGAGCGCGCTGTCCCCCGTCAACGGGACGTCGCCGCTGGAGATCGACCTCGTAAAGCGCGCTTCTGCTGAGCCACCAAAGGCAGCACTGGTGCGAGAATTCGCTGTTTGCCATCAGACGACTTCTCAATTCTTCAGCCAGGCCACCAATAATGCGCACCAATAGTGGCGTGCATGCCGCGAATTACTGTCACGGCTTCGCTACGTCACATAAGGTGCCCCTTACGGGAATCCATGACGGACACCCTGTACGGCATTTCGGAAATGCGGAGACCAGGTGTTAATCGAGCGTTCTCAGCGGCGTGGATTCATGCCATTTACGGATCGGCTTACGGCACACGAGATACCGAAGCAGCCTCACCACGAGGTTACTTAGAGTGTCTCGCAACCGACCTATAGCACTCAGATTCAAGCGTCAGGTTTCGCTACATAGTTGCGAGACTCGCCGTGTGCCGCAGCGCCGCAGAAGTGCGCTATCTGCCAATCCCCGTTTCCGCCGCGGGATGAGACGCTCCGCATCCCTAGGGTTATGAGACACGGACAGTTGACTACGAAATGGTTGCTTGGGCGAGATAGTTGACTATCGAATTGAGATTTAGGCGCAGCCAGGCCAGCGTCTGGTCCGGAGTTGCGCGCACGAGGCGCCCTTCAATCGCTAGTCCGTCCGCGACCCATGCGAACTGCATTACTTCATAGGAATCGTCGTCTGCCGGCGTTATTGACGTCGGCCCTACGTGAACGGTGCCACCATAGAGACTCGCTGGGTTAGACATAGGGTCGAAACCATTGTTGGCGAGATATTGCTCAGCATCTCTCACGTTCGACACGTTGTTGGCGGTGAGGATCATCCCACCGGCATTGCAGGAGGCACCTGTTACGTCGGCAGAGGCGTCCGACTGAATGGCGACATAGCTGGAGGACCACTCGTCACCTTGAATGGATTCGGCAGCCAATCCAGGGACGAGATCAATTGGGGAGGCAGCGAACGGGCACGCTGAAAGGTCGGCTATTTCGTCTTTGCCCTCCACGAGGGTGCCCAGCCGGGAGAGCGCCTGGTCAATGTCCGCGTCGAAGCCGGGCGCAGCCCCCACGACCCCGGCAGGCACACAATCTGGCACCGAGCCGTTGGATGCCCAGACGATCGCATCGCAGACCGAGGAGTTGGAGGTGTTCGAAACGGTCCATGTCGCGGGGCCATTTGCGATGTCAGCAACGATCGCTTGGGTGCTCGACTCGTCTGCCGTGACGTTCTCTACAACGTCACCGGTCAGACTGTTTGTCCCGCCGACGTCGAATGCGCCGCTCGCTCCCTGCAGGTTTCTGAAAAGGATCCAGCAGAAGTCACCTACTGTTCCATAGGCGAGCTGCCTTCCGTTCTCGGCAACGGTCTCTCCGGAGCACAGCGGCGAGCTGGTAGGCCACCATCCGCTCACGCTGAGGTTGTTCATATTCGCCCAGTCGGAGTTTCTTCCGGCAGTTGTATTCGTTGCGGTTATCGCGATCGGAATCGACCACGCCACATCGGTCCTCCCGGGAGCCGCATTTGTGGCGGACGAGCTCACATCCGTGACAGCCATGGTGAATGTCACAGCGAAGGTATAACCGCCCGTTCCCTCAAACGTCCCCACACTGCCACTCACGGACGTGTTCGCTAGATCTGAATTGATGTCCGGCTGATCCATCCGCACAATGGCGAGTTCACTGGCCTCCTCCGAGGGGGAGGTTTCCTCAGTCGGGGCAGTACAAGCAGACAGCACCAGCACAATCGCGAGGGAGCTCGCTAGTGCAGAAAAGGGACGCAACATGAGAACTCCTTGGAAGTACGCGCTTGGGCTAGATGATGTTACCAAATATGGCGTTCATTCAGGTCTACAGATCGCCAAGGAACGCAATTCGAGAGCCAAGCAGAGCGACGTCACCTCAATGGAACCTGCGCCGACCAGACCAAGCGGTGTCATCTCACGGCTACAGGCGGTTTACAACGGTAGGGATGCAAGACAGAGAACGGTACTGCGTCACTAAGAAAGGCTTCTCGTCCGTCATGGAGTATTTCTCCAGCGCGATTAGCGACTACCCGTGCACTGAGGACGTTGCAGCCGTAGGTCCCTCGAAGCGTGAACCCGAGGCCGACACACGTTGATCGCCGATAATCAGCGCACGTCGGTGTCTCGGGAGGAGATCCAGCTGCGGCCAGCCGAGAGGCACCATAGGCTCGTGCATCCGAGCAACACTCGCATGGCCAATGTCGGACGACCGGCCCCACAGAAGGCGAAACCGTCATGCGTCTTACTCGGATTCAGATGGAGATCTACGCGCGACGCCTAGATCTTGACCTTGAGGTCAGAGGACGCATCGTAATCGTCGGCGCAAACGACGTAGGTAAAACGTTCATTTTTCGCCTGCTGAACCTCACCTTGGGGACCACAGCGCAGCTCTACCAGAGCCTGTCCGTCCAGGATGTGCGCGACCCAGAGAAACCCCTCGGCGTGAACCTTGCCTGCGACAGCCTCACGGATGACGAACGCCGGCTCTTCCACTGTCAAGGGTTCAGTGGTGGGGTGAGGGTCTGAGATCCCCGGGTCACGCACCTGCAGATGACAGAATGAGATGCGCCTACGTTAACGTGCCGTCGGCCGACATACGCGTCTCGCGACAGATTGGGGAACTGTGACTCGCTTCGCCTACGAGGATCTGTACCCACAGCAGTTCGAAGAACTCGTCGTGCTCATCTGCCAAGAACTCCTCGGCATCGCCGTCCAGGGATTCGCGGACGGTGCTGACAGTGGCCGAGACGCCAGATTCGAGGGCACCGCCCAGTTGATGCCAAGCAGCTCCAACCCATGGAACGGGCGGGTAGTCGTCCAGGCGAAGCACACAAATGGCCTAAACCGCGCCTTCAACGAAACCGACTTCTTCAGCAAACAGAGCAAGACCAGTGTTCTCGCGCTTGAGCTTCCAAAGGTCAAGAAGTTGAAGGATGACGGAGATCTTGACCACTACATGCTCTTCGCCAACCGCCGGCTAAGTGCCGGAGTCGAATCCGACATTCGATCTGAGATCTCTACAGCCTGCGGAATCCCCAGCTCCTCGGTTTACATCTGTGGCCTAGAACAACTAGAGATATGGCTTCGTAAATTCAAAGGTCTTGTCAAGATCGCAAACCTTGACCCAATCGACTCGCCTTTAATTGTGAGTCCAGAC
Source organism: Rhodoglobus vestalii (assembly GCF_006788895.1). Taxonomy (NCBI): domain Bacteria; kingdom Bacillati; phylum Actinomycetota; class Actinomycetes; order Micrococcales; family Microbacteriaceae; genus Rhodoglobus; species Rhodoglobus vestalii. The sequence goes on from NZ_VFRA01000001.1 coordinate 1,237,156, forward strand.
GAATTGGCCGAAATCGTGACAGCCTTTGCGTCTCAACGTGATCTCATCACAGCGACGATCGACGACGCCCCGGTTGAGCGCACGCCTCTGGTTGAGAAGAATCGGATAAACGGAATGACGGCCGAGTACTCGACCGAGCTACGCCGATTAGTGATGGTTGACGAAGCTCAGATCCGGAGCTTCCTTGCGGCGCCCGAAAACGCTGAACTCCTGGACCTTTACGAAGCCACTGTGGACGAGATTCAGCTGAAGATAATCGCGAAGCGTAAGGACTACCAGAGCTTCGACGACGTTCTCAACTATCTACTCGATCTTCTGTACGCCCGCGACGCCGTTCTCCGGCAACGCACCCACAAGCGCCTAACGCGGTCTTTGCTCTTCTACATGTACTGGAATTGCGACATAGGTCGGGAGGCAGACGATGCTGAAACCCTCTAAGCACGCCCACCCGGATCAAACAGTTTTGAATGTCTCACTCATACTCCTTGCCAAGCTGCGTAATGAGCGGGTCTCCTCCCATGCAGAGCTTGTCTCCATCTCGAAAACAAAAGTGAGTGGCGGGGACGTTCTCTTCATGCCGGCTGTCAATTTTCTTTTCGTTCTGGGACTTGTCGAGTACCGATCAAAGACCGATTCCTTCGAATACGTAGGGCCAAATGAAGCTCTCTAAGCTCTACAGCAACCACGATGATCTCTTTAGCCCAATAGCTTTCTCCGATGGGCTGAATGTGGTTTTGGCTGAGATCAAGCTCCCGGAAAACCAGAAGAAGAACACGCACAACTTGGGCAAGACGACGTTGGGTCAGGTCATTGATTTCTGCCTTCTCGCCCGTCGCCACAAAGAGATGTTCCTGTTCAAGAACCCCAAGCTATTTTCGTCGTTTGTCTTTTTTCTAGAGATTGAACTGAGGCCCGGTTACTACGTGACCGTACGGCGCGCAGTATCAGAACCGAGCAAGGCGTCGTTTAAAAGGCACGTGACGCGTGGAGCCAACCTGGTCGATCTAGGGGAAGAGGACTGGGACCACTGGCGTGCGTCCTTTGACCGGTCCCGCACGCTGCTCGACGGCATGCTCGACCTGGCCGCAGTCAAACCGTGGGACTTTCGAAAGGGTCTCGGATACCTGATTCGTTCACAGCGCGACTATCGAGACGTCTTCCAACTTGCTCATTTCGCGTCCGCACACGCCGACTGGAAGCCCTACATTGCCCACATCCTCGGATTCGACTCATCACTTCTGAAGGACTATTACGCGGCGGAAAATGCAGTCGAAGAGTTGAGAGCCACAGAGAAGATAGTTCAACGTGAGCTTGGGGGCTCGGTAGAGGACCTCAGCAAAATAGAGGGTTTGCTGCTGCTCCGTCAGAGTGACGTCGACAGGCAACAAAAACTCCTCGACTCCTTCGACTTCCGCGACCAAGATCGAGACGCCACTAAACGCTTAGTAGATGAGATAGACGAGCAAATTTCGGAGCTAAACGCTGACCGGTATTCGCTCGGCTTCAACCGAAAACGCCTCTTGGCCTCTCTCGAGGCGGACGCGCTCATGTTCGACGTTGAGAGCGCAACACGGATCTTCACAGAAGTCGGCGTCCTCTTCACCGGTCAGATCAAAAAGGACTTCAACCAGCTGGTGGCTTTCAATCGCGCCATCACGGACGAACGGAACCAATATCTCCGAGAGGAGCTCGGACAAATAGATGCATCTCTAGATGAAATCAATGTCCGGCTCAACGAACTCGGCGCGGAGCGCGCATCGTCACTGGAGTTCCTCGGTGACACCGACGTTTTCAAGAAGTACAAGACGGTATCCGACCAGCTAATTGAACTAAGGGCTGACATAGTGTCGCTCACCCGGCAACGGGAACACATTCATCGCCTACAGCAGCTTCGTGGAGAGATTCGGGAAACTTCGGAGCGCCTCACCCATCTCGGCACCGCTTGGGAACGAGAAGTAGAGGCCGCCAACGCGGCGGACGCATCAGGTCTATTCACCACAATTCGCCTTCTCTTTGACGGAATCGTGTCCAGCGTCATCGACCAAGGTGCGCTTTTGACGGTAAGTTTAAACTCCGAATCGCATCCAGAGTTCAGGGCAGAAATCTTAAACTCCGCGGGGACGGCTACGAGTGCCGACCGTGGAAACACCTATAAGAAACTTCTCTGCATCGCCTTCGATCTTGCAATTTTGCGGGCGCACCAAGACACGGGCTACCCCGAGTTTGTCTTCCACGATGGGGCATTCGAGACCTTGGACCCCAGGACGAAGGGAAAGCTCCTCGCGGTAATGAGAAAATACAGCGAAATCGGGATCCAGCAGATCGTGACCCTTATTGATGCTGATGTCCCGCCTGAAAACGAGCAAGGCGTCACTTTCACGGACGATGAGGTCATTCTCCGACTTCATGACGTCGATGAATCTGGACGTCTCTTCAAAATGACCTCGTGGTAGCGCTGACAGCAAACCTGTGATGTGCGAGCGTTTACGGCTTCTGGGCTTCCCAGGGGTGCCGTCGTAGCGTGGAGGTACTTAGCTGAGGGTCGTGTTCAGGTCGGGGCGAAAGCCTGACCAGCTCGTGGGGTCTGTCTCAACGACGGGGGCTTGCAGGTGTCCCAGCGTCTTGATGTGCTCCACCGCGGCGGCGTCTTGTGAGAGGTCAATGACGGTGTAGCTGACGCCCTCCTGGTCGAGCTTCATCTTCGTCATCCGGTACGGCTGGCACCCGGGGCTGCTGTCGCTTTGCCTGACCCTCACGACGGGATTCCAAACCGCTAGCTGCAGCGCAGGCTCGGAGCTGAACTGGCGCAAGAAATCGCCATAGCGCGCGTGAAAGCTCTATCTCCGGGTCCCCTAGTGGGACCCGACGAGACGCCTCGCAACCTATGGGTTGCAAGACGCCATTGTGCCAAACAGCGATCTAGAGAGAAGGCTGCCCCGCCCGCCCAGCACCATTTGTGGATCCGCTACCGGACGTGAACCTACGCCTTCTTCAGAAGGCGTCAGCGGTTCTGTACGCGTTTACAGGGAAGGTTACGCCTCCAGAACCTCGTGCATGTCGAGCAGCATCTTGACTCGATCGTCCCACCCGTTAAAAGGCTCGTCGCGATACAGATGGTCCACGTAAGCGTCGATCGCCGAATGTGCCTTGCGCAGTTCGGGCGGCATGAGCACGTCATCGTAAAGCGTGGCTAGGGAGTCGTTACGGTAGAGCTCACGAGCATCCAACACAGCTTGGCCAAGCCTTTCGAGGTCGGCAGTCTGATCCGGCGTTGTCTTCGGAAAAACGAAGTTGTTGTAGACCACGTCTTTTGAATAGCGGTACCGCCCCTCAAGCCGCCCACCGACAAGGCGCATCCAGTCCATATGCATCTCACTGGTCAAAATAGCGAAAAGAGAAAGGCTCGCATCCTGGACAGCCACACAAGCATCAGTGCAGACGTTGCCCTCCTCAAGAAAGCCCATGGGAATGTAGCGACGGGACTCGCTCGAGTGACGTGGGATCAACAGGAACCTGTGATCGGGTGATTGAGTGACCTGCGCGAAAAGATGCGGGATGGAGGCGAGTGCGGGACGTGATGACTTCGCCCGAATAATCTGTGTCTCTGCTACGCGTTCGTAGACCAAGGGGAGCGCCTTCAGCTCGGTAGGGCTGATGCCAACGAGCCACAGGCAGTACCTGGGTTGGCGTTGGATTAGCGCGTTCGCATCCCAACAGGGTTTCATCCACTTCTCCGCGGCAGGCTCTTTCTCTAAAAACTCGTCGCGCTGTGCCGCTGTGAAAAGTAGTCGTCCGCCGTCGGCCGCCATGTTCCCAAACGACATGCTTAGCTGACCGGATATTTGCGTCTGGCGGTTTGAAACGACGTACTCATCACCTTCAACCAAGTATGGGTTGATGGAGTCAACAAGTTGCAAAACCGGCTCGCCCTTGACGTCTGGGTAGTCGAAGATTTGCTTCTGTGGGCGTGACTTGCGCGCGAAGCCGATGATCACGCAGTAGACATGAGCCTGCCCTGACGCCCCGTTTGACCATCTGAACGTGCGGTGTGCGAAATTGATGTGCACGCCGGTACTGAAGAGTTTTGGCCAGAAGATTGATGGCTGCTCGCCCTGGCTTATCGAATTTGTGGAGACAAACGCGACCTCGATAGCCGGGTTCTTCTCGAGAAATCTGTCCGCTAAGAGATACCAGGCGGTGACGTAGTCGAGGAAGCCGGCCTGTTTGAGACCCTTCGCTATAGTGCGGACCTCGGCCTTTTGGCTCTTTTCCATAGTCCTAGAGCCATTGAAAGGTGGGTTGCCCATGATGTAGTCAATCTGGGCTGGATCGAACATATCGACCCACGACTGGGTGAGGGCGTTTGACCAGTGGATGTCGCCACCGTCAGAGAGGGGGAGCCGCGTGTAGTGCATTCCCAGCTGGGCGCTTGCTTCACGATTCATTTGGTGGTCGGTCAGCCACAGTGCCGTGCGGGCGATGAGAGCAGGGAACTCTTCAATTTCCATCCCGTGGAACTGTTCGACACGGACTCTCAATAATTCACGAACGTCGACCAGCGTGGTGCCCTCCGACATTGCTGCCACCACACGGTGCTCCAGTCGCCGCAGCTCACGGTAGGCGATGACGAGGAAGTTTCCGCAGCCACAAGCCGGGTCAAGGAAGTTCAAAGTTGCGATCTTCTCGTGGAATTCCTTTAGTCGCGCAAGTCGGCGGTCGCGTACGCGGGCGTCTTCGGGCTTCTCCTGCATTGTTCTGACGCGGCGGCGCGCCAATGGTTCGAATTCCGCGTACAGGTCATCGAGGAAGAGAGGCTTGATGACCCGCAGAATGTTTTCCTCGCTCGTATAGTGAGCGCCGACGTCGTGGCGTTTCTTGTCATCCATGACGCCTTGGAACATTGCTCCAAATATCGCCGGCGACACCTTGGACCAGTCGGGCTTGCTGGCTTGGAGAAGAGTAAGCCGCAAGGTGGCATCAAAGTCGGCGGCAACGGTTGTTTCGGCAAACAGGCCCCCATTGATGTAGGGGAAAGCGGCGATGTCTTCGTCCAGCATCGAGGAACGCTCGTGCAGCGGGGTGTTTAGTACCTCAAACAGCTTGTTGAGACGTGGGCCTAGATCGGTACCGTCGTCGTGCGTCCGGTTGCGGACAAAATTCTTGAACTGGTTGGCCTCGAAGATGTTTGAGTCTTCTGCGAAGAGGCAGAAAACCAGGCGAACCAGCAATATTTCGAGTTTGTGACCAACGTAACCTGCGTTGGCCAAGACGTTGTGCAGGGCTGCCATGCGTTCGGCCGCCTCGCGGTTGACCGGGTTCTGCTCCTCGTACTTTTGGGGGGCCTCGTCAATCAGGATGCCGAAGTGTCGAACGTGCTTGTGGAGGTCGGCAAGAGCGAAACTCGTCACCTCACGGGTTGAAAGATCCAGGATCTGGAAGGTCTGAAAGTCGCAGGCGACGATGGCTTCGGGTAGGTCATAATCGACAAGACCATCGAGGTACCCGAGCGCCTGCCCTTGGGCGCTTCCAAGGTCGCGCCCGGCGCTCTTCTGTTCGATCAGCAGTTTGCCCGGAAGGAACATGTCGATGAAGCCGTACTTCTTGCCGGCGAGTTTCACCGCATATTCAAAGTAGCCTCCCGCCCGCTTCCGGTTAACTCCGAAAACCTCTAGAAGTTCAGTCCAGAATGTTTGGGACTCGCCTTTCTCGTAGCTGGCATCAGCCCAATCAATAGCAAATTTTTCCGCCCGAGCGGTTATCTCGTTCCATGAGTTACGCACGCAGCGAGTCTAGGGAACCTTAAGCTCGCCCGAGAGAAGAACTTGCTATTTGTGGCCGAATGGGCGCTCAACCCGGACGTGGCAATGGGCGGGAGTATCCTCGAGAAATCCGGAACCATCACGTGCTAATCCTTCAACCGAATGGTGTGGGATGTTGACAAAGCTGGTTCGCTTCCGTGAGAAATGAGTAGAAGTCAGCGGTCGCATCGGCGTTATACGAAACAAAATCCTCGAGGCCGTAGGCCTCCATCCCGAAGTAGTCCTAGCCTAGTCCTGCAGCCTGTTCGATCGGATCTGGGTAACCGCTGCTAAGAGTACCGACGGCTTGAGCTTCGGCTACGTCGATGGGATACACCACACCGTCGAGCACCAACCAGCCCGTCCTGCGTGCGGTATCGCGAGCAAACGCCCCATCTCCCCCATAGACCAAAGAGACAATGACCCCAGCGCCTTTTGGATTTTTCGACGCGGCGAGGTCGTCCCGTTGCATCAGTTCGAAAATTCTATTCGTTCTGCTTTCACCCTCGCCGTAAACCGGCACTTCCGATTGATCTTTGCTGGCAAACATCATCATGTCTTCAGCGGCGACCATTTCAGGAGAATCGACACAAGGCGTAGCAGTCTCAGCCCTCGGTCGCGCGGTGGGTGGGGTTGCGCAACCATTGAGAACCATCGCACATACAACCGAGGTAATGAAAGTGATTACACCCTTCATTGCAAAAGTTTAGCAATTCTCCTGGGGAGCAAGAAGTGCTTGAAAAAATATGAGCTGAGGGGGTGGCCAAAGCCACCCCCTAGATGTTCTTGCTACTCCGTCTTCCGACGCTGGAGCGTATCCAGGATCGTGATTGATACCTCACCCTCGATCTTCAGCGTCGACAGAAGTTGGAAACCCATGTCTCCATACATCCCGAGCTCAAGCGCCCGTCCTGCGAGCTGCTCGGACTTTCTTCCCACGCTCACGCGGGTGGAAAGTGTGGTGCTGACAGTCACTAGAGCGAAAGTCTCTTCTTGTGAGTTAGCCATTGTGCCTCTCTCTATTGGGTTATCAGATTCGCGGTGCCGATTTGGCACGCAGAGCAATAGAGAGTGGAGGAGGCGAAGTGCCCTCCGTGAGCGGTTGCTAAGCGGGGGAACGCAGTGGAGGAGTCTGCAAATAGCGAACGCAGGGTCGCAGCCGAGGGAGCGAACTATGGTCGTAGAGACAAATTGGTGTCGCGAATCTACCCACCAGGTGAAGGGGCAATGGGGGTACCCTCATGTGCATGTGCGGACGGTTTGCTCTAGATGACAAAGTCAATGCTCTGATCGAGGAATACGTCGCCGCCGGCGGCGACTACCGTCAATGGGCAGGGTCCTGGAACATCAAACCCACCACTCAAATTCCGATCCTCTTCGAGGATGAGGAACACGGGCACCGCGCCGAGCTTGCCCGGTGGTCCTTGGTCGCTCCGTGGGCGAAAGATCTCTCCCAGAAGTTCCCCACGTTCAACGCACGCTCTGAGAACATCACCGAGAAAGCCACATGGAAGAACCCAGTGAAGACGAAGCGGGCAATCGTGCCCGCGACCGGCTACTTCGAATGGGTCACCGAGGGCAAGACGAAGACACTGAACTACATCTACGACCCGGCCGGCGAGCTGCTCGGATTCGCGGGGCTTTACTCGTGGTGGAAAGACCCTTCGAAGGAAGAGGATGAGGCGTGGTTGCTTTCAACCACGATCCTCACAATGGCGACAGTTCCGGAGCTGGCGCATCTGCATGATCGAAACCCGGTGACACTCCCCCGCGATTTCTGGGACGAATGGACGGCGCCCACGACAGTGGGCGATCAAACTTTGGTCGATGCCGCTGTCGCGGCGGCAATTCCTATCGCAAGCGCGCTCACTTCCCATCAGGTCACGCCGCTGAGTGGAAACAGCCAGCGCCTCATTGAGCGAATGTCCTGACCCATCAGAACCTCATGATTCTGCTGCCCGTCGCTAATAGCCGATAAAGCCCGCAGGTTATCCCCAAACTGGATGATTCAATCAGCACAGCCCGGGCACTAATTAGGCTGCATAGATGGGAACGGTCATCGGACTAAACGGCAAGCCTGTTCACCCGTTGATGCCCACCATCCGGGCAGCATTGCTGGCCGATGGCTCTGCCTCGCAGCGGCTCGAAGGATTGACTGTCTCAGTCGATGAGTGGCGGCGGGTAGTGCGCGTCGTGGCCCGCGAGCTTGATCGACCTGTGCGGACTTTCGTTTCAGCAGGTGCGGTCCATGCCGTTCTTCGTGATTGGCCGGCCGATGGTCATGAGATGGAACTTCACGATCAGGCGATGAAAGAGGCTGTCGAGGCCAGTGCGCTGATAATCGAGATGACCTCCCCCATCGCAAGATGCCCATCGTGCGGGCGCGAACGTGTGTGGCGACCAGGCGATCGCTTCGAGAAATCCGGAACCATCACTTGCCCGCACTGCGGGCTAGTTGAACTGCAGCCTGGTCCTCGCTAAAAACGAGGAGCATCGACTACATGACTGCCCGCCAGTTCAGTGCCGAACTCTGCGTGCGATTAGATACCCATGCCGTCGTGTGTGGTTTTGAAAATGTGCTGCTCCATTCCGCGCACTCGGGAGCGGGCACGGGCGGCGTGAAGGTCAGTAACGGTCTTAGGTCCTCGCGCACGAAGCTGATCTTCGATCGCCGCCGGCAGCTGCACACGCTGCTCCAGCTTCTTCTTCAACTCGTCAACGCTGCGGATCTCGCCGTAGCCATCGCCTATGACAGTAGTGGCATCGTTCGTTGAGTCAATCTGAGCAAAGTAGCTGGCAACCGAAGGATCGAAACCCACGGCCCAGGATTGCCCTTGTTCATCTGCAAATACGTACCGAGACATGGCTCTCTCCACTTCGTTGTCATCTAAGCGCGCGACACCGCGCATACGTGTGGGGGCCTTAATCGGAAGCTGTGGATAGTTAGTCGGCGGCCGCGCCTATGGTGATGTCGTGGGCAGCAGCAGGCGCTACGCGCGCCAGATCGATGAGCGAATGGACGCGAGCATCATGGCGCGAATAATGGCATCGAGCGTCCCGGACTCATTGAACGACGAAGAGCTGGAATTGAGTCGTTTCGACCTGACTCGCACACGAAACCCACGCCCCGTCTGGGCATGGGTCCGATACTCCGACGGAGCCCTCCGGGTGGAAGCGGACGCAGTGGCATGGACAGAGCGAGCGGTGGCCATTCAATGGAACTCCATCAGCGGAGAACCACACCGCGCCTGGGTATGGGGCTCCGCAGTGGAATCGCGTTAACGCCTTCTCAGCGTAAAGTGCCGGCTGCTACGCGGGCACTTGCTGCCTACTGGCAGCTGTCGCACTGCGAACCTTCGATCGGATCGACGGGTGCGAAGTATTCGTCGACGTCAGGTTCTGGCTTCTTATTTATGGCGATCTCTTTGGGTTTGTCGCCTGTTGGCTGAAGACGCCCAACAGTTCGAATCCGCTGACAGTGCAACGCACCGTGGCCAAAGTTTGCGCAGCAAAGTTTTCCGCGAAAGGAGCTGTGGTGCGGGCGTCCGAGCTGCGTCTCTTCGTGACCAATGGCTACTACCCAAGATCAAGCACAAGAAGGTCTAACGACGCTCGCTGATAACGAGCAATTGGTGAGCCGAAGGCTCCTGTCTGAAAGCAACTTCGTTGTCTGTTTTCGCTAGGTGAGTGTAAGCACGATTCCTCTCTTCGCAAGTGCTTTCGCGGCATATCCTCGCGGAACTCCGGTATTCCACGGTCACTGGCGAATTCACACCGTCGCGCCCTTTCGCACTTTGTGTCGAAAAAGACATGGGAAGGGATAAAGAAAATGCAAAGAGAAACAGAGAACGTAGGCGAGTACCAAGTGCCCGTCGACCCGATGGATGACTTGAACTGTGAGGCCTGCGAGTAATGGCTACCGCTATACGAGAAAAACTGGATGAGCTCTACTTCTTCACGCCGGCTGAAACAGCCGAGCTCCTTGAACTGACAGTCGAGGATTTGCTGAAGATGCGGGCTGCGGGCACGGGCCCTCGGTTCGTCGCTCTCACCACTCGAACCGTGCGCTACTTCACCTCATCCTGTCGAGCTAGATCTCTTTTGCCCGAAGGCAAGAAAAGGGATAAATCTGAGGAGGGTGGCTCACTATGAGTGTCAACTCGCTGTCACCTTCCATGGGGACCACGTCGTGTGTGCTCGATGACGACACCATCGCTCGGATTGCCCTGGCCTGTGCAGGGGTCAGCGGGGATCCTACTGTGGCTATCGGAATCAACATCCTCGGGGGTCCCGTTGCGTTCGTTGCGGCGGTTCACGATGGACGAGATCGCCCCGTTGCCTTGTCGCATCTCGTGCGTCAGCGGATTCGCGCACTTGCATCAGCAAAGCGTGTGGCGGATGTGCTGCGCTCGATGAGCCGCAACGGAGGGCACGTGTTAACACCGAGAGATGTTCAGTGGCCGAGCCAGTTGAGCGCACTCCGGCGCAGTGCGCCTCTAGTGCTCTTTGCCCAGGGCGACATGGCGGTCCTTGAACTCCCGGCAGTTGCGATCACGGGAACCGCTGACCCAACTGCCGGAGCAATCCACATGACAATCGAGTTGGCCACCGGTCTTGCCGACCGGCGATGGGTTATTGCTTCAGGAATGACCCAGGGTGTCGACCAGCTGTCATTAAGTGCCGCCGCCGCAATGCGAGGAAGAACGATCACCGTCGCTGCGGAGGGGCTCCTCGGCACTGAGGTTGTGGATGGTTCGGTGCGAATCAGTGAATCGCCACCTACGAACGCGGTCACGGTTCGAGGGCAGCACCGAGCCAAGCAACTGCTGGCCGCAATAGCGACCAAAACAATAGTCGTAGAAGCCGGCAAATCCTCCGGCGCGCTTCGCACTGCAGAGGCAGCTATTTCGATGAACCGTCCCGTTGGTACCGTGGCGCAAACAAGTATGAGCAAAACTGCGGCGGGAAGCATCGACCTGCATCTGCGTCACAGCATGGTGCGAATCGCTTCCGTCAAGGATGCCGACAGGCTCCGGTGATTAAGTCTTCGCACCTACTCACCTGCATCAGGTTTTTCGGTGACGGCGCGTTGAGGGGAGGGCGCTGACGCGGGCTGATTGAACTACGTCCCGGGGCGCAGTGAAAATCAGCACGGTGTCACTGGTGAGTGCGCGATGAGTGGTCTCAGCGATGGAGAACCTCACCAGGCCTTGAGTATCGAGTACTGGTCAGATACTGGCGCGGCGGGCAGTCCCCTGAAGGCTGCCCGCCGGTCACCAAGGATGGATACGTCGTCCCAGTTATTTACGCAGGTCATGACGTCATTGACTTGCGGATCGAGTCCTCGTCGTCGCCGGCCGCGATGCCAATCTGGGCGAGGAGCAAGTCAATCGCGACCCTTATGAGGGAGTTCTCAGTGATCCGCGCTCCCTGGCTTTTCTTGGCCCTATTGAGGCGTCTCGCCTCGACCGTGAGTTGGTTCTGTTGGTCTTCCCGGATCCTTGTCTCTTTCCGCACGTAGCGTAGATAAGTCGGTGTAGGAGCATCAGATGTTGGCCGCGTGCGCTCGTTGCTTTCCTTCAGTACCGTTTTCTTTCGAGTCGAAGATCGAACCGGGTCAACCGCGATCCGCGGGCGCCCGGGGGCCGCGACTTCGATTCGGGACGCATCCGGTAGAGGTAGTGTGAACGGTCCCTTATCTCCGACGTTGCCGAGCAACTTGCCAAGATTGGCCCGAGCCATTAGTTGCTCGAAGTTGCGGCGTTGGCCCAGATCGACATCAGCTCTAGTGCTACAGCACGGTAGTCGTCGATCGACTTCGCCGTTTGCTTGAACTCAGGATATTGGGTGACTACTTTGCCTTCGATCGGTGCGTCAGCATGGATCTTGTAGCGGCGAATGGCACGTCCGAACCTAGGCAGCCCAAGTTCGTCCACAAGGCGCTCGGCGTCTTCCAGCTGCCCTGGCACTCTCATGTCGATCTTACTGAGCAAGACACGGAAGGGCGTCGAGTTTGGCTCGATGAAGGTCCGCACGGTTCGCATCATTGGCGGGATGCACAAGGCTTCCGGCTCTGTAGGGACGATCGCAAAATCTGCGACGGAGAGAACCGAGGACAGGATGTCGCTGTCAGTTAGATTGCCCGGGGTATCGACGAAGACCACGTCGTAAGGCAGGTCTCTCATTCGCGCCAACGTTGCCGGGTCGGTGTCGTCAGCGAAGTCGAACGGTAGCCCGTCTCCCGCGGTCGAGGCCCACCAGGTCGTCGATTGCTGGGGGTCAACATCCACGACCAGGACACGGGAGTTTTCCGCGGCGATCGCCGCGAGATTCATAGTCGTGGTGGTCTTACCCGCTCCGCCCTTCTGGTTGGTTATGGCCACGATCCTCATGAGCGCACCGTCCTTGGTAGTCCCAAAGTTACGGACCTCGAAGGTTCGTGTGTTCGTGAGTCTGTAAGTTCGGATGTTCGTGAGTCTGTAAGTCCGGATGTTCGGATGTTCGGGGCACGAGCGCAGGTCGGTGCGGCGAGGCAGTGACTGTCGGACTTCGCGAGTCCGACAGTGTCGAAGTTCGTAAGTCCGAAACTCCGAAAGTCACGAACTTCATCGCCTGCGCGTACTGGTTCTGTTTTGTTCATTTCTGGTCTCTTCCTGTTAAGGGGGCCTAGTTTTGGCCCCCTGACTGACAACTTTTCGGTCCCCTTAGAGGACTAGAAAGTTGCCCTCTGTGGGTACCAATCCGTGGTCCCCTGGCCGCCGATGAACGGCAGGCCATTCGGATCGTTTGTCTGTCGCCGTGCTGTCTGCGGTCGTGCACTGTCGAGCATCAATTCGTACTCGGAGGTCAGCCCCCTGCCGCCAGCCCGCAGTCGCTTGATCGCGCCGCTCTCGACGAGTTCGTGGACTGCACGCTTTACGGCCCTGTGTGCCGCAGCGCTGCCATTCTCAGGGGCTAGAAACCCCAAGGCAACGGCCGACATCTCTCGGCCCCCGAAGTACCTCCGCGGCTCCTGAGCGTCGCGCTTTTCGTCCCAACATTCCAGCGCCATGTGGAGAAGCAAGCGAGTAGCCGTGTTGCCGAGCCTCAACCGAGCAGCCACGAGGATCGCACTCTTGGCGGCATAGAGTCCCATCATGTCCATGACAATGCTCGATAGTTGATGCTTTCTTTGGTCACGCGACCACTCGCGGAGCGGTGCAGCTTTGGGCGCTGGATTCAAGCCACGCCATGATCTCAGATCTCTTGTAGAGGACAGTTCGCTCCGTTGGCTTGTAGAAGCGTGGGCCGCGTCCACGAGTCCTCATTTGAGCCAATGCAGCTATCGACATACCCGTGATCTCGCCAACTGTGGCGGGACGAATGAATTCATCTTCCATGATGTGCTCCTCATTTTGACAACGTCAGTGTGTTAGCGTTGTTGATATGACGGTACACACGAATAGTAATTTTGACAACGACAAGACCTGTAATCTGTCGAAATGGCTGATTTCAGATCGGAACGCACGCTGGGCGCTCGAATTCAGGCAGCGCGAAAGGCTCGGGGGTTTCGCACCACACTCGATCTTGCCAACGCAATCGACGGTGGGAACGTTTCTGAGTCGATCATCGAAAACATCGAAGCTGGCCGAAAAGCAAGCATCGATGTCAGCCAGTTGCTCAATATCGCGATGGCCCTCGGGATCGCACCCAGCTACCTGCTTGCACCACTCGGACGCCCTTGGGAAGGCATCGATCTTCCAAACCTAAGCCGAGCATTCGAAGGGATGAGCAGCGTTGAGTTTGACTCCTGGTTCTCGAACGTGCCTGAGAGCGGTTTCCAGCCGCAATCCATAAGCGGACGCAACGCAAGCTCAGAACTGCAGGCCTTGCGGGAATGGGCGTCTCTCACCCGTGAGGTGGCTCGACTTGAGGTCGCTCGTGAACTTGAGGTTGCGGCCGAAGGCGGCCTTGCCGCGCGGACTGAAGCTCGCTTGACTTTCGCGCGCGATGAAAAGAAACGACTTGAGTCTTATCTCGGCACTGCCGGGTGGGAACTGTAGAACGGCGAAGCTCTCTCCACGGAGGCCTTCGGGCCGCAGATGGAGAAGAGAATGGGAACGGTAGAGCCTTACGAGACATCAGGTGGCCGACGGTATCGGGTTCGATACAGGAAGCCAGACCGAAGCCAAACAGACAAACGTGGCTTCAAGACGAAACGGTCTGCTGAGGAGTACCTCGCGACGATCGAGGTATCGAAACTTCGTGGTGAATGGATGGATCCGACCAAGTCCAAGGTCACTGTCGGGGAGTGGGCGCGGCCCTGGTACCTCGCGCATAGCGAACTCAAGCCAACGACACTATTCGGATACGACCAAGCACTGAGGAAACACGTGCTTCCTCGCTGGGCGAAAACCCGGCTGAATGACGTCTCCCACAGCGACGTCCAGAGCTGGGTGACCTCGCTATCCGCTACGCACGGCGGTTCATCAGTGAAACAGACCTATTTAGTCTTAGCTGGCATCTTTAAATTTGCCGCTCGAGACGGTCTCGTGGTTAGAAACCCATGCGAAGGGATCCGGCTTCCTCGAATCCTGAAAAAGGAACGTGGCTACTTATCGCATGAGCAAGTCGCCAAACTTGCGAAGTCGGCTGGGGACCAAGGTGACGTGGTTTTGTTGCTCGCGTATACAGGAATCCGTTGGGGGGAACTCGCTGCCTTAAAGGTTGAGCGAGTAGACCCGGTAAAACGCCGGATCAATATTGTAGAAGCCATCACCGAGCCAAACGGCACCATTGTCTGGGGCACGCCAAAATCACATGCGCGGCGGTCAGTTCCATTCCCCGAATTTCTCGACACAGTGATCGCGCGTCACATGAGTGGTAAACACAGGAGCGATCTAATGTTCACTGCGCCCAAGGGCGGCGTGCTTAGAAACTCGCAATTTCGGAAGCGTAGGTTCGATCGCGCAGTTGCTGAGCTCACGGCCGCTGATCCGCAGTTTCCCCGTGTAACGCCACATGACTTGCGGCACACCGCCGCGAGCTTGGCCGTTTCGGCCGGAGCACACGTCAAATCTTTGCAGCGAATGCTCGGACATGCGTCTGCGGCGATGACTCTCGACGTCTACGCAGATCTCTTCGATGATGACCTGGACGCGGTTGCAGCCGCTTTGAATGACAGGGCAGTGTCCTCAAGTGTGGGTGAAATGTGGGCAAAAGTAAGTATTGAGAATTCGGAACCAAGAAAGAAAGAAAAGCCATAGAAACAAAAAACCCCCGCTGACCGGGGGTTTTCATGTTTCTAACAACTGATTTTGACTGGTGCGCCCGGAGGGATTTGAACCCCCGGCCTATTGATCCGTAGTCAATTGCTCTATCCGCTGAGCTACGGGCGCAGACCATTGGCTTTCGCCAACCAGAAAACTATACCAGCGGTTAGGGCCCCCCACTGACGCTTTCGCCAGAGTGATTCGAGCATCCAGCCCTAAATCGCACCCCGTGGTGCCTGAATCAGATCATCATGATGAATCTGAGCCACGTTGGGGTGCGCCCGCATGCGATAGCGGAGAGCATTGTCTCCATACGTTTCGAGGATGGGGCTATTCGTTGGGTCAAGCGAAACACCCCGAGCCTCGGCCGCGAGCGCCGGCGGCAACGCCAACTGAGGCATCACCGTGTCGAGCGCCGGGTTGAAGAAGAACGGAATCGAGATGCGGTCATCGCCAATGAGGGGCGAGATCACACGGTGCAGCGTCGCCTTGAGGTAGCCCTGGGTGGCGAGCTCAAGCATCTCCCCAATGTTGACGACGAACGCGCCCGGCATGGGTGGGACATCCACCCACTCGCCGTTGTAGTCAACCTGCAGGCCCCCCTTGCCGGGCTCCACCATCAGCAGCGTCAACACACCACCATCGCGGTGGGCACCAACACCCTGCTTCGGCTCCAGGTTTGACTCCCCCGGGTACCGCACAATCTTCATGACAGGGAATGGTTTATCGGCGAAAGCGTGATCAAACGAGTCCTCAGGAGCACCCAGTGACTGAGCCCACGCCCGCAACAAGCGCAGCGAGACAGCGCTGAGTTTGTCGTTCCACTCGTTCACCAAACTACGAAGCTGAGGCACAGCATCCGGCCAGAGGTTAGGGCCCTCAAGTCGCCAGTAGTCGGCGACGCCATAGCCCACGTCGATCAATGGACGCTCTGGCCCCACATCGATCTGCTCACGCCAATCCGTCTTACCCTCGGTCAGTTCGCCACCAACCCGGGTGTAGCCACGAAACTGCGGGCTGTTGACGTTTTCGACCGCAAGCTTTTCATCTTCGGGCAGGGCAAAGAACTCGCGGGATGCCGCAAGCAGATCATCCATCAACGCCTCGTCAACGCCGTGCCCCACCAAATAGAAGAACCCCACGTCGTGGGTCGCACACAGCAGATCGTCACGAAACTTGGCTGCCGATTCGGGGCCGCCATCAAGAAGCGAGAGATCAATTATGGGGAGTGCGGAATCATTCATTTAACGATATTTACACGCGCGGATGGGGAACTTTGCTTTGTTACGCTCACAGCGCTAACGAGGCTGAGAGCCCCCTCACAGTTCGGAAAATTATGCTCCGACTGCGGCGCGTTCGGGAATAACGTGCGGGTGAGTTTGGGCCATATGCTCGATGACGCGCACCACTTGGCTGGTATACCCGAACTCGTTGTCGTACCAGACGTAGAGCACCAGATTCTTGCCCGAGCTGATCGTGGCAAGACCATCAACGATGCCGGCACGGTGCGACCCGATGAAGTCGCTCGACACCACCTCCGGTGAATCGATGAAGTCAATCTGCTGTTGCAGGGTCGAATCAAGCGAGAGCCCCCGCAGGTAACGGTTCACCTCTTCTCGCGTCGTCTCGGTCGCGAGGTTGAGGTTCAGAATTGCCATCGACACGTTGGGGGTGGGTACCCGGATGGCGCTGCCGGTCAGCAGGCCCGCAAGTTCGGGAACAGCTTTAGCCACTGCTTTCGCGGCCCCCGTTTCGGTAATGACCATGTTCATCGGTGCTGAGCGGCCACGACGGTCACCGGAGTGAAAGTTGTCGGTGAGGTTCTGGTCGTTGGTGTACGAATGCACCGTCTCAACATGCCCGTGCTCGATGCCATACATGTCGTTGATGGCTTTCAGTACCGGCGAGATGGCATTGGTCGTGCACGAGGCGGCAGACAGGATCGTGTCGGAATCTGAAATGGTGTCGTGGTTGAGCCCGTAAACAATGTTCTTGATGCCGCCCTTGCCGGGGGCAGTGAGGAGAACGCGCTTCACTCCCTGCGATTTGAGGTGCTGATTGAGGCCCTCCTCGTCACGCCAGCGGCCGGTGTTGTCGACGACGATGGCATCCGAAATTCCGTATTCGGTGTAGTCGATCGTGGCGGGGTCGTTGGAGTAGATCACCTGGATGAGGGTGCCGTTGGCAAGGATTGTGTTCGCATCAGTGTCGACCGAAATGGTTCCCTCGAATGGACCGTGCACACTGTCACGACGCAACAGGCTGGCGCGCTTGATGAGGTCATTGTCTGATCCGCGACGCACCACGATGGCACGCAAGCGCAGGCCTTCACCGTTGCCTGCGTGCGCGATAAGGATGCGGGCAAGCAGTCGACCGATACGTCCAAAACCGTAGAGCACCACGTCCGCTCCTGTTGGTTTGGTTTCGGTGCCGTTCTTGAGCACCGGTGCGAGCTCTGCGGCCAGGAACTCGCTGAGGGTGCCGCCAACTTCGCGAAAACGATTCACCAGCTTCGCCAGATCAATGGATGCTGGATTCAGCGGCATCGCTGACAGCGCCAGCATGACCGGCATGGTCTCTTCGATTGGCAGTTCGCTCTCGGTGAGCTGACGTGCAAATCGGTGTGCTTTGAGCACTCCGACGGGTGACTGGTTGATGAGGCGGCGGCCATGAATTGAGGTCACGACCCCGTGGTTGCGATACAGCCCACCGATAAGGGGGATCATTGCCTCTGCCAGTTCTTGGCGGGCATTCCACCGGTCAAATTCGTCGCTGTGTTGGCGTTGCATCAGGTTCCTTCCGACTGCAGTGTCACGGGGGCGTGCGAGTGCGTTTGTGGCGCGGGGCCCTCGCCTATTGTTCCAGACAGGTACACGCTAAGCACAAGTAAGGTCCTGCAGTTCGGGTAACACTTTAGAGATCGCCAAAGGCAGCGATTCTTAAGGTGCAAGTCAGGCCTTCATTCCCGAGTGCTTGCGTTTAGTCACCAAAGCCAAGCCGGCGATCACATGAGATTCGCCATCGCTGCGCCGCACCGCGGGGTGACGAAGGTGCCAAGTCGTGGCCGCGCAGCCCTCGGCGCGAAAGAGTAGTGACCTGCGCGATACTACTGTGTTCGATCGTCGGCGCTGGTGTCGGTCAGCATTATCGGTGATGGATGAGGCGCTACCGCACTGGCGGCAGCGCCCCACAATCACCTAGTTGAGCAGGCCTTTTTCCATAAGCCAGTCCTCTGCTGCGGTCCTGGCCTGAGCCTTCTCCGATCCTTCGACGCGATCGCGCAGCGCGATCAGGTCTTCGGTGGTGAGAGCTGCTGAAACCTCATCGAGAACTTTGGCGAGTTTCTCGCTGTAGATGTCCGAGTTGAGCAACGGAACCACGTTCTGCGCCGCAATCAGATTTTCGGGGTCTTCCAACACGAGGAGCTTCTTCGCCACCAAATCAGGAGAGGTCGTGAAGATGTCAGCGACCTGCACTGCGTTGTCGACGAGCGCCTTGACGGTGTCTGGGCCGCCGAAGTCTTCGATCGGCACAAACGTCACATCGGTGATGCCGTAAACGGACTTCAGACCGGGGATGCCGTACGGAAGTTCGGCGATCTGCGGGCTGGCACCCAGAGCGAATGGTTCAATTTTCTTCAGATCGCCAATGGAAACAAGGCCCTCTTTTTCTGCCAACTCCTGGGTGACGACGTACGCGTCCTTGTCCTCGGCGGGAGATGACGTGAGAACGCGGAAACCCTCGGGCACCGTGGTCTCGAGTTCGGCATCCACCTCGGCGGTGCTGCGGGCGGTGTTCTCGGTGTCATAGAAGAACAGCAGGTTGCCGTTGTACTCCGGCATGAGGCTGATCGATCCGTCTTCGAGGGCCGGAATCGTGGTCTGTCGTGGTCCAAGATTGAATTTTGTTTCCACTTCGTAGCCCGCGTTTTCGAGGGCGAGCGCATAGATGTTGCCGAGGATCTCGCTCTCCGGGAATGCGAAGGAGCCGACGACAATCTTCGTGCCATCCCCGGAGTCCTCCGAGGAAGCACCGGTGGGGTCGGAGGTAGCGCACCCGGCAAGGGCAACCATCGCTCCGGCCGCGACTACCGCAATGGCAACCCGTGGCCCTCTACTATTTGCTGTGAACATGAGATTTCCCTTCATCGGCGGTTGTTGCCGCCACCGCAGCCGATCCGAATGACCGGCGGCGGACGTGTGCTCTTCGTGGGCGGGACTCGGAGGAGCCGCGTCTGGTGGTCAGTCGTTGCAGGAGCGCGAAAATCCCGTCAACCACGAGCGCAAGCACCGTGACGAGAATGGCACCGCCCAGGATGCGCTCATTGTCATTGAGCCCGATGCCGCTCGAAATGATCGTTCCGAGACCACCCAGCGAAATGTAGGAGGCGATCACGGCGGTGGCAATCACCTGCAGCGCGGATGCTCGGATCCCACCGATAATCAGGGGGAGCGAGAGCGGAATCTCGACCTGCAGGAGCACCTGCAGTTCGGTCATGCCCATCGCGCGTCCGGCATCCACCGTCTGACTGTCGACGGATTCGATGCCGGCATACGCGCCGGCCAGAATCGATGGAATCGCCAAAATGACCAGGGCAATGATCGAGGCGATGAACGCCGCCCGCGTGAAGGGCACTGTGGCGCCGACGATAACGAAGAGAGCCATGAGCAGACCCAGTGTCGGCAGTGCACGCATCGCCCCGGTGAACCCGATGACGAACTGACGGCCGCGGCCGGTGTGCCCAATATAGAAACCGAGCGGTAGCGCGATGATCGCCGCAATCACTACCGCCACGACGGTGTACAACAGGTGCTCGCCGATGCGAGCCTGAATCGGTAGGGGGCTCAGCGCTCCAGCGATGTAGTTCGCAGGATCGAGCAGCCAGCGGAAGGCATCGAGAAAGAATTGCACGGCTAAACCACCCGCTCTGCAGCAACAATGCTGCGGTGCGGAGTGCGGCCCTTGCGCCGATTCCACGGCATGAGAACCCGGCCGAGAAGAACAAGCAGCACGTCGAAGACGAGGGCGATGACGAGGCTCGCCGCAATGCCGATAAGAATCTCATCAAGGAAGCCGCGCTGCTTGCCATTCGTGAACAGATACCCGAGATTCGCTGAACCAATGATGGCTCCCACCGAGACCAGTGCGATCGTACTCGCCGAGACCACGCGAAGACCCGCGAGCAGCACGGGGCCAGCGAGCGGAAACTCCACCAGCCAGAATCGAGTCCACGGGGAGTACCCCATGGCCGTGGCGGCCTCGATCGCATCCGCCGGCACCGCCGCTAGGGCGTCTGCGGCAGTCCGAACCATCATCGCAATTGCATAAATAGTGAGCGCTACAACGATGTTGCGATCATCGGTGATTTTCGTCCCGAGTATGTACGGCAGGATCACGAACAAGGGAAGGGACGGGATCGTATACAGGAGGCTACCGCCGGCGATGACCACCGACCGCACAGCGAGCCACCGGTTAGCAATCCAACCCAGGGGCACGGCGATCGCGAAGCCGAGAATAATCGGAATGATGCTGAGGGCAACGTGATTGCCGGTTAGCCTCGCGATCAGGCCAAAGTTATCGATGAGCCAGCTCATCGAATGCCCCTCATTGGTCAGCCCCAAGAATTCCCGCGGGTCGGCCTTCGCCGTCGACGATCAGGGTCGCGCTGTCCCCTTCGCGATGCTGCAGATGCAGCGTGCGCTTACCCTTGTCAGCACCGATGAAAGTCGAGACAAAGTCGTCCACTGGGTTTGACAGAATCTCGGCCGGAGTTCCCACCTGCGCAATCACGCCGCCGGTGCGAAGAATCACGACCTGGTCGGCGATCGCGAAGGCCTCATCGATGTCGTGGGTTACGAACACCGTCGTCTTGCCGAGCTCACGCTGCAGACGGTTGAGTTCGACTTGAAGTTCTGCCCGAACGATGGGGTCGACGGCGCCGAACGGCTCATCCATCAGAAGAATGTCTGGATCGCTAGCGAGAGCCCGTGCAACGCCAACGCGCTGCTGCTGTCCGCCAGAGAGCTGGTCGGGGTACCGCTCTGCCAAGGATCGATCGAGCCCAACGGTGTCGAGCAAGGTGAGTGCGTCATGACGCGCTGTGCGTTTTGACACCCCGTTCAGCCGGGGTACTGAAGCAATATTGTCAACGACCCGGCGGTGCGGAAGGAGCCCCGTAGCCTGAAGAACGTAGCCTATCTGTCGGCGAAGTAAGACCGGGTTGAGACCAGAAATATCTTTGCCAGCTATCAGTATCGTGCCGGAAGTCGGGTCGATCATGCGATTAATCATGCGGAGCAGTGTTGTTTTGCCTGAGCCGGATGACCCGACGAACACTGTTGCTTTGTGCGAAGGGAGCACGAGGGAGAAGTCTTCGACAGCAAGAGTGCCCTCGGGAAACCGTTTGGTCACGTTCTGGAATTCGATCATGGCAGGCGACTCACTCCTCGTAGATCTGGCGAATCGGCCTGTGCCGAACGCGAATCGGCCTGTGCCGAACGCTTCACATCACCAGTCTATTCGTTGCGTCTGAAAGCCGCCGGCGACCGGCGGCGAAGACCAGCCCCGGGTGCGGGTGCGGGGTCTGGCTGCTAGCGGATTGTCTCATCGCGCATCACCGACATCAACACCGCGTCATTCAGGTTCAGGTAGAGCTGACTTTCGGTGACCGAGAGCGTGATGGTGTTGCGGCGCCCAAGGGCGACGACGGCACCGTCGATGAATCCGGAGTCGAAGCTGCGCAGAACGATTTCCTCGGCCTGATGGATCTTCTTGCCATCCCACGCCGCCGCCACTTTCGTCGGGTCGCGGTGCGTGTACACGACGACCCGGTCTGCCAATTTGCTGCCGTGGTGCAAGCGGGCAGCGTCAGGGGCGCCCACCTCGATCCACACAGTCACGGCGCCGGTGAGATCACGCACAAGAACCGCGGGTTCATCCGTCGACGAAACCCCTTCGCTGAACGCGATGCCGTCCTGGTATTCGAGGCAGTACGCCAGCAAACGGGTCACCATGTACGCGTCGGTTTCTGATGGATGCCGTGCCACGCGAAGCGTGAAGTCGTCGTAGACACCGCGATCCACATCAGCCAGTTGGACCGCGAAAGTGTGGATTGTTGCGCCTGCTGCCATAGCGTTCGAGCCTAGCCTGTGGTTGAGCGCGGGGTGGGGTTCGCGGGAGGCCCCACGACGCCAAGAAGAAAGGGGGAATCGGTGTCAATCTGAGTAAGCGCACCGATCCTCTCGATTGCTTCCCCAACGGTGTAGCTCTTCACGTGGCTCCCTGGCGACGGGCGAAACCGCGCTTCCTGAACACAAGAAAACCCTCGACGGATCGAGGGTTTTCGAAGCGGTGTCAGTGACGCGCGGTTGGAATAACTCGGTATGGCAGCACATTGCGAAACTCTTAGACGATCTAACATAGCGATCCGTCATTGTCTAAGTTGAGTTTATTTCGTATAATGTGCGCTATAAGCAAAATCACTCGGAGATTCAAAGAAATGACTAAGAGGGCATCAGATACACCACAAAAGCCACTAGCAAGAGAGCACGCTCAGTATGGGCAATTCACCGTGATCTCGATCATTGTCCCACTACTCGGACTTATTCTTGGGGTCATCTTTCTGTCTCGGAAAGACCCGCTCGATCGAAAACTCGGTGAGCACAGTCTCGCCACTTCGCTTGTCTTTGGAATCGTTTGGACTGTTGTCGTCGGGGTCATCAGCCCTTTCCGTGCGCTCTACAACACGTCGATTAGTGCGCCCGCGCCAATCACTACAGTGACAGCACCTCCGGCTCCGACTAACCCACAGACAACGCTGGGTTCATCATTAACGCTGGACGGGTCTCAAGTCACTATCCAGAAAGTGATTGATCCCATCACAACGCAGATTGCAGCTTCCGATGCGAGCACCAGGTTTATAGCGGTTCAGCTCCAGATAACAAACGGAACTGCCGCTACTTTGACAGGTAACGCCAACATCAACGTCACAGTCATGCGATCCGACAACCAGTCGGCGGAGATTGGTTTCAATGTTGCCGACGAATGTACGAACTTCAATTCAGGGCAGTACACGCTTTCCCCAGGTTCGAGCGCAACCGGGTGCGTTTTGTTTGAGATTCCCAATGGCCTGACTGCGGCGAAGATTCAGTACAACTTCAATGGTGGATACAGCGGACAAACGGGAGAGTGGCTGGTTAAGTAGTTTCTTAGCTATTCCGGCCGACCATCCGCCCGCTATTCGAACCGGGTGCCTGAAGGACCCTGCGATGACCGCGTACTTCTGGGCAGAAGTGCCCCAATCGGGATGGGACTCTATACAGTTCCTACCTGATATATCTACATCCGTAGGGTCACTCTCGAAACTTTCGATGTTGTGTTTTTCACGTGCAACTGAGCTGGAGCAGCTAGGCAATCCCACTCTGTTATGAGTGTGGCCTTGGGTGTGATGATCGCTGGACGCCCCGAACTATTGCGCAGAAAAATCCCGTTGACTTTCGAGAGCATTTGGGACACTTTAGGCGCTAGATGAGAGAGATTATTACTACACAAGAATGGACGACATCCACCAAGACCGTTACGAAGACAGTCGCCAGACCACACATGCGCAGCAATCAAGGCAACACGGATCGTTTACTGGATTGGTCGTCAGTACTTTCGATCATTCAGATCCTCCTTATCCTCATTCAGATCTCATTAGGAATTTGGCTTTAGCGTCATGTTGGTCTGACCAGGGATGCAAAAACTACATCGTTGACGTTCGCGGTGATTCCATCGCGTTTGACCCTGTTAATGCTTGCCGTTCGTTTTGTGCTACCCCCTGAGTTTCCGATCGGTCTATCGACTCCTCCTCGCATCGGAGGTACAGTCCAGAGGCCCCAAATACTGGCGACGCGAGCCACCACTAACCGCGCACGCGTCAACGCCCACCCTGGCAACGTGGCTATACGAAACGCTCCTTCATGGCTTCAAGCTTGGTTCTATGCTATTGATTGGTCGACATACATATAAGTAGCGTTGCACTCAACCATGCGAAGGAAGGGCTTTACATTTGCTACAAAACATGGTACAAATAAGGCAGCGTTACAGATTCTCGGTTGCAGGCGTTTCGAGCCTCCCGGGTGGGCAAACTGGCGCCACAGTTTCACAGCCCAAGCCGATATCACTTAATGTCGCCAAGCGCGAAAAGGAACCCTCGCAATGTCTGCGGAGAACCCCAAGAACTCATTTATCAACCCCAATCTGCAGAGTGTCATCCCGCCCGAGCAGGGTGGTGGCCGCGTGAGCCCTACGCCCTCTGAGCTCGACAATCAGCCAGAGAAGAAGAAGTCCCGCAAGGCGCTTTACGCCGTGGTCGGGTCTGTCGCTGGTGCAGCGGTCGTTGCAGCTTCTATCCTCGGCATCGAAGCAGCCAATAACCAGCCCGACAAGCGTCCCGTCGCAACCGCTCCCGCTGAACCGTCAGAGACACCCGAAGCAACCCCGACGAATACCGCTGAGGTCTTGACGGTGCAATTGTTGGAGATCCCGGCGACGCTGACACCCGAGCAGGTCGGTACGACGCTGATCCAGGATCGCCTGTCGGCCTGGTATATGACTGGCGCCAACGACCAGACCTACGAGGAACGGCTGGCATATAACCCGAGTGGCAAGACAATATCTGAGGTTACTTCAGATTTTGTCGACCAAAAGGCAGCTGGTTACGGCGTAATCTTCGCTGAAGCCTTGTTCATCCCTGATTACCAAGCTGATGAGAAGCTTAATGCTCAAGCGACAGGCTGGCAAAAGCAAAATGCCACCGGTCTGGCGCACTACCTCTCTACTCACAGCGAGGCCAATGTGTACACATCATCGATGACTGTCGAATCAACGGCCATCATCTCACAGACCGAAGATAGCCTCGCCCTGAAGATCAACGGCACTGAGTATAATAACGCTGCCCAAAACAGCACCGGTACTTCTGACCCAGGTGCGGTAGATATCAACGGCAATCGCTTCGAGGTCGCCGTGACGTTGCAATTGATCGATGGTACCTACAAGATTGCTCAGATCGGAATCTCTAACCTAGGCCGATAGAGCCGGACCGCTCTTCTCAAGACGTGGTGCATATGCTTAAATAGGCCCAGGTTATGACGCATTCTCGTTTTTTATACCAATTGTTTCATCGAGCTTTACGAGTACTCGTAAAGGCAAGCCCTCACAGGGCTTGCCTTTCTTTGTTTAGTGGCGTGTCGCGACGACGCTTGTCACTCTTCGCCGTGACCGGTGTCATAGTTTTGTCTGCCATTGCCTCGATTGGTGCCTCGTTTCTCCCAACAACTTCGGTATATGCCGCGACCACTCAGGCTGAGTGTGAGTCCACTGGGGGTACGTGGAGCATGGTGGCCAGCGGTCGCGGTGGACAAAACGAAACGGGTGTCTGTACGCCAGGACAACAGACGCTCGCACCGGGCGATTCGGCCAGGTCCTTCGCGTACTACAAGGCGCTGCGGCATTGTATGGACACTGGGTCCTACGCCAGCAGCGGCTACTTCACCCTGCTGTGGGTTACAGAAACATATATGACTCAGTCCAAAGCCGTGAGCTTTGAATGGTTCGCTCCTAAAGCGGCCCCCAACGCGGTCATCGTTGACAACGCCGTTACCGTGGGCGTCATCAACGAGGCCGAGGATGGTGTCGAAAATTGTGGTGGGCCAGGCGGCAAGGCCTGGATCGCAGCCGCTGCCAACCTGTGGGGATATACCAGCGGGCCGCAGCTGCTGTGCGATCTCGGCTTCAAACGAGAGGTGAAAGGCTCAACCTGCACAGCGACACCGTCTGGTGCCGACAACAGATTCTTTGCGCCGGATAATGCAACCAGTAGACTCGATAATTTTTATAAAAGAACACTGGGCAACGACAGCCTTGGTATCGACAGCATCGCTGTCGGTGGAAAATACCGCTTGTACTATGACAGTTTTATCGCCACTTGCTTGCCTAGCTCTGTCAGCTACACCATCCAGACATTTGCTGCGGGCTCCTCAGCACCAAGCGGCAAAAGCTACAAGGCGACGAGTGTCCAAGGCAAAGACGGCGGCACAAACGTACGGCTCTATCAAAACACAGATATCAGCTGTAAAGATCTGGCTGCAAAAATTGACAAGGCCAACGACCCCGCAGTCCTAGGCTACATTCAGTACCTCATAGACAATGCCGGTAACACAGAGGAGCTCGACGCTTCAGGGTGTAGCGCGGGAGCGGTAACCGATGCTGCCGGTAACCCGTGTACGCCGGGCGGCGCGAGCTCCTGCGCGATTGATGGCCTTGGCTGGCTCCTTTGCCCGATCCTGACGCTCGGCGCGGGTCTGGCAGATAGCGCCTACGGCTTCCTTGCCAACAGCTTCTTAGCTACCGATCCGAGCCTGGTCAATACTGATCCGAATGCCACCGTCACGACGAAGGATGCGAACGGAAACCCGGTTCAAACCAAGGTCGGCACCGGGACTTATACCGCATGGAAGATCATGCAGGGCATTGGCAACGTCGCGTTCATCATCGCGGTCCTGATCATCATCTTCTCGCAGCTGACCAGTGCCGGGATCTCAAACTACGGGGTAAAGAAGTTGTTGCCGCGGGTGATCGTGGCGGCCATCCTCGTGAACCTGTCGTTTCTCATCTGCCAGATCGCCGTTGACCTATCGAATATCCTCGGCTATTCATTGAAAGGTCTCCTTGAGGGGGTGGCACAGCAAGTCAAGGATGCAGGCGGTGGTGCGGCAGCGCCGACCGGGGATCAAAGCGGCAATCTACTTGGAATCACTACAGTTGTGCTCGCCGCTGGCAGTGCATCTTTGCTCAACGTTGGCGCCGTCATCGTTGCAGTAGTCGGAGCGATCATCGTGCTCTTGACGATCTTCGTGTTATTGATCGCCCGCAAAGTCCTGATCGTGCTGCTGATCGTCATTGCTCCGCTGGCGTTCGTGGCCTTCCTGTTGCCGAACACCGAGCCGTTGTTCCAAAAGTGGCTCAAGATGCTGACCTCGCTGCTGTTGCTCTACCCAGTCATCGGACTGCTGTATGGGGCATCAATCCTCGCATCCGCCGTGCTACTGCAAATCGCCGGCGGAGACACCGTACTCCAGATCGCCGCCTACATGGCACTGGTTCTCCCCCTGATCGCCGTCATTCCGCTACTGAAAGGCTCACTCAACGGCATTGGGAAACTTGGTGGAGCGATTAACTCCTTCGGCGCCAAAGCACAGGGTGTCGGTAAGGGTGCTGCACAGAAAGGGTTTGACCGGTCACGGTTGGGCCAGTTCGAGAAGTATCGTAAAGGTGCCGCTACTCGCCGACGCGCCCAGAGAATGGGCGGTGCCTCCCGCGGGTCCAATAAGAACCCGTTGAACTGGGCTCACAATGCAAGGGCAGCCGGTAACCGTGTCCTCAACAGTGCGAGTGGAAACTTTGGCAGTGAGCTGGGGGCTACCGGTGCGTCCCTCGCCGATGAGGAAACCGAACGCTCGGTCAAGAGCGCCACAGCGCTCATGACTCAGCAGCAACTTACGTCTGGTGAACTGCACAGCTTAGCCATGGGTAATGAAGTGCGGAGAAACGGCAAAGTACTCATGCAGAAACCAAACGAATCTATGCGGCAAGCTGCCGTACGCGAGAAGATGCGCTCCGGAACCACCCGCGAGGCAGAACAGATTCTTATCGGCTCGAAAGGTGCCAGCGACCGCGTCCGCCAGGAAATGGCGCGAGGTATTCACTCCAACGGCCATAACGCCAAAGCGGACTACCTCGGTGGTGATTTCGCCGATCGCGTGCTTCGCGGTGAAATCACCAGCGAAGCCGACATCGATGACGCAGCAGCCCGTCGACTCGACACCGGCCAGTTATCTTCCGAGAAAATGGTTAGCCAAGACGCTGACACTCTCGACCGCTTCGCCCGAGTTGGTAGCGACGCTAGTGCCGGTGTCCGTACTGACATCGCCCCAGCGCGACTAGCTGAAGTGGCAGCCCAGGCACTCGGAGTGTTAACTAACCCCCAACTCAACGGCAAGGTCAGCGGTCAGCAACACAACTTTATCAACACCATAACCACGCTGTGACCAACTAAGAAAGGAGGCACCCATGCCTAAAGCGAAATCAATGACGAAGACCCCAGCGGCGAAACGAACACCAACGAGAACAAAAAACGGCCGTGACAGCGTCACCCTCCCCGTGCAGTGGACGGCCACCGAGTATGTGCCACGGAAGCGCTGGTGGTGGTTTATCGGACTCGTCCTGGTAGCAGCCTGGTTCAGCTTGCTGATGATTGCCCTCCGAGAGTGGTCCGTGCTGGCCTTTATCGTTGCGGCGACCTTGACGATGTTGGTTACTTACGTACCGAGAGCTCGCGATCAAAAATGGACGCTGAAAATGACATCTCTTAGTGTCGATAAGACAACCGTTCAGCTTGAGAACTATCGAGCATTCACTATCGAAGAGCTACCCGGGACCAAAGCAATCGCACCGCGACCAAGCATTACACTGCTTCCGATGCGACGTCTTGGCTGGCCATTTTCTGTTTACCTACCGGCGTCTGAAGAAACGACAGCAGGCATCATCGAAGCGCTAGAGGTAGTACTGCCCTATAACGACGCAGTTAGCTATCAAACCAGTACCCGCATTCTGCAACGGCTAACCCGGTGGCTGCGCCTGGGGTAGCAGTGAACCGGGCGTCGCCGACAACCATTTTGTATTTCGTTAACAACGCCGTTGCGACACTTCCACCCACCCTTCCGATCGCCCGTCCGTTCACGACGCTGACGGCCCTTGATCCTGCCCCGTACTTCTGCGGCAAACTGCCCGAATCGGGATGGGACTCCGACGCATTCTGCCTATGTCTTTCTCACATCCCGGCGGAGGCGGAGGTGCCGCCGTTCGACACCTGTAGACCTGAACTCACCGAGGTAGACAGGCGGCTGTTGCAATAACTACATCACCGGGAATCATCTCCAATTCGGCATTGCCTGACCCCCGTTCGTGTTCTTCCGGTCGCCCTGGTAAGTGTCCGATGAGTTCCCGATCGGACTATCGACTCCTCCGCCCTTCAGAGGTACAGTCCAGAGGCCAACTACTCGGAAAGCCTCGGTTTCCGAGAGAAAGGAGGGCTTTTATGACTATCCAACAACTACCCGCTCCCGCAACTATCGAGGCGAGCGTTGCTCCGGAGGCTGTGCCCGTAAAGCGCGCAGTGCTCTATCTGCGTGTCTCTACCTCGCGGCAGGCCACTCGCAACGGCGAGGCCGAGGGCTATTCCATCCCAGCCCAGCGTTCGGCCTGTGAGCGCAAAGTGTCCGACCTTGGCGCTGAAGTCGTTCGTGAATTCGTCGACGCTGGGGCTTCGGCCCGCTCAGCAGATAGAGATGGCTTGCAGGCGCTGCTGGCCTATGTCGCTGAGGGCGGGGTGAACTACGTCGTCGTGCACAAACTCGACCGTCTGGCCCGAGACCGTGCCGACGACGTCATGATCCTCGCCAAGATTCAGACTGCCGGAGCAACTCTTGTATCGGTGAGTGAACAGATCGATGAAACCCCAGCGGGCATGTTGATGCACAACATCTTTGCCGGCATGGCCGAGTTCTACTCGCGCAACCTAGCGAACGAAGCCAAGAAGGGCATCGCCCAGAAGGCCATGCGAGGTGGCACGCACGGCGTGGCTCCCATCGGGTACATGAACACCCTTACGCGCATCGAAGGACTGGATATCAAGGGTGTCGCCTTCGATGAAGAGAAGGCGGAGCATATCCGCTGGGCCTTTCAGACCTACGCTGCTGGCCACTGGAGCATTTCGACGCTGCGAGATGAGCTGGAGGAGCGGGGCCTCAAAAGCCGCACCACACTGAAGTACATCGGCACGCCGCTAAACAATTCGCAAGTCCACCGCATGCTCTCCAACCCGTATTACATGGGCAAGATCCGGCACCGCGATGTCATCTACGACGGTGTCCACGAACCGCTCATCGACGCTGAAACCTGGCACCACGTCCAGGACGTATTGGCTGCGCGACGGATTGCCGGTGACCGTTCGTGGAGGCACACCCACTACCTGAAAGGTTCGCTGGTCTGCCACCGCTGCGGCGGACGCATGGGCTACGGGCACTCACGGGGCAAGGGTGGTGTCTACAGCTACTTCTTCTGCCTCGGGCGACACACCGGGCGCACCGACTGCGACCTGCCGTATATCTCGGTGGAGAAAGTAGAGGAAGAGATCGAACGCATCTGGAAGACGCAGGTGCAGTTCACCCAGCAGACGATTGAAGAGGTAGGCGAACTCAGCCGGGCACAGCTGGACGCCCGCCAAGAGCAGGACCAATCCCTACTAGCGAACCAGAGCCAGCGCCTTGTGAAGTTGGAGCGCAAAAAGCAGAAGCTGATCGACGCCTACCTCGACGAAGCCATCCCGGTGGAAGACCTCAAACAGCGACAAGCGGCGGTGCTCGTTGAGATCCACGATGCCAACCGGCTCGTAGCTGCGTGCCAGCAGAATATGGAACTGGTTCGCAAGCACCTCGAACTGGTGCTTCTGCTGCTTGGCAACGCTGGCAGGCTGTATCAAGAAGCCGTAGGCGAGCAGCGGAAGTGGCTCAACCAAGCCGTGTTCGCGAGCATCGCAATCGACCTCACAGGTGACAATGAGCCGCACCCAACCCAAGAAACTTTGGGCATCCAGATGGCCGGAGAATTGGCCGAACCGGTGGCTGCCGTAACTGGGATGGGGCAGCTGGGCACGAACGGGCGCAAAGCCCGCGACAGCGCCGGATACGGCCCGACAGGAGCCAAGAACGGCAGCACCTGCGGCTCGGGAAGGCAAAACGAAACCCCCGGACAGCTTGCGCTTTCCGGGGGTTTCAACGTGACTAATCTGGCGGAGACGGAGAGATTTGAACTCTCGGTACCCTTACGGGTACTCCACCTTAGCAGGGTGGTGCACTAGGCCGGACTATGCGACGTCTCCAGATGTACTCAGCAATCATAACGGGTCATAAGCCGAACGACGAACTGGCGTAGGCGCGGGCCGATTCAGTAGAAGCTGCGGCCGACTTAGTAGTAGTTGGTGACTGAGCAGCTGAAGGTTGCGGCGCTTTGACCGCGCACATCGATCGTCGGAAGGTCCTCCACGGGTGCTGCAGTAGCTCCCTCCGTTGCTTCGGGAGCGGGCTCTGCCGCGGGAGCGTTGGGGTCGAGGATCGAGCCCGTACCGTCAGTTGCTTCTTCTAAGACAAAGGGTTGGTCTGCCGCGACCAGTTCCATCATCTGGTCGCCGAGGTACTGGTTCGGCTGCACTTTGCCGCTGTACACACCGGTACCGCCGGTTGAGCCGGGGTACTGCACGAACTGAATTCGGTCCAGCGGGATGTCTTTCAGAGCTAGAGCAATCGACACCATCGTGGGAATGTCAGCGAGACCCTTCGACAGTTGCATGTTGGCGATGGCGGCATCCGCAAGGTTGTACAGCTTCTTGTAGTCGCCGAGCGTTTCAGAACTTTTGAGCGTGCGAACCATCGAAGAGAGATACACCTGCTGTGAGCTGATTCGTGTCAGGTCACTGCCGTCCCCAACACCGTGCCGGGAACGCAGGAAGGCAAGCGCCTCCCATCCTGCAAGATTGTAGGTGCCTGCTTCCGGAAGGTTGATTCCGGTGTACCTGTCGACAAGGGGCCCGTCGATACACACGTCGACGCCGCCGATTGCGTTGGTCATCTGAATGACACCATCAAAGGTGATGATGCCGGCGAACTGAATGTCGAGCCCGGTGAACTCCGACAGCGTCATGGCCACGCACGGCAGGCCCCCGTAGGAGAGTGCGGTGTTCAATGATTCGGTGGAGAAAGGCTTGTTGTAGTCTCCGTTGGAGCTGGGGCACTCGGGGATCCCCATCACCATATCCCGCGGAAAGCTGATGGCGACAGCAGATTGGCGGTCGGCCGCGACGTGCAAGATCATGTTGACGTCGTTGAGCTCACCGGAGGCGTCTTGAGTGGTTCCGCCGATTCCACCCTGACCTTCGCGGGTGTCGCTACCGGCGATGAGAATATTGAATCCACCCTCATAGCTGCCGATCTGCGGTGGCGGGCCCTCGGTTTCACCGACAAGGGTAACGGTGTCGCGCTGGCCGTAAATGCTGTCCAAGGCAACAGAACCTACCGCAGCCCCGCTGACCAACAACACCGCCAGTGAGCCGGCAACAATCTTTGCGATCGAACCCCAGGGGCCGGGCTTCTTTAGTCTTCCGTGGCGTGCCAGCGCCTGTGCCTGGGATGTTTTCTTGGGGCTCGTGCGAGCAACCGAGCGCGAACGCAGTTCTGACCGCGGACGTAATTCACTCATCACACACTCCTTTCACTCACCTGACATACGCTGCTGCACGCAGTGCGGAGGGCGTGGGATTCGAACCCACGAGACATTTCTGCCCACCAGTTTTCAAGACTGGCTCCATCGGCCGCTCGGACAGCCCTCCTTGCATAGCGCAAGATCGTATTCTAACGGATACCCGGTGGGTCTACCTGATAGGCAGGCTAGAGGGCGCGAAATGGGGGCACGGATGTTATTCGAGCATCCGCAGTGCCGCCCACACCTCTAAACGGCCCTCAAAAGATTCAAGATCGAGGTGCAGGATGCCCGCTGCTTGGTCTACGCGGGCCCGCACCGTGTGCCGGTGAACCCCCAGCTGGGCGGCCGTCGAACCCCAGGAGCAGTCGTGCGCGAACCATGCGCGCAGCGTATCCACTAGGGCACCCGAATGGTCAGTATCGAAAGTGACCAGCGGGGTAAGCACCCGGTGTGCGATCTGCTCGGCACCGGCCGCATGCAGTACCCCGAGCATCCCGGTGCCCGCAATGTCATCAAAATCGGTGAGGCCCGCGCGCCGACCTCCGGCACGAAGGGCATGGGATGCCTCGCTCAGCGCGGCATCGAGCGCGGCAAAACTGGCAACGGTTGAGCTTCCCGCGCTGAGCTCATGATCAACCACGAGGTGGGCGACCTGCTCGTGGTCACCGCCCGAACCGACGATTACGACGACGGAACTGTCCCGCAGAGCATAAAAGATTTGGCCATCACTATCGAGCGCCAACGACTCAAGGGCATCGAGCACAGGATGATTGCGCAGTGGCTTCGCGATTGTGACCACCCGGAGTGGTTCGACCGGCAGTACCCCCCACACGTCGTGAGCGATGGCGCGCGCTGCAGGCATATTGCTGGCGAGCATCAACTCGAGCACAGCCGAACGCAACTGCCCGCGTGTGGTGTCGAGCTCACGATTTTGTTCGAGCGCGAGAGTAGCTAATGCGATCACGCTCGTGACGAGTTCATTTTCCGCCCGATCGAGGGCGACCCCTCGACCAAGCACCAGAGCGCCCCGCAACTGCCCGCTCTGACCGAATACCTGAATTGTCACTTGACCTGAGTTGAGAGTGAGACTCGTGGATGACCGGCGCCCCTTCTGCAGCGCCCGAGCCACCTCATCCCGCACCGGAGCCGCAAACCGGTCTTCGGAGGGCCGTTGGGCCGGAACAAGAACCGGGTTTCCTGTCGCATCGAACAGCCCCACCCAGCAGGAGAGTTGCCGTTCGAGTTCGATGAGGATCGACCGCAACCCGGTCGGTTTGAGCGCCGCATACGAGATCGCTTTGTGCGCGGCAATTGACCATTCCATGCGCCGACTCCGTTCGGCGGCGAGCTGATCGGCTACCTCGCGAATGACGGCGATAAAAGGGACCCGGTCGGGAACATCAATCAGCGGCAGCCCCGCACGCTGGCAGGCTTGGGCTAGCCCGTCCGGCATACCCTGGTGCAGGAAATGGGTGGCGAATCCGAGGCCAACAATTTCTGACCCGACCAGTCGCCCCACATAGGCCTCATAGTCGTAACGTTCGGCGGAATCGTCGAAACCGAACTGTGCGCCATCCGTCAGCAGCACGTTGCCGCTGCTGAGAAAGGGGGTGGGGTCGTCAAGGTCCGAACTATGAACCCACGTGATGGGGGTGGCCAGCCGTTCGAGATGGCGTGGATGTTCGAGATCGCCCCGCACCACGCTGAGCCGCAATTGCTTCCTGCCCAGAAGCCACGCAATTGTTGGAAGCACGTGAACTCTTCTTTCCCGATCAGTTAACTCACTTTATGTCGAACGGCGAACAATGCGCTAGACAAAATGTCACACACTCGATCGTCGTCGCGCGTGATAGTGGAGTATTAGCCTCGCCACGAAAGGTGCCCCATGAACTCCGCGCCCCCCACCAGCAACCACAGCAACGCCGAAACCGTCGCCCTCGACCGCGAACACGTGTTTCATTCCTGGTCAGCTCAGGGCGCCCTAAACCCCATGGTTCTCGAGGGTGGCCTCGGTTGCACAGTGTGGGACAACGAGCGCAACGAGTTTCTCGACTTCTCCAGCCAACTCGTCAACGTCAACATTGGGCACCAGCATCCCGCCGTGATCGCCGGCATCAAAACTCAGGCCGACCTCATGGCCACGGTCGCCCCGGCGCACGCCATCCACATTCGCGGCGAAGCGGCCCGCAAGATCACCGCCCACACCCCGGCGGGCATGAACCGGGTGTTCTTCACCAATGGCGGTGCGGATGCGATCGAGAACGCAATCCGCATGGCGCGTCTTCACACCGGCCGCGACAAGATCATTTCGCGCTACCGGTCTTATCACGGCAACACCGGTTCGGCGATTGTGGCCACCGGTGACTGGCGTCGGATCCCCAACGAGTATGCACGAGCCCACGTGCACGTGTTTGGTCCATACCAGTACCGTTCAGAGTTCTGGGCTGACTCCCCCGAACAGGAATCTGAGCGTGCCCTGCACCACCTGGAGCGCACCATCCAAGCTGAGGGTTCTGCGTCGATCGCGGCAATCCTGCTGGAGACCATCCCCGGCACTGCTGGCGTGCTGATACCACCACCCGGCTACCTGGCCGGTGTGCGTGCCATCGCCGACAAGTACGGCATCCTCGTGATCCTGGATGAAGTGATGGCCGGCTTCGGTCGCACCGGAGACTGGTTTGCGTTTGATGCTTTCGACATCACACCCGACCTGATCGCCTTCGCGAAGGGCGTGAACTCTGGTTACATTCCTGTCGGTGGTGTGGTGATCTCCGATGAGATTGCTGCAACCTTCGACGAGCGGGTCTTTCCTGGTGGACTCACCTACTCCGGCCACCCCATTGGCGCCGCCTCCATCGTCGCCTCCATCACCGCAATGGAAGACGAGGGCATCATCGAGAACGCTGCCATGATCGGTCGCGACCACATCGGCCCCGGCCTTGCCGCCCTCGCCGAAAAGCACGAGTGCATTGGTGAAGTTCGCGGACGCGGCGTGTTCTGGGCGATGGAACTCGTCGCCAATCGCAACACGCGCGAACCACTCAGCGCCGCCGACATGGGCAAGCTGAAGGGTGCGCTAGTTCAGCGCGGGTTGCTGCCATTCATTGCCGAAAACCGCATCCACGTTGTACCACCAGCAGTGGTGACTCCCGAAGAGGTGGCGCGGGCACTCGCCATCTATGACGAGGCCCTAGGTGCCCTCTAAAGCACTGGGCACGCGTGCCTAAACGCCCTAAAGAATGTGCTTCGCAGGAAACGCATTGAGCACCAGCGCGGCGCCATCATTGAGGTCACTCTCGGTGACCTCATTAGCTACCGCGCGCACATCATCCGGAGCCTGCCCCATCGCAACACCCCGACCGCGGGCCGACGCCCACACCAGCATGTCAATATCGTTGCGACCATCGCCCATCGCGAGCACCCGTGCGCGCGAGATGCCGAGTCGTGAACGCACGTTCTCGAGTGCCGTCGACTTGTTGACACCGTCGGGCGCGATGTCGAGCCACGCCGTCCACCCCACGTTGTAGCTGACCTGATGGAGGCCCATCTGTTCAACAACAGAGAGAAAGTCCTCGACGTGGTGTTGCGGTGAAATAACGACAACGCGAGTGGCCTGCACCTTCACCAGTTCATCAAACGAGACATCTTCGCTGAGCGCACCGAGGGTACCGTCAGGAAACTTTCCATTGACAAAGAACTTGCCGGTCGCATCTTCGACCGCATAGTTTGCCGTACCCAAGTTGCTGCGGATGCTCGTCAGCACCTCTTTGGGATTGAACATTTCCACAAACTCGCGGCGATACCCGCCCTCGCCCATCGCATCGCGCTTCAGTGTGACTGCACCGTTTGAGCAGACGACATACTCAGGCTTGAGCCCCAGCTTCTGCAGAATGGGCAAAGTCATGGCAACCGAACGACCGGTGGCTAACATCACTTCGTGGCCGGCATCCCGAACCTTCGCGACAGCCGCAATAACGGGGTCGTTCAGCTCACCCGATTCGAGCAGCACAGTACCGTCAATGTCGAGTGCGATCAGCCAGCGGTCATCGGATGCTGCAACGGTCACGCGATCGGCTCCAAAATTTCGAGTCCGCCCAGATACGGTCGCAGCGCCTGAGGCACCACCACTGACCCGTCAGACTGTTGGTGTGTTTCGAGAATGGCAACCAACCAGCGTGTGGTCGCCAGAGTTCCGTTGAGAGTGGCGACCGGCGCGGTTTTTCCGGTTTCGGTACGGTACCGGATGTCGAGCCTGCGTGCCTGATAGGTCGTGCAGTTGGACGTTGAGGTGAGCTCGCGGTAGGTGCCCTGCGTGGGAACCCAGGCCTCAACGTCGTACTTGCGGGCTGCGCTCGAACCGAGATCGCCACCAGCAACATCGATTACGCGGTAGCTGAGCTCGCACGCCTGCAACATCGACTCCTGGAATGCGAGAAGCCGTTCGTGTTCTTCCTGCGCATTCTCGGGGAGCACATAGCTGAACATTTCGAGCTTGTTGAACTGGTGCACCCGCAGGATGCCGCGGTTATCTTTGCCCGCAGAACCCGCCTCGCGGCGGTAACAGGTCGACCACCCTGCATAGCGAAGCGGCCCCTGAGACAGGTCGATAATCTCGTCGGAGTGGTAACCGGCGAGCGCCACTTCGCTGGTGCCGGTGAGGTAGAGGTCATCGGCAGGGAGGTAGTAGACCTCATCAGAGTGTTCGCCCAGGAACCCGGTGCCGGCCATCACTTCGGGCCGCACCAGCGTTGGTGTGATGAGAGGAATAAAGTCACCGGCGATTGCACGATCGAGGGCCATATTCATCAGCCCCAGTTCGAGTCTCGCTCCCACTCCTTTAAGAAAGTAGAAGCGGCTGCCCGAGACTTTCACTCCGCGCGGAATGTCAATGGCTCCGAGGAGTTCGCCGAGGTCGGCGTGGTCGCGCGGCTCAAAGTCGAATGATGCGGGCGTTCCGACTTCGCGGAGAAGCTCCCAGTCATCCTCACCCCCGGTCGGCACACCATCCAGGGCGATGTTGCCAAGCGCCCCCACCGTGCGGGTGAACTCCGACTCGGCCTTCGTCGAGACCAACTGGGCGGCTTTCACGCGGGCGGCAAGCTTTTGGGCTTCAGCGACGAGAGTTTTTTTCTCCTCGGATGGCGCCTGAGCGACCTTCTTGCCGAAGCTGTTCTGCTCGGCTCGGAGCGCCTCAAATTCGCCGATGCGAGAGCGGCGGTTCTGGTCGGCGGCAATAGCGTCGTCAACCAGCTGAATGGATGCGCCACGGGCGAGTTGCGATTGCCGCACGGCATCCGGGTTCTCTCGAAGAATTTGGGGGTCAATCACTAGTACAGCCTACCGATTCATGGCGTACCGTTTACCTGTGCCCAACTCACGAACGGCGAAACCTCAGGCGGCGGTCGTTTACAACCCCATGAAGGTTGATGCTGACAAATTCAAGAAGATCGTCAATGCCGCCGCCAAAGCAGCGAACTGGGCTTCACCCATCTGGTTTTCGACCACTGAAGACGACCCGGGTCAGGGCGTCACGGCCAGTGCGATTCGTCGCGGAGCGCGGGTGGTGCTCGCGGCAGGCGGCGATGGCACGGTGCGTGCGGTGGCCGAAGCTCTCCGCGGTAGCGGCGTTGCAATGGCTGTCATCCCTGCTGGCACCGGCAACCTACTAGCCCGCAACCTTGACCTGCCGACGGGCAACATTCGTGACAGCGTCGACATTGCCTTCAACGGCCAAGACCGCGCCCTCGATCTGGGAATGGTGGAGATCGTGCGCGATAACGATGATCACGAAGAGCACGCGTTTCTTGTGATGGCGGGGCTCGGGCTTGATGCCAAAATGATCAAGAACACCAGCACCAAGCTGAAAAAGGCGGTGGGCTGGTTGGCGTACGTTGACGGAATCGCTCGCTCCATTCCCGAGCTGCGCCCCGTTCGCCTGCACTACAGCGTGGATGGTGCCCCCAACCGTTCCCTGAGCGCTCACACCGTGATCATCGGCAACTGTGGGGCCCTGCCCGGTGGCCTGCTGCTGATGCCCGAAGCGAAACCCGACGACGGGATTCTCGACATGGCAGCACTCGTGCCGCGCGGTCGCTTCGGCTGGCTGAACATTTGGAACAAGATCGCGTGGGAGAACGGCGTGCTGCGCAAGAGTGCCATCGGCCGACGGATCATCGATCTGTCGAAAGACGTTCGTGATGTGCGGTACGAAACTGGCAGCGACCTCAACATGATTGTCGATAGTCCGGAAGAGTTTCAACTCGACGGCGACGAATTCGGTCTCGCCAAATCTGTCCGCGCCTGGGTTGACCCCGGCGCCCTTATTGTTCGGGTATCGAAGCCTCGTTCATAGTGGCCGAAGGCTCGCTCGCGGCAGCCGAAGGCTCGCTCGTGGTGATTGCCCGCAACCAGTCGCGTGCCTCAACGAACACGTCGTTGTCGTAGCGGGGCGTGACTGTCGTGGCCAGTTTGTCTGCGCGCGGGTAACTGCCGAGAAAGATCACATTGGGGCTGAATCGCTTGAGCCCCAACAGTGCATCCGCCACGCGCTCATCACGGATGTGACCTTCCAAGTCGATGACGAAACGGTAGCGGCCCAGAGCGTCACCAATCGGTCGCGACTCAATAAGACTCATGTTCACCCCGCGGGCGGCGAACTGTTCGAGCATCTCCAAGAGCCGACCAGGGGCATCATCGGGTAGTTCGACGATGATGCTCGTCTTGTCTGCGCCGGTCGGCTCGGGCAGCTCGGTGCGAGAAGTGACAAGAACAAAACGGGTGACCGCGTTCTTATTGTTGCCAATCTCGGTTGCCACAACATCGAGATCGTAGTGCTCGGTGATGCCGGGCGGGGCCACAGCGGCATCCGCCTGCTTCGTCTCGAGAAGGGTTGCGGCAGCCGCAACATTTGAGCTGGCCGGTACGTGTTCGTGGCTCGGGAGGTGTGCGTCGAGCCAGCGGCGCGTCTGGGCGTAGGCGACCGGATGCGCGTTCACCACCGTCACGCCTGCGAGGGCAACTCCCGGTCGAGTGACCAGAACAAAGTTCACCGGCACCAAATATTCGCCAACAATGCGCAGATTGGGCACGGTGGTGAGAGCATCCTGGGTGGCGCTGACGCCACCCTCGATCGAGTTCTCAATCGCAATCATCGCGGCAATGCTGCGACCGGTTGTCACATCATCGAGCGCTTCACCCACATTGTTGACACTCTTCCAGCGCGCCCCCACAGCAGCGGGAACCTGTTTAAGGGCCGCCTCTGTAAACGTTCCCGCAGGCCCCAAATAACTGTAACTGGCCGGGGTTGTATTGGCCGGGGCAGTGTTGGGCGTCGAGGTCATGACACGAGTTTAGGGTGCCAACGATAACCAGCGAAAACGTTTCGACGATCACTGCCGCTCGTGGCCGAGCAGAAGCGAGAGTACGCTTGAACCATGGCCAGCGAAGTAATCCACGACCCCACAATGAACCGCTATGAGTTGCTTGTTGATGGTGTGCAGGCGGGCGTAGCCGACTACCAACTGCGTGACGACGAAATCGTGTTTGTGCACACCGAGATTGACCCCACGTTCCGCGGTCAGGGCCGCGGCGGCGAACTCGCCCGCGGAGCACTCAACCTTGTGCGTGCCGAGAGCGAAGCCCGTGTTGTGTCAAAGTGCGAATTCATCGACCGCTTCATCGCCGATAACCCCGAGTACGGCGACCTGCTCCGTCGTTAGCGACGAGGCACAACCACCGGATGCCCGGCAACGTCATGCAGGTCAACCGGTAGGCCATAGACGCGTTCTACCCGCTCGGC
This sequence comes from Rhodoglobus vestalii, assembly GCF_006788895.1. Classification (NCBI taxonomy): domain Bacteria; kingdom Bacillati; phylum Actinomycetota; class Actinomycetes; order Micrococcales; family Microbacteriaceae; genus Rhodoglobus; species Rhodoglobus vestalii. The sequence continues at coordinate 1,277,358 of NZ_VFRA01000001.1, forward strand.
GGTGAGCACCTCGGCGGGGGTGCCGATTGCGTCTAGCGCGCCGTGAGCCACTAGGGCCAGCCGGTCGGAGTAGGCCCCCGCCAAGCTCAGGTCGTGAAGCACAATGACCACCGCCCGATTATCGTCAGCCATCGCTCTGGCAACCCGCATCACGTCTTCTTGGTGGCGCAGATCGAGGGCCGCAGTGGGCTCATCGAGAAACACCACGGGGGTCGCTTGGGCAAGTACTCGTGCGAGCGAGACTCGCGCCTTTTCGCCGCCCGACAGTGCCGTGTAGCGACGTGCACTCAGGTGGGCAACATCCGTCGCTTCCAACGCAGCATTCACCACAGCCACGTCATCGCGGCTTTCACCCGAACGCGCCCACGGGCTGCGGCCCATCGCCACCACCTCCGAAACGCGAAACGGAAAGCTGACACTGTTCTCTTGAGTGAGTACGGCACGCAGCCGGGCAAGCTCCCAGTGGCGAATGCTGCCCACATCCCGACCGTCCAGGGTCACGGAGCCGCTGTCAGGCTTGCGGTCGCCGCTCAACACCGAGAGCAGTATCGACTTTCCGGCGCCGTTGGGCCCAACGAGTGCCAGCACTTCGCCGCGCTGCACATCCAGGCTCACCCCGTTGAGGATGTCACGGGAGTCAAGCCGAACGCCTACGTTGCGTGCGCTGATCATGCCCAACCTCCGCTGCGGTTGCGTTGGCGAAAGAGCAGGTAGAAGAAGAATGGGCCACCGATCAGTGAGGTGAGCAAACCAATCGGAAGGTCTCCACCCGGCACAACGGAGCGGGCGAGGAGGTCAGAGAACACTAAGAGCACGCCGCCGCCCACCGCGCTGGCAACAATCAGCTGGCGGTGGGCTGGGCCAATAACCATGCGCATCGCGTGCGGTACGACGAGCCCGACGAAGGCGATGATTCCGCAAAAAGCTACGGCGACGCCCGTGAGGAGCGCAACCATGATGATCGAGACGATGCGCAGTCGTTCGACGTTGACCCCAAGATGACGGGCATTTCGCTCCCCCAGTGCCAGTAGGTCGAAAGGTCGGGCAAGCACCACGGCGGCGACAAGTCCGATCGCTGTCACGGGGGCGACAATAAGCACTTCGCTCCACCTCGAACCGTTGAGCGAGCCGAGTTGCCAGAACACGATCTGTTCACGGCTCCCCGAATCGGCAACAAAAAGTAGGAACGCTAACCCGGCACCCGCGAAGGCGTTGACGGCGATCCCGGTCAGCAGCAGGGTGACCACTTCGGTGCGGCCATTGGCTCGCGACACAAAATACACCAGCAGGGTTGCTAGGAGCCCGCCCACAAAGGCAAACAGGGCGATCGCGCCATCACCGAGCGCGGCAACACCCACCACAATGGCGGTTGCGGCCCCCAGGGCGGCACCGGATGACACCCCAACGACGCCGGGTTCAGCCAGCGGGTTACCAAAAATCGCTTGCATGACGGCACCGGCAACGGCCAGTGCGGCGCCCACCAGCAGGGCCATCGCGATGCGGGGAAAGCGCACCACCCACAGTGTGGATTCCACGATCGAATCGGTGGGGGCCCAGGCGTTCTGGATGCCGATGGCGCGAAGAAGGGAGCCGCCAACTTCGGCCGGATTCACGGAGAGTTGCCCGAGCACTGCCGACGCCACGATGCCGCCCAGGAGGAGGGCAGCGAGGGTGAGGGTGAGGGTGAGGCCGCGAAGGGTGTGGTTCACGGAACGCGCTGCAGCCACTCCTCGGTACCGAACTTCTCGGCAACGAGTTCTTCAGCGCGGGCCAGTTCGTCGCTCGTTATTTTACTCTCGGTGGCACCGTAGAGCCCGCGGAACGTTTCCACCATGCGGTCCACAATCTCGGCGCGTTCCATTCCTGTCTGGCGGCGCAGCGGGTCGACGCGCTTTGCGGCGGACTTGGTTCCCTTGTCGCTCATTTTTTCGCGCCCGATGCGCAACACCTGCACCATTTTTTCGCCATCCATGTCGTAGCTCATGGTGACGTGATGGAGTACCGCACCGGCACCGAGGCGTTTCTGGGCGGCTCCCCCAATCTTGCCAGAGGGGCTCGTGATGTCGTTGAGGGGCTGATAGCTGGCATCAATACCGAGCGACTTGAGGGCAATGATTACCCACTCGTCGAGAAAGGCGTACGAGTCTGCGAAGGTCATTCCGTGCACCAGCTCAACGGGAGCATAGATGGAATAGGTGATGACGGTCCCGGCTTCCATAAACATGGCACCACCGCCCGAAATTCGCCGCACGACGTCGAAGCCAAACTTTGCGGCATTATCGAGGTCGACTTCGTTGCTCAACGACTGAAAACTGCCAATGACGACGGCCGGCTTGTTCCATTCCCACATGCGCAGGGTGGGTTGGCGGCGACCGGAAGCAACCTCTTCGGCGAGCACCTGATCCATCGCCATCTGCACTCGAGGCTCCAGTGGCGGGCCCGTCACAATCTGCCAGTCATAGTCTTTCCAGCTCGTGGCACGCTGCAGTGCCCGACGGATGGCCGTGGCTACGGATTCGGTCGAGAAGCCAAGCATCACCGTGCCCTCGGGCAGCGCCTGCTGAATCGTCGTCGTGATGAGCTTGGCATCGGCGTTGGCGGGTAGCCCGGTGACGGCGGCATCGATGGCGCCGAGCGCCTCATCGGGCTCAAGAAAGAAGTCTCCGGCGAGCCGAAAATTGGTGATGGTGTCATCAACGACATCCAGATCGACCACTACGAGCTTTCCGCCGGGCACTTTGAATTCACCGTGCATTACTTACCCCTGTCTTGTTGCGCTGCGTCAAGCCTAATGCGCGGTGTCCGCCGAAGGAATTGACCAGTCGAGCGGAGGAACAAACTCGCCATGGCCGTGGCCGATCATACGGTTTCGCAAACGCACAAATGCCTCGTCTAGGGCCTTGGTTCCCGGATCGCGAACGATGCCCGTGTGGCTATATTCGAAGACGTTCCAGGATGGCCACACGTGCAGGTGGGCGTGCGGAACCCGGTACCCCTCAAACATGAGACCCACCCGATCCGCGTCCCACTCCTCGCGCTGGGCCAGACCGATCAGGCGGCCAACCCGAAAGATGTGCATCGCGAGTTCTTCGTCGAGCTCGCTCCACCGATCAACCTCGATGCGCGGAATGACGAGCGTGTGGCTGGGCTTGCGGGGTTCGATCGTGAGAATGGCAAAAACCCGGTCATCCGCCCACACAAAGCGACCCGGCGAGCGACCGTTCAGGATCTCGGTAAAAATCGACGTCATTATTTATGCGGTGCAGCCTTTGGTGCTGCAGCCTTAGGGAGTGCAGCCTTAGGGAGTGCAGCCTTCAGCCGAACATCCAGCCAGCCGATCAGGTCTTCGATCACTTCGTCTTTGTTGGTCTCGTTGAAGATCTCATGGCGGGCGCCCGGGTAGACGATTGCCTCAATGTCGGTGAGTTTGGAGCGCGTGGCATAGTCGGCCGCGAGCCATTCAATGCTGGTCTCGCCACCGAGCGAATCCTCTTCCCCGATCAGGATCAGCAGCGGGATGTCGTGCTTCAATTTTTTGGCCGGCCGGCCCATCAGGCGTAGCCCATCGATCGGACCAAACAGCTTGAGGGCGTCAGCGTAGAACGTGAGCGGATCGGCAATGAAGTCTTCAGCAACTTGGGGGTCGCGGCTGAGCCATTCATAGCCGGTCGTGCCGAGGTGCTTATGTTTCGCATTGAGATTGCCGCTGTTCATGTGGGCAAAAGTGCGGTGGGCGGTGCCGGTGAGGATTGCCACCTCATACTCCTTCGCATGCGTGTTGAGCACGTCTTGCACCATGAGCGAGCCCCAGGAGTGGCCGAGGAGGGCCAGGGGCAGGTCGGGGTTTTCGGCCCGGATGATCGCTGTGAGTTCGCGGATGTTCTCGGTTGCGGCCCGCAGGCCGCCCTTGCCGAGTTTGCCCAGTTTGCTGGTGTCGCCAGCGTATTGGTCAAGACCGGTTGCCCCATGGCCGCGGTGATCGTCGGCGTAGACCGTGTATCCGGCAGCGGCGAGTGCCTGAGCGGCGTACTCGTAGCGGCGGGCGTGATCGCCCAGCCCATGAGTGAGCTGGAGCACAGCGTGAGCTTTGGGCGACTGCCACACGTAGTAGTGGATCGTCACTCCGTGGGCATCCGTGTAGGAGTGATCCGTTCGTGGCACTGTGAACTTGGGCATTGGGCCTCCTTGCTTACTCCATAGTACGGCGGCGGGAGGGGCTTTTTAGTTAGCAAGACTAATTTGCTAGACTAACGAAAATGGCAGACAAGCTGGACGATGAATTCAGAATCGCACTCATGCGAATCGCACGTCGTATCCGCCAACAGCGCCTCGACGACACCCTCAGCGACAGCCAACTCTCCGTGCTCTACGTGCTCACCCACCACGGCGGCAGCACCCTCGCGGCCCTCGCCGAACACGAACGCGTCACCCCGCCCTCAATGAATCGCACCGTCAACTGTCTCAGCGACGACGGGCTCATCACCCGCTCCAGTTCCCCCGACGACGGCCGCAAAGTTCTTATCGAAGCCACGGATGCCGGCACCGAGCTCGTGAACAAAACGCGGCAGCGTCGCGCCGAGTGGTTTGCTGCTGAGCTCGCCACCCTCAACGCGAGCGAGCAAGACGCGCTGCAGGCCGCTATTCCGGTGCTGATGAAGTTGGCCAATTCGTGAGCGCCATGTTTCGATCACTGCGCATCTTCAACTACCGACTCTGGACCATCGGTGCGATCGTTTCCAACACGGGCGCGTGGATGCAGCGCACCGCCCAAGACTGGATCGTGCTCACCGAGCTGACCGATTATGATGCCGCGGCTCTCGGGTTCACGATGGCCCTGCAGTTTGGCCCACTGCTGCTGCTCATGCCGGTTGCGGGCATTATCGCCGATCGTTTTGATCGTCGAAAAGTGTTGATCTGGACCCAGTTCAGCCAGATGGTGCTCGCGCTCGGCCTCGGAATTCTCGTCGTTTCAGACAACGCGCAGCTGTGGCATGTCTACGTTTTTGCTCTCCTGCTGGGAATCGCTACCGCAATTGATGCCCCAGCTCGGCAAGCTTTCGTTTCTGAGCTGGTGAGCGACAAGGATCTCCCCAACGCTGTCGCCCTCAACTCCATGTCTTTCCAGAGCGCTCGACTCATCGGCCCCGCCATCGCTGGCGTTCTCGTTGCCGTGATCGGCTCCGGGCCCGTGTTTCTCGTGAATGCGGCATCCTTTGCGGGGGTGCTGGCGTCCCTGTGGTTCATCCGCCGCTCCCAACTGTTTTCGGTCGTTAAGCTCGGGCGGGCAAAGGGGCAGATTCGGGACGGGTTGCGCTACGTGCGCCGCCGGCCCGACATCCTCATCGTGCTCGTCATGGTCTTTTTGGTGGGAACCTTCGGGTTCAACTTCCCCGTCTTCATTTCCACCATGGCGACCGCCGAATTCGATAAGGGCGCGGCCGAGTTTGGTCTACTCTCCTCAATGATGGCCGTTGGGGCAATCGTCGGTTCCCTTCTGGCGGCCCGGCGGGAACGCGCCCGCATCGGTATCGTCGTGATCGGATCGGCGTTCTTCGGTCTGGCCTGTGTGCTCGCCGCCATCGCCCCCAGCTATTGGACGTTCGGAGCCGCCCTCACCATCGTCGGCGTCTCTTCACTCACCATGATGACCACCGCCAACGCCTACGTACAGACCTCAACCACCCCCATCATGCGGGGCCGAGTAATGGCGCTCTATCTCGCAATTTTTGCCGGCGGCACCCCGATCGGCGCCCCCATCGTCGGTTGGGCAGCCAACGAACTCGGCGCACGCTGGGCGCTCGGCATTGGAGCACTCTCGGGGCTGCTCGCCGCCGCAATCGCGATCACCTGGCTTGTATACAGCCGCGGGATGCGGGTCGGGCTCGTTCCCGAAAGTCGCTTTCGCCTGCGGCTGCGCTTCCCACCCGAGCCCACGCCCTTCGAAGCTCGCGAACTCGCAACCCAAGAGATCGCGATCGTGGAGAGCACCACACGCCGCACCAGCTAGACGGCACAAACGGGTGGATGCCCGCAGACACTAGGCCTCGCGAGTAATTTCTACGCTCACAAACAGGGTCGACTTGAATGCCCCCGCGTAGACGCCCCGCAGCGGCGGCACGTCGTTGTAGTCGCGACCGCGACCCACCAAAACGTGCCGATCACCAATATCGATCAGGTTGGTGGGGTCATAGCCACGCCACTGACCGTCGCAGAACCATTCGATCCAGGCGTGGGACTCGCCGGTAACAGTCTCACCGATGGCAGCATCCGGTTTCGGATGCAAGTAGCCAGACACGTAGCGTGCGGGAATTCCGACCGAACGCAGAGCCCCCAGAGCGAGGTGGGCGATGTCTTGACAGACACCCTTGCCGCCCACCCAGGCTTCACCCGCCGTCGAATGCACCCCGGTGACACCACTCATGTATTCAATCGCATTGCCAATTGCCATCGAAATCTGTAGCGCCGCCTCACACGCATTATCGGTCTGCGAGGCGATATCTTTCGCGAGCGCAACAACCTCCGCCGGAGGCTCCGTGCGGCGGGTCTGACTCAGGTTCTCTACCGCCTGCATCGACAACTCTGCCGCCGCCGCAAGATCGGGCCAGCTCATGCCCCCCGATTCGTGCTCACGCTCGTGCACCTCAACCAAACTTGTCGCCGTCAGCGAAAGTTCCTTGTGCCCGGTGAGCACCTCGAACGAGGCGACGCGTGAACCCCAATAGTCGACATAGTTGCTCTGACTTGAGAGCGGCAGAATGTCCAAATTAGAGAACAGCACCAGCTGACTCTCGACGCTGGCGGGCAGCATCCGCGCCTCGTTGTAGGAGGCTGTGACGTCTCCGCCGTAGCTGAACCCGGTGGAGTGTTTAATTCTCAAGCGCTTCATGAGATCTCTCCTACCCACTCAGGGGCTGCGTTTGTGGGGAAGTAGCGTTGACGCACCGCTTCGGAGGCGGCGCTGGTGGCCGCCTGCACGCGATCCATGTGCAGCGGCAGATCATCCAAAATTTCGGCAATGGGTCGGTACTCGAGCTCACTGCGAATCTTGCCGAGCAGGCGTTGCGAATGATCGGCAACCCCGACCCGGTTCATTCGGCGCGGCTCAAGTTCGCGCATGCAATCCTCTGCCCGTGAAACGGAAAATAGGATGCTGCGCGGAAACAGGCGATCAAGCAGCAAGAACTCTGCCGCATTGCTGGCGCTCGGCATACCACGGTAGGTGCGCAGGTACGGCTCGTAGGCACCACACGACCGCAAAATCGTGGTCCACGACGGGCCACTGGCTTCAGTGAGGCTGCGCGTTGCCAGCAGGCGAGCGGTCATGTCTGCGCGTTCGAGGCTGCGACCGAGCGTGAAGAACTGCCACGCCTCATCGCGACTCGTCGCCGACTCAATGATGCCAACGGCCAGAGCGCTGCGCTCACGAACCCAGGCGAAGAAATCGCTGACCTTGTCACCAGAAATGCGGCGCGGCATGCGTGCCAGGGTGGTGTTGAGGCACTCCCACAGCTCGGTCGAGACGATCTCGCGTGCACGGCGAGCATTCTCGCGGGCGGCACCAATTGAGTAGCCGATCGAGGCCGGTTCGGAGCGGTCGACGGCCAGAATCGAGAGCACATCGCCGCGAGTAAGCTCGGTGTCTTCGGGGGCTTGGCTCCCCATCACGCTCAAGAGTGCACGACACGCGTCATCTTCTTCGATCCACGGATCTTCGAGCAGCAATTGGAGGTGCACATCGAGGATGCGCGCGGTTCCATCGGCACGCTCAATGTAGCGTCCGATCCAGAACAGCGATTCTGCAATGCGGCTCAGCATGATGAACCTCCCTCGGTTTCAGCAGCCTGTTCTCGCTGCTGCTCCTCTTGCTGTTGCTGCTCTTCTTGTCGCGTATGACGTCGACCATGCGAACTATCGTGGTCCTCGGCGTGAGCGTGAGGCTTGGTCGTCTCGAGCAACATTTCGGGAGTGATGACAGTGATGGCTTCGGTCTCCGCCTGATACTCGACCAGGTTTTGCACCCGGTTCGACGCCTCGGGGGAGGTTTCACGACCCACAACCCAGGTATCTTTCGAGCCACCGCCCTGGGAGCTGTTGACAACAAGTTGGCCCTCGGGCAACGCAACGCGGGTGAGCCCACCGGGCAGCACCCACACATCGCTGCCGTCATTGACGGCGAACGGGCGGAGGTCAGCGTGACGCGGTCGCATGCCATCGTCAACAACCGTCGGAATGGTGGACAGCTGCACGACAGGCTGCGCAATCCATCCACGAGGATCTTTGCGCAACTGTTCCTTCAGCGTGGCCAATTCAGCCTTGGATGCCGCTGGCCCAATCACCAGACCCTTACCGCCTGATCCGTCGACGGGTTTCACGACCAGCTCATCCAGTCGGTCGAGCACTTCTTCGAGGGATCCCGGGTCTTCAAGTCTCCACGTTTGCACGTTGGGGAGGATCGCCTTTTCGCCGAGGTAGTACTCGGTGAGATCTGGCAGATAGGTGTAGACGAGTTTGTCGTCCGCAACACCGTTGCCGACCGCGTTGGCGATCGTGACGTTGCCCAGTCGTGCGGCAAGCATCATGCCGGGGCTGCCGAGCATGGAATCGGCGTGGAAGTGATGCGGAGTCAAGGAATTCGTCATCAACGCGGCGGTAAATCACGTCAACGCGGGTGGGGCCAGCGGTGGTGCGCATCCACACGCGGCCACCGGAACAGAACAGGTCCCGGCCTTCAACAAGCTCGACACCCATGAGGCGGGCAAGCAGGGTGTGCTCGAAGTACGCAGAGTTGTAAACACCCGGGGTGAGAACAACAACAGTGGGGTCCTCGATGCCGCTGGGCGAGCTTGCTCGCAGGGCCTGCAGGAGTTTATGCGGGTAGTCACCAACAGGGCGAACGCGCATCGAGACAAATAGTTCGGGCAACGTTTGGGCCATCACTCGACGGTTGGAGATCACATAACTCACACCGCTCGGCACACGAACGTTATCTTCGAGCACCCGCCACGCGCCCACTTCGTCACGAATCAGGTCGATACCGCTGACCTGAATTCGCACACCGTTTGCCGGTTCGATTCCGGCAGCTTGACGATGAAAGTGGCTGGATGAGGTGATCATCCGGGCGGGGATCACACCGTCTCTTATAGCAGTCTGTGGCCCGTAGATATCTGCGAGGAATGCTTCGAGCGCGCGCACCCGCTGCTTCACGCCTGTCTCGACCTGTTTCCATTCAGAAAGGTCGATCACGCGGGGTACCGGGTCGAGTGGGAACGGCCTCTCTTCACCGGCAAAGTCGAAGGTCACGCCCTGAGCAAGGTAGCTGTCTGCCAGGGCTTCGGTGCGCCCGTGCAACTCTTCTTGGGTCATCTGAGCGAGCGCGTCGTGAATTTCTCGATAGGGGCGACGTATCTCGCTATCGGCAGAGAACATCTCATCCCACGCGGCCGGTCCGGTGCGTTTGGAGGCGCTTGATGTGTATCCGTCAAACAAATCTGCCATCTAACGAGACTATTCGTCTCTGCGGATTTTCGCTCACCTGTGGGTCGATTGCGACATAGCGGCGCACACAATTTACACTCGAGGGGTGCCTCACTCCCTCCCCACCATCCTTGTGCTTCCCGGCGGAGGGTATTCCCATCTCGCACCCCACGAAGGCGAACCCGTTGCTGCCTGGTTGCGTTCGATCGGGTGGAATGCTCGCGTTGTCGAATACCCTGTGGCCACGAAACATCCTGGCCCATTGCTGGCAATTCAGTCTGAAATTGCGAAAGAGCGTGCTGCCGGGGCAACAACGGTGGGTGTTTTCGGGTTCTCGGCGGGTGGTCATCTTGCCGGTCACGCCGCGGTTGCGCCCATTGCGAAGCCTGACGAGCGCCCCGATTTTGTGGTGCTCGGCTACCCCGTGGTGAGCATGACGAGCCCCACGCATGTGGGCTCTCGCGAAAATTTGATCGGTCTGGATGCCAACGCTCTGCTGCGCGAAGACACCTCCCTTGAACTGTTGGTCACCCCAGCAACCCCACCGATGTTCATTTGGCATACGGCCGCCGACGAGCCGGTACCCGTTGCCGAACACTCCTACCCGCTCGCCGCCGCACTTGCAGCCGCCGGTGTGCGCCATGAACTTCACGTCTTCCCCGACGGCGAACACGGGCTCGGCCTTGCCGAGGGAAGCTCGGCAGAGGCGTGGCAGCCCCTCTGCGAGATGTGGCTGAACTCGCTGCGCTAAGAGCTAATGTCTACCGTCGCAGGCTGAAGGCTTCCGCTTTAGCGGTCGGCCCGGAGACCAGAATGGTGTCGCTGGCAGCGATCACAGTCGTCTCGCTCGTGTGGGTCCACGTTCCACCCTTCGGCCGAACTGCAGTGATGGTGACGCCAGCGGTCGAACGCACGCGCGACTCCCCCAACGATTTGCCGACGATACCCAACGGTGGTGCCATCTTTACGAGGGAGAACCCGTCACCGATTTCGAGGTAATCCTGCATCGAACCGCGCACCAGGTGGGCCACCCGGCGCCCCATTTCTTTCTCCGGATACACCACGTGTCGCACACCGAGCTGTTCCAAGATTGTGCCGTGAGCGTCGTTGACCGCTTTGGCCCACAGGTGCTCAACGTCAGAACGCAACAGCAGCGAGGTAGTGAGGATGCTCGCCTGAATATCGCTGCCGATTGACACCACCACACGGTCGAATTCGGGTACCGCCAATTGTTTGAGCACTTCCTCGCGCGTGGAGTCGGCACACACCACATGGGTGAGATGCCCGTTGAGTTCCTGAACGATCGACTCATCAGCGTCGATACCCAGCACTTCTGTGCCATTGGCCATGAGCTCGAGGGCCAGTGCGCGACCGAAGCGCCCCAACCCGATGACCGCCACCGAATCTGCGGCAGCCACTGATGCGGCATCCGAACGAGAGAACATGCGCAATTTAGCCAATGATCGGCCTTTCTTTAGGAAGTTCATAGAGCACGGCGCGTTCGCGGAGCGCGAGGGCTGACGCAAAAACAATGGGCCCGAGTCGACCCACAAACATGAGTAGGGTGAGAATAAGTTGACCGAGTGGGGGAAGCTGGGCGGTTATTCCCGTCGAGAGCCCCACCGTTCCAAACGCCGAAACGGTCTCAAAAAGCACGGCAGCCAGCGGGAGCCCGGAGAGCAACATGAGGGCCACGGTGGATGCCGCAACGACGGCCCCCGCCAACAGAATGACCGAGATCGCCTGACGGTGCACCCCGCGCGACAGTCGCTTGCCGAACACGTTCACGACGCCGTCGCCGCGCACCTCCGCCACAAGAATGAAGAACAGCACCGCAAACGTGGTGATTTTGATGCCACCGGCAGTGCCCGCGGGGCCGCCTCCGATAAACATGAGGGCGGTCATCCCGAACTGGGAAGCTTCACTCATTGCCCCAATATCGATGCTGTTGAAACCAGCGGTTCGGGTTTGCACCGACTGAAAGAATCCCGCCAGAATTTTGGTCGGCCAGTTGAGTGGGCCGAGAGTCGCCGGGTTATTCCACTCGATGAGGGTGATGTACAGCGTGCCAAACACCAGCAGCAACGGGGTTGCCGCGATAACGATACGGGTGTTCATGCTCCACTTGAGACGGTTGCCGCCGTAGCGAAGCAGCTGCACGATCACCGGAAATCCCAGACCGCCAAGAATGATGGCCGCGCACAGGGTTAGTGAGATGACCGGGTCGTCGACGAAGGACATGATGCTGTCGCTGAAGAGACCAAATCCCGCGTTGTTGAACGCTGATACGGCGTGAAAAATTGCTAACCAGGCAGCCTCTCCGGCACCCTTCCCGTATCGCACCATAAACCAGACGAACAAGATGACTGCAGCGGCGGCTTCGATCACGAGTGAGATTTTGAGCACCCCGAGCACAAGATCGCGCACGTTGCCGAATCCCTGCGCTTTGGTCTCTGCGGCCGTCGTAATGCGGGACCGCAGCGACAGGCGTCGCACCACCGCGATGCCGATAATTGAGGCGAACGTCATCACCCCGAACCCACCGATCTGGATGAGAACGAGGATTACGATCTGGCCGAAGCCCGTCCAGTAGGTGGGAGTATCAACGATGACCAAACCGGTCACACACACCGCAGACACGGCGGTGAAGAAGGCTTCGAGGAGGGTGGCGGCACCCGGTCCGGTGCGGGAAATCGGCAGCGACAGCAGAACTGTTCCCGCAACAATGGTTATGAGAAACCCGAGAAGGGTGAGTTGCGCTGGTCGAACTAGCTTTCGCTGTGAACCCGCCTCACGGACGATATTGTGCACCGGCACACACTACGCCTGTTTGAGCGAGCGTGGAGCACTACCTCAGGTGCCCAGTGGCTCCAGAACAAACACCGGGATCTCTCGGTCTGTTTTCGCCTGATAATCCGCATAGTCGGGGTACGCGGCAACCGAGCGTTCCCACCACAGCACCTTCTCGTCTCCGGTGACTTCGCGGGCCATAAAATCACCCTTCGCACCCACGTCGTGCAGTTCAACGTGGGGGTGGGCGACGATATTAAAATACCAGACCGGATGCTTCGGTGCCCCACCGAGAGACGCGACGACCGCATAGTTGCCGTCGTGTTCCACCCGCATGAGCGCGGTCTTTCGCAGCTTGCCCGACTTCGCCCCCACCGTGGTGAGCACAATGACGGGCATCCCCCGCATGAGGTTGCCTTCATGACCGTTGCTGGCTTCAAAGGTTTCGGCCTGCTCGCGGGCCCACTCTGAGGCGCTGGGTTCGTATTCTCCTGTTAGTGGCATACCCCCACGCTACCCCGGTCGAGATAGGTAGTTATTACTCTGGTGCGCGACGCCCCCGCAGCGGTTGAATGGGCGCATGTTTACATCACAGCGTGCGCTTAGAGGCGCAATTTCGGTCGCTATCGCGGCAGGTCTTACCGTGTCACTATCGGGATGCTTCGGCAACCCGCTCGAAAACCTCACCAATGGTCTCGTTGAAGGCACCGTCGAGAACGTTATCGAGGGCCAGACCGGGGTCGACATTGACGTCGACGGTGACGGAACGGGTGGCAAGCTTCCCGATTCGTGGCCGTCTGAGGTTCCTGTTCCCGATGGCAAGATCGGTTTCTCTCTGGCAGCGGGAGGCAGTTTCAGCGCCATGGTCACTGTGCCCGGGCTCGCCGAGGCCGAAGCGGGATACGAGAATCTGGTTTCCTCTGGCTACGAACTAGTTTCTGAAATTTCACTCGGCGAAGACGCTTACGCTTACGGGCTGCAAAAAGACAACTGGTCGGTGCAGTACTCCTGGGGCATCAACGAGGACGGGACTGCGAGCGTCAGTGTGATCGCGACCGAGACTGAGACAAGTGGATAGGGAGTGCACTACAGCTCAGTGAGCACCTGCTCCAACTCGACCCGCCCCGTGACCCCCAGCTTGCGATAAATACGAGCAAGGTGGTTGTCGACGGTTCGAACTGACAGGCCGAGCTGCTGGCCAATTTCGCGACTGCGTTTGCGGCCGGCAGCAGCCCGTGCGATCGTCCACTCCCGTTCGGTGAGTTCTTCGACGTCACGCTCAGCCGGACGATGATCCATATCGGCTGCGAGGCGGCGTGCCAGGAGCGTGGCTTTGCGCTCCAACTCGCGCCGATCAGCCTTCGCGGCAGAGCGCGCACCCGCGAGTAAACCATCGACTGCGAGCGCAGCCACACCGGCCGATGCTAGCGACGGTGCCAGCTCACACAGCCGGACAACATCCCGACCCGCTGCTGCCTCACCCCATTCGCGGATGAGGGCAATCAGCGGCGATGTCGACAGTTGCGTGAGCACGTCACACTGTTCGCGCGCGGCTGCCGCCTGGTCGAGACGCAGTGCCACGGTGAGGGTGAGGGCGCTGAGGAGGAAGTGGCCGAGGTTGATCCCTTCTGTCACCGCCGCAATAATCATGTGGGCACCATCTTCGGGCCGCCCCTCAGCCGCGAGGAGGAACGCTTCACATTCGGCGCGCTGCAGAATTACTTTGGCGTCGCCGGCATACTCCGGGGCAATTTCAGACAGGAGCCGGTAGGCAATATTCGGGTTGCCGCGCTGAGCCTCAATCGTTGCGTGAAGCGCGGTTGCGGTGCCGAGCAGGCCGGTAAAGTCGCGCCACTTCAGTTGGTCAACAGCCAGCGCTGCGAGCGCGCTCGCCTCGGTGAGCTTGCCGTCGTGGAGTCGAATGATCGCCAGTGCGTACGACCAGACTCCGGCAGAATCAGCGAAACGATCGAGTCGGCGCTGTGCCGCGAAGTCGCCGGCACGCGCAATGTCAGCGGAGGCGACCAGCGCGATGAACTCCGAGAGGTCAAGCAGTGCGTCGGCGTAGGGCGCCTCGAAGCGGAAGGCTTCGGTGAGCGGCCGAGTCTGGCCAATGATCTGGAACGCTTGGTTGGGATTGCCCGACATTGTCGCAATCATCGCGGCTGTCAACCCGGCATTCACTGCCGCAAGTCCCCCGTCAGCCGACACCGGATCAGCCACGCCGCTCAACACTGTGGCGTCACCGGTGATGAGCTGCCACTTGGCCAACTCGGGGCGCACCACTGCCTGAGCCTGGGCATCCAACTCACCCAGTTTGGCGGTCACACGCTCAACCGCCTGAGCGGGCTGGGCCAGCCGGTACACCACGTGCTGACCCCAGCGAACGAGAGCAATCGCGCGCTGCTCGTCGCCGCTGGCCAACCCGAATACTGACTCAAAAACCTGCGATGAGCGCTGGGATTCGGCGAGCGCCGACAGCGCACTGGCCAACACCAACTCAGGCGCAAAACGGCGTGCGGCGACCTGGGCACGTTCAGCCAAGGCTGCAGCGACAGTATGATCGCCTGCCGCATGCGCATAGTTAGCGGCCCAATCCAGTTCGTCATTGGTGATCGTCGCATCCGTCGATGTCAGCAACACCGTTGCTGTGAAACGCAACTGCTGGTCGCCCATTGGAGTTAACCGGGAAGCGACCTCTCTAATGATTTCGGTGCGCTCGGCACGAGAAAGTTCCACGACAAGAGCTTCGGCAAACAGCGGGTGCGCGAGTCGCACCGACGGAAGGGAATCGTCACCAGTGTCTTCAACGACTCCCTCTGTTGTGAGGCGGGCCAGCACATCCATTTCGTCGCCTCGAATAGCGGCATGCGGAATGGGCTGCGCAATGGCAATCAGTTGAGCGAGTCGCCGTTCGTCGTCGCTCAGCTGCAACAGGCGCTCAGAGATGGTTGCACGCACATGTTTGGGCAGGGCCGCCACCGACACCTCGACACCAAAATCGCCGCTGTGGATGCCGCCGGCCCGCGCCGCCGCAAAAGTGAGTTCTCGCAGCATCAGTGGGTTGCCGCGGCTCGCCTCGAACAGTGCGCGCAGGCTCTCGGGGCGCAGGCTTCCGCCGAAATACTGTTGGAGGATCGACTGGCTGTGTTCCAAGCTCAAACCATCGAGGTCGACAATGTCGATGAGGTTCTCGTGCAGCAGGCGCGCCAGAGGGCCCGAAACTTCGTGGGAATCGCGGGCGGTGAGCAGGGCGGTGACACCGAAGACGCGCACCAGTTGGTAGAGAACGCCGGCGGAGACGGCATCCAGTAGGGGTGCATCGTCGACTATGAGCACAAACTTTGTCGGGTTCTCGCCGACGACGGCAACGAGGGCTTGAACGCGGTCGCTCACGCTCTCGAGGTCTACCCGGCCGGCACTAGCGAGCACCGGAGCCAGAGCTCCGAGGGGAATCTCGGCAAGCTCCGCGAGGCCAACAACGGGTACCACTGTTCTGCCATCAGCTCGTAGCGCCTGTGAAATGTGGGCGCCCAGTGTGGTCTTGCCGACACCGCTCGGCCCGCGCAACATCACTGAGCGTGAGTGGGAGCCCCGAAGAATGCTGAGCACGGCATCCCGCTCAGATTCCCGGGGCAACACCGGCCAACGCGCCATGAGCTTCCTCCGTCCCGGGCACTGTACTTCTGGGCACTGTACTTCTGGGCGACAGCTTAGTGGGTGGGCGTTGTTCGGTGCTTGGGTAGTCTGGTTTGCACCATGATCACGATTGCCCTCCCCGACCAACACATGCATGACCGACTCACCGCGCAATTGCCCGAGGTGAACCTGATCGTGTGGGGCGCCAACGATGGGCCCCCGCCGCAGCAAGTTGATCTGGCTGTGCTGGGGTACTTGGGGTCAGCTTGCGAACTCGCTGCCTACGAGGGAATGGATGTCAGAGCCCTGCAGTCGCAATCGCTCGGCTACGATGGCGTCTCCGATCAGTTGCCCACCGCCATCACCTACTGCAACGCAGTCGGGGTGCATGAAGCCTCCACCGCTGAGCTGGCAGTGGGAATGATCATCTCCGAACAGCGCGGATTCCCCGAACACTTTGCGAACCAACAGACCGGCACCTGGAATCAGCACGAACAGCCGGGGGTGGCCGGCACCACCATAGTCATCGTTGGGGCCGGCGGCGTCGGCAATCAGATCGCCGACGCACTGGCCATATTTGAGGCGAACGTAGTGCGCGTCGCCCGCACCAACCGCAGCGACGCCCGCGGTGCCATCCAGTCGATGGATGCTCTGCCCGCGCTACTGGCGAAAGCCGATGTCGTCGCACTCGCCGTGCCCCTGACGGAAGCCACCACCGGGCTCGTGGATGCCGAATTCCTTGCCGCCATGAAACCGGGGGCGCTGCTGGTGAATGTCTCGCGCGGCAAAGTTGTGCACACCGACGCGCTCGTTGCTGCGGCATCCGCGGGTCAGGTTCGCGCGGCGCTCGATGTTACCGACCCCGAACCGCTGCCTCGCGATCACCCGCTGCGGTCGACCCGCGGAATCACGATCACTCCGCATATTGGTGGCTATACCTCCGCTATGCACGGCCGCGTGGATGCTGTGGTGCGGGAGCAGGCTCGGCGGTTGCTGGCCGGTGAACCGCTTGCGCATGTTGTGATTGAGGCGCGCTAGTTCGCGGATATCGTCGAGGCCCGAATGACCAGCTTGGGCGCAAAAACCACCTGGCGACGGTCCGTTTCGGGGTTGGCGGCTTCGTCGAGCAGGATCTCGACCGCAGTGCGGCCCATATGCGCACTCGGTTGGCTGATTGAGGAGAGCGGTACAACCGCGGCGCTGGCAAAGTCGATGTCGTCGTAGCCCATCAAAGCAATGTCTTCGGGAACTCGCACGGCTAAGGCTGTGCCGCCATTCATCAGGAGGGCTTGCAAAACCCCCATCGCGACAAGGTCATTGGCGGCGAAGATTGCGTCTGGGCGGTCTGCCGGAACACGAGCGACAATCTCGGCTCCCGCAGCGCGCCCCGCGATGACACTCAATCCCTCGATCTCGATGACTTCGATTTGTGCGCCCGGAACAGTATCGACGGCCTGACGTGCGCCCGCGAGTCGATCGGAGACCTGGCGGATCGCCATGGGGCCGCCAATAAACGCGATGCGGCGTCGACCGATATCGAGCAGGTGATCCGCGGCGAGTTTGCCGCCAACGATGTCGTCGACAGAAACGGAACTGAAAGTGGAATTGGGGCTCTCGCGGTCGACAAGAACGGCGGGGATGCCGCGCTTGCGCATGGAATCGAGTCGGTCTGTGATGTCACCGTAGGGTGAAATGAGCACGCCGAACACACGCTGCTGTTCGAACAGGTCGAGGTATTTTGCTTCGCGTTCGCTGTTCTCATCGCTGTTTCCGAGCGTTACGGTAAGCCCGCCTTCGGCAGCCTTGTCCTCCGCGCCGCGGGCGATGTCGGTGAAGAAGGGGTTGCGCACATCGAGCACCACGAGGCCAATGGTCTGGCTGTGGCCGACACGGAGCTGCCGGGCGGCATCGTTGCGGATAAACCCGAGGCTCTCGATCGCTTTCTGCACCCGCTCAATCGTGGAGGGGGAGACTTTGTGGGGGTGGTTGAGCACATTCGACACGGTGCCGACAGAGACGCCAGCACTGTTGGCCACATCGTGCACACTCGGCGTTGTCATAGCACTACCAGAATTTCTGAGCCCGACAGTGGGCTACTTATTAGGGCGAGAACATTTCTCGCCCACGACAAAAGTGTAACGATTCAGTTATCGAGGTCAAGTTTAGCCACCAGCGACGCTCTAGAGGACTTGACGTACCCGGATATTGCATCGTATTCTTCACAAACACCCGATTTTATCGTTTCAATTCGTGGCTGAGCAGAAGTTCAGACACTCGGCTAGCGATACGACAGCACCAACTCAACGCGGAGGCATCACAGTTCAATGGCGACTGCAGCAGAAACGGCACCGACACCGGCCCCCCAGCCGGGCCGCGTCCCCGCGCTCAGCCTCCGGGGTGCATCCAAAACATTCGGGCCCGTCGTCGCGCTTGCCGAGGGAACTATCGAAATTCTTGCCGGCGAAATTCATGCGCTCGTGGGAGAGAACGGTGCCGGCAAATCCACTCTCGTGAAGATCCTGGCCGGCGTACACTCCCCCGACGGCGGCGAGTTTCTCATTGAACGAAAGCCAGCCCACTTTCGCAATGTGAGCGAAAGCAAGGCGGCCGGAATCTCGGTCATCTACCAAGAGCCCACACTGTTCCCCGACCTCACTGTTGCAGAGAACATCTTCATCGGCCGCCAGCCGAAAGGCCGTGCGGGTCTCATCAGCCGCGGAGAAATGCGTCGACTAGCCGCAGAACTTTTTGCCACCCTCGGTGTGCCTATCGACCCCGATCGCATCGCCGATGGCCTCTCCATCGCCGACCAACAAATCATCGAAATTGCCAAAGCAATTTCGCTCGACGCCAACGTGCTCGTCATGGACGAACCAACGGCGGCCCTCTCCGGAGTCGAAGTGGAGCGCCTCTTCACTGTCGCCCGCGCGCTGCGCGACAAGGGCGCCGGCATCCTGTTTATCTCGCACCGTTTCGAAGAGGTCTTTGATCTCGCCGACCGCATCACCGTGATGCGCGATGGACGGTACATCCAAGTGCACAACACTGCCGAAGTTACCGTGCCCGCGATCGTCACAGAGATGGTTGGACGTGAACTGGGAGAGCTATTCCCGAAAAAGGATGCCGCCGTCGGAGAGGTCGTGCTGAAAGTTGAGGGCCTGCACAGCGCTGGCACCTTCCGAGGTATCGACTTCGAGATCCGCGCCGGAGAAATTGTTGCCCTCTCCGGCCTCGTCGGGGCCGGACGCACCGAAGTAGCACGAGCCGTCTTCGGTATCGACCCTTACGACTCCGGCAGCGTGCATATCGACGGTGCAGCCCTCAAGCCCCACAGTCCCAAGGACGCGATCGCCGCCGGAGTCGGATTCGTTCCCGAAGATCGACGTAAGCAAGGATTGGTTCTCGATCTTTCTGTGGCGCGAAACGTCACCCTGACCCTTCGACGCTCACTGGCCCGATTCGGGATCATCTCGGGCCGACGGGAGCATGCGGCTGCAGAAAAGTGGTCGCAGCGCCTCCAAGTGAAAACAGGCTCACAAGACCTCGCCGTCTCGACGCTCTCCGGAGGCAACCAACAAAAGGTAGTGCTCGCCAAGTGGCTGGCGACTGACCCCAAGCTACTCATCGTCGACGAACCGACCAGGGGCATCGACGTCGGCACCAAAGCTGAAGTACACCGCATCCTCTCCGACCTTGCGGGCCGCGGCATTGCCATCCTCATGATTTCGTCAGAGCTGCCCGAAGTGCTCGGCATGGCCGACCGCATTCTCGTCATGCACGAGGGCCGCATCGCGGCCGCCCTCAACCGTGGGCATGCGACCGCAGAACTCGTGATGCAGGCAGCCACCGGCAGCCAACACGAATCCCACCAAAAACCGACCGACGAAGAACTAAGCGCTGAACTGGGCACTGAACTAAGCACTGAACTGGGGGCGGGTAAGTGAGCACCATAACCCACGCACCAGCCGTGCGCAGAAGCAGTGCCCTCAAGCGCTTCTTCACTGCGCGCGAAATTCCCGTAGCAAGCGCCCTTGTTGTGCTCATCGTGGTGACGTACATCATCAACCCCCGCTTCCTCTCGCCACAAAGCTCCAAAGATCTGATGCTCAATGCGACGATCGTGGTTATTCTTGCGGTGGCACAAGCACTCGTCATTATTACCCGAAATGTGGATCTGTCGGTCGGTGCCATTCTGGGTCTTGTCGCCTTCGGCACCGGCACCGTCTTCGACATTTTCCCCAATATTCCCATCGTTCTCGTGTTTGTGATCGGGATGGTCTTCGGCGGGCTTCTTGGCTCGATCAACGGCATGCTGGTCACCTCTGCCAAGGTTCCTGCACTGGTGATCACACTGGGAACGCTGTACATATTCCGGGGCGTACTGTCCAGCTGGGCCGGTTCTAAGCAGTACTTTTCGGGTGACAATCCGAAGGAGTTTGGCAATCTCTCGGTGGACACCTTCCTCAGCATCCCCATCATCACCATCATCGCCGTCGTCATCACTATCGCGGTCGCGATGTTCATGAGTTCCGTGCGCAGCGGCCGCGATCTATACGCAATCGGATCTGACCCCGAGGCGGCTCGCCTCTTCGGCATCCCGGTCGGCGGTCGTGTACTCAGCGCCTTCATCGCCTGCGGTGCCCTCACCGGTCTTGCCGGCGTGCTGTACACCTCGCGCTACAACTCGGTTGGCGCGCTCACCGGCTCCGGTATCGAGCTGGATGTCGTGGCCGCCGTTGTCGTCGGAGGGGTTGCGATCTTCGGTGGATCGGGCACTGTCGCCGGCGCTGCTATTGGAGCCGTTCTTCTCGCCACCATCACCGGTGCCCTCACGGCCACACGGGTCGACAAGTTTTGGCAGCAGGCGATTGTGGGTGTGCTCATTCTGGCCGCCATCATCATCGACCGAGTTGTGTCGCTGCGAAGAGCCCGCAAGCTGCGAGTAGATGAGGCTAAAGATGTCTGAGACCGTGACAAGCACCTCACGCGGCCAATGGATCCGCCGCCTCACCGGCCATGATGCGGTCATCTTCTACATCCTGATTTCCGTCGTCGTTATTTCGATGGTCTCGGTGAACTTCTTCGCATCCACTCTCACGGTGGGTTTCTTGCTCATTCAGGTGCTTCCCATTCTGCTGATTGCCATGCCTATGGCGCTGGTGATCGTCTCGGGGGAGATTGACCTTTCGGTAGCCTCGACAGCGGGGCTCACCAGCGCCACCATGGGCGTACTGTGGCGCGATAGCGGGCTCGATATCGGAAGCGTTATCGCCCTCTCACTGCTCGTCGGAGTGCTGTGTGGAGCCTTCAATGGGTTTCTGATCACCACGCTCGGCCTGCCATCGCTGGCCGTCACCATCGGAACTCTCGCTCTCTACCGCGGGTTGGCACTCGTCGTTATTGGCGACCAGAAGGTAACAAACTTCCCACCAGCGCTCAACGCCTTTGTGCTCTCCAAGATTGGTAACACCGGCATCCCGGTCATGATGATCTTCGTTCTCATCGTGATTGCCTTCTTCGCAGTACTGCTTCACTTCACCCCATTCGGTCGAGGCCTCTACGCTCTCGGCTACAGCCCGCAGGCGGCTACCTTCGTCGGGGTCAGGGTCGGTCACTCCAAGTTTTGGATGTTCGTCGCCACCGGCGTTGTCTCCTCGATGGTTGGCATATTTCTTACCCTGCGTCTGGCAAGCGCCGGCCCCGACAACGGAACTGGCCTTGAGCTCAGTGTTATCGCCGCTGTGCTCCTGGGTGGGGTCTCCATCTTCGGAGGTAAGGGCAACATCCCCGGCGTTGTCGGCGGCGTGCTCCTCATCGGCACCCTCACCTACGCGCTTCGTTTAGCGAAGGTGCCCGAAACGGCCCTCATTATCGTCACCGGCGGACTGCTCGTGCTTTCCGTCGTGGCCCCCAGCGTTATCGCTTGGAGCAAAGAACGTATCCGGTTGAACCGGTTACACCGAGAAGTCCCGGGGCAGAGCGCCTCAGGAGAAACCAGCGCCTAAGCACCAGGCGTGTTATGAAAGGAAGAACAATGAAGTTGTTTTCCCCCAGCAGCAGAGTCGGCCGCATCGGCTCGATCGCTGCAATGGCAACGGTTGTGGCACTCGCCGCTACCGGCTGTGCCGCCACTACCGACGGCGGAACCGGCGACGGTGAGGGCGGCGACGCTCAAACCATCGCATTCCTCCCCAAGCAGCTCAACAACCCCTACACCGACGTCGTTCTCGGCGGAGGAGAAGAGGGAGCTGCCGAAATCGGGTACGACTCGCAGGTTCTCGGACCCCTCGAGGCCAGCGCTAGCGCCCAGATCCCCTTCATCGAGCAGGCCACATTGGAGGGGACCAACGTCATCGTAATCGCGGCGAACGACCCCGACGCCGTTGGCCCTGCGCTGCAAACCGCACGTGAAGCGGGCGCGAAGATCGTGGCTTTTGACTCGGACACCAACCCCGACTACCGCGACATCTTCATCAGCCAGGTTGTTGCTAAGGACGTTGCGTTGATTCAACTCGAGATCATCTCAGAGCAGATCGGCGGAGCCGGCGACATCGCTATTCTGTCAGCAACAGCAACGGCAACAAACCAGAACGAGTGGATCATGTTCATGGAGGAGGAGCTTGCGTCTAACCCTGACTACGCAGACATCAACCTCGTGGCCAAGGTCTACGGCGATGACGACGCTGACAAGTCGTTCCAGGAAACACAGGGACTGCTGTCCTCGTACCCCGACCTCGCGGGCATCATCTCGCCCACGACGGTTGGTATCGCAGCAGCAGCCAAGTACCTGTCGACCTCCGACTACAAGGGTCAAGTAGCGTTGACCGGTCTGGGACTCCCCAACGAAATGCGCGAATTCGTCAAGGACGGCACCGTCCAAGAGTTCGCACTGTGGGACCCGGCTCAGCTCGGATATGTTGCAGCATTCGCCGGTAAGGCACTCTTTGACGGCACCATCACTGGCGCCGAGGGTGACACCTTCGATGCTGGTGACATGGGCGAGATCACCGTTGGAGAGAATGGCGTCGCAATTGTTGGACCGCCCACGCGCTTCAACGCAGACAACATCGATGAATACGCCTTCTAAGTAGTCGCATTCCGCCCCGGGTCCAACCGCTCCTGTGCTTGGACTCGGGGCACCACCAGACCGTCAGAACCACCAGAACCACCCTTCGGAGCAAAAGATGTCCCGCATTTCAGCCACCGAGCTGCTCCCCGCGAAGCAACGCCGCGCTACCCGTATCGGGCTCGTCGCCGGTGGCCTTGCCGCCTACTGGCCACAGTTTCCTGAGCTTCTGCCTCAACTGCAGCGCTCAAGCAAGTACGTAACCGACCGCTTCACTGCACTGGATGTCGAAGTCGTGGACGTCGGATTCATCTCTGACGCTCAGGAGGCAGCCGTCGCTGCCGAGAAACTGCGCCGGGCTGACTGCGATCTCATTGTCATTTTTTTGACCACCTACCTCACCGCGTCGATGGTGCTGCCCATTGCCCAGCGCTCGAAGTCCCCCGTTCTCGTCATTGATCTCCAGCCCACCGAGGCGATGGATCACGCCAACTTCGACACCGGGAAGTGGCTCGCCTACTGCGGTCAGTGCCCCGTTCCCGAGGTCGCCAATGTCTTCAAGCGCGCCGGGATCGAGTTTCGCAGCGTCTCTGGCCACCTCAAGGATGAGCGTGCCTGGGCACGTATCAACCGCTGGGTGAATGCCGCAAAGGTACGCGCCACCCTGCGTCACGCTCGCCACGGCCTCATGGGCCACGTCTACCCGGGGATGCTTGACGTCTCCACCGACCTCACGCTCGTCTCCACCCACTTCGGTTCCCACGTGGAGGTGCTCGAATTCGACGACCTCCGCGTGCGCGTTGACGAGGTGACGGATACGCAGGTCACGGAGCGCATGAACCTCGCGCGCGAGCTATTTGAACTCGATGGATCGGTGCGCGAAGAGGACTTCGCGTGGGGCGCCAAGGTGAGTGTGGGGCTTGATCGCCTGGTCGAGGATTTCGACCTCGACTCGGCCGCCTACTACCACCGCGGTCTCAACGGCGAGCAGCATGAGCGCCTCGGTGCCGGCATGATTCTTGGTTCCTCCCTGCTGACCGCCCGCGGCATCCCCTTTGTGGGCGAATATGAACTGCGCACCAGCCTGGCAATGCTCGCCGCCCACACGATTGGCGCCGGTGGTTCCTTCACCGAGATTCAGGCTCTCAACTTCTTCGATGATGTGGTCGAGATGGGCCACGACGGCCCCGCCCACCTCGCCGTCTCTGAGCGTGACCCGCTGCTGCGCGGCCTCGGTGTTTACCACGGCAAACGCGGCTACGGCGTCTCTGTTGAGTTCGATGTGAAGCAGGGCCCGGTCACGACCTTCGGAATCGGTCAGGATCGTGACGGCAGCTATACCTTCATCACCAGCGAGGGCACCGTAACCCCCGGCCCACTGCTGGCGATCGGCAACACCACCTCCCGCGTCTCCTTCGGGGGCGACCCTGGTGAGTGGGTGGACGAGTGGTCGCAGACCGGTGTCGGTCACCACTGGGCGTTGTGCGTTGGGCACGTGGCCGGCGACATCCACGCCGCCGCCAGCCTGCTGGGGATCGAACACCGCCACGTCGACATGACCGAACTGCCGAAGTGGCGTTAGGACTGCACCCGTGAACCGTTATTGCTTTCAGCTTCAAGTGAAGCCTGACCATATTGAGGCCTACACAGAGGCGCACGCAGCCGTGTGGCCAGAAATGCTCGAAGCACTCGCAGCGACCGGCTGGCACAACTACTCGCTCTTCCTGCGTGCCGACGGCATGCTGATCGGCTACGTCGAGTGCGATGATCTGGCGGCAGCGCAGCGTGCGATGGCGAAGACTGAAGTGAACGCCCGCTGGCAAGCACTCATGGGCGATCACTTTGTGGACTTAGATGTTCCCCCCGATGAGGGCTTCATTCCGCTGACAGAAGTCTTTAATCTTGCGGATCAGCTTGAGGTGAGCAGGCGACAGAAACCCACCGACCACAATCCCGACCTAACCACCGGTCAAAACTCCAGTAGAAAGCATGAACTCTAATGGCGCAATTCAGTGACATCACCTCCCGCCTCGAAGAACAAGCTATCGAGCTGCCCTCCTGGGCCTTTGGCAATTCCGGCACGCGCTTCAAAGTTTTTGGCACCCCCGGCACTCCCCGCACCCCCGAAGAAAAAATTGCGGATGCCGCCCAGGTGCACAAATACACGGCACTGTCGCCGTCGGTGGCCCTCCACATCCCGTGGGACAAGGTCGAGGACTACAGCGCACTGCGTAGCTTTGCCAATGGGCACGGTGTCGAGCTCGGCACGGTCAACTCAAACACGTTCCAAGACGACGACTACAAGTTCGGTTCCCTCACCCACATGGACCCCACAATTCGCCGGAAGGCGATCGACCACCACCTTGAGTGCATTGACATCATGGACCAGACCGGGTCACGTGACCTCAAGATTTGGCTTGCTGACGGCTCAAACTACCCCGGCCAGGCCGACCTGCGCGGTCGCCAGGATCGTCTCGCCGAATCACTCCGGACGATTTATGAGCGTCTTGGTGACGAGCAGCGCATGGTGCTCGAATACAAATTCTTCGAGCCCGCTTTTTACCACATGGACGTGCCCGACTGGGGAACCAGTTACGCCCAGGTAGCGGCCCTCGGCGAGCGCGCCCTCGTGTGTCTCGATACCGGCCACCACGCTCCCGGCACCAACATTGAGTTCATCGTGATGCAGTTGCTGCGTCTCGGCAAGCTCGGCTCCTTCGATTTCAACTCGCGCTTCTACGCCGACGATGACCTAATCGTTGGTGCAGCGGATCCGTTCCAACTGTTCCGCATCCTCTTCGAGGTTATTCGCGGGGGCGGTTACGGCACAGACAGCGGAGTCGCTTTCATGCTTGACCAGTGCCACAACGTTGAAGACAAGATTCCCGGCCAAATGCGTTCCGTGCTCAACGTGCAGGAGATGACCGCGCGTGCACTGCTCGTCGATACCGGGGCGCTGACGGTTGCACAGGATGCCGGCGACGTTCTTGGTGCCAATGGGATTCTGATGGATGCCTTCTACACCGACGTACGCACAGACCTTGCCGCGTGGCGCGAATCGCGTGGGCTTCCCGCTGACCCGATGGCCGCGTATGCCGCTTCGGGCTACCAGCAGAAGATCGCAGAAGACCGGGTCGGTGGCGTGCAGGCCGGCTGGGGAGCGTAAGCCTCTGGGTACCGTCGCCAGGGCGACATCTTCCGCGCGGTTGTCGCTCTGCGGCGATGTGCTCTTGACCAATACTCGCTAACCGCCGCAGTAACACCGCGCGAGGTGTACGCTTACTTTGGGTTCGGTTCAATGAATCAAAGGTAGCGGAAGGCGCAATGGCGAATATTCGGGACGTAGCACGGCATGCTGGTGTGTCGGCGGGCACCGTCAGCAACGTACTTAATCGCCCCAGCTACGTCAACGCCTCGACCCGCGAGAAGGTGCTGAGCTCAATCGAAAAGCTTGAGTTCGTTCCCGTCGCAAATGCTCGACAGTATCGTACAGGGCGCGAACGAACACTCGGCTTCGCTCTCGCCGACATGGGCAACCCCTTCTTCGTTGACGTTGCACTCGGCGCAGAAGCTGCCGCGAAAGATTTTGGTGTCGGGGTCGTGATCGTGCATAACGGTGAGGACCCGTCACGCGAGCAGCAGAACCTTGACCTGCTGGTGCAACAGCGTGTTCACGGCATCATGATTACGCCCGTCGACGAGCGAAACCCACGACTTGAAGAACTAATCCAACGCGGTGTACCAGTGGTCTATGTCGACCGCATCTCTGGCGACCGACCATGCTGCTGGCTTGCCACCGACGACACGGCTGGAGGTCGACTCGCAGGTGAACACCTGCTTGAACTCGGGCACCGCCGAATCGCCTTTGTTGGGGGCGCATCAATTTCGCGTCAGGTCGACCACCGGTTCGAAGGCCTCCTCAATGCCGCGTCCGCAGCAGGATTTTCGGAGTCGAGCATCGAGCGAATCGATGCCCCCTCGTGGAAGTTTGACGAAGGCCGCAATGCGGGGCGAATCATCGCCGAGCGCCCGCGCGCAGAGCGTCCTACAGCAGTTTTCTGCGCCAACGACATGCTCGCACTTGGCGTGTTGCAAGAACTTGTTCTCGATGGGATCTCTGTACCCGGGGAGATATCGATCATCGGGTTTGATGACCTCGAATGGGCCGGGGCCTCTACGGTTCCCCTTACGACGGTGCGCCAACCTCGAAACGAACTTGGCCGCACTGCCGTACGAATGATTCTTGACGAAATTGAGCAGGGTACGGCGCACGTTCATGAGCACGTTATTTTCGAGCCCGAGCTGATTATCCGTGCATCAACCGGCCCGGCCGCGACCTAAGAGACCTCACACCACGAACGCAGCCGGTCAGACTCTTCGATCGACTCAACTACTTTCTGCACCTCCCACGCCTCACGAAAGTCGGGAGATGAGGTTGTTCCCGCGGCGATCGCATCAATAAATTTCTTTACTTCGAAGATTTTGAGCTCGTGCAACCCAATATTGATGCCCGACATTGGCCAAAGTGCCCCGTAAAGACCATGCTGCGGTCCCAGCTCTATGGTTCGAAATCCGTGGGTATCGAGGGCATCCGACGCCAACGACACCTCAAGCTTGTGGCTGTCTTGTTGGCTAAACCGGATAGCGCCGCGAGTGCCTGTCAATGTAAAGGACACTTCGAATGCACGCCCGACTGAGACCCGGCTGGCCTGCATCGATCCAATTGTTCCATTGGAAAACTCGAGCAGCGTCAGCGAGTAGTCATCGTTATCAACCGAATGGCGGATGCCGTGTGCATCCGTTCGCTCAGTTACGACAGTCTTTGTGAGACCGCTCACTCGTCCGATACCGCCAACGAGGTGGTGCGCGATAGAAATCATGTGGGAACCGAGGTCGCCGAGCGCTCCCCCGCCTGCGCGCGCACGATCCGTGCGCCAGGTATAGGGGACCTCGGGGTCGATCATGGTGTCTGCGCTAAAGAATCCTGTGAAAGAGATAAGTTCGCCCAGCTCACCGGCGTCAATAAGTTGACGGGCCAAAACGATTCCTGGGTTTTGCAAATAGGTGAATCCCACCTGTGTGGAGATTCCCGCAGCTTCAGCAGCTTCCGTCATGGCGCGCGCACCCGCCGCCGTGAGCGCGAGCGGCTTCTCACACCACACATGCTTTCCCGCTCGTGCGGCAGCGATAGCTACTTCTTCATGGAATGCGTTGGGTGTCACTATGTTGATTACATCAATCTCGGGGTCATTCACGACGTCCTGCCATGACTCAGATGCCCGCTCGAAGCCGTACTGCTGAGCCGCCGCACGCGCGCGATCAAGAGTGGGATGCACGAGAGTTACGAGCCGGGGTTCAAGCGGCAGATCTCCGAATACTGCGCGCACGTTTCGCCACGCCATCGAATGCTCTTTAGCCATCAGGCCATCGCCAATAAGGCCAATGCCAATTGTTTTTGCCGTTGTATCGACCATTGCTAGCCCTTTCTCCTCCGTTAAGAACGTGGGGCCACGCTATTGAGCGTGGCCCCACCATTACTGAATTTGTCTCGAACTACATTGCAGGTTCGAGGGTATCGACGTTGGAGCTGTCAACAACCGTGTTCTCCAGAGGAACCATTTCGGGCACCGTCTCACCCTTCATCACAGCGATGAGCGTCTCAATGGCGAGCTCGCCATTGCGGAAAGGAGGCTGCAGGATGGTGCTGAACTGCTTCCCTTCGCGGATGTTGTCGAAAGCGCCAGCCTCACCATTGATGCCCACAACAACGGGCACAAAACCGAGCCCGCTCTCTTCGAGCGCCTGGAGGAAGCCCTTCGCCATGGTGTCATCCTGAGCGTAGACACCCTTGATGTCAGCACCGAACTTCGTGATCAAGTCGCGCGATGCCACGAGGGCCTTCTGCTGGTCAAAGTCCGCGTTCACTGTGGCCAAGATCTCGAGGCCCGAGTTGAGATTCTCGAGCTCATCAAGGAATCCGCCGCTTCGCGCGATCTCAGTTCCGTTGCCAGCCTGGCCTGCGATCACAACGATGCCGCCCGTGCTTTCCAGCGCTTTATCGAGCTGCTGAGCGCTGATCTTGCCCTGGTCATACTTGTCAGCTCCGGCAAACGAGGCGATCAGTTTCATCGACTCTTCACCTGCACGAGTGTCAATGGCGACGACGGGAATGCCTGCCTGCTCGGCCTTCAGCAGACCGGGAAGGTAACTGTTCTCGTCAGCGGGCCACAGTAGAATTCCGTCTACCCCCCGCGAGACACAGGAGTTGAGTTGCTCAGCGCCAACCTGGGCGGAGAACTCCTCACTGACGATCGTGAGTTCAACCCCGGCTGCATCAGCAGCAGCCTGAGCGCCCTCGTTGGCAGGGGTGACGTAGGGGTGCGAGTTGGCGAGAGTTACGTAGCAGATGCTCTTGCCCTCAACACCATCCGAGTCACCGGATGCGGTACCTGAGTCGGTGCTAGCGCAGCCCGCAACTGCGAACAAGACAGCGGCAGCAGCCGACGCAACGAACATTTTTCGACGTGCAATCATGCGTTCCTCCTAGGGTGTGGTGAGTTTCTTGGTGCAACCCTCACGCTTCTTCGCGCGCGGGAAGTTGTGCCGGAATTTCCGGAAACGATGCGGTCGAGACTGATCAACAGAATCAGGAGAAGACCGGTGTAGATCGCTTGCGTATACGACGGAACTCCGTTGTACTCAAGCGCGGTAGTCAGAGCGCCCAATGCGAGGACACCGCCCAGTGTTGCGAGGGAGGAACCTCGACCACCCTCAAGGCGGGTACCTCCAATAACCACCGCGGTAATTGCCGGAATGAGCATGACCGCGCCAGCAACTGGTGATCCTGCCGCCGTGCTCAGGGACTGCATCATCCCGGCTACGCCAGCGAAAAAGCCTGAAAGGACAAACGATGCCGCAATGTAGCCGTTGGAATTGATTCCGCTGGAGGTAGCAGCACTCGCGTCACTACCGACCGCGTATAGGTTTCGCCCTGTGGGGGTGAGTTTGAGCCACACGAACATGAGTACAGCAGCGATCAGAAAGATCGCCGAGCGTGGCGTGAGGATGACTAAAAAGTCAGCGGTCAGCGGAAGCCCGAAGATCGGGTCTTCCGAGCTCAGAGGGTAGGAATTTGTTAGCAATAGCGCAAGTGACGCAAAGATTAACAGCGTTGCCAACGTGGCCACGAGCGAGTTGATCTTGAAGACAACAACCATCAGAGCGTTAATCGCGCCGATCAGCACGCCCACAAGAACACCGACACCGGCAGCGGGGAGGTTGCCGATGAATGGCTGCAGGAAGATCGTTGTAATACCCGCCATGGACATCATCGATCCAATAGACAGATCGATTTGTCCAGCGATCAAGACCGGGGTTAGGCCGAGAGCCAAGAAGCCGACAACCGTTGCGCGATCGATCACCGACTGGAGCGTATCCATCGTGAGAAAGTCATCAACGCTCACGCCGCCGAAAATGGCGACCGCGAGCAGCATAACCAGAAGTCGGTACTGAACCGCGCGAGTGCCGATCAGTGCGATGTCGAAGTGCTTCATTGCCTGCCTGCCTTCCGTCGGAAGTACGCATCGACGCCGACAGCCGCCAGAACGATCGCGCCAGTGATGAGCCCGGTTGCTTGGCTCGGAAACCCAAGCAAGATGATCAAGTTGCCGATAAGAGCCGTGATGAGCACCCCACCAACAGTGCGCAGCACACTTCCGTTGCCACCAAACACACTGGTGCCACCGATGACCACCGCCGTGATCGCGACAAACTCATACCCGGTACCGATGATTGGCCGTGCTTGACCGTTGCTGAGCGCCAATAACACCCCACACAGCCCCGCGAGAAAACCGGTCATTGCAAATGCCGCGGCTTTAGTGAAGCGCACCGGAACAGCACTCGCCTGTGCTGCCCGGTAGTTGCCGCCAACCGCGAGGTTCCACCGACCAAAAGCAGTTCTGGCCAGCAGTGGATGCAGAATTAGAGCGACAAATACGAACACCCAGATGAGAACGGGGATTCCCAAGATACTGCTCTTCACAAAATTAGCGAGTTCGTTGGGCTGTGAGTAAACAATGCCGCCACCCACCAGGAGTTGGCTAAGGCCGAGCAGAACAGAGCCCGTGCCAAGCGTGGCGATGATCGGATTGATCCGAAGGTAGCCAATCAACACGCCGTTGACTGCGCCCCCGAGAGTAGCCACCAATAAGCCAAGCGCTGCAGCTGCGCCAATGCCCACTGCATCCTGAGCACCCAAAGTAACGAGTGCGCCCATGGCTACGTTCGCCGGCACAGAAAGATCGGCAAGACCTCCCGAGACCATCACAAAGGTCATGCCCAAAGCCACAAGCCCGACTGCCGAGTTGGCATTGAGCACGTTCGTCAGGTTATTGACCGTCAAGAATGACGGCGATGCAATCGATCCGATTACGACAAGTGCCACAATCGCGATGGGGATACTAAGAGTGCTGAAAAGCGCTCCCGGGGTTGTGCTTTTATCTAGATCGCGTGCTGGTGCGACAAGCTGATTCACGCGGCCACCTCCTGACCTGTTGCCGCACGCATGACCGACTCTTCCGTGGCGTCCGCACGGGAAATCTCCGCGGCGACAATGCCTTCATGCAGCACAAAAATCCGATCGCACACGGCAAGCAGTTCGGGGAGCTCGGAACTAATCATGAGAACACCACCGCCGGCCTGGGCGAATTCGCCGATGATGTGGTGGATGTCAGCTTTCGCTCCCACGTCGACGCCGCGCGTGGGTTCGTCCAGGATGAGCAACGACGGCTTCGACAGCAGCCACTTGCCTAAGACAACTTTCTGCTGGTTTCCGCCGCTGAAAACATTGAGGGGGCGTTCGACCTGAGGCGGGTTTACCTTCAGCCGATCGGCCATCTCGGTCACAATCTTTCGCTCTCTGCCCAAGAAGATCAGAAGAGCGTTAGTGATTCGCGTAATCACCGGCAGCGTGAAATTTTCTCGAACCGAGAGCCCGGGAATGATCCCCTGACCTTTACGATCTTCGGGAACAAGGGCGATTCCAGCGGCGACGCCCTGACGAGGTGAACGAATCTTCACCGTCTCGCCGCTGAGCGTGATCGTTCCTTGCTCAAGGCGATCAAGACCAAACAGCGCACGTGCGATCTCTGTGCGTCCAGAACCGACGAGACCCGCGAGCCCTACAATTTCGTGCGCACGAACATCCAGCGTCACATTGTCGAACTGACCTTCTCGCGATGCACCCTCGATAGAAAGGACCTGTTGCCCGAGCTCAAGATCCAACTTGGGGAACATCTCGCTGAGGTCGCGCCCCACCATCAGGCGAACCATTTCGTCCGGGGTGATGCCAAGCACATCGCGGGTCTCGACATGGCGGCCATCACGGAGCACGGTAACGCGGTCACCAATTTCCATCACCTCTCGAAGACGGTGACTGATGTAAATGATTGCTATTCCACGATCACGCATTGTCGTGATCACTTTGAAGAGCACGCGCGTTTCTTTGTCACCGAGCGAGGATGTGGGCTCGTCGAACACCACAACGTTGGGTTCACGGGCAACCAC
The DNA here is from genome assembly GCF_006788895.1 of Rhodoglobus vestalii. Lineage (NCBI taxonomy): Bacteria > Bacillati > Actinomycetota > Actinomycetes > Micrococcales > Microbacteriaceae > Rhodoglobus > Rhodoglobus vestalii. The sequence goes on from NZ_VFRA01000001.1 coordinate 1,309,891, forward strand.
TTTCGCGATCTCAACCAACTGTTGCTGACTGATTGACAGGTCGCCGAGCCGGGTTCCTGGATCGATGTCGGTATCGAGCTCGCGAAGCACCGCTGAGGCCTTCGCGTTCATCGCCCGATAATCAACGAAAGGTCCCCGCTTGGGCATGGCCCCAAGACTGATGTTCTCGGCAACCGTGAGATCTGGGACGAGATTCAATTCTTGGTAGATCATCCCGATGCCACGGGTGCGAGCTTCGCGGGGGTTCCAGTGGCTGGCGTTGCGCCCTCCCACCTCAATTTCACCGCTGTCGGGCTGGTAAAAACCGGCAAGAATCTTCATCAGCGTGGATTTGCCCGCGCCATTCTCGCCAACGATTGCATGCACTTCTCCCTCGTTGATCTCTAGATCAACGTCTTGGAGTGCCATAACACCGGGAAATGACTTGGTAATTCCGGTCATCCTTAGAGCGACTTCGTGAGTCGTGCCGACTGTCATGCTGAACTCCCTTCGTCGCGACCGCTATCGGATCCCGCGGTCCGCTCAAGGGTGAACCGCACGCTGTATCGAACGCTTTCCCCAGCGGGAATGGTCGGCAGTTCTCCCGCAGCTCTAGCTGCGCTGCGCCCGAATACGTTGGGGCTGTTAGCGGGCTCGATGCCGAGTGCGTAGTTCCCCTGCCCGACCATCTTCCACTGATAGAGCCAGGGGAGTTCATCGCCCGCAAACTCGAGGCTCAGCTCCAACCCCAGTTCAGGATTTGTTACCCGAATCCGAGCCGGCAACTGACGGTCAAGCGTGTGCCTAAATACCTGTTCTTTGAACCCTGCAGTCGGTACGTCGCCTAAATTCCACGACTCGATCCCGATCTCAGCGATCTCGTCTCTCGCCACCGTGAGGATGGCGGGAATGTCGACAAGCGTCGACTCGGAGAGCAGTGGCCAGCCGACGTTGATGTGGTAGAGAATCATGTGCGGCTGCTCATCGAAAGACTCGTTGGTGACGGTGTCTTCGAGCAAGAACGAGTTCGAACCGACTTCTGTAGATATTCTGCGACGGAGGACAAAGTTCTCGCCGAACACCGCAGCCTGACGTGTCACCGCCTCGACAACGACCTCGCGATCAGTTGCCTCAGCCCGCACGACGCGGGACTTTTGTGCACCAATTCTGCCGTGCAACCCGAAAGCCTCGCCCTCGTCCTCGTTCGCTGGCCCAAAATTATCTAGGCCGCAGGTCGCGAGCAGGCCGCCTCCAAATGTACGAAGCCACCTGGCGCCCTCAGGCTCATAGAGCTCAGGGGCGGTAATTTCGGTAGGCGAAATCCATGCAATCGGGATTCCCTCGAATGTTAGCTGTCCGATGTCGAGTGCCCGGTCGGGATGCAGCTCAAGCTCGATTCCCCCACCGTTCACAACGCGCAGGCGACGTGAACCCCGTGCTGGTCCTTCAGCCTCAATAAAGCTGTCGAGTCTGACGACCTGAGACAGCGAGCCAACTCGCTGTCTCAGAGCTCCGCCTCTAAGGCCAAACACGCTAGACATGGAGGCCCAACTCAGCGTTCTCCGGGCCGAAGTGCTTCAGGATGACGAGGTCTTGAGTCGACGAGCGGTTGGTGACAGTTACACCCGCGCGCGCCGCAGCTTCCGTCACAAAGAACTCATCCTGGCTCAGCTGGCCGAAGCGGATGAGGGTGACGGCGGCAATGTCGTGATTTCCTAGTGTGCCATTTCCCTGCACTGCGATAAGCCCATAGGCATCAGCATCCGTAATAGTTACGGTTGCCCCCGGACGCACTGTCAGCTCTTTAGCGCTGAAATGCGGCGAGCGATAGACGATCCACTTCTCAACGTAGTCGCGCTCTCCATCGGCCAGCGAATGTGCCGTCGAGTATGGGGCCATGAATCGGTTGGTCACGAAGTTCGGGTCGATGTTCTTCTCCCAGTCGAGCAGGGAGATGATGAAGTCAAAGTCACCGTGGTGCTCCGACGGGACATCCTTCCACAAAAGCTCTTCGGGAACTTCGCGGTTATTACTCCAGGATTCGCACATGCAGAAGACATCGCAGGCTGCTTGAGGTTCATAAGTGCAAATGCTCGCGGGAGCGTGAAGCACACCAGACGGGATATCCCAGCCGGTGCCCAATTGTGTGCGATACCCGCGGGAAAGATCAGTAATTCGGTTGTCTCCCCCGTCACGGAAGCGCATGAGACGCGCCTTGACCTGGTCAGTGGTTACTTCCGGTTGAAATCCGAGGAAAGAGATGGGCTGGTCACCCAAATGGTTGTTCATGTGCGGTGAGTAGTAGTACGCCTCAGGCTTGCCAGGCTTGTCTACGAGAGCCGCTTTTTCATCCGTGTGATGAACGTGAAAAGGCAGGGCTTGCTGATTATCAAAGAATTTCGAGTACATCGGCCAGCTCTGATGTTTGTTCCAGAGGCGACTTCCGATTGCTTCCGCCTTGTGGTGCCCGACGAACTCATCGAACGGCAACAGCGGGCCGCCATCAGGGTCGACGACGAGGCTGAGTCCCTCATTGGCGCCGGTGAGGGGACCGTTGTCTGCACGCACTGCCGACGAGAGCCAACGCTCGTCTACGCCACCACGACCCTGCGCGAACGGAAAGTAATCGTCGGGGTGCAATCGGATGCGGCGGCCAGGGGTGCAGAAGGCACGAGGAACCCACGTCGGCGCAAGTTGCACAATGCCTTTGCCCGCGTTAAGCGCGCGATCCATTCCGACTGTGCTTGAAGCGACGCTCTCGTAGGCTCCGTCAACCATGTGCATTTTCTCCTTCGTTCACGCTGTAGCGGCAGCGAGGCGATGTGCACAGGCTGCTTTGCCTTATCTGGTTCAATGAACCGGTGTTCAGTGAACCTACCACCCGTGAGGGGAGAGTGTCAACGCACACACGAATTGGCGGCATTGCGACGCCTCGCGATGCCCAACACGTGCGAAGACGTGGGTTGTAACATGAAATCTCACACCACCACCGAGGAGCACCATGGCCACAATTGGCACTCTGGGCGCACAGCAGCGAAAAACCATGCTGCTCGAAAGGCTGAACCAGGATGGAGCGATTCGGCTCGACAACATCGCTGGAGAGCTCTCGGTATCGGCCATGACCGTGCGCCGAGACCTCGATCACATGGAAGCTGAGGGCTTGTTGCGACGGGTACGCGGCGGGGCAGTGTCGATTGCCGGTCCCCGCCCATTCGATGAACGCCGGGCGGTGCGCGCTCGAGCAAAGCAAATCATCGCCGCGAAGGCTGCCGCCCTAATCCCGCAGTCCGGGGCAATTGGGCTCGATGCTTCAACTACAGCTGGCACCATCGCGAGCACTCTTGGAGCCCGCGATGGACTCACGGTCGCCACGAACTCATTCGAGAACTTCATCTGCATGCGCCCGTTTCCCGGTGTAACCGGAGTCCTGACCGGCGGCGAATCCGAACCCAATACGGAAAGTCTCGTGGGCCTTCTCGCCTGCCAAGGTGCTTCGTCGATGTTGTACTCACGATTCTTCTCCTCGGCGAGCGCAATCGACGCGTCTTTAGGGAGTTCAGAAGTTTCGCTTGCCGAAAGCCAAGTAAAACAAGCCTTTGCAAGCACCGCGAGAGAAACCATCCTGTGTCTCGATTCGTCAAAATTGGATGATCGATCCATCGCGTTGAGCTTCAATCTGCGTGATGTAAGCCTTCTCATAACGGAATTGGATCCGCGTGACGCCCGGCTCGACGGCTACCGCGAGATTGTTGAGCTACTTTAGTGTGGCCCCTTGCACCAGCTGGTAATTTACTGTTAGATGTCACAAATACTAACAAACGCGACGATACAGGACACTCGGATGACGAACCCCACTGCAGCTGAACTCATCGCCCGCTCGAACCGTCTCGGTTCTGACCCGCGCGTCACCAATTACGCTGGCGGAAACACGTCGGCGAAGGGCACCGAAACCGATCCCGTCACGGGCGAGCCGGTCGAACTGATGTGGGTGAAGGGCTCCGGCGGAGACCTCGGCACCCTCACCGAGCCTGGTTTAGCGGTGTTGCGCCTCGACCGTATGCGCGCGCTCACCAACGTTTACCCCGGTGTTGAGCGCGAAGATGAGATGGTCGCCGCGTTCGACTACACGTTGCACGGCAAGGGAGGAGCTGCGCCATCCATTGACACCGCCATGCACGGACTTGTGGATGCCGCCCACGTCGACCACCTGCACCCAGATTCCGGAATCGCTATTGCGACCGCGAAAGATGGCGAGAAACTCACCAAGAAAGCATTCGGCAACAAGGTTGTGTGGGTTGACTGGCGCCGCCCCGGATTCCAGCTCGGACTCGACATCGCGGCCATCAAGGAGAAGAACCCGAAAGCGATCGGCTGCATTCTCGGTGGCCACGGCATCACTGCCTGGGGCGAGACCAGCGATGAGGCCGAGAAGAACAGTCTCTGGATCATCAAGACTGCGGAAGACTACATCGCCGCCAAGGGCAAGAAAGCCCCATTCGGTCGTGCCGTCACCAAGAATGCGGCCCTTCCCCAAGACGAACGTCGCACGAAAGCTGCCGCTCTGGCCGCCACGATCCGAGGAATCGCGAGCCACGACCGCCCCATGGTTGGCCACTTCACCGACTCCGACGAAGTGCTCGAGTTTCTAGCATCCGCCAATGCGCCCAAGCTTGCCAAGTTGGGCACCAGCTGCCCCGACCACTTCTTGCGCACGAAGGTGAAGCCACTGCTGCTCGACGTTCCCGCCAACGCGTCGGTTGAGAAGAGCATCGAGCGTCTCAAAGAACTGCACGACGAATACCGCAAGGACTACACCGCGTACTACAACAAGCACGCCACCGATGACTCCCCCGAAATTCGTGGGGCTGACCCGCTGATCGTGCTCATTCCCGGCGTCGGAATGTTCAGCTACGGCGCCAACAAACAGACCGCGCGCGTTGCCAGCGAGTTCTACGTGAACGCCATCAACGTCATGCGCGGCGCGGAAGCTCTCTCCACCTACGCGCCCATCAGTGACGCCGAGAAGTTCCGCATCGAATACTGGGCACTTGAAGAAGCCAAGCTGCAGCGGATGCCGAAGCCTAAGTCGCACGCAACGCGCATTGCCCTCGTCACCGGTGCCGCATCCGGAATCGGCAAAGCAATCGCTACTCGCCTGGCCGCGGACGGCGCCTGCGTCATCATCGCTGATCTCGACCTCGAGAAGGCTCAGGCTGCGGCCGCCGAGATTGGCAACAGCGACGTCGCAATCGGGTTGAAGGTCAACGTAACTGATGCTGCCGCGATTGAACGCATGGTGCAGGATGCTCTGCTCGCGTTTGGCGGCATCGATATTGTTGTGAACAATGCGGGCGTTTCGCTCTCGAAGCCACTGCTGGAGACCACTGAGCAGGATTGGGACTTCCAGCACGACATCATGGCCAAGGGTTCATTCCTCGTCTCGAAGGCCACCGCCCCGGTTCTCATCGAGCAGGCCATGGGCGGCGATGTGATCTATATCTCATCGAAGAATTCGGTATTCGCCGGCCCCAACAACATTGCGTATTCGGCGACGAAGGCTGACCAGGCCCATCAGGTGCGACTGCTTGCGGTTGAGTTGGGCGAGCACGGGGTGAAGGTCAACGGCATTAACCCTGACGGTGTGGTGCGTGGTTCCGGAATTTTTGCGGCAGGGTGGGGCGCCAACCGCGCCAAAACGTACGGCGTTGAAGAGGAAGATCTGGGCAAGTTCTACGCCCAGCGCACTATCCTCAAGCGTGAAGTTCTTCCCGAGAACGTCGCCAACGCGGTTTCGGTGCTCACGGGCCCTGACCTCAGTCACACCACCGGGCTGCACATTCCGGTGGACGCCGGTGTTGCGGCGGCGTTCCTGCGATGAACGCCACCGTTGCGGCAATTGACCTCGGTGCCACCAGCGGCCGGGTCATGCTCGGCCAGGTCAGCCATAACGAGCTCAGTGTTCGCCCGGTTGCGCGTTTTCCGAATGGTCCGGTGCGGCGTGACGATGGTTTGCACTGGGATATTGACGCTCTGTACACGAGTGTGCTCGCTGGGCTGGCTGCGGCCGTTCGCGAAGAACCACAGCTGTCAAGCATCGGTGTCGATTCGTGGGCGGTTGACTATGCGCTGATGTCTGGCGGGCGGATGATCGCCCCACCGTTTCACTACCGTGACGACCGCACCGCGGCCGGGGTCGAGCGGGTGCATGCTATCGCCAACCATGCGGAGCTCTACGCGTCGAATGGGCTGCAGTTCTTACCGTTCAACACGCTCTACCAGTTTGCGGCCGAGCCACACCTTGCCGCCGCTGACAGCTTTCTGCTGGTGCCCGACCTCATCAGCTACTGGCTGACAGGGCGCCAGGTTGCCGAACACACCAACGCGTCAACCACGGGGCTGCTCAACGTTGCGAGCGGCCAGTGGGATGACGCCCTCATCGAGAAGCTCGGATTGCCCCGCCGCCTGTTCCCCGAGCTTGTGGTCCCGGGCACGACTATCGGGCGGGTGCGCGACGAGCTCGGCATCCGTGCCGATGTGGTTGCTGTCGGATCGCATGACACCGCCTCCGCCGTCGTTGCCGTGCCCGCCACCAGCGACGACTTTGCCTACATTTCGTGTGGCACCTGGGGCCTGGTGGGTGTTGAACTCAATTCGCCCGTGGTGACCGAAGCGAGCCGTGCCGCAAACTTCACCAACGAGGGCGGTGTCGACGGGCGCGTGCGCTACCTGCACAACGTGATGGGCCTGTGGCTGCTGAGCGAGTGCGTGCGCGAATGGCAGAAGGATGACGCCAGTGTCGACCTTCTTCAGTTGTTGGCTGCGGCATCCGAACTCACCGTGACGGTGCCAACCTTCGATGCGAATGACCCCGGGTTCATGGCCCCCGACGGAATGCCCGAACGCATTGCCACTTGGTGCACCGAGCACGACCTCCCCGCACCGCAATCGCACGTGGAGTTTGTGCGCAGCATCATCGAAAGCCTCAGCGTTGCCTTCGTGGATGCCGTGCGAACGGCCTCAGTGCTGTCAGGCAAAACAGTGTCGGTCATCCATATCGTGGGTGGTGGTTCGCAAAACGAGTTGCTCTGCCAACTCATCGCCGACCGCAGCGGGATGCCGGTGCTGGCTGGGCCTGTTGAGGCGACCGCGATTGGTAATGTGCTGATTCAGGCGCGGGCTCAGGGTTTCGTCGAGGGATCGCTTGAGGCGCTGCGTTCACTCGTTGCGACCGCCTTTTCGCCGAAGCGATATCTTCCGCGTTCGCGCTAGCGTCAGGTCGGCGCTGTCTAGTTCTCGTCGAGCATCGGGTAGCTCAGGCCGATCTGTCGACGAATCTCATCGAGCGTATGCATGATCTGCACGCTCTCGCGCGGTGACAGAATGTCATTGCCGAGGTCACCGGCGGCCACAAGACGTTCGAGTTCTGCCGCCTGAAACTGCATCCCACGACCGGTGACGGTGCCATCAAATTCTTCGACGATAGTGCCGTCTGCATCAAAACGAGTGAACGTGGTCGGCTGGTACCAGGTCTCGTCGATCTCGATGCGGCCTTCGCTGCCGACGATCGCAGCGCGGTTCGACCCTCGCAGGTCGAGGGTGGTTTGCAGGACCGCTTGGGCCTCGTCGCCGTAGCTCAGAATCATCGACGTCTGACGATCAACACCGGTAGCAGTTTTGGTCGCGACAGCGACGACGTTCGTCGGCGTTCCGAGGATGTCATAGGCGAAGGACAGCGGGTAGATGCCAAGATCGAGTAGTGCCCCACCGCCGAGGGCCGGGTTGTTGATTCGGTGGAGCGGGTCTCGGGGCAGGTTCTGGTTGTGATCGGCGATCACGCTGCGGATGCTTCCGAGCGCACCGCTCTTCACTAGTTCGCGAATGCGCACCATGTGGGGCAGGTAGCGGGTCCACATGGCTTCCAGCACCACGAGCCCCAGTTCGGATGCCCGGGCAACGACGGTCTCCGCCTGGGCGGCATTCATGGTGAACACTTTCTCCACGAGCACGTGTTTGCCGGCATTCACCGCGAGCAGCGCATGCTCTTCATGGAAGGGGTGCGGGGAGGCGACATAGATCGCATCAACGTTGGGGTCGGCAACGAGCTCTTCGTAGCTCCCGTGGGCGGTCGGGATGCCATACTTCGTTGCGAACGCGGTGGCAGACTCCACGGTGCGGGAGCCGACGGCCGCAACGGTGAAGCCGTGCTCGATGAGATCACTGGTTTGCGAACTCGCAATCGATCCGGTGCCGAGAATTCCCCACGCTAAGCGATCCGTCATGCCATCTCCTTTGTTGCGCCCTAAAACATATCTGGTCAACATAGCAGGTCGCTATTTCACTTTGTTAGACATTCTGCTAGATTGTCTAACAATATAAACCAACGACGGAGGGTCCGGCAGTGATCGAGAACGCAGCAGTGCTCCCAGAAACGGTAGCCCAGAAGCTGAGGGCAGACATCATCGCGCAGCACGACGCACCCGGTGCCGCCATCACCGAATCCGCTGTCGCCCTTCGCTTTGGCGTCGCCCGCCCCACCGCCCGTATCGCGATCGATCGACTCGTCGCCGACGGCCTACTGCGACGCGAAGCCCACCGAGCAGCGCGCGTTCCCGTGCTCAGCTACGACGATGTCCTCGACCTCTTTGGCACACGGTCAATTGTCGAAGCCGCCGCCATGGCAGCACTCGCCGAAGGCGGCGCGATCCCCGCCGAAGCGCTCGCAGCGCACCGTGCGCTCACCGCAACCAATGACTTTGCGCACCACGACATCCAATTTCATCGTGCGCTTGTGGCGGGCCAGCCCAGTTCCCGCATCGCCCGGCTGCACGAACTGCTGATGGGAGAAATTGAGCTGTGCATTGGGCAGGTTCAATCAGCCCACCTGATCACCGCCCGCGAAGTCGCCGACCAGCACCAGGGCATTCTCGATGCGATCACCGCCGGGGATGCCGCCACCGCTGAGCGTCTCACCCGCGACCACATCCTGGGGGCGCGCGATCGCCTCCTTACCCACCTCGAGCGCACCAACTAAAGGCACACTATGGTCAAGCGTCAATTCCCCAATCCCGTTGAGCTTGCGAAGCTCATGAAGTTCAAGGCACCCGAACTCAACGGCAAGAAGCGTCGACTCGATAGTGCGCTCACCATCTACGACCTCAAAGCAATCGCCAAGCGCCGCACCCCCAAAGCGGCATTCGATTACACGGATGGCTCCGCCGAAGGCGAGATCTCACTGAGCCGTGCGCGCCAAGCTTTCGAAGACATCGAATTTCATCCATCAATTCTTCGTGACGCCTCTCACGTTGATACCACCACGAAAGTGTTGGGCGGCACCTCCGCGATGCCGTTTGGTATTGCGCCCACCGGGTTCACCCGCCTCATGCAAACCGAGGGCGAGATTGCTGGCGCGGGTGCCGCAGCGGCAGCCGGAATTCCGTTCACGCTCTCGACGCTGGGCACGACATCCATTGAAGCTGTGAAAGCCACAAACCCTGACGGTCGCAACTGGTTTCAGCTCTATGTGATGCGCCAGCGTGAAATCTCGTACGGTCTTGTCGAGCGTGCTGCCGCCGCCGGCTACGACACCCTCATGTTCACCGTCGACACCCCGGTGGCTGGTGCCCGCCTGCGTGACAAACGGAACGGTTTCTCGATCCCGCCGCAGTTGACCGCCGGCACAATCTTGAATGCGCTCCCCCGACCGTGGTGGTGGTTCGACTTCCTCACCACCCCACCGCTGGAGTTCGCCTCACTCGCCACCACCGGCGGCACCGTTGGTGAACTCCTCGACTCGGCCATGGACCCGTCGATTAACTACGACGACCTGCAGATCATCCGCGACATGTGGCCCGGCAAGATCGTCATCAAGGGTGTGCAAAACCTGGAAGACTCCAAACGCCTGGCTGACCTCGGTGTTGATGGCATCCTGCTCTCAAACCACGGCGGCCGCCAACTTGACCGGGCACCCATCCCATTCCACCTGCTGCCGAGTGTGGTGCGCGAAGTCGGCAATGACGTTGAGGTTATGGTCGATACCGGCATCATGCACGGTGCCGACATCGTCGCCTCCATGGCACTCGGCGCCAAGTTCACCCTCATCGGCCGCGCCTACCTTTATGGGCTGATGGCTGGCGGTCGCGAAGGTGTTGACCGCGCGATCGAGATTCTCTCTGATCAGATCGTGCGCACCATGAAACTGCTCGAAGTCACCAGCATCGACGAGCTCGAACCCAAGCATGTGACACAGCTGCAGCGGTTGGTTCCGCGCGGCTAACAGCGACAGGGCGCAACGCTCCGGATGGCTGCGTGCGTTGCTCGAGTTGGCATAGTGTTGAGCAACGTGAGTCAGAATCCCCCCGTTACCCCTGGGCCTGTGTGGCGTGCACCCGGAATGCCTGCGCTGCTCGTACTGACCGCAGCCGGCTTTGGTGGCTTCTCGGCGCTGCTTCCGGTTGTTCCACTGTGGGCAGTGAATGGCGGCGCGAACGAGGCTGGCGCTGGACTCGTGAACGGCTTACTGCTGCTGGCAACGGTTTTGACTCAACCGTTTGTGCCGCGACTGCTCATTCGGCTCGGGACCGGCCGAGTATTGGCCGCAGGCCTGGCACTGCTCGGTGTGCCACCGCTGCTGTTCCTCATCTCCGACGACCTCACCTGGATCCTGTTTCTCTCGGCCGTGCGCGGGATAGGTTTCGGTATCCTCACCGTGGCCGGGTCGACGGTGGTTGCCAATCTCGTCCCGCGCGCTCAGCACGGTGCCGCGATTGGGGCCTACGGTGCGGCGATTGCCGTGCCGCAGGTGATTCTCATTCCGGCGGGCCCGTGGCTGGCAGAGTCGGTCGGATTCTGGACTGTTTTTGCACTCGGCACCCTGCCAGTTCTCGGGATCAGTTCCGCACCGCGACTGGCCCGGATATTGCGCCAACAGGAAGCCGATCGTGCGCTTCGACCACCCACGGATACGACACCACTCCCGAACGGTGGCGGCAGCAGCAGCGGCGGCGCGTCACCATTGCGATTATTGGCGGGTAGCCTGCTCCGCCCCATGCTCCTGTTGGCCGGGGTCACTCTCGCCGGCGGTGCACTCATCACGTTCGCCCCGCAAATGAGCTCCGTTCCCGCGGCGACTGCCGGTGGGCTCGCCCTGCTCACTCTCAGCGCTGCGGTTACCCGATGGGGTATCGGGGGGCTAGCTGACCGGCATGGTGCGAAACCATTCCTGTGGCCGCTGGTCGTGATCTCCGTGTTCGGGCTCGTGCTCACCGCTCTGGCCGTTCAGAATCCGGATGACACCGGCGTGCTCCTCTTTCTTGCCGGGTTGACTCTCGTGGGTATCGCCTACGGCGGACTACAGAACCTGACACTCCTGCTTTCACTTGCCGCAGTGCGACGAGAGCAGTACGGCACTGCGAGCGCCGTCTGGAATATCGGCTTCGACCTGGGAACCGCCGTCGGCTCAGTTCTTATCGGCACCCTGGCCGCCGGGCTCTCCTTCCCGACTGCGGTGCTCGTGGCCGCGGGCATCTCCCTCCTGACGCTTCCGCTCGCTTTCCTGCGCGGGCCGCGCGGGCCGCGCGTCGACCGATAGCGGCTGCGAGCGGCACCCGTCGCGGCGTGGATGGCCCTTCCGCTCTTCGGGCTCAGCCAGAGCGCGGCTCTGATGCTGGCTGGCGGCTGGCGGCCTTCGCAAACTTAGGCGAGTCGCAGGATGCGTGCCCGCAGTTCTTGAGGTGTCGATTCGTGATGCTGGGCGGTGATCTTTCGGTGGGAGGGTGTCGAGCCACCCTCGGCAACCACGAGGATTGCCCGGGCGAGACTTGTGCGGTCCGCCGTCTTGAGGGCGGTGTCGTCGGCGTGCATTTCGAGCAGCAGGGCGACCTCCCTCGAAGCGTTGCGTGCGGTGGGCAGCCACGGCAGCGATGCCTTCCACGCGGTGAAGAGAATGAGCACGACATCGTGCCGCAATCGCACGTGCGCGCGCTCGTGCTCGATGACCGCGCGCAGTTCGTTCTCGTCGAGCAACTCGATCAACCCGGCGGTCAATACGGTGATCGATTTGAGGGCACCCGGCAGGCAGTAGGCCACCGGCGCGGGGCTGTCAATGAGGCGGGTGCCGGGGCGATCGCTCATCGGTTCGCTCAAGAGACTGATGAGCTGAGCGTGCCGCTGGCGGTCCCGCTCGGCATAAATGACGGTGACCAGAAGATTCAGCAGGAGGTGCACGGTAAGAAAGAGTGCGCCGGAGAGGGCGAGCAGCGACCACACGGAGGAGCCTGCGGGCAATTCATTATTGGTGACGAACATCCATATGCCATTTGCGGCATCCGGTAGATCAGTGGCGAACGTTGCCGCACCGAACAGCACTAGTGAGCCGATCATGCTGGTGCCGCCCACGAGGGCAACGAGCTGCCAGACGAGCAGCCCGAGGGTCGGGCGGCGGTAGGCCCACGCAGCCCCGGGAAGCAGTGCGGGCACAGGCCACGCCAGCAGCACCGCGACAAGGCCGAGGGCTACGGCAGCAACAAACACGACTAGCGTCCGGCGAGAATACGGCGGAGGGTTTCAGCCTCTTCGTTTGATACTTGCCCGACGAATCGTTCGAGAACCGCGGCCCGGTCATCCACTCGCCCCAACACTTCGTGCATGAGGTCGGCCATATGCGCCTCGCGACGCTCGGCCGCACGGTACAGGTGAGGGCGAGTCTCGCGCTCACGCACAACAAAGTTCTTGCTTTCGAGCCGAGACAGCACGGTGAGAATGGTGGTTGCCGCGAATTCGCGCCCCGAGTCTTGGGGTTCAGCAAGTTTGGCCTGAATGTCGTACGCCGACAGGCTTTCACCGCCTGCCCACAGCACATCCATCACGCTGCGCTCCAGCCCCCCCGACAAGTTCATGCCTCAATTCTACCTTAAGTAGAAATTGGCTGCACAACTGTGCCAGACTACTTCTACAAGACGTAGAAATTGCAGTGGAAGGCACGCAGTGGATCCCCTAGAAATCGCCAGATGGCAGTTCGGTATTACCACCGTCTACCACTTCATCATGGTTCCGCTCACTCTCGGCCTCGGCCCGGTCTTAGCCCTCATGCAAACCCAGTGGGTGCGCACCGGCGACGAGAAGTGGCTACGCATGACCAAGTTCTGGGGCAAGTTGTACCTCATCAACTTCATCATGGGTGTCGCCACTGGCCTCGTGCAGGAGTTCCAGTTCGGCATGGCGTGGAGCGAATACTCCCGTTTCGTCGGTGACGTCTTCGGCGCACCGCTCGCCATGGAAGGCCTCCTCGCGTTCTTCTTTGAATCCGTCTTCCTCGGCCTCTGGATCTTCGGCTGGGACCGCTTGCCGAAGAAGATTCACCTCGCGACCCTCTGGATTGCCGTTGCCGGTTCCGTGGTCTCCGCCTTCTTCATCATCGTCGCCAACTCCTGGATGCAGCACCCTGTTGGTGTTGAACTGGTCGATGGTCGCCCCGTCATGAACGACATCTGGGCCGTACTCACCAACAACACCGCCCTCGCCGCCTACTCACACACCATCATGGGGGCACTCGCGGTCGGTGCCGGCTTCGTCGTTGGCATCTCGTGGTACCAGCTCTGGCAGCGCCGTCGTGACGGAATCGACTCTGTGGATGCCGCGGGCCGTGTCGTCGTCGGCGAGAATGCCAGCATTGCTGGCCGCGATCGCGCCGATCACTCGGTGTGGCTGACGAGCATCCGCATTGCTGCTGTTGTTGCCATGGTCGGATTCGGTGGCGTTGCCATCACGGGTGATGTGCAGGCGAAGCTGATGTTTGATCAGCAGCCTCTCAAGATGGCGGCGGCCGAGGCGGCCTGCCAAGACGGTACGAGCTTCTCGGTGCTGTCAATCGGCAATCTGGGTTCGCAGAACTGTGACGACGTTGTGGGGATCATTGAGATCCCCGGAATTCTGTCGTTCCTCGCTCACGGAGATTTTGATACCGAAATCAAGGGTGTCAACACGCTCATTCCGGAGTACCAAGAGCTGTACGGCACGAACCTTCCCGATGACCCGCTGTACGGCGAGCGTGCGGGCATGGAGATCAACTATCTGCCCATCATGGAGGTCACCTACTGGGGTTTCCGTCTCATGATCGGTTTCGGAATGCTCGCGGCCGCATTCGCCGCACTGACGCTGTGGATCGTTCGCAAGGGCACCGTGCCGCGTTCGAAGTTGCTGATGGGAACAGCCCTGCTCAGCATCGCTGCTCCCTTCGGCGCCAATATCGCCGGCTGGGTCTTCACCGAGATGGGCCGCCAGCCCTTCGTCGTTGTGCCGAACCCCAACCCCAGTGGCGTTGACGGCGTGTTTATGTTCACCGCGGCCGCTGTCTCCCCCGGTGTCAGTGGTGAAGAGATCATCTTCTCGCTTGTTTCCCTTGCGCTCGTGTACGCATTCCTGTTGGTCTTCGAGATCAAGCTGCTGGTTCGGTATGTGCGCGGTGGCGTGGCGTCGGCGATGCCTGAGCTGGTGCATCCCGACGGCGACGGCCACGGCCACGACGACGGCCACAGCGACGGTGGCGACGGTGGCGACCCCAACAACCCCAACAACCCTGACAACCCCAACAGGCCAGATCGACGCGACGACGTTCTCGCGTTCGCCTACTAGAGAGCCGGGCACCCACTCATGGAACTTCTTCCCACAATCTGGTTCATCGCGATCGCCGCTCTGTGGATCGGCTACCTCCTCCTTGAGGGTTTCGATCTTGGGGTCGGGATGCTGCTGCTCTTCAGCACCCGCAGTGACAAGCAGCGCCGGCTTATGCTCAATTCCATCGGCCCCATTTGGGATGGCAACGAAGTCTGGCTGATCACGGCCGGAGCCGCCACGTTCGCTGCATTCCCCATGTGGTATGCGTCGCTATTTTCGGCGCTCTATATCCCGCTGACAATCGTGCTCGTGAGCCTAATCTTCCGTGCGGTTGCCATCGAATACCGCGGCAAGGGTTCCACCGAACGCTGGCGCATGTGGTGGGATCGTGCTCTTGGCCTCGGCTCGCTGGGTTCTGCTTTCGGTATCGGTGCGGCACTCGCCCTGACAACTACCGGCCTTCCGATCAACGAGAACGGTGACCGTGTCGGCGGCGCTTTCGCGTGGTTCACGCCCTACGCAGTCTTGGGCGGCCTTGCCGTTGTGGGGTTCTCACTCGTGCACGCTTCTGCATTCCTCGGCCTCAAAACAGACGGCGAGGTGCGGATGCGCGCCCGCACCTTCCTCGTGCGCTGGAGCCCAGTGGCCCTACTCCCCATCGTCGGCTGGGTTCTCGCCGTGCAGTTTCAGAACGGCACCCCCGTCACGTGGGGGCTCGTTGTGCTGGCTGTGATTGCGGTGGTGTTCGCCTGGATGAGTGCGCGATCCGGGCGTGAAGGCTTCGCATTCATCGGGATTGCCGCATTCTTGTTGGCGGGTGCGTCATCCATTTTTGCTGCGGTGTATCCGATTGTGCTTCCGTCGACGCTCGATTCGGCGTTCGATCTCACCATCTCGAACGCTGCCAGCGGCGAATATACTCTGATGGTAATGAGCGTCGTCACCGCGTTCGGCTTGCCGCTCGTCTTCCTCTATCAGGGGTACACCTACTGGGTGTTCCGCAAGCGCCTGAGCGAGCACCACATCCCGGAAGCGCACATTGTGACCCCGGCTGTAGCGTCGGCTGTAGCGCCGTCTTCTTCACCCCGCTAGAGTCGCAGCGTGGAGCGCACAACAGAACGCACTGCGGAGGTCATGAAGGCGAAACTCCGCGAACGGCTCGCCGCCGGTTTTGGTCCCGGCGGTGTGCACACACTGTTCGGATTGGGTGTGCTCGCGGCACTCAAGGGGCTCGCGCTCGTGCTCATGGCGGAGGCCATTGCTCGCGGTGTCGTCGGCGTTATTGAAACGGATGCCGCAGCATGGCAATTCGCGATCGGCCTGGGGGCGGTATCCGGGGTTCTGCGCGCAGTCACCGCTTGGGCGACAGAGAGTTTCGCCGCCCGCGCGGCACTCGGCGCTAAGGAGTCGCTGCGCCACGAGCTTGCCCAGCGTGTTCTCACGGGTTCCGATTCGCGCGTCGGTGCGAGCACAGCTATTGCCACGGTGGGCCTCGATGAGCTCGACAACTATTTTCGGGTGGTGCTGCCGTCGATTGTCACAACGGCGACGATTCCGCTGCTGATTGGTGCCCGCATCCTTTCGGTGGACTGGGTGAGCGCGCTCATCATTGTGTTGACGGTGCCGCTGGTTCCCGTGTTCATGGTTTTGGTGGGTGGCCACACGCGCGAGCGTGCCGAAGCGGCCAGCGCAAGTCTCGAACGTCTTTCTGATCACCTCGTTGAGTTGGCGCGCGGTCTTCCCGTGTTGGTTGGCCTCGGTCGGGTGGGGGAACAGTCGAAGGCTTTGCGTGCAATCTCTGTCGAGAACCGTACGACCACCATGGCGACGCTGCGCACCGCCTTCCTGTCGGCGCTCGTGCTTGAACTCATTGCCACAATTTCGGTCGCGGTTGTTGCCGTTTTTGTGGGTGTGAGGCTGGTGGATGATCAACTCTCGCTCACCGTTGGCCTCATCGCTCTCGTGCTCGCCCCCGAATGTTTTGCGCCCTTCCGTGAGCTGGGTGCCGCCTTCCACTCTTCAGAAAATGGTCTCACCGCCCTGCGCCGCGCGCGCACCATCATTGATGCCCCGCGGGCCCACGAACACCGGCAACTCGACGGCAATTTTCGTGTCGTTGACCTCACAATTGTGTATGAGGGCCGAGCGCTCCCCGCGGTCGAGGGGCTCAGTTTCACCGCCACCCCCGGCACCATCACGGCTTTGGATGGGCCAAGCGGCAGCGGAAAATCCAGTGTTCTTGAGGTGCTCGCCGGCAATCGCGAGCCCCGCGGCGGCAGCGTGTGGGGCGTTGATCCTGCCCGGGTGGCGTGGGTTCCGCAGCATCCACACACCGTCGCCGACACTGTGCTGGATGAACTGCGTCTCTACAGCGATAACGATCAGGCAATCAGTTCTGTGCTGGTTGATCTTGGCCTGTCCGGCGTTGCTAACTCCGATCCGCGTCAGGTGAGCCCCGGCGAGTTGCGCCGTATCGCGGTTGCGCGCGGGCTGTTGCGCGTCGACGCGGGAGCAACCCTGTTGCTGCTGGATGAGCCGACCGCTCACTTGGATCCGGCATCCGCGGCCCGGGTGGAGGCCGCCATTGCGGAGCTCCGGGGTGGGCCCGTGACCGTTCTCGTCGCGTCGCACGAGGCGGGCATTGCTGCTCTCGCCGATCAGGTCATTGCGGTGGGAACATCCGGTGGCACGCGTGCGGTGGAGTCGCGTGTTGACCCGCTTGCCACATCTCAGGAGTTGGATGATGATGCGGTTGCCGCGCCCCGCTCATCTGGTGCGACTCTCGCCAGCCTGCTCAAGTTTGTGCGTCCAGCACTGCCGACTCTCCTCGGAGCGATCGCTCTTGGTGTTGGGGCGAGCCTTTTCGCTCTCTCCCTGACCGCCATTTCGGGGTGGCTGATTGTGCGGGCCAGCGAGCATCCCCCGATCATGTATCTGTTGGTTGCCATTGTGGGGGTGCGCTTTTTTGGGATCGGCCGTGCAGCCCTGCGCTACGCTGAGCGCCTCGCCACCCACAGTGCGGTGCTGCGGTCGGTCATCGAGCTGCGGGTCGCTCTCTGGAATGGTCTCGGTGCTCGGGCTCTCGGCTCGCGGGCTCTCGCCAACGGTGGTGTTGCGCTCGACTATTTGGTTGCCGCGTCTGACCGGGTGCGGGATCTTGTTCCGCGCGTCGTGCTGCCGCCGGCGGTTGCGGTCGGCACGTCGCTTGCCGCGCTCATCGCGGTCGGGTTGCTGCATGCTCCGGCGGTTCCCGTGCTGTTGTGGGGCCTCGCGGTGGGGTTGATCGCAGCACCGGTTATCGCTGTCTGGGTGGACCGCTCGGCCGCCCACGGTATCGCCGAAGTTCAATCCCGGGTGGTGCGAGCCTTTGCTGCCATGACGGGGGCGGCCAGCGATCTGCGCGCCAACGGCGTCGGTGGGCGCATGCTCGGCCGCCTCGATCGCATCGATGCGGAAGCCGGAGCGCTCTCCCGCCGCAGCGCCCGCGCTCTCGGAATCGGCAACGCCGTTGTCGTGCTCGCCTGCTCCGTGACCGCCGTTGCCATGCTGCCCATTGCCGCACCCGCCGTCGTTGCCGGCACGTTGCCGATTGCCGTCGTTGCCGTGCTCGTGCTGATCCCGATCGGGCTTGTTGACTCGTTGATTGCGTTCGTCGACTCCGTGCAACAGTGGCCGGCGTTGAGTGCCGCACTGGCAAAGGTGCGCGGGGTCACTGCGGGGGCTGACGGGGCCGCGGGGGCTGACGGAGCTGGCGGTGGTGGAGCCGCGAGCGCAGACCGGCCACTGGCTGACGCCACTGTTCTTGAACTTCGTGGGCTGGGCATCCGCTGGCCTTCGAGCCCCACTCTGGCGTTCTCTGACGTTTCGGCTCGGGTCGAACGTGGCGAGTGGCTCGTGGTTGAGGGGCCGTCGGGGGCCGGCAAGTCGACGCTGTTGGCGGCGCTGCTGGGGTACCTTCCGGCTGCCGCTGGTTCGTGGAGTCTCGGTGGGGTGGATGCCCGTGAGCTCTCGCCGGAGCAGTTGCGCCGTGCTGTGACGTGGTGCCCGCAGGAGTCGCACCTGTTCGATTCGACGATTCGGGCGAACCTGCTGTTGGGTCGAGCGCATGATGATCAGCCGTCCGAGCAGGAACTGGTTGCGGTTCTGCGTCAGGTGGGTCTTGGCCCGTTGTTCGATTCGCTCGACCGGGGGTTGGATACGCGGGTCGGGTCTGCTGGTGAGAGCCTGTCGGGTGGGGAGCGGCAACGTCTCGCGGTGGCTCGCACTCTGCTGACCCGTGCCGATGTGGTGCTGCTGGATGAGCCCACTGCTCATTTGGATGCGGCAAGTGCTGAGCAACTTGTCGCCGATTTGCGGGTTGCTTTGGCCGACAAAATTGTGGTGCTGGTAAGTCACCATGCGGATGAGCGCCGCGACTTCGATGTGAGTGTGCGGTTGGGTGTGCGCGAGTCGGTTGGCGTTCTTTAGCCCTGCTGGGTTAGCGGCCTAACCGCCGAAGAGGTCGTTCGCGACGGTGCGATGCACTGACTCTGGGTTCGACGGGTGATAGATGCCGGCGAGCACGTCGCGCTGCAACCGGGCGAGTTCGCTGGTGTTGCGGAACGCGCCGGCCCCGGCCGAGCGCATGACCTGTTCGACGACGTGGCGGGAGGTTTCAACGCTGCGCTGTTTGAGGCCGGTGAGTTTGCGGAACCATCCCATGCCGTGATCGACGAGCCCATCTACGTCATTGACAACACTGTGGATTTGGGGTTCGAGGGCGTCGAGGGCGAGGGCGGCGTCGGCCATGCGCCACCGCAGGTCAGGGTTCTCGGAGTACTGGTCTCCGGTCATGGCTGAGCTGCGCTGCTGCAGTGCTTCGACGCCGAGTTGGAGGGCACGATCGGCGATTCCCGCATAGACGGAGGCGATGAGTGACAAGAAGTTGGCGAAGATTGCGAAGATGAAGGGGTCAGCGTTGGGGCCAACCGGGAGCACCCGGACAACGCGGTTGGCGGGCACGAAGGCGCCGTCGAGCACGGTGGTGTGGCTTTGGCTGGCCCGCATTCCGAGGGTGTCCCAGTCGTTGAGGGAGCGCCATCCGGGGCTGTCTCGTGAGATGAAACCGTGGACGAGGGTTTCGGTGCCGTCTTCGGCGGTGTGTTTGCCGAAGGTTCCGAGTTGGGTCCACGCTGGCGACAGTGAGGTGGAGACTTTCGTGCCGGTGAAGGTGTAACCGCCTTCGACGGTTTCGGCGGTGGTGAGGGAGTCCCACATGACGAGGTCGTTGCCGGGTTCGCTGAGGCCGAGGGCGAACACTTTTCCGGCTTCGGCATCGGCGAGTAGCCAGTCGAGGCTGGTGTCGCCACGTTCGTGGAGTGCCCAGGCAACGCCGATCCAGACGAGGTGCATGTTGATGCCGAGGGCGGTGGCGGGGGCGTAGGCGGCGAGTAGTCGTTGGTCGTCGGAGAGTTCGCGCAGGCTGCGCGGTTTCAGGTAGCCGACGGCACGCAACTCTTGCAGGTCTTCGGTGAAGAAGATGTTCTCGCGGTCGTAGCGTGCGGCGCGCGAACGGATGCGGTCAAGCAGTGCAGGGGTGAGAACCGTCATGGGTCAACGCTACTGTGCCGGGCTGCGCGCTATCTCTCCGACCCACTCGTTGAGTGTTGCCAGCGCTTCGGCAAGACCGATGCTGACTCCTGCTTGATCCGCAGGTTTTTGCCACGCCTTTGCCCAACTTTGCCACGAGATGAGTTCCGGCGGCCATGCGCGCGGCTTGAGCCCGAGCATCTCGGCCGAGACGATCAAATGCCTGATCGGTCTTCTTTGCGGCCGTGTTGACAAACGAGTTGAGAGCTGCTGTGTTCTTGGGTGGCGCCTCACGTGGAGGTAGGCCGTGGAAGGCGCCGGTCACAGGTTGGTCTCCAACTCGCTCAGTTCTGCGGCTGTTAGCTGCCCGCGCGCGCGCGCCGCTTCAATTGCCTGACGCAGAAGATGCCGTGGCACCTTTGTCGCGATGCCTTGCTCGATCGCCGTGAACACCGTGACGACAGGAATCCCTTCCCACCGGGTTCGTTCCCCTGGCGAAATGTGATCGCTATGCAGCTGCACACCAGTGATGCTTCTACGGACACGATGCTTTCCGACATTGACGTGGATAACCTCAGGGTTAATGTCGCAGAGGTCGTGCGCGAGCAGCGCAGTGTCGTGGGAAAGGATCGCGTCAGGCGCCCCGGTTGCCAGCACTGCGCGCATGTAGTCGTCGCGCTCAGTTTGAGGGAGCTCCGGAAACCGATAGAGCCCGTGCGAGACGCGTTCCAGCCTCGCCCGTGATGCAAGCTTGGCTAGTTCCACTGCCGAGAAACCCAGCTCTCGCACATCCTGAGTGGTGACGAATCCGTACTGTGTCGTGGCGATTGGCCAGAGTTCTGTTCGCAAAGTCATGGTTCCTCCGTTCCAAAACTATACCAAAATTGGTATAGTTTTGACATACCTGAGCGAGCAGGGTTCAGATCGGTTCTCGCTACCACGCGAACCGGAACAACCTCGTGATTTACAATTCCGACGGAAGCGAAGTCACACTCACTGCCAGATTCTTGGGTGCCGCTCCAAGAGTACGAGCGGCGACCACGAGGTCAACTCGCTATCGGCACAACGTTGGGCTGTGGTTTCTGGCGCTCGTTCCACAGGTCGTAGCTGGTCTGCATGCCGAGCCATAGCTCTGCGCTGGTGCCGAGCAAGATTCCGAGGCGCACAGCCATGTCCGCTGTGACTGATGCATGACCGTTGCGGATGCGCGACAGAGTCGCCCGCGTAACGCTAAGTCGTCGAGCGACTTCGGCGAGACTGATGTCGCCGAGGTAATCCTCCAGCAACAGGCCGGGGTGGGGAGGGTTATGCATGCTCATTGTTCTTGACCCTTTCTTAGTCAACGCTCGGCGCTAGGCGCTCTTCTGCAGCGCGTCGGCGTTCTCGGCCTTGCTCAGTTGTTGCACACGTTGGGGCGAAAGCCCCAGCACGATTCCGGCGTCTTTGTAGGTGAGGCCTTCTGCGCGAAGGCTTGCAACGGCTCGTCTTGCGTAGGCAGCCGCTTCCGCACTTTCTTTGCGGGCTGCCGCCTCAAGTACTTTCGCTCGTTCCCACGAAACGCGAGCTTCGCCCGGTATCTCGACATCGAGAGCAACATCGAACGAATCGGGCTTAGCGTCCAGCCAAAGCCCAATTACCTCTCGAGCGACTTCCTCGATCTCAGTCGCACTGCGCGCCTGGCCCACGGTATCGAGTTCGGGCACTTGCACGAACCACCAGCGGCCATCTTTGCGAGCAGTGACGTCGTATGTCTTTCGGTTCGCCATGGTTGTTCCCCTATCGCCAGTTTTGCGGGGTCTCCGGCAGCTTTTTCATCAGTTGCCCAACGACTCCCGCGCTCACTTCCCCGTGGCGCGGTATCGATTCTCTTACTGACGCGTCGGGCAGTCCCCACATTTCGTGGCTACCCTTTGCGCCCCGAAGGAAGACCCAGCCATTTGCCTCCACTACCTTGATGACATCTCGGTACTTCTGCGGCTTCTCGCGTAAGCTTGGTCTAGCCCCACTTGATTTTTCCATCAAGCCCCACTAGACGAAATGGTGGACTCACGCTCTACCGCGTACCGCGGCGCCATCGACTCCATCTGTTCCATGACCAACTTGATGGCTTCGGGCTGCTTGTCTGGCGGGTACCCGTTGAGCACGAGGAGCCGTTTGATGGAGGAGCGCAGTTTGGCGCGCACGTCGTCGCGCACGGTCCAGTCGGTTCGCACATCACGACGCATCACTTGTACGAGACCCCGTGCAATGTCGGCGAGTTTGCCTCCACCTTGCAGGTCGACGGCGGATTCGTTTTGGGTGACGGCGTCGTAGAAGGCCCGCTGGCTCACCACGTTGTTGCGGGTGGCTTTGGTTGATTCTTTGGTGAGCATGACGCGCCCTTCTCAATAGAGCCAGATCTCGGGATGCAGGCTCGCCGAGTAACCCGACAGCGCGAGAAGGCAGTGCGGGGCGGGCCACAACGGCACCGCCCCGCACGTATGAGCCGGCACCCCCCATTACAAAAATCGCTCAAATGTGTAACACTCATTTACACCCGAATTACCGTTTTACCCGAAACACCCGAAACACGGCAACACCCGAATCACGGCGACACCCGAATCATGGCAACACCCGAGCTAGCGCCAACACCCCAAGCATCACCCGCTATAACCCACCTTGCAGTCCCCCGAACTAGCAATATCTCGCCGAGTACGCACTCGCCCTTGCATTCACCCATCAAGGACCCCTCATGGCCAACCATGCGAAAATTCCCGTAGAAAGTTCTTCCTCCCCCACCCCCACAGCAACCCGCCGTCGCGATCGTGACCGCGGTCGCGAATCAGCCAAAAAGTTTCGCACCACGTGGCTGCTCTCACTGCTGCTCGGAACCCTCGCAATTGATCGGTTCTATCTGGGCAAAGTCAGCACCGGCATACTGAAACTCATCACCCTCGGTGGCCTCGGAATCTGGACCCTAATCGACCTCATCCTCGTGCTCACCGGAGCACAAAAAGACAAACTGGGTTACCGTCTCGCCGGCTACGAACAGAACAAAACACTCGCCGTGATTGTCACCGGAATTCTTGTCGCCCTCTCTCTCACCGCCGGGGTCATCAACGCCGGCACCATCGCGAGCACCATCGCCAACACAGCGGCCAGCCAACTCGCCCTGATGCCCAACAGCAGTGCACCCATCACCGACGAAACCTCCACCGAGACAGACCCCACACGAAGCTGGGCGGATGACATCTTCGGCGCCTTCGACACCGTCACCGAAAAAGGTACCGGCGATAGCCTCATCGCCCTCCCCGAAGGCGCAAGAGCCGGAATCGTCACCGCAACCCATGACGGCGGTGGCAATTTTGCGCTCAGCCCAGTCGACACCAACCACTCCTCCACCGGTGACCTCCTGGTCAACACCGTCGGCACCTACACCGGCACCACCGTCTTCGGCTTCAGCCCCCTCGGCGACGCCACCACCCTCCAAGTCACCGCTAATGGCAACTGGCGCATCACCATCGCGCCCCTCTCCGCCGCGCCCGCGCTCGGTGCAACCGGAACAGGCGACGCCGTCTACCTGTACACCGGCGAAACCGCGACACTGAGCGCAACCCACGACGGCAGAAGCATCTTCTCAGTAGTCGAAAAGACCACCCACACGGGCTCGTTCGGCCTCCTCATCAACGAACTCGGTGCCTACACCGGAACGGTGCCACTCAGTTCTGGGCCCTCCGTCGTCAGCGTCACCGCCGACGGCAACTGGACCCTCCAACAAACTTTTTAGGCTCGGATGCTGGACTGGCCGCCGGGCAGAACCCGCTTCACCACATCCATCAGCGTCAGCACCCCCACCAACGAATCGGCGAGCTCCACCACAGCCAACTGCACCCGACGCTCCCGCATCTGACGCAACACCTCATAGACCGGTGCCGACTCAGAAACCCTAAATGCGGGGCGAGCAAACGACGCAGCCAGCTCATCATCCGGAGCCAACAGGGTGTCACGCACGTGCACCACCGACGACACCGTTCCCGCAGCATCCATCAGCAGAATACGCAAGTGACCAGACCGTTCGGCGATCGACCGCACCTCAGCAACCGTCGCGCCGACCGACACTGAGGTGGGCGCCCCATCCGAAGCCACCATGCCACCAGCAGTGAGCGACTGAAGGGCAATTACCTCAGAAATTTGGGTGCGCAACGCCGGCTCAAAGACGCCCGCCTGCGTGGAGTACTCCACCAAGTGGCGAATAGTTTCCGCATCGCGGCCCCCCACCGCAGCCTTCTCAACCGGTTGCACCCCACTGCGAAGAACCAGAGCATTCGCGATGCTATTGATCCACCTCAAGAAAGGTCGGAATGGCCAAATAAAGGCGCGGGCAGGAATACCGATGATCGTTGCCGCGAGCTCCGGATGCGCGATTGCCCACGACTTGGGAACCATCTCGCCAACCACCAGATGCAGGAACGTCACCAGCAGCAGCGAAAGCGCGAACGCAGCACCACCCGCAAGCCACTCGGGGGCACCCCACGACGCAAAGAGCGGACCAAGCCAGCCATCGACGAACGGCTTCGTGATCGCACCCAGCGCAAACGTGCACGCTGTGATGCCCAACTGTGCACCGGCCAGCATGATCGTCAGCTCATTCATCCCGCGAAGAGCAGCACGCGCCGACGCACTCTCCGGCGCAGCCGCCTCGATCCGATGGCGCCGCGCGCCCAACAGAGCAAACTCAATCACCACAAAAAAAGCACTCAGCCCGATAAGAGCAACAGTGACAAGAATGACAAGCCCGGCGCTCATCGACCCACCTCTTCAAGGGTCACCCGAACAGTGCGGGGCACATGCCGCTCAATTTCCACAATCTCAATCTCGAGGGTGCGCGCCAACTGCACCTCTTCGACAACATCGGAGCCCACAACGGGAAGCTCCACCAGAATGACCTCGCCAACCGCAGGAAGCCTGCCCGCGGTCGCGATCACCAGACCCGCAATGGTTTCGTAGTCGCCACGGGGAACGTCGCGGCCGGTAACCCGCTCCACTTCATCAATGTGCACATCACCATCGATAACCCAGGCCCCCTGGGCATCCATCTCAGCGCCCGCAACATCGTGCGGGTCATGCTCGTCGGCAATCTCGCCGACAAGTTCTTCAGCAAGGTCTTCAATCGTGACCACCCCCGCGAATCCCCCATACTCATCAATCACACAGGCAAGCTCATTGCGAGTCTGCAACAGATTCTCCAGAGCATCCGTCAGCCGCATGAGCGTCGGCAACACCAGCGGTTCGCGCATAATGGTGCTCACCGGGCGCCGATCATTAGTTGCGGCACCGAGCACATCGGCCATATGCACGACACCCACAAGCTCATCGCGCTCACTGAGCACCGGGTAGCGAGTGTGAGAACTCGCCATGAGAACGCGCACCTCATCCACCGTGGTGTCAGGCCTCACCGCATCAACGCGCACGCGCGGGATCATCGCATGCTCAACGTCACGATCAGGAAAATCGAGAATGCGACCAAGAAGCACCGAAAGCTCCTCGGGGAGATCGCCACTGACCCGGGAATCCTCAATAATGTGTTCGAGATCCTCCGAAGTCGCACTCGAATCAACATCGTGCACGGGCGTGACCCGCAGAAGCCGAAGCACCGCATTGGAGGAGGCATCGAAGAATCGGATGAGCCAGCC
This sequence comes from Rhodoglobus vestalii, assembly GCF_006788895.1. Lineage (NCBI taxonomy): Bacteria > Bacillati > Actinomycetota > Actinomycetes > Micrococcales > Microbacteriaceae > Rhodoglobus > Rhodoglobus vestalii. Next base: position 1,335,720 of record NZ_VFRA01000001.1, read on the forward strand.
AAAGACCGTCAGATAGATGAGCGTTGAGCGGGACAAGCGACGCGAAAGCGGCTCGGGGCTGGCGAGAGCAAGATTCTTCGGGTAAAGCTCGCCGAAGATCATCTGCACCACCGTCGCCAACAGAAGAGCGCCGACAATGCCGATCGTGATGCCAATGGCGGTCGGCACCCCAGCACCACCCAGCAGTATGCCAATGGATTCGCCAATGAAAGGCTCAGCCACAAACCCCACGAGCAGACCGGTAACAGTAATACCCAGCTGTGCGCCTGAGAGCATGAATGAAGTGCGGCGGGTGACCGCAAGCGCTCGCCGAGCCGCCACATCCCCCGTTTCGGCGCGAGAACGCAGCTTGGCGCGATCCACCGACATGTAGGCGAACTCTTGGGCGACAAAATAGCCATTTGTGGCGATGATGGCAGCCGTGAGCGCGAGACCCAGCAGAAGAACGAGAAGTGCAGTAATCATCGAGCGATCACCACACTCGCAATGTGGTTCTCAAGGTACTGATTGGATTATGGCTGGATTCGTCGTTGGATGACGAATCAGTCAGGGTGTGCACTTAGTTAGTCGACGCCTCCGAAATGGGTGAAGTTTTATCGTAGCGATAAGTGCGCCGGTGTGGGCTGGGAAGTCGCCGATACTTGCGGGTATGCGCGAGAAGGTGCGGGAGAATACAGACACTGTTGCTTCCCGTCAGAAAAGGAAAACACGATGACTGTCACCACCTCCGTCGACGACGCCCACCGCCGGCCAGCCGGAACACCCGACATCACTATCAAGGCTCTCGGCAAACTGTCGGAAGCACTCGAGGTTGTGGATAATGCCCGCGGCCAGCTCTACTCATTTCATCGGCTCACCGGCAAAGCCGACCTTGCTCTTGGCGAAGCCGTCGACCTTCTGCGCGAGGCGGGCCACACCGCCATTGCCGACCGGCTCGAGAAGGTAATGGTGGGCCGGAACGTCATTGAGGGGCGGTGGACGTTCCAAATAGTTGAGGACTATGACGACAACTACTACGCCGCTTTTGCCGCAGAAGAAAAGAAGGCTCGGGATGAGCTTGTTGCCGGCAAGAGGCACATCTTTGAAGCGGAAATGAAAGAGGATCGTCGCACCCACAGCAAACGCCACCATGAGGCCACACCGCACGAATCCTAAGAGTCGTCGCTCGCCGGTTTCGTTGACTCGGCCTGATCGGATGCCGGTTCTGCGTTCGCCTGCGCGATCGCGTCGGCGAGGTCATCCACGAAGACCAAATCTTTTCTGAAGTTGCCCATGCGGTAGGCGGCGCGCGCAACAAAATGCGCCGAAATAGGCGCGGTGAGCATCTGGAATACAAAAATGGGGATCAGCACCAGCATCATTGACCAGCTGCGCGCTGACAGTGCGAGCGCGATGAGTACCAGAACGAGGCCAAGCACCTGCGGTTTGGTTGAGGCATGCAATCGGCTCGGGGCATCAGGGAATCGCACGAGCCCAACCCCAGCAGCGAGAGTCAGGATGCCGCCGAGCACAAGCAGGATGGCGGCAATGAGGTCAGGGATGGTTTCAGTCGTCAACGGGAGCCTCCCCCTGTGGGTCACTGGCATCTTGTTTGGAGACGTAGCGGGCGACCGCGATCGTGGCAAAAATTGCTGTCGCCGCCAGTACGAGCATGAGCGGGATCGTGCGCGTGTGTCCGTTGACCACCATGTCGGCTCCGACCGCCAGCATGAGTGTTGTCAGCAGAACGTCAGACGCAATCATCCGGTCGAGGATGCCCGGCCCACGAAGCAGACGGTAAAAAGTGAGCAGGGTGCCAGCGCAGAGTAGGGCCACAGCGGCTATGTGAAGTGCCGGGATCATCGCGTGCGCCCGTCATATCCAGAGGCCAGCGCCCTGCAGTTGGCCACATCCTCCGGGGAACCAATCGCCCGCACGAGGGAACGCTCAACCGAGTGCACGGAGCGCCGCAGGGCATTCACCGCACTCTCATCGGTGGTGTTGAGGGCATGCAGGTACAGCACCGATTTGTGGCGGTCCACCTCAAGAACTAAGGAACCAGGGATGAGGGTGACCGTGATCGCGGTGAGGGTCATGATGATGTCAGAGCGCGTCACCAGCTGCACCGCAACGATCGAGTTTTTCGTCACACCTTTCGGAGAGAAGGCCTGCCACGAAACCTTCACAGATCCAGCCACAAGTTCGCCCAAGAACCTGATCAGGTAGAGGGCGAACCAGAACGGATTGAAGCGACCGGAGAGTTGCACGGGGGGAAGGTAGAGGGCGCTCGTCACCGCGAATGCAATCAGCACCCCACTGGTGACGCTGAGCGGGCTGACAGTACCCCACAGCAGCATCCATAAGGCAACAAGCAGGAGGATCAGCGGGAGCTGCTGCCAGATACGCCAGCGAAGCTCACGACGAGTCAACGGCTCGGCCGGCTCGGCATTGGTGGGAGAAAAATCAGTCATCGTTGCCACCCGGGAAGACGATATCGACGTAGGTGAGCGGACCCTGCAGGTTTTGGCCCGCACGGTCGCTGTAACCGTACAGTGGGCCCGCAAAAATGGTGAGCGCGAGGCTGACCAGCACCATGAAGCCGGTCACCACCACCATCAGAGTGGGCGCTTGCTTGGCGGCGCGAACCCGGGTAGGACCCGGTGCTTCGGAAACGTTCTCAAGCAGCCGCGATTCGTAACCCTGAACGTCTTTCGCAGGCCTCCAGAAGACCATATTCCATACTCGCGCGAGCGAATAGAGGGTGAGAAGAGAGACGAGCGCGCCCGCAGCAATGAGCACATACCCGAGGGGCAAGCCCTGCTGTGCAGTGGCCTCGAAGAGGGCGAGTTTGCCGATGAAGCCAGAGAACGGTGGAATGCCGCCGAGGTTGAGGGCGGGAAGGAGGAACAGTATGGCCACCAGTGGCGCAGCCGTCAACAGACCGCCAAGCTTTGTGATGGAGGTCGTGCCTCCGATGCGTTCGATGAGCCCAGCGCCGAGAAACAGGGTCGTCTGCACGATGATGTGGTGCACAATGTAGTAGATCGCTGCCGCCGTGCCGGCCGCTGTGCCCAGCGATATGCCCAAGATCATGTAGCCGATGTGGCTGACGAGGGTAAACGAGAGCAGCCGTTTGATGTCTGCCTGCGCGACCGCTCCAAGCACGCCAATGACCATGGTGAGGAGCGCCACCACCATGAGCGCACTGTTGAGTTCTGGGCCGGGGAAGATGACGGTTTCGGTGCGGATGATCGCATAGACGCCCACCTTGGTGAGGAGCCCCGCAAACACGGCCGTAACCGGTGCCGGTGCCGTCGGATACGAGTCTGGCAACCAGAACGAGAGGGGGAAAATTGCTGCCTTGATGCCGAAGGCGATGAGGAGCATCACATGCAGTACGATCTGCACGTCGATCGGGATCTCCGCCATCCGCAGCGAGATCTGCGCAATATTGACAGTGCCCACCGCACCGTAAATCATCGCGATGGCGGCGAGGAACAAGAGCGACGACACCAGACTGACCACCACGTAGGTGGTGCCCGCCCGGATGCGCTCCTTCGTTCCCCCGAGCGTGATGAGCACGTAGCTCGCAACAAGGAGGATCTCAAAACCGACATACAGGTTGAAAAGGTCCCCCGCGATGAACGCATTGAAGACGCCCGTCGCAAGGATCAGGTAGGTCGGATAGTAGATCGAGACGGGAGTCTCGTTGTCTCGGTCGGCGAGGCCCTGGCCGAGCGAGAACACGAGTACGGCAAGCAGCACGATCGCCGAGACGACGACCATGAGTGCCGAGAGTCGGTCGACGACGAGCACGATGCCAAAGGGGGCGGCCCAGCCGCCGACTTCCATCGCAAGCGACCCTTCCGCATCCACGACGAAGATGAGTGCCGTGCCGATGGCAAGCACAATAGCGAGGGCACCAATGGCGATGATCCGCTGTGCCTGCGGTCGCTTGCCGAGAATTAGCGTCAGCGCGGCACCCACGAGCGGGGTCAGAACGACCAGCGGCACGAGTGTGTTCATGAGTCACCCCGATCCGTGGTGATCGTCGATTGTTCTGTCTCATCGTCGGCTGCCTGTGCATCCGCTTCTTCAAGTTCGTGCAGCTCGGTGCCCTCGTCAACGACAAAGTCACTATCTGAGGTGGTGTCTTCAGGATTCTCCCCCGGCACGCCGAGGCTCGTACGAAGCGCGATGTCGTCTTCGTCGTCCTGAAGAGTGTCGCCCTGCGCGAGCCGCCAAGCCCGGTAGATGAGTGCCAACAGAAACGCCGAAACACCGAAGGTGATGACAATGGCGGTGAGGATGAGGGCCTGAGGGAGGGGGTCAGTCATGTCTTCTGCGGGGATCCCTCCGCCGACGACCGGTGCGACGCCAGCCTTTCCCGCCACGATGATCAGAAGCAGGTTGGTGGCGTTGCCAACGAGCAGAAAGCCGAGCAGCACCCTCGTCACGCTGCGCTCGAGCATGAGGAAGACTCCGCAGGCATACAGCACCGCCATAACGATGATGGGGATCAGGGCGATGGTCACGACGGCACCTCCTCGGCATCAGTGTTCTGCTTCGTGTTCGTGGTGTTCGTGGTGGTCGTGGTGTTCGTGGTGGTCGAAGTGGCTCCCACATCGTCTTCTTCGTACTGCCGGTCAACTTCTGCCCCCAGGCTGCGCAGCACATCGAGAACGAGCCCGATGACGACGAGGTAGACCCCGATGTCGAAGATGGTGGAGGTCACAAACTCGATGTGGCCGAAGATGCCGAATTCGCCCTCGAACAGGGTCGAGCTAAGAGCATCCCGACCAAAGAAGAGTGGGGTTATCGCCGTTCCGACCGCAAGTACCAGGCCGGCACCGAGCACTTTGCCCGCATCCACCGGGGCGGCCGCACCGAGTTCTTGTCTTCCGCCAGCGAGGAATCGGGCCACGAGCGCCATTCCCGCAACAATCCCGCCGGCGAATCCGCCCCCGGGTGCGTTGTGACCGACGAGGAGCAGATAGAGCGAGAGCACGATGATGGGGTGGAAGAGCAGCCGCACGACCACCTCAAGGAGAATGGAGTGGTTGCGCTCGGCAAGTGATCGGCCGGCGAGCAACCACAACCCGCGGTCATTGTTACTGGGATCGCTCGCGTTTCGCAGGGTCGCGTGGCCAGCCAGCTGGGCGTCACGCCGACCGACTTTCGGAAGGTTGTCGACCCCTCGACCGCTGATGAAAATAAGGCTCGCCACTCCCGTTGCGGCGGCAATGACCACAGCAAGCTCACCCATCGTGTCCCAGCCACGGAGGTCGACGAGGGCAACATTGACGACGTTGCGGCCGTGCGCCTCGTCGAATGCGAGTGCTGGCCACTCGAGCGAGATGGGAAGTTGCGTGCGCGCCCCGGTTGCAACGAAAGCGACGACCGCCATGATCGTTCCGACGGCGATGCCGACAGCTACCCGCAGCCCGCGTTTCACCGAGCCGTGAACTTTGCCGAGCCTGGCCGGAAGCCGCCGAAGAACGAGAACGAAAGCAATGAGGGTGACGATTTCAACGAGAATCTGGGTGAGCGCAAGGTCGGGGGCACCCTGGAGTGCGAAGAGTGCCGACATCCCGATTCCGGTTACTCCGACGAGCACCGCTGCTTGGAACCGTTTCGTCGCTCGCGTCGCGGCAATCGCCGCGATCACCATGGCGAGGCCGATGACCGCTTGTACGGGGTAATCCCACAGCCTAAAAGATCCGGTCCAGGTGCGATTGAATGCCAGCGAAGCACCCATGGTGACCACGAAGACGGTCAGGATCACTCCGAGGTAGAACGGCAGCGATCCGCGCTGGGTGAGGCTTGTTATGCGCGCCGCCGTTCGGTCGATCGCGCGCATTACGGCGCCGTAGCCGTCGGCTGCCGAGTACCCGATCGCAACACGCTGCTGAACGTGAGTGACCCGGGTGCGAGCGAAGAACAGCGCGCCACCGACCACCAGGGTGAACGCGGAGAAGGCGAGAGCCGGTTCGAACCCGTGCCAGAGGGCGAGATGGTAGATCTCACCTTCTGGCGATACCAGGTCGGTGGCGAACAGCGCCGAGTAACCCACGATGAAGTAGTCGACGGCGGGTGCCGCGAGCCCCAGCACAACTCCGGTCACCGCAAGAATGACGGGTGCACCCCAGAACAGTGGCCGCTCTCGCACTGCCCCGATTTTCTTGACACCCGGTTTGGTGGCGAAGGCGCCCCACATAAAGCGGGCGCAGTACGCCACGGTCAGCACCGAGGCGAGCACGACACCGATGAGAGCGATCCAGCCCAGGGCCGTTCCACTCTCGGCGTCGGTGAGAAGAGCCGTAAAGGCGGCCTCTTTTGCGACATAGCCGATGGTCGGCGGAAACCCGATCATTGACGCAAGTGCGAGGGCACAGACAGCGGCGAGAACGGGGGCGCGTCGCCCGAGCCCGGAGAGTTTGCGTAGGTCGCGGGTACCGGCGCGGTGGTCGATGATCCCAATGGCAAGAAAGAGGGTGGATTTGTAGAGGGCGTGGGCGAGGAGGAGGGCGATTCCGGCAAGAGCCGCATCCTGGGTTCCGTATCCGACGATGACGAAGAGGAACCCCAGTTGGCTGACCGTACTCCAGGCAAGGATGAGTTTGAGGTCGTACTGCTTGAGCGCATTCCAGCCACCCAGCAGCATCGTGGTGAGCCCGAGCACAACAACGACTTCGCGCCACCCGGGTGTGTCTGCAAATCCGGGGGCGAACCGCGCGACCAGATAAATGCCCGCTTTGACCATGGCGGCGGCGTGCAGGTAGGCGCTAACGGGGGTCGGTGCCGCCATTGCTGTCGGGAGCCAAAACTGGAACGGAACAATAGCCGATTTGGATGCGGCGCCCACGAGCACCAGCATGACGGCAACGGTGACGATGGTATTGGACGGGCTCGCCGCGATGATTCCAGAAAGACTCGACGTGCCAGTTTCGACCGACAGCAGCACGAGACCAACGAGCATGACAAGCCCGCCGAGAGTGGTGACCAGCAGTGCCTGCAGCGCCGCACCTCGACTGGCTTTTTTGCCGGTGTAGTGGCCGATCAGCAGGTAGGAGAGCACGCTGGTCGCTTCCCAAAAAATGAAAAGCAGGAACACGTCGTCGGCAAGCACCAGCCCGTACATTGCACCGGCGAACGCCAACAGTAGGCCAGCAAATCGGCCGAGGGCTGCCTCATCATCCTCAAAATATCGCGCACAGTAGATGAGTACAAGCGCGCCGACTCCGGTCACGATGAGGGTGAGCAGCCACGAGAGTGTATCCATGCGCACCGAGATCGAGAGGCTAAGTTCGGGGATCCAGTCGACTTTCTGCGCGATCGTTGCGCCGGCGACAACTCGGGGGCTCTCGATGAGCGCGGCAACGAAGGCTGCGAGCGGCACAAGCGCGGCGACGAAGAACACCTGGCGACCGAGCCAGCGCGTGAGCGTCGGGATGATGAGCGCTACGACACCGAATGCTGCAAGCAGAGCGAGCATCGGGCCTCCACGGCGGTGTTCGGTCGTGTAGGGCGGCTCAGTGGCGTAGCAACCCGGCGGAAATGGGGCAGTAGCGTGCACTGCCCGCCCCTATTCTAACCGGGCGGCTGGGAAGACGTACCCACTCGCGCCGCGGTGACAATCACCTTGCCCACGGTGCGGCCCGAATCTACATGGGCGAGTGCCTTATCCGCATCGGCAAACGACCACGTACGCTCAATCACGGGCGCTAGCGCACCACCGGCGGCGAGCGCCACCAGCTGCTCCAGAATCTGCGGCTTAGCGACGGCGGCAAGCGGACGAAAACGGCGCTTCGACCCGATCGACATGACGGATGCCGCCAGCAGTCGCCCGACCGGTCCCAGCACGCGGTTACCTTCCCCCGACACCAGCACCACAAATCCGCCGGGGCGCAGCAACTCCCTCAGCCGCCGCAACGGCGCCGTTCCCGCGATATCGATAACCGTATCGAAGCCTCCCTCGGTTGCTTTGGGCGAGAGTTCATCCATGCCCGGCTGCACCATGCGGTAATCAAAGGTGCGCTGCGCTCCAATGCTCTCCACGAGGGCGCGGCTTCGCTGGCCGCACAGTGCCCAGACTTCGGCACCGCGCAGGTGAGCGAGTTGCACCGCCATCGTGCCGACGCCACCGGATGCACCAATCACGAGCACCCGTTGACCCTCCGCTACTGCGGCGAGATCGAGGGCCTGCCATGCGGTTCCACCGGCCATGGGTAGTGCTGCGGCGATCACAGGGTCGAGCGGGGCAGGACGGGGAACGAGCCGCGAAACTGGCGCAATTGCGTACTCGGCGAGACCGCCGCCGTTGATCTCGCCCAGCACCTCATCCCCCCCGTGAAACTCGGTTACCGCTGCGCCCAGTCCGACAACGGTTGCGGCAACATCGTGGCCGCGCACCCGCTGCCGCGGGCGTCGCCCGCCGAAGGCTGCCCGAAGCAACAGCGGTTCGCCGCGCATCACTCGCACATCTGCAGAATTCAGCGCCGTCGCTCGAATCCGCAACAGAACCTCACCGGAGCCGGGAGTCGGCACCGCCAGCGCTCCCGGCTTCACAACCTCGGGCCCGCCATAGCTCGTCTGGCTCCAGGCGCGCATCATGGTCGGCACCGCTGGTGTCTTTTCTTGGCCGCTCAGGTTGGCGGCAGCATCCGCGGTCATCTCTGTTCCTCGGGGTAGTGGAAAACGGCGTCAATGCCTGTGCCGAAGACGCGAGAGATCTGAAACGCCAGCTCGAGCGTTGGCGAGTATTTGCCCTGTTCGATGGCGATAAGCGTTTGGCGGGTTACTCCGATGTGGAGGGCAAGCTCAGCCTGGGTCAGCCCCGCCTCGTCACGGAGTGCGCGGATGTTGTTAGTTACTCGAGTGGGTTTAACCATCAGACGAGCCCACGACGGTAGGCAATCACTGAGGCGATGCCCCCGATGAAGGCGGATGTCGCGAAGGCAAAGAACATGGTGTTGGCGATCCAAAACCAGTCGGCTTCGAATGCGCAGAGCACAAGCACACCGAGCCCGCCGATCACGAGAAAAGCTTGGCCGACCCGATCGCTCATTCGGGATATATCGCGATCGCGCTGATCAGATTTGCCGACCCCGTCGGCGTCGCCCAGTCCGGCAATGATCCCCCAGAGCACGCTCACCACAACCGCGGCGACGATGCTGACCCCAATTGTCCAGGCCATGATGGGCCACCACACCACTTCATCGAGCGGGCCGTCGGCTGCCTGTTGCAGCACGACACTGACGTACACCGTCATCGCGATCAGGGTCACGATGAGGCCCGACCACACGTTGCGTTCTTCGTAAACCACAACAACCTCCAGTGTAAAGAATTATTTACATTGAGAGTAGACGGTGCTGCCACAGAATGTCAAGAATCTTTTACACACTGGATGCTACGCCCTGAGTTGGCGCCAAACGAGAGCTATTTCTGCCACGCGCCCTTCTCGCGGGTGGCAAATTCGCGAAAAGTAGTGGCGGGATGTCCGGTGATGCGCCGGACGGATCGGTTGGGGAAAGCCGAGATGTTGAACCGTACGATGCGGTAGATCATCTTTTGCACGGCGATGTAGTCCTCGGGTTTGCCCTGTGTGCGCAGGCGGGAAAGGTACTCGGTTTCGCTGGGTCGCCGATAATGGATGCTTCGCCCGAGCACGTCACTAAGGGTGGAAGCGACATTGCGGTACGTGAGGCTCTGCTCGCCCGAGAGCGTGTATGCCTGTTTGATGTGACCGGGTTCGGTGAGCACGGCTGCGGCAACGCGTCCGATGTCGCGAGCGTCGATGAAGGCGGTGAATGAGCGCCCGGCGGGCACGAAAACGTCGTCATCATCACGGATCTCCGCCGCGTGAGTGGTCGACAGATTCTGCATGAAGAAGTTGGGGCGCAGAGATGTGTATGGCGCACCGGTGCTCTTCAGATATTGCTCGACGGCGTAGTGAGGGGTGCTGCGGTTCTGCTGCACGCCCTGCAACGACAGGAACACAATCTGGTGTGTGCCTCGACGTTGGGCGGCATCGATGACCGGAAACAAATACTTCTGCACATCGGCTATTGCGGGAGGTCGCATGAGGAACAGTCGGTCGCACCCTTCCAGTGCGTGATCGAGTTCGGATGGCGCCATAGAAAAGTCGAAGTGGCGTGCTTCCGCGCCCTCCCGAAGATGGGTCGCGTCGTCTGCGTTGCGCACGGCACCGAGCACGGATGCTCCTCGTTCGAGCAGAAACTCTGTCACTGCGTCGCCGACGGTGCCGGTAGCACCGGTCACGAGAACACTCCTGGTCATTTCTTCGTCTCTCTGGTTACGCGATTTATGAGGTCCGCAAGGGTTGTCAGTTCGGCCGATGTCAGGGCCGCGAATCTGGGTCGCAGGCGTTCGGCGGTGGCGCCTTCGAAGTGCTCCACCTCGTCGCGGGCGGCGCGGGAAAGCACAATGATGCGTGAGCGGGCATCATCAGGGTTGACCCTCATATCGACGTGACCTTCCGTCCGCAGCGCGTCGACGAGCTGAGTAACAGCGCCGGCAGATACTGCGAGGAGTTCCGCGAGACGGCCCGGCGTTAAGCCGGAGGGTGTTCGGGCGAGGAGGAACAGCGCTGACATTTGCGAGCTGGTCAGTACCCGACCTTCGAAGGGGCGCCGCTGCTCTGACGACAGAACTCGACTGAGCGATGCCACACTGCCGAGCACCACGCGCACTGGGTCGACGGGTGCCTCGGCGTCGCTCATCGGGCGCTGACGAACGGCATCTCGTGCACGTACTGGCGATCGTCAATCTGGGTAATGAGAAACGTGGCGAGGTCGTCGCGACTGATCTTTGTGGTGCTGTCACCACCCACCCAGCCGACGCCGTACGAGCCTGTCCCCGGCTCTTCGGTGAGGCGGGGCCCGCGCACGACCGTCCACTCCACCCCACTCTGCTTCAGCAGCTCTAGGTGTGCTTCGGCATCCGCGAGCACCTGACCTGACAGCAGCTTCAGGAGGCCCCGGATGATGCGATCGGGAAGCTTCGGCTGGTCCCTACCCTCGGCACGCAAGCCTCCGCCCGAGAGGGTCACGATCCGGGTGATCCCGTGATGCTTCATCGCTTCGAGGATCAGCCGGGTGCCGTCTGCCTGCAAGTCATCCGGGGAGCCCTTCACATGCCCGAAAACGCTGAGTACAGCATCCACTCCCTCCACTACGCGATCGACAGACTGCGCATCGAGCACATCTCCCTCGATGACTGTGATCCGGTCGTCGACGACGGCGATCTTGGCGGGGTCGCGCGCGAGTGCGCGCACCGAGAACCCCTGCGCTAGAGCTTGATCGAGCACACGGCGACCGGTTTTGCCGGTTGCACCAAATAGAGCAATGGTTTTGGTCATCTAATTACTTTAGCAACTAAACAAAAATGCTGAGGGGAAAAATTTCGGCGAGCGCCACCTCGACCAGCGAATCTCCCCTGTCGGAGCAACAACAGGAGGGTTGTGGCGGAAACCTACACTCACAGGTCTTCGAGAAGGGCCAACAGTTCATCGGCTCTGACCAAGTAGTCCTCGAGCTTTGCCCGCTTCGTTGTCGCTTGCTGGAGGAACTCTTTCAGGCGTGAACGCACCTCTGGGCTGGAGGAACCCGGCTCTCCACCCTGCAGTGAAGCGATGATGTCAAGAAGGTCGCTCATCTCCTCCAGAGTGAAACCCAGAGGCTTCATCCGACGGATGAGCAGCAACCGCTCAAGGTCTTCTCGCGTGTACAGCCGAAACCCACCCTCGGAACGCCCGGAAGGTTTCAACAGATCAACGTCGTCGTAGTGGCGAATGGTGCGCAGCGACATGCTCGATTTTTCGGCTAGTTCGCCAATGTGCATCATCGTGACCGCGGTCTTGTTTGCGACCATGCAGCCTCCCATTCTGTGGCTTGACACTCTACCCTAACGTTAGGGTAGAGTTGACAAGTTGGTCGCGCGCTTCAAACCGAAAAATCGCCACACCAACCGCCAGTCGCCGCCACGTGCGCAGGCTGGGTGCGCAACGATGCGCTCCACACTTTCATTCACTGGTTCCTCTTCTCGAGCGCCCCAACCTGGAGGCATCCATGGCCCTCAATCGCACGTCTGACGCGCCCAGCCGCTACAAACCCAACCCCTCGGTCCTCACCGCTCTTCGCACACCGCGCATCCTCATCAAAGAAGTTCTCGCGGGTCTCGTCGTCGCTCTCGCCCTCATTCCCGAGGCAATCGCGTTCTCGATCATCGCCGGAGTTGACCCCAGACTCGGGCTCTTCTCAACCTTCATAATGGCGATCGTGATCTCGTTCGTCGGCGGACGCCCCGCGATGATCACCGGTGCTACCGGTGCTGTTGCTCTCGTCATCGCCCCCGTCGCGCGCGAGTACGGACTCGAATACTTCATCGCCACCGTAATCCTTGCCGGTGTTTTCCAGCTCATCCTCGCCGCAATCGGTGTCGCAAAACTCATGCGCTTCATTCCACGAAGCGTGATGGTCGGATTCGTCAACGCTCTCGCGATCCTCATTTTCACATCGCAATTGCCCCAACTGCTGGGAGTTCCCTTTCTGGTGTACCCCCTCGTCGCATTCGGAATCATCATCATGGTTGTCATGCCGCGACTGACCAAAGTCGTTCCCGCCCCACTGGTAGCCATCGTCGTGCTGACCGCCATCACGGTGCTGGCCTCGATTGCGGTGCCAACGATTGGCGACCAGGGTGAGCTGCCACGCAGCTTGCCCACCCTGTTTGTGCCAAACGTTCCCCTCACTCTCGAGACGTTCACCATCATCGCCCCCTTCGCCCTCGGAATGGCCCTCGTTGGCATTCTGGAATCGTTGATGGCCGCAAAACTGGTCGACGAAATCACCGACACCCACTCGCGTAAAACCCGGGAGGCCTTCGGTCAGGGAACCGCAAACATCATCTCCGGCTTCTTCGGTGGAATGGGCGGCTGCGCCCTCATCGGCCAAACCATGATCAACGTCAAAGCGTCCGGAGCGCGCACCCGCATCTCCACCTTCCTCGCCGGGTTCTTTCTCATGGTGCTCGTCATCACCGTCGGCGACGTGCTCGCCGTCGTGCCGATGGCCGCACTCGTCGCCGTGATGATCATCGTGTCGGTACTCACGTTCGACTGGCACAGCATCCGCCTCTCCACTCTCAAGCGCATGCCCAAGAGCGAGACCACCGTGATGGTCGCAACAGTGATCGTGATCGTCGCAACCCACAACCTCGCCATCGGCGTTGTCGTGGGTGTGATCATCGCGATGGTCGCCTTCGCCCGCCGCGTCGCGCACCTCGTTACCGTCACGCGCACCCTCCCCGAAGACGAGAACGTACCGACAGCCCTCTACACGGTTGACGGCGCGCTGTTCTTTGCCTCCAGCAACGACCTCACAACACAGTTCGAATACACGGATGACCCCGACCGGATCGTGATTGACGTGTCGGCCTCCCACATCTGGGACGCATCGACGGTGGCGGCGCTCGACGCAATAACAAACAAATACGAACACCTCAACAAACGCGTCGTGATTGTCGGGATGAACGAGGCGAGCACCTCACTCCACACCCGCCTTGGCGGCAACCTCGGGGCCGGGCACTAACCGCTGTTTCCCCCATGAGAAACGACCGCACGCCCATGAGATGGCTGCCGTGGGCGACCCTCGTTGCCGCCGCGGGAGTGCTTTCCGTGATGACGGCACCGGGCCAGACCGCGGGGCTCTCAGTATTCACCGACCCGCTCATCTCAGAACTCGACATCTCTCGAACCGGCATCTCAGCGAGCTACTTTTTCGGCACGATAGCCGGCGCTGCGGCACAACCATTCGTCGGTCGCGCACTAGACCGATTCGGGGCGCGCTCTGTCACCATCGCCATCGGGGTCCTGTTTGCCGGTGTGCTGCTGGCGCTCAGCTTTGTCGGCGATATTCTGGGCCTCACGGCCGGCTTCGTTGGGGTTCGGATGCTCGGCCAGGGTGCCCTCAGCTTGGCCGCAACGACCGCAGTGGCCCGCGCAATCACCCGACACCGTGGGCTCGCTTTGGGAATAACCAGCGCAATAGGCTCCGCAGGAATCTCCCTCGCCCCGGTCGGCTTGGAACGCTTAATCTCCGCCGTCGGGATTTACGATGCCTGGCGCTGGGAAGCCGTGATCGTTGCAGCGGTCGTCATCCCCCTCGCTCTTATCCTGCCGGGCCGTGGCCCACAGAGACACAATTTAGACACGCTATCGACGGCACAAATCGTGATTCAACAGGAATCATGGGCGCTGGGCGAGGCAGTTCGCACCGGAATGTTTTGGGTGATCGCAGCATCGCTGGCCGTCTCAGGCATGCTCAGCACCGCTCTGGCTTTTCACCAGATTGCGCTTCTGGGCGAACAGGGGCTGACCCCGTTCGAGGCGGCCGCCAACTTCCTTCCCCAAACCGTGACAGGAATCGCCGCAACACTGCTCGTCGGCGTCTTTATCGACCGAGTGAGCCCCAAACTATTCGTGATCTTCTCAATGCTCACTCTGGCGGGTTCACTGCTGCTCCTGCCGATCGTTTCCCCCGGCTGGACGGCAATTATGTACGGCCTCACCCTCGGTGCCGCGGGAGGCAGTCTGCGCGGGATGGAAGCCGCCGCCTACGTTCGCTACTACGGAACAGCCCACATCGGCTCAATTCGCGGAGTCGCAACCGCGATCAACCTCGCATCAACGGCGGTCGGACCAATCGCCCTATCCCTGGGCGTCGATATCAGTGGAAGTTTCACCGGCCCCGCTGTTGCCTTCTCGATCCTCCCGCTCTTCGTGGCAGTACTCGCAATTTTCGTTCGCCCACCGCACCGTCGCAGCGCTACGTGACCCGGCGTCTCCCCAGCACAGCGCGCGATAATGGCGTCATGAGCCGACGCAACCGAATGAGCGATGCCGGAATGAAACTGATGAACGGCGTTCACCGCGCCGTGCTCACCATTTCTGGCGGCAAGCTCGGCTGGACTCTGGGTCGGATGCCCACCGTTGAACTTCACACCACGGGGCGAGTTTCAGGCGTCCAACGTTCCACACTCCTGACCGCACCCGTGCACGGGAGAGGCCGCTGGGTTTTTGTCGCCTCAAAAGGGGGCGACGATCGCGACCCCCAGTGGTACCGCAACCTCGTGGCGAACCCGGAGGCCGCCATCACCGTGCGAGGACGCACCCTCAAAGTGCACACCCGCACGGCGACCGCTCTGGAGAAAGCCGAACTGTGGCCGCAAATTGTGGCCGTGAACGACCGTTACGCGGGGTATCAGCGCAAAACTGACCGCGACATCCCGGTGATCATCTGCGAAGAACGCTAACCGCACCCAGCGCGGGCTGGCGGGCTGGCGGGCTGGCAGCGCAAACTAGCGGCGCAGTTCCAGCGTGCAGCACTTCACGCCGCCACCACCCAGCAGCAGCTCCGACAGGTCGACGCCGATCGGGTTGTAGCCGCGCTCCTTCAGCTGACGCTCGAAGTCTTTAGCGCGGGCGGCGATGACCACGTTGTAGCCGTCACTGTAGGAGTTGAGGCCGAGCACGGCGGCATCCTCTTCCGTGGCAAGAATGGCGTCGGGGTACAGCGCCCGAAGCTTCTCAAGAGAGGGCTCATCGAAGGCACTCCCCAGGTAAGCAATGTTGGTCTCATCGAGCTTCGCG
Organism: Rhodoglobus vestalii; assembly: GCF_006788895.1. Classification (NCBI taxonomy): domain Bacteria; kingdom Bacillati; phylum Actinomycetota; class Actinomycetes; order Micrococcales; family Microbacteriaceae; genus Rhodoglobus; species Rhodoglobus vestalii. Next base: position 1,351,369 of record NZ_VFRA01000001.1, read on the forward strand.
ATGGCCGTATCGACATGGTAGAAACTGGGGTTGATCAGGTTGAGGGAGACAACGTTGCGGCCCGAGATTTCTGCAAGCTCTGTGTGGCTTTCGACAGAAGTACGAAAGCCCATGCCTGCCAGAATGTTGTCACCAACAAGGAGAAAGTCGCCCTCACCCTCATTGATGTTCTTCGGGTCGGCAACCTCGAAACCGTGTGCGCCGAACCACTCCATGTAGGCGGGGCCTTCCGCTTTGCGCTCGTCATAGGTGAAGAGGGCGCCATAGGCTTTGCCGTCGATCACAAATCCGCCGTTTGCGGCGTAAACCATGTCGGGGAGGCCATCGATGGGGTCGATGAGGTGAACGTCAAAACCGAGCTCGATGTAGGTGTCGTACAGCGTCTGCCACTGTTTGACGGCCAGATTAGTGTCGGTGGGGTCTTCGGGATTCATCCACGGGTTGATGCGGTAGCTGACGGTGAAGAAGTCGGGACGGCACATCAGCACGGTCTTCGCGGTGGCCTGACGAGCAGGCGTGGTCGAGTGAGTGTCAGTGATCGTCATAACCCCAGTGTTTCACGCACCTATCCGCAATGTCTCGGCAATATGCGCACTAATGCGGCGCAAAGACTAGTCACGGCACAATATTTCGCCGTAGAGTTGCGGAATGGACAAGCTGGACGCAGGAATCATCGACATGCTCCGCCTCAATGCCCGCGCTGGCTACGGCGATATCGGTGACGCGGTAGGTCTTTCTGCCTCCGCAGTTAAACGGCGTGTTGATCGACTTGTGGCCACCGGGGTGATCCGCAGCTTCACCATTCAGGTCGACCCCGCCGTTGACGGCTTGGGAACCGAAGCCTACGTCGAACTGTTCTGCCGCGGCAACGTGGCTCCGCACGAACTGAAGCGAATTCTGAGCGCCATCCCCGAAGTGGTGGATGCCGGAACAGTCAGCGGATCGGCCGACGCCGTCGTGCACATGCGCTCGCGCGACATCCACTCGCTCGAGGTCGCCCTCGAACGTCTCCGCACCGCCACCAACGTTGACAACACTCGCAGTTCGATCGTGCTGTCGCGACTCATTCACCGCCGCTACGAATAGAACCAAGGCGGCGTTGTTTTGCGCAGCGAATCGGCCGCTTCACAACGAATTCCGTCTTGTAACACGAAGTTAACCGGGCAAATCGGTGCACAATGTTGCGCATCGCCGTGATATCCGATTGACTAACTAGACAGTCGCGAATCAGTTTTCGTGACCTCGGAGGTGCACGACGACGTGACGGTTTCAGCCCAGAACACTAGCGATGCAAGCCCTGCCGCGGCAGATTCTCGCTCTGCAGCACCCGGCGCGAGCGAGCCTGAAGGCACCGTCGTGCTTGAGGGTGTGACCAAAAAATTTGGCGGCGCAACCGCGGTCGACAACATCAGTTTGCACGTGCGCCCCGGCGAATTTCTTTCGCTGCTCGGGCCCTCCGGTTGCGGAAAAACAACAACGTTGCGCATGCTTGCCGGCTTTGAAGAACCGACCGAGGGCCGCATCCGAATTTCTGGTCAAGACGTGGTGGGCATTCCCCCCCACAAGCGCAACGTCAACACCGTATTTCAGGCCTACGCGCTCTTTCCCCACATGAATGTGGCCGAAAACGTCGCTTACGGTCTGCGCCAAAAGGGCACCGCAAAGTCAGAGATTCGTCAGCGCGTCACCGAATCGCTCGAGATGGTGCAGATGGTGTCATTCGCTGACCGAAAACCGACCCAGCTGTCGGGCGGCCAACAGCAACGTATCGCCCTCGCCCGTGCCCTCATCAATCGTCCCTCTGTGCTGCTGCTCGATGAGCCGCTGGGGGCCCTCGACCGCCAACTGCGTGAAGAAATGCAGATCGAGTTGAAGCTGCTGCAATCGCGGCTAGGGATCACCTTCATCTTTGTCACCCACGATCAGGGCGAAGCTCTCTCGATGAGTGACCGCATCGCCATCATGCGCCGCGGCCGCATTGAACAGTTGGATGACGCCGATACGATTTATGACTCCCCCGCGAGCGCCTACGTTGCGGGCTTCATTGGCCAGCAGAACTTCATCCCGGGCACTGTTTCGATCAACACGAGTGTCATGGAGTCGCGCTTCGGTGTGATGCGCGCCGCAGCACCGCACGCTGAACTCAAAGCGGGTTCGGAGGCGCAGGCTGCCGTGCGACCCGAAGCGGTCACAGTTGCGGAGTCGAGCAGGGCAGCCACCGAAGCATCCACTGCTGCGGAGAATGAGATTTCGGGCGAAGTGATTGGTGTTTCCCATCAGGGCGAGACGCTGCAGTTTTTGGTGTCGATCGGTCACGGCCAGACTCTTCTCTCCCGTGTTCCGCGGCCCAATGCTCCCCGCCTCGCCGTCGGCGAGCAGGTCATTTGTTCGTGGGATGCCGCGAGCGTCCACCTTTTTCCCAACGAGCAGGCAACAGAGGCTCAGGCCGACATTGCCAGCGCCGTTTCTAACCCAGCCCCACCCACCAGTTCAATGGCCCTTTAGAAGGAGCATCCTGATGTCACACGAAAACCCGGTACGCATTCTTGCCTCGACCTCGGCAACGAAAATCATCAAGTCGGAGTTGAACCGGCGCCGCTTTCTCGCACTGTCTGGCACAGCCGCCGGTGCCGCTCTGCTCGCCGCGTGCAGCCCACAGTCGGGAGGAGGCTCCGCGCCTCAGGCCACCGGCGGCGCACTCGAAGGTGCACTCTCGGTGTACAGCTGGGGTGACTACGACGACCCCGATCTGGTTGCCGAATTCTCCGACGAGCTCGGCCCAACCGTGACCTTTGATTCGTTCGCCTCCAATGAGGAACTGATCTCCAAGCTGGTTGCTGCCCGCGGCACCAGTGGTTACGACATAGTTGTTCCCACGGGACCGTTTATCCCGCAAATGGTAGAGAACGGCCTACTCAGCAAGCTGAACCTCGATCTCATCCCCAACATCTCCGACATGGACCCCGCGTTCCTCGGGCGCGACTGGGATCCCAATAACGAGTACTCCATCTGTAAGGCTTGGGGCACCACCGGCTACGTCTACGACAAGACCAAGATCAGTCGCGAACTCACCACCTGGGCCGATTTCATTGATGCCGCCCAGAACGAAGCCAGCGGCAGAACCTCCGTTCTCGATGACCCCGCACCGCTGCTCGGCATCTACTACTGGGCCAACGGCATCGACTGGAACACGACAGACGAAGCTGACCTCGCAGCAGCAGAAGACTTCTTGACCAACACCCTCGCCCCCCACATCTCAGCGTTCGACTCCTACCCCGGCGGCGCAGCAATTCCGCAGGCGCAGCAGATCCTCATGCAGTCGTGGAATGGTGACGCCCGCATCGGCATCATGGAAAGCGACGACCCCGACCGCTGGCAGTGGGTGCTCGGCTCGCCCGACACTGAACTGTGGATGGACAACTGGGCTATCGCCGAGGGCGCAACCAACCCCGAAGCCGCCCACGCTTTCATCAACTATGTGTTGGCTTCGGATGCAGCCCTGCGCCAACTCGACTACATCGGCTACCACACCGGTGGCACCGGCATCGAGGAGGCGGCACGGGATGCCGAACTCGAGATGCTCGACCTGGTCTTCTTCGACGAGGAGCAGGTCAAGACAATGCACACGCAGGCCCTGAGCGAAGCGCAGCAGCGCATCGTTGAGATCTGGGACAAGACCAAGGCCGCTGCTGGCGCCTAACCGCGGCCGCCAGTCGAGAGCACAGAATGACCACCACCCTTGAGAAGCGACCTGCCCCAGGACGTGGGGTGCCGGCCGCTCAGGTGCGCCCGCGTCGCCGCCTGAAGCTGCCCAGCTTCGCCCTCGCAATTCCTGCGTGGGCGTGGCTGATCGCCTTCTTTGTGGCGCCGGTCGCGCTGGTGGTGTGGTTCAGCTTCGGATACAAGCCAGGCATTTTTGGTACCCACGCCAATGATGTGCTGTCTTTCGATCGTTATGCCGAAGCGCTGTCACCGACGTTCTTTTCTACGTTCCAGAACACGCTGTGGGTGGGAGTTGTCGGCACGCTGATCTGCTTGGCAATCTCCATCCCGTTCGCGTACTGGCTCGCGTTTAAGGCCCCGGTGTCGCGCCGCGGGCTGCTGCTCGCCATGGTGATGATTCCGTTCTGGACCAACTTTTTGGTTCGCACGATTGGGTGGCAGATTATTCTTGCCCCGAGCGGATTGCTCTCTACCGCCCTGCAGTCAATCGGGGTGCTCGACCAGCCGCTCGAAATTTTGTTCACGCGCACTGCGGTGTTGATCGGTGTGGTCTACAACTACCTTCCGCTGATGATTCTGCCAATGTTCGTAGCCTTCGACCGGGTATCGCTGCCGATGCGTGAGGCAAGCAAAGACCTCGGTGCCGGCCGATGGTCAACCTTCCTCAACGTGACTCTTCCGTTGGCGAAGCCGGGCATCATTGTCGGCATCCTGCTCGTCTACATTCCTCTGATGGGTGACTACATCACCGCCACCGTACTCGGCGGTGCCAAGGGCAACATGGCCGGCCAGATGGTCGCCAACCAGTTTCAGACCGCCCAAAACTGGGCACTGGGTTCGGCAATGGCGGTAGTGCTCGTGCTCACAATTCTCACCACCATCGCGATCGCCGCCCTCATTTCTTGGCTGGCGACCATTCCGCTCCGGGCCAGTCAGCGACTCGTTCTGGGAGGCAAATCATGAAGCGCCTCTCCCTGACCGACATCTCGCTGAAGGTATGGGCGATCATCGTTTTCATCTTTCTGTTCTCACCGATCGCCATCATCATCATTTACTCGTTCAACGAGGGTCGGTTGCTGGTTGCCTGGAACGAGTTCGGTTTTGGTTCGTTCGCCACCATCGCCACCAAACCGGCGATTACCGATGCCGTGCTGGTGTCGATTCAGACCGGGTTCATCGCGGCGCTGATCGCCACAGCCCTCGGCACCATGGCCGGTGTTGCTCTGGCTCGCCACGCAGGCAAGTGGGCGCCGTGGTTTCTGATTCTGCTCATCCTCGTCACCGTGACCCCCGAGATTGTGGATGCCGTCTCGCTTCTGCCCTGGATGGTGTTCCTCGGTCAAGATGTTGGCCTCAGCATCTTCGATGACGGCATTGTTCGACTCGTTGTCGGCCACTCCCTCTTCGCTACCGCTGTCGTTGCCTACATCGTGCGCTCGCGCCTCATCGGAATTGACGAAAGCTTGGAAGAGGCCGCCGCCGACCTGTATGCGCCCCCACTCAAACGATTCACCCAGATCACGCTTCCGCTGGTGATGCCTGCGGTACTGGCTGGTGGTCTTCTCGCGTTCACGCTGAGCCTCGACAACACGATCGTGTCGGCGTTCGTGCAGGTGTCGGGCACCACCCCGTGGCCCGTCTACGTGCTCAGTGCGGTGCGCAGCGGCTTGCGCCCCGAAATTGCCTCCGTCTCCACCATCATGCTGCTACTGACGCTCGGAGCTTTGGCTTTGGTAGCTTACGTCTTGCGTCGGGCCGGCGACTCCCCGACCGACATCGCCAAAACAGTCGGAGGCGGCTAAGCCGCGAGAGATGGTGCACGAAACTATGAACTTTGCTGACCTTGTTTTTACCGGCGGTGCCATTTTCACGGCAACCGGTGGCGAACCCACGCCCGGAAGTGTTGCCGTGCGCGACGGGCGAATCATTGCCGTGAGTGCGGGTGCTGCCGCACCGTCCAGCGACGCCGACATCCAAGCGCTCATCGGCCCCGACACCGAAGTGGTTGAGCTCGACGGCAAACTACTCAGCCCCGGCTTTCAGGATGCCCACGTGCACGCGGTGTGGGGCGGGCTCGATCTCATCCGCTGCGACCTTGCACTCGACTCAACGCGCGACCAGTACCTCACCCGCATCCGCAACCACGCCGTCGCCCACCCTGAGCTTGAGTGGATTTTGGGCGGTGGCTGGAACATGGCCGCCTTCCCCGGGGGAACACCCACGGCATCCGACCTCGACACAGCAGTGGATGATCGACCGGCGTTCATCCCGAATCGTGACGGTCACGGGGCGTGGGTCAACTCGCGCGCCCTCAAACTTGCCGACATCACGGGCGACACCCCCGACCCCGCCGACGGGCGCATCGAACGCGACGCCGACGGTAACCCCACCGGAACCCTGCACGAGGGTGCGATGTCGCTCGTGAACCGCCTGCTGCCCGAAACCTCCCCCGAGGATTACGCTCGCGCCCTGGTGATTGGGCAAAAGTATTTGCACTCGCTGGGGGTCACCGCATGGCAAGACGCCATCCTTGGCGGCTACGGCGACGCGGGAGATGCCACCCCCGCGTATATGGAGGCGGCGCACTCGGGAGTGCTCACCGCACGGGTTGTCGGTGCCCTCTGGTGGGATCGCACCCGAGGCCCCGAACAGATTCCCGAACTGGTGCTGCGGCGCAAAAACAACGTTGCCGGGCGCTTTGCCGCCACCACCGTGAAAGTCATGCAGGATGGCGTCGCCGAGAACTTTACCGCCGCAATGCTCGAGCCCTACCTTGACGGTTGCGGTCACCACACCGACAACTCTGGGATTTCCTTCGTTGATGCCCAGCAGCTGATCTCCAATGTCACCGAACTCGACGCCCTCGGGTTCCAGGTGCACTTTCACGCCATCGGCGACCGTGCCGTGCGGGAGTGCCTCGACGCAATAGAAGCGGCACGCGCCATCAACGGCCCCAACGATAACCGCCACCACATCGCTCACCTGCAGGTGGTGCACCCGGATGACGTTCCCCGCTTCGCACAGTTGGGAGTCACCGCCAACATGCAGTCGCTGTGGGCCGCCCTCGAGCCACAGATGGTCAACCTGACCCTTCCATTCCTGGGCGACCCCCGCAGTTCGTGGCAGTACCCGTGGGGCGACCTGCACCGGGCTGGAACCCATCTGGCGTCGGGCAGCGACTGGTCGGTATCTAGCCCTGACCCCATGGCGGCGATCCATGTTGCCGTAAACCGTATCGCCGCTCCCTGCCACGAGGAGGGCAACTACGAGGCATTTTTGCCGGAACAGAGCCTTAATCTGCTCACCGCAATGACCGCCTACACGGCTGGTTCGGCACACACCAATCATCTAGATGAGACTGGCACCATCGAGGTAGGCAAGTTCGCCGATCTTGTGGTGCTCGACCGCAACCCCTTCACCGGGCCAGTCGAAGAAATCGGACTCACCCGCACCGAACAAACCTTCGTCGAAGGCGAGCGCGTATACCGCGCGCCCGCACAACCATAAGGCTCGCGCACCCAGCGCGAGAGAGGAAAGTGCCCCATGGGCAAAGTAGTTTTCGAAAGAAACGCACCGGCAGCATCCGTCATCAGCCACTCCCTTGAGGGGTCCGTTCAGAAATCCTTCTGGATCGACGACGTCACCGGCGTGCCCACGTTTCCGGTACTGCGCGGCGACATTACCGCCGACCTCGCCATCGTGGGCGGCGGCTACCTGGGCCTCTGGACCGCAGTGCTCGCGAAGCAACGCAACCCCGACACCAAAGTCGTGCTGCTCGAGGCGCGCGAACTGGGCTGGGCAGCCTCCGGACGCAACGGAGGGTTCTGCGAAGCCAGCATCACCCACGGCGAAGCAAACGGAAAGAGTCGGTGGCCCGACGAGTACGCCCAACTCGACCGTCTCGGCATGCAGAACCTCGACGAAATTGAGGCCTCCGTCGCCTCCCTCGGCCTGAACTGCGACTTCGAACGCACCGGCTCGCTCGACGTTGCCATCGAACCGCACGAAATCGAATGGCTCACCGAAACCGAAACCGACAACGACACCGTCTTTCTTGACGAAGCTGCGGTTCGCGCCGAAGTGAACTCCCCCACCTACCTCGCCGCCATCTGGAATAAGCGCATCAACGCAATCATCCACCCCTCCAAGCTGGTGCACGAACTGGCGCGAGTAGCGACCGAACTCGGGGTCGAGATCTTTGAGAAATCACCGGTGCGTGAGGTCGAAACATCCGGTGGGCCCACGGATGCCGCGATCGTGCACAGCCGCCACGGTACGGTTCGTGCCACCAGGGTTGCGCTCGCAACCAACGCGTTCCCGTCACTGCTGAAGCGCACCCGCCTGCACACGGTTCCCGTCTATGACTATGTGCTCATGACGGAACCCTTGAGCCCCGCCCAACTCGCCTCCATTGGCTGGTCAAACCGTCAAGGTTTGGCCGATATGGCCAACCAGTTTCACTACTACCGCATGAGCGCCGACAACCGTATTCTCTTTGGAGGATATGACGCCGTGTACCACTACGGTCGCAAAGTTCGTGAGGAATACGAGAACCGGCCCGAAAGCTTCGAACGCCTCGCGAGCCACTTCTTCACCACCTTCCCGCAGCTTGAAGGGCTCAAGTTCAGCCACCGCTGGGCCGGCTCCATCGACACCTCAACCCAGTTCAGCGCCTTCTTCGCCAGCGCCCGCAACGGTCGCGTCGCCTACGCGGCAGGCTTCACCGGGCTCGGCGTTGGCGCCACCCGCTTCGCCGCCCAAGTCTTGCTCGACAAACTATCCGGGCTCACCACCGAACGCACCGAGCTGCAGATGGTCAAAAAAATGCCACTGCCATTCCCGCCCGAACCGATCGCCTCCCTCGGCATTCAAGCCACCCGGTGGTCACTCAACCAAGCCGACCACAACCGGGGCCGCCGCAACGTGATCCTGAAAACTCTGGATGCCGTCGGCCTCGGCTTCGACTCCTAGGACGGTCATGGCCACTAACGACGCCGGTCTAGCCGCTGCCCCCGAACCCACGCCTGAAGCGCTGCTGCGCTCAGGGGAACCCGTCGCCGCGAGCGCAGTGCCCATCACCCACGAAGCGCTCGACGCCGAGAGCGTGGTGGAGGGACTCCCGACCGTGGGATACACGGTGCTCGACACCCTCGGCGACACCGAGATCGGTGTCTGGGAGATGAGCGTGGGCTGCGCAACCGACACAGAAGAGGATGAAGTGTTTGTTGTGGTGAGCGGGCGTGCCAGCATCCACTTCGCTGAGGATGACCGAACGATCGCTGTGGGGCCGGGCGATGTTGTGCGGCTCACCGCTGGCATGACCACCACGTGGACGGTGACCGAGACGTTGCGCAAGATTTACGTAACCTAGAACCATGATCACGAGACGGGAAGCTGCGCTTCGCCTAGATATCCCGCTGGAGATGGCCCGCCGGCACGACATCCCGAATCGGATGTCTGAGGCCGAGTTTGCAGAGATTGAGACCAACCCGCCAGCGTGGCTGGTGCAGTCGCGCGCCAATCGCACGGGCAAGCGCCCGGTTTGGGCTCAGCTCACCTGCACGGTCTGTGGTTTTACCGAGGCAGCACGGCCGAAAAAGTGGTGGCCTGCCTTCACTTATCTCACGTGCGATTGGCATGCGGCCGATGAGCTGCCGCCCGCCGCTGATGGAATGTACCGCTCTGAGGTGGACGGAATCGGTAGTCGCTTCGTGGGGATCGTTGACGAGAAACCGTAGCTGCTTCGGCTTGGTAGCCAGTGACTATGAAACGAATCGGTCAGGGTGTGCGCCGAATGCGCGCGGCATAAGCATCGAGCACATTCAAGATCCCGCGGTGTTCCCAGACCCTGTTACGAGAGAAGCCGGTGCGCTCGGTGAGTATTCTGCGGTCGGCAAGCACATCCAGTGAGCGCATGACGGTCATATCGCTCATACCAAGGGCGCGAACAAGGTAGCGGGTGTTGACGACTGGCTGCCCGATGAGGCGCGGCAGAACTTTCCAGGCTGCGGAGTCAGAGCGGATGCCGGCGAGGGCGTCCTTGGATTGCTGCAGTTGATCGGCGAGGTTGTCTACGAGTTCCCGCCCGGTCACTGCTGCGTATCGTGCCGCATTGGCGAACCGACGGACGATGGGGCCCGCATCCCCCGATCGGTAGTGTGTCAGCGCTTCGAAGTATGACTCGGTATCAACAAGCAGACCGGCGGAGAGGGGCACGGTGGTGTGGGTGGCGAGGCCCTTGTTGCGCAGCATTGCGTGCGCAATCGCTCGTCCGGTGCGGCCGTTGCCGTCCACGAAGGGGTGGATGGTTTCGAACTGTGCGTGTGCCACCGCCACCTGCACGAGTACTGGTACATCGGTTCGGCGCGCGAAGGCAACCACGTCGCTGATCGCGCTGGGCACGAGGCCGTGCTGGGGGGCAATAAACGATGCCGTCCGAGGCCCCGCGTTGTCTCTATTGCCGATCCACACGAGTTCCTCGCGGTATCTGCCCGCTTCATGCTCAAGCCCTTCTTGACGACTGAGAAGTTCGTAGTGCATAGCTAGGACGCTCGCCTCGTCCAACTTGTCGGAGAGCCGCAAGGCTGCTTCCATCGCCCGAACGTTGCCAACTACGGTCAGCGCGTTCTGCTTCTGCCCTTCGTCAAGCTCGGCGAGCGCGAGCTGCTTAGCAGAGCTCGTGAGGTGCTCGATCTGGCTACTAGATGCTGACTCGGTGCGCAGCAGAATTGCCGACATCGGTGCAAGCGCAGGGTCTGACGCGCCAAACAGGGTGAGGGAGTGCAGGTCAAACTCCCGAAGAGCGAGTGCGGCTTCCTCAATGTTCGCGATCGTCTCGCTGTCCAGCCGTGGGGACCACGTTGCGATAGCAGTCGTCACCGTCGATTGGTAGGCACCGGTCTGTCGTTCGACTTCGGAGCGCGAGTACATTTCGGGAAATCTCGGAACCCACTCGTGAACGTCGTAACCCACCGGCGGCACGGAGATGACACCGGGTTGCGCGCTCTCATGATCTGTGGCCACAGTCGAATGATACCAACACCTATACGTATAAGTGTTGGTACATTTGATCAGAGCGATATGTTTGCGAGTTGGACATGTCCCCGCTAGCCGGACATGTACTGAATAGGAGCATCTTTACGAATCGGAGACTGTGATGGATAGAACGAAGGAACTACTCGATGCGAGCAGCCCACGAAGGGTCAAGTCAAACCCCGCCCTTGGTGCGGCGCTCAGTGACGTGGTTGAGGCGTCCACCCGATCGCCGCACTATCGACGACCGATCTTCATAGCCGGAATCTCAGCACTTCTACTCGGTGCAGGCACCGCGGCCGCGGCTGCTGCCGGGCTCCTGTTTCCGGTCCTTCCGCCATCGCTGTTCGAGACCGGGGAAGGCTATGACTACTCATGGAACATCGTCGTGACCACTCATGATCAAGAGTTTTCCTGTAGCGGAGGGTTTACTCTCGAACCCGTCCAAGGCGCGCGTGGCTTTGACCAGAAGCTCTTTGACGAAGCACAATTGTTTGTCCAGACACAGGACTGGTCGAGCATCCGCCCCAACACCGCGTTCATGGACGACGAAAATGTACTGGCCAAGCAAACCGCCGAGATGCTCTCGAGGTCAATGAAGTCGCAGGTGATCGCGGCGACACAGGCCGAGTTTGAGTCTCGAGGCACCCCGTTGCAGGGCCTCTCCTTGAGGGGAATCGACGAGTGCACGTCGTAGACGCTCACGCTCGGGATGCGATCCGGCGGCATCAGTCAGCCCTCTTCGCCTATTTCACCTATCGCGTCGAGAGCATCGAGGATGCTGCGGACCTCTTCTCGGAGACGGCTCTTGTCGCGTGGCGCCGACGACGCACAATGCCCGCTCACGACGACGAGGCTAAGCGGTGGCTCTATGGAGTCGCGCAACACTCTGTTCAATCATCGCCGAGCTGGTCGCCGTCGAAGCAAACTTCTGGAGACTCTTCGCGATGAGCTTATTCGCGCAGACACGCTCGCCACCGCAGAGGGCGAGAATGAGAACGACGCGCAGTTCAAGGTTCGCGCAGCGCCGAGGTTCGGCCGCCACCAGCATCTCCCCTGTTAACGGCTCCACTAAGTTCAATAATCACGGCGGATACCTCGTGCTCCGCTTTGGGGCAATGCTCAGGTTATTCGGATTCGCACTGCACAAGAGGATTATCAAACCCCTTGAGTCGAGACGCGATTTGGATCATCGCGTGGTCGCGTTGCCGCACGTTCTCTTCCCAGCTGGCGAAGGGAAGATTTTGCTCGATGGCCTTCGCCACCGTGTTGATGGTGTCGGGGGTCCAGGGGTTTTCGTGCCCACGCTCGAGACCCAGGCGCGCATAGACGGGTCCCAGAACTTCGGAGTGCTGGCGGAGCCCCCCGCGCGTATTGAGCTCACTGGTAGTGAAGGGTCCGATGACTGACCAGCGGCGGCCGAGTCCTTCTCGCACGAGAGTGTCAACGTCGACAGCAGAGATCACGCCATCCTGTACGAGACAGTAGGCCTCTCGGAGAAGCGCCCCCTGAAGACGGTTGAGGGCGAAGCCTTCGATCTCGCTGTTTAGGTGAACAGAGAAGATCTGTGCGCGCTTGAGAATTGACACCGTGGTGGCGACCGCCGTTGGGGAAGTGAATTCGGCAGGAACAACCTCGGCGACCCTCAAGAAGTAGGGGGGATTCGCCGGGTGGACAACGAGACAGCGAGCCCGACCCGGCAGGTCGCTGGCGAACTTCGAGGAAGGAATCGTGGAGGTCGAACTGGCCAGCACAACATCGTGTGGCGTCAACTGATCGAGCTGGCGAAAAAGCTCGCGCTTCACGTCAACATCCTCGACAACGCACTCCTGCACGTAGCCGACGCCAGAAACGGCGTCAGAGAGCTCTTCCCACACGCTCATTCGCTCGAGGATTCCTGCGGTGGCCTGAGAAAGCAGTCCTGCACCCTCCATTTCGCTCAGAAGTGATTCGGCCGAAGCCAGTGCCGAGTCACGTCGCGTGTCATCAAGTTCACATATTCGTACGTTGATCCCCGCACACGCAAAGACAATTGACCAAGCAATTCCGATACTGCCGGCCCCGATCACCGCGACAGAATGGATCGGAAGATCTGCTCGTGCTTCTTCGGGAGTTGTCTCGGTTTTCATCTGTGTGTGGCCTATCTCAGAAGGGGGGGGGTCGCGCGGCAGGGATGCAGCAAAGATTGTTAGCGGATGTATGACGCACCGTTGAGGTCGATGGTCGACCCTGTCAAGCTCGGGCATCGATCGGTCGCTAGGAATGCTGAGAGCTCAGCGACTTCCTGGGGGTCGACATGCCGCCCCCTCGCGAGCCCGTCTGCAGTGGCTTGGATTTCGGTGGGGTGTTGGCCTGAGGTGCCCATCCCTGCGCCGACGACACCCGGTGCTATGACGTAGACGCGCACCCCCTGACGTACGTAAGAGCGTGCGAGCGTTTGAGAAAAGTTGCGGAGCGCAGCCTTTGAGGCCGCGTAAGCGTTTGTCTCAGGAAAGCGGGAGCCCTGCTCAGCAGCCCAACTGGAGATTGCAATGATGGTGCCGTACCCCCTTTCAGAGAACGAACGCGCGGCCTCTCGCATCAGGGTCGCGGCACCCAAAACGTTGACCTGGAAGGAGCGTTCCCAGCCGGCATCCCAGGCGTCATTGTCGTCGTCGGTGAGCGAAGTGGGTGCCATCACAGCAGCGTTCACCACCAACGTGTCTATCGCGTGCCAGGCTTCTGCGCGCTGCCACAGTTCGCGGGCAGAGTCTGGGGAGTTGATATCGGCGTGAAGCAGAGCAGCTCGGCCGGTCTTGGCAGAAACGAGGGCGTCTGCCGCTTCCGCCTCGCGGCTCCGAAACGTTCCCGCGACGCGCGCTCCGCGATCGACGAAGGTTGCCGCTATGCGGGAACCAATCGCCCCGGAGACACCGGTGATGAGTGCAGTTCGGTCGTCAAGGCTCAGGCCATTAGTCACAGTCGTTCCTCACTAGACAGTTGATTCGCCTCATTAGACAGTTGATTCGGGGAAGGTTGAGTTCGTTCATCTACAACAGGCCCCCATCGATTGCGAGAAGCTGCCCGGTGATAGCCGCAGACTGGGAGCCCGACAGGAAGATCACTGCGTTGGAGATGTCATCTGGCGTAGCCAGTGCTCCTAAGGCGGTGAGCTTTTCGGATGCCCGGAGGGCCTCCGCCTGGCTGAGGCCGGTGACCTCACCTCGTGACTCAATGCGGCTCAAGAGTGCTTCCGTTGCGACGGGTCCTGGAGCGACGGCGTTTACCCTAATCCCCCGCGGGCCGAGCGATAGCGCTGCAGAACGAACCGCACCAAGGACCGCATGTTTGCTCGCAGCGTAGGCGAGCAGGTTGGGGTCACCACGCCAAGAATTAAGGGATCCGATCGCGACAATGGTTGACCCGCGCGGCATGGTTGGCACTACGTACTTCATTGTCGCGACGAAGCCGGTGAGGTTTACCGCCAGCGTTCGATTCAGCATTTCAAGGTCTATGTTGACGGGATCATGCCACTCCGGAACAATTCCCGCGGCGGCAACGAGGCCATTAAAGGGACCGTTTTTTTCAATATCAGCCTGAATGGTCTCGCGAAGGGCTGTCTCATTGGTGACATCCACCGCGACCGTGGGCCAAGCGTACGATTCTGAAGGGTCGACCGCACGGTCGAGGATTAGGCCCGAGGCGCCGGTTTCCGCAAGCCGCTTCACGATTGCCGCCCCGAGTCCGCGTGCTCCACCCGTCACAAGAAATCGGCGTGGGCCAAGCGCCGCGGGAACGGCAGTCGATCCGCGCGCTTCTTCTGCTTCGTCCATTTCTCCTACAGTGCTTCGTCGGCGGATAAATGCGGTGCTGCGGTTCGCGGCACGACCCTCGCGAGACGTGGGTGACAATTCGTCCGCGAATCGGGTGCGTTTGTCGCAAGTAGAAACATATGTCTCACTACGAAACTGTACGACGTGCGAACCTTTGAACGCAATACGAACTTTTGTGTTCGTATTGCGTTCAAAGGTTCGTTGTGCAAACATTTCTAATAGGTTGTTCACGCCGTCACCCTGAACCTAGCATCGGTTGCCCCGGTCCTATCGGCGCCCCCCAGCCAGTATTCGACCACCGGAGGATTCGGATGACTAGTAACCCCACGTACGGTTTTGGTACTTTGCTGGGCCTCGATCACATCGGTGTTGGGGTCTCTGACCTGGAAGCGTCGCTGGAGTTTTATGCCCAACTGGGTTTCTCAGACATCGTATTTGACTACACCGGAGCGCTAGACGGTTTACAGCAAGTAACCGGGAAGGACACGACAGAGGCGCGCGTCGTATACCTCCGCAGCACAAACCCAACCGTTTTAGGGCGCTCCGGCGTCAAGCTAGTCCAGATCACAAATCGTGAGCAGGGGCCGCTGCCCGAGGGTTTCGCCTATGGAGAGCCCGGCATTTGTGAGGTATGTCTTCACGTGAAGGGTCAGGCCGAGTTCTACCAGCACCTCGTCGACACCGGTCACACAAGCCTGATGGAGCCAGACGAGCAGGTCCTAGAGCCTTACCAGACGCACTGCGGGCTGTCATACGTCGAAGACCCCGATGGGGCAAAGATCGAGCTCATCGAGTGGTCCACCCTCGAATCAGGGTGGCCCCATCCGGATGGCCCCCAGGGCGTGAATCACGTCGCCTTCGGCGTCACCGACATCGAGCGCACAGAGGCCTTCTACCGAACACTCGGCTTTACCGGCAAGCTGTTTGACGCCAGCGGAATCAATACGCCCATGAATCCCTGGTTTGAATCGGTGGGCCGCGTACCCCCCGTGCAACGAATGATGCTGCTGACGAGTCCACACGGTGGGGCACTTGAGCCCGTAGAGCAGGATCCACCCGGCGCGGACATGCGCGGCGAATGGGGTCATCTCGGTACCTTTGAGTTTGCCATCGGCGCCCGTAACCTCGATCTGGCGCTGACGTATCTCAAGTCGATGGATATCCCCCTCGTGGGAGACCCCGTTGAGATCCCGATGGCTGATGGTCAAGTCTGGCGCTACGCTTACTTCCAAGACCCCGCCGGGCTATTTGTCTCCATCACCGAGGTCCGTGCGTGAGTGGAGACGCCGAGAGGCTATTAACAGATGCCCGTGGATGAACGCGTTTTCGATGTTCTGATTGTCGGGGGAGGCCCCGCCGGAATGGCTGCGGCATCGACCGCGGCAGCCGCAGGCCTGAAAGCCGCGCTCATCGACGAACGACCCACTCTCGGTGGCCAGGTGTATAAGCAACCTGGCCCCGGGATGCGGGTAACTAACCCTCGCGCAATGGGCGCACAGTATCTTGCCGGCCGCCGCTTGATCGACGAAGTCGAGCAGAGCGGGGCAGAAATCGTATTGAGCGCGAGCGTAGTAGACCTCGAACCGGCACCGCACGGCTGGACTGCCATGGTGCAACGGGAGGGACACAACGTCGAGCCGATCCAGGCGGTGCGGGTTGTCATCGCAGCAGGGGCGAATGATCGACCCGTAGTTTTTCCGGGTTGGACTCTGCCGGGCGTCATTACTGCCGGCGGTCTACAAACTCTCGCCAAGACGCAGGCAGTAATCCCGGGCAAGCGGATCGTGTTCGCGGGTTCTGGCCCCGTAGCCCTAGCCTTCCCTGCCCAACTCGCCAGCTACGGTGCAAACATTGTGACCGCGCTTGAGTCCGGGCCGACGCCTGGCATTGGCGACATTGCAAAAGTTGGTCTCGCGGCACCGGGCAACATCGGGTTGCTTGTTGAAGCAGCCAAGTATCGAGCTTCTCTCCTGGCACACAAGATCCCTCTCAAATACGGTCGTATCGTCGTGCGGGCAGAAGGTGCCCGACGAGTAGAACGAGTCGTTCACGCGGCGGTCGATCGCGACTGGCGGGTTATTCCCGGCACAGAAGAGACAATTGACGCCGACGTGCTGTGCATCGGGTACGGGTTTGCACCGTCAACCGAACTGCTCAGCCTCGTTGGCTGTGAATTCGATAGCGACGAAGACCTTGGTGGGCCCGTCGTACGACGAGACGATTGGTGTCGCACCGACGTCGTCGGAATCTACGCGGTTGGTGACGGTGCCGGGGTCGAAGGGTCCGCAGTCGCTGCGGATGAAGGGCGGCTTGCTGCCGTCGCTGTAGCCCGGGACGCAAACGTACTCACCCAACGCGAAGCACAGAATCGCGCATCTCGGCTTCTGAAAAAGGTTGGGCGTCGACGTGTCCTGACCTCCGCGGCCGAGCGTATGTACCGGGTTGGTGAAGGAATTTTTGAACTCGCAACACCCGACACCACGGTGTGCCGTTGCGAAGGAACAACACTGGCTGCAGTGCAGCAGGCCATCGACCAAGCTCCCGACGTCAGCGCGGTCAAGGGCCTGACCCGTGCAGGAATGGGACCCTGCCAAGGACGGATGTGCGGCCGCCACATTGCATCAATGATTGCGCGCAACCGGGGAGTGCCCCTCTCGGAGGTTGAGCCGGCCACGCCGCGAATGCCCATTCGCCCAACGCCGATCGGGGCGATCGCGAACCCCAACGTCTCGGACCCCGGCCTCTTTGACACCACCGCAATCAGGCCCACAGAACCTCCACGAACTGACCCGATGCCGGCGAATCTGACCGAAACCACGCCGGGCATCAGCCAGGAAACCGATGTGCTGGTCATCGGCGGGGGAATCGCCGGTACTGCCGTCGCCTACTACCTCGCCAAAGAGGGCGTCGATGTGACGCTCCTCGAGCGCGGCGAACTCAATCGAGAAGCCTCCGGCACCAACGCCGGAAGCTTCCACTTCCAACTCGCCATCCATCAACTCTCAGGAAAAGGAACCACGGCAGACAGAGATCGTTTGCTGGGTGACGCACGAGACAGCGTCCGGGCCTACGAACTGTGGAAGGGCCTGAGCGAAGAACTCGGTGCCGACGTCGGTCTGCACCAAACCGGCGGTTGGATGGTCGCCGAGACCGCGGAACAATTGCAGATCCTCCGCGACAAGCATCTTCTAGAAACAGAAGCGGGGATTGAGACCGAGGTACTCACCGGCTCCAAACTCAAGAATCGAGCCCCCTACTTCTCAGATCGCGTGTTGGGGGCAACCTACTGTGGGCTCGAGGGACACGCCAACCCGCTCACCACGGCGCCACTCTACGCGCAACGGGCGGCAGAAGCTGGCGGCACGATCAGGACCCACACCGAGGTGCTCAGCATTGAAGTGAATGACGCCTCCGAATCTAGACGCTTCACCGTGAGAACAACACAGGGAACCTACTACGCCCGCCGCGTGGTCAATTGTGCGGCAGCCTGGGCCGGGGAACTCGCCGAAATGGTGGGCTTGAACTTTCCAATCCGACGCGAAGGGCTCCATGTCAACGTCACCGAGGCGCGGCCAAAGCTGCTTCCCTCAATGGTGCAACACATCGGCCGCAGGCTCACCCTGAAGCAGACCTCACAAGGCGGATTCATCGTTGGTGGCGGCTGGCCGACGGGCGCATCCGCATTCCCGACTCGCTATCCCACCAAGTGGCAGAGTGCCTCAGGCAACCTCAACGTCGCGCGCGATGTCATTCCGTCCCTTGACGGCGTGCGAGTCATCCGTACCTGGTCGGGCGTAATTGCTTTCACCGACGACAAGTCACCGATCGTGGGCGAGTCAGCGATCGTGCCCGGTTACTACGCCTGCGTGGCGACCACCGGGTTTACCTTCTCGCCAATTTTTGCGTACCAGCTGTCTGAACAAATCCTGGATCGCCACAAGGGGTCGTCTCCGTTCCCCGAGCGCTTCTCGCTCGACCGGATGGCATGAGGGCTTTCGGCGTGAACCAACCCCACAGTTTTCTCCACCAGATATGAGGAGTGTTAAATGAATCGCGATGACGTCGATTGGGCGGGATATCTCCCCGCCGTAGTGACCCCGTTCACTGAGTCGGGCACGCTTGACACCGAAACGCTGCACGCATTGATCGAGCAGTATGCGGAACGCGGGATGCACGGTGCCGTGGTCAATGGCACGTGCGGAGAATGGTTCTCGCAGAGTGTGGACGAACGAAAGTCTGTAGCCGAAACCGCAGTCGCCGCAGCGAGCGGGAGAATGCCGGTGCTCGTGGGCTGCACCTCCAACACGGCAGAGAATGTTCAGGATTTGGCCCGTCACGCCCTTGACGCCGGCGCCAGCGGAGTTCTGGTATCACCCCCTCCGTACATCAAGCTCTTTCCCAACGAGGTAGTGGCGTGGTACGAAGACGTCAGTGCTGCCGTCAAGGGGCCGACAGTCGTTTACAACTGGCCACACGGAACCGGCGTGGACATCAACTCAGATCTTGCAGACCGTCTGGCGGATATCGATTCGATTGTTGCGATCAAAGACAGCACTCCAAATGTGGATCAGTTCTTTGAAACCTCGCGTCGCGCGCGTGACCGAGTGCGCGTATTCGGCCCCTACATGTCATCACGAGGTGTCGAGGTGCTTCGCACAGAGGGTGGCGACGGCACGGTAGGGGGCGGCTCGCTCTTTGGAACACCCGATCCCACGTTCTGGGAGAACTACTGGGCTGGCGACTTCGAGCCGATGGAGCGCTACGCCGAAGTTCAAGACCGGCTCTTTCCCAAGCTCTGGCTGCCCGGGGGTTGGGCAGGCATCTACGGCGGCTACCAGTCTCAGCTGAAAGCGCTGATGCACATGCTCGGCCAGCCAGCAGGGCACGTTCGTCGGCCTCGGCTCCCGGTGAGTGACCCCGATGCTCTGGCTAGCCTCCGTGCAGTGCTCGTTGACGAAGGTTTACTGACAGCCACATCGGGGCAAGCGTGAGTTCGGGCCGCACCACCGGACACGGCATGGAACGTGGAGCACCAGTGCGCATCGTCGTGGACGGTGCACCACAGGACGCATTCGAGGGCGAGAGCGTCGCCGCCGCGATCATGGCGTGCGGTGAAAATGAGTTACGCGAACAAGCGTCCGGTGAACCACGGGGCTACTTCTGCGGCATGGGAATCTGTTTTGACTGCGTCATGACCGTCGATGGCGTACCCAACACTCGCACCTGCGTCACCTGGGTTCGGGAGGGTCTCACTGTGGAACGACAGCGCGGTGCCGCACTGGCATCGGACGAGCCCGACGAAGTGCCCCACTAATCTCATCGAAAGGATTCCCCTATGCAGCACCCCCAATCACAGCTGTTCCAACCCATCACGATCAACGGTCTGACCGTTCCGCATCGCCTCTGGGTTGCGCCCATGTGCATGTACTCGTCGGTCGACGGTCAACCAGGCGACTGGCATATCGCCCACTACGGTTCGTTCGCAATCGGTCGTGCAGGCCTCATCATGACCGAAGCCACCTCGGTTTCTCCGGAGGGACGGATCTCTCCCGACGATGCCGGTCTCTGGAACGACGAGCACACGAAAGGATGGCGCCGCGTCGTCGAGGTTGTGCACGGTATGAATTCGCTGATTGGAATGCAACTATCCCATGCCGGACGCAAAGCCTCCACAGCTCTGCCCACCCGCGGGCGCGGCTATGTTCCGCCCGCTGAAGGGGGTTGGGTGACAGTGGGCCCCACCGACCTACCGTATGAGCCATTCGCCGCTCCGGTGGCACTCGACCATGACGGCATCGCGAAAGTCATCAAGAACTTTCGGGATGCCGCATGCCGTGCCGTCGAAGCCGGCTTCGACCTTGTTGAAGTTCATGCCGCCCACGGGTATCTCCTCGGACAGTTTCTCTCGCCCACCTCCAACACTCGCACCGACGAGTACGGCAAGGACAACGCCGGCCGCACCCGCCTCCTGCGGGAGGTAGTCGAGGCGGTGCGCGAGGTCATTCCCGCCGAGATGCCTCTTGTCGTACGCCTCTCCGCAACTGAGTGGGTTGTCGGAGGTGTCACGGTCGATGACACCATCGAGGTGATTCGCGGGCTCGTCGGCGTTGATCTCATCAGTGTCTCCTCCGGCGGAAACAGCCCTGGTCAACACATCGTTCCGGGTCCCGGCTATCAGCAGCCGCTATCACGCAAGATTCGCGCAGAGGTCGACATCCCGGTCGGCGTTGCCGGGCTCATCACCTCCCCGCAGCAGGCAGAGGCTGCCATCGTTACCGGAGATACCGACATCGTCTTCGCCGCGCGACAGTTTCTGCGCGAACCCAACTTCGCCCTTCGTGCAGCCGCAGAACTCGGCGGCGAACTGGAGTGGGTCTGGCAGTACAACAAGGCAAAATACTGGAACAGCATCCCCTAAGGTGCGGCTGGCTAGCCCAGCCACCGGTCGGCAGCGTGCGCCGAGAGTTTGCCTGAAGTGCAGAGCCAACCGACCGACTCAGCGACAGCCTCAGCCGACGAAAAGCGCGGTCGGTAGCCAAGTTCCCTCTTCGCCCGTTCGATACTCATCACATGACTTCGAGAAATATGCTCGAAGGACGTTGCCGCGTGTTGGGGCGATACTCGCTCGCGGAAGATCTCGAACGGCACGAAGTCGAAACGCACCTGATGACCAAACCGTGTCGAGATCGAATCGGCCAAACCGCGAAGATTGCTGGCCTCCGGCGCGACGGCATTAAAGACATCGAAAACAGGAGCGACGTCGCGTTCGATTGCCAACTGAAAAACCTGAGCCACGTCACTGGCGTGGACATGGTGAAGAGTCTCCACTCCAAAGTTGGGCAGGGTAACCGGTTCCCCCGCAGCAAGCGTCTCCCACACTTCCAGCCCTCGATGGCCCTGCGGGTTAACCGCGGTCCAGCCCGGCCCACAGATCTGGCCTGCCCGAATCACCGTGCTCTGCAGGCCATCGGGCCGCGACGACTCGACGCGCAGAACCTCCTCGATCGCCGCCTTATTGATCCCGTAATCACCCCACGGCTCACTCACTACGTCCTCATCTGCGGGCACCGCCGACAAACGACCTTTGACCCAGATGGTGCTGCACATGATCAGTCGCGAGACACGGCCACGTAACCCTTCGACCAGCTGATGAGCCGATTCTGCGGTAAAACAAATCATGTCCACAACGACATCAGCTTGGAGGCTCGCAATGTCCTCAGCGAACGTGCCAGCACTCTCTGCTGCGTCACGGTCGATCACGACGTGCTCGACCGCCTCCCAGGCGTCATGCTGGCGATAGTGGGGGGTTGCATTTCTGCTGACGGCGACGACCTCATGCCCGGAAGCGACGAGCTCGGGAATCAGATATCCCCCAACGTGCCCGGTGGCTCCCACAACGACTACTCTCACGCGATCCCTCCTCTACTGCTCTGCCGAAGCAATGACAGAAATCGGTGTCGGCTTGAACGGTACTTGCGGTGCGAACCCCGACCGCTCATCCACCGTGACCCCGCTCCGCAATGCCGACAACGCAACCACGACGGGCCCACAGTAGCGCCCCTGACACTTACCCATGCCGACACGCGAAACTCGCTTGCTGGCACCGGCGCTCGCAGTTAGGTCATCAATACCGCGCGAAACAGTGTCGAGGCTGAGGCTCTCACACCGACACACTGTTGTTTCTGGGGTCGCCAGCTCCACAGTGAGAACGGGAGCCGCGAAAACTCGATTCAGTGCGGTTTGAAAACGTAGGTTACGCGCCAGGTTTCGACGAGCCGCACCCAGTTCACGATCACGGGATCGGGATGTTGCCCCCTCAAGGTCTGCGACGATCGAGGCCCCCGCAATAACACCGCGGGCCTGCGCAACTTTTGCACCGTGCACCTGTGCTGAATCCCCAATGACGTAGGTCTCCGGAACCGAGGTTCGTCCATCCGCGTCCCGCTCAACGACGAGTGTCTTAAGGGACTCATCCCACTGATGCCGACAGCCGAGCAATTTCGTTGGAAGGCAAGAACCCGTAGCCCATGCAGACCGCATCAACCTCAAAGGTGCGCTCGGTTCCCGGTATCAGGGTGCCGTCGCTGCGCAAGCGTGCAACGACCGCGCCGGCTACACCATTCTCATCACCGGTCATCCTCACAACAGCGCTGCCGGTGATGACGGGTACGTGTGCCCGCGCCAGAGCGAGACCATACTTCGCACCGTCCGCGATGAGACCGGGTGAGGCGAAGGCCATCATGGCTCCCGGAAGAACGCTCGATGCGCGCACAGGATTAGCGAGCTCGACCAGGGCAACAACGTGAGCACCGGCTGCCGCGAGTTCCGCCGCAACCTGCATGTTCAGGGGGCCATTGCCCGCAACGAGCACGCGCTCGCCCGGCGAAACTTGGTATGAGCGAGACAGCGTCTGGGCGGCCCCCGTCGTCATGACACCGGGAAGAGTCCACCCCGGCATCGGCACCCCGCGCTCGTACGCACCCGTGGCAAGCACGACACGTTTGGCACGGATCACCCAGCGTTCAACGGGACTAGCTGCAACGATGTGATCCGGAGCAAACGCCCCCCATACTTTCGCGCGGTC
Organism: Rhodoglobus vestalii; assembly: GCF_006788895.1. Lineage (NCBI taxonomy): Bacteria > Bacillati > Actinomycetota > Actinomycetes > Micrococcales > Microbacteriaceae > Rhodoglobus > Rhodoglobus vestalii. The sequence goes on from NZ_VFRA01000001.1 coordinate 1,374,520, forward strand.
AAGGATACGGACCCCGGATGCTCGCGCACGCTCAATGAGAGCGCGGCCGCGCTGGTACTGGCCATCAAGCCGGTGCTCGTCGAGGTCGAAGTCGGGTGCAGGCTGCTTGTAGTACTGGCCACCGAGCTTGCCGCGTTCGTCGAGCAACACAACATCAAGCCCGCTCTCGGCTGCGACCGCCGCTGCTGCGAGTCCCGATGGGCCCGCCCCAATAACGACCACGTCGGGAGACAGGGTCGACTCTGGCAAAGTTGACCCCGCATCCAGAGTCGAAAGATCGAGACGCGGTGCAGCAGAGTCGACGATCATGCCATCCGTTGCCGGAGTCATGCAGGCAAGACTCTCGCCCTTGCCCTCGATCATGACGGTGCACTCGGCGCACACCCCCATCCCGCAAAATACTCCGCGCTTGTCGCCGCCACCGGCTTCGCGCAACGCTGGGTCGCCGGCCGCGATGAGCGCCGACGCCACAGTGTCTCCCGCTTGGCCCACAACAGGGGCGCCGTTGTAGTTGAGAGTGATGGGGTTTGGTGTGTCACCAAACCCTTTGCTATGAATCCGCACTATTGCTGACCGTTTTTTCGCTGATACGCGCGCCAGGTCGTTGCCCAGCGTTCGGGGTCGTCAAGCCCTGACATGTTCGCCCGCGCCACAGCTTGGTTGTGAGGTGAGGTCTTCACAAGCTCGGCATCACTGCGGGCCTCATCGACAACGTGGGCGAGCACATCGATCCAGTAGTCGATGTCTTCGATCGACCACGCCTCCCCCGCTTCCGGGGTAAAGGGCTCAGGGATAGTCCAGGGTTCATGGCTGAGCCAGAACGCGTCGATACCAAAATCGGTCATGCGGTTTTGGATGTCGACGGCCGTCACCCCCGTTTCTGCGGTGATCTCGGCGAGACTGAAGCGGGTCATCTCAAGACGTCGTTTCGTCACTTGGGGGAATGCTTTGGTGATTCCCGGGATCTTGAGGATGCGTTTCTCCATGTAGTTGTTGGTGAGCACCGAGAGATCGGCGGCCTCGCGCAGCCCGTTGCCCCCCATCGCTGTCAACCACGTGTACGCAGCGATCACCTGGGGCACGTTGCCCAGATATTCTCGGATGCGTCCGAGGCTTGAGGGCGATTCGACGAGCACGAACCCATCGTTCACTTTCTCGAGACGGGGGCCGGGAAGGAACTTACTCAGCTCCTCCGAGCATCCATAGGCACCAACAGCGGGACCACCACCGCCCTTTGTGACACCGAAAGTCTTGTGCAGCATGAACATGCACGCGTCGAAGCCGAGTTCGGCCGCACGGAGGCGAGTCATGACTCCGTTGAAGTTGGCGTGATCGTAGAAGCACAGCCCGCCCGCCTCATGAACGATATCGACCCACTCCTTAATGTGCGGGTTGTAGATGCCCATATCGTCGGGGTTATTCACCATGAGGGCAGCGGTGCGGTCACTTACTGCTGCACGAAGCGCTTCGACTGACGGGTAGCCGTCCTCCTCGGTAGGAAGGGTGATCACGTCGAACCCTGCCGCGGCAGCCGTTGACGGGCTAGACGGGTGCGCCTGTGCTGTCGTGATGATCTCGGTACGCTGACCCAACTCGCCACGCGATGCGTGATAGGCGCGTGTGACGGCGGTGTGAGTGAACGCGGCGGCTGCTCCACCCCCCGGCTGGAAGGTGAACGCGGCCATTCCCGAGAGCGCCGTCAGCGCCTCAGAGAACTGGTGCACAATCTGGAGGACCCCCTGCATCGTGGCGGGGTCCTGTGCCGGATGCACGTCAGCGACATACGGGCGCGCGATGATCCGCTCACTGATTCGCGGGTTGTACTTCATCGTGCAGGTGCCGAACAGACTGATGCCCACCATTCCCATCGTCTGCTGAGAGAGATGAAGATAGTGACGCAGCACGTCGGGCTCGGACATCTCAGGCAACCCCGGGGCCTGAGTGCGGCGCAAGCCTGACGGTACGAACGCCGATGGATCGCCGCTGCCCCACGCAGTCGGCGGCACAGTACCGCGACGGCCGGGCGCGCCCATCTCCATGATGACGGGCTCACTCCAGCGAGCGGAGTGGAATTCTCGAAGTTTGTTGCGTGTCATCGCTGTACCGCCTTCCGTAGCGAGCTGGTTAATCGATCAATGTCACTTTCGCTGTGCACTTCAGTAACGCAGTAGAGAGCACTTTGGCCGAGTTCAGGAAAGTCGACGCTGAGGTCTTTGCCACCGAAAATACCGTCGGCCAAGAGTCGCTTATTGATGTCGGCCACAGTAAGTCCTGTGTCGTTGAAGTCAATGACAAACTCTTTAAAGTACTCGGAGGGAAACCGCACTGTTACGCCGTCGATGGCGGAGAGGCGCTGGGCAGTCTCGTGAGCATTCGAGATAATCGTGCTCCCGATTTCGCTGAATCCGGCTGGCCCCATGAGTGCCATATAGACGGTATTGCGGATTGCCCACAGGTAGACGGAATTTCCCGTCCAGTCATTTGCTTCTTCGCGTGAGCCGTAGGAGCTCTGCCCGAAGAGGGTCAACCCGAAGGCTCGCTCACCCGCCACGAGCGTGTCGGTGAGGCTCACCTGAAGTGTCGGGAATTCGCGCGCATAGCGCTCCTCGTCACGGGTCGCGATGAACCCGCCCACGCCACCTCCCGCATTAAGAGGGACGCCGAGGGGCTGAGTGGACCCAATGACAATATCGGCTCCATAACTGGCTGGCGGCGCCACGATCCCGAGACTGAGCGGGTCCGTACCCACAATCATTTCGGCCCCAACGGCGTGGACACGCGTGGTGATCTCCGCGGCCTGCGTCTCGAAGACGCCGAGATGGTTGGGGGTGTCGATGTAGACGGCGGCGATCGAGTCGTCGAGCTTTGCAGCAAGGTCATCGAGGTCAACCTGACCCGTTGCGGGGTCGTAACCGAGGTCGAGGATTTCTAGCGCGCGCGCTGATCCCTGCTTGCCACAGTAGCTTTCGATGACAGCTCGGCGTTCGGGGTCGATCGCCGCGGTGACGATAACGCGATTGCGCCCGGTCAGGCGTGCTGCCATACGGAGGGCGTTGCCACCAGCCGAACCCCAGCTGTAGACGGGGAGGCCAACAAATTCGAGATCGAGGAGTTCCCCTAGTTGAGAGGAAAACTCGAACCAGGCCTGGTTTCGTCCGTGATCCGACGACGGCGTACCCCATACCGAGGTGAGAAACTCGCTGCGTCCGGCGATCTCATCGCAGACGGCGGGTATGTAGTGCTGCCAGCTGCCTGCTCCGAGGAAGCTCAGGTGATCACGGGTATTTGCGTTCGAGCGAAGGATGCCGTCGACATGGCGTTCGAGTTCTGCCTCCGAAACAATGCCATCCGGCAGAGTTATTCCCTGCGTCCCATAGTGGTCGGCGGGGATCTGCTCAAACAGTTCTTCGACGCTTGAGGCGCCGACAGCCGACAGCATTCTCGCGTGCGCGGTTTCGGTTGAATTTCCCATATAGGGATGGGGGGTGAGCGGACTCATTTTCTGTTCCTTCCAGCGGAGACTAGTTGGTAATTCGTAGGACAGTGCTGCGTGTGGGAGACGTTCGGACTCGGCGATAGCCCTGCAGCGCGGCGTGCGGTTCAGACTGACCAAGGTCGACGTGAAGTTCGGGAGGATGCAGCGCATCAATCTTGTTTTGCGCTGCGACGATAACGATATTCTCGTCGTCGATGAGTGAGAGAACACGGGGACTGATCTGTTGGTTGCCTCGTCCGAGCAAGAAACCCTGCCCGCCAACGACGCCGAGCACCAGAACGCTGCTCGGATGCTGGCTCAGGTGAGCGAATAACGCACTCTCTGATGCGTCTTTGGTCACGATTGTGCCGTTGGCGACGATGTCAAAGCCATTTCGGGTGCCCTCAAGCCCCAACGCTGTGAGAATGCTGCCCACTGTCGTGCCACAGCCGAGAATATAGGTGGTATCCGCCCGCATCGTGGCGGCGATCTGTGCCCCGAGAGCGCGGATGTCAGCATTCGTATTGGTGGCACGCATCACCTTGGACCCCTGAACACCCGCTGTCGCTCGCGGCACACGCGCAACCCCGATGTCGCTGAGTTCGTCTTCGCCCGGCGTGACGTCGAGAACTTCGGCCTCTTCGGTGCTGCGACGGTCACCGGCGAGGAGGTATTCGGCTGCGATCTCCCCGGCGCGCTCAGGGGTACGAGCGAACACCCCCGAGTGCATTTTCACTCCACTGGGAGTACCGAGCAGCGTAATACTCGTGTCAACGGCGCCGACGATGTCTGCGGCGGTGCCGTCACCACCGGCAAAAAGTAGCAGCTCAACTCCGGCATCGCGCATCGCTATCGCGGCAGAACGAGTGTCTTGGGCCGAGGTGAGGTCACGGGCAATCCCGACCGTACTCGACAGCGCCAGCCCGCTAGCGCGAACGCTGTCCGCGCCCATTGCTCCGTCGGCAGCCACTATTTCGAGGGCTCCCGGGTGCTCTCTGCAGAGGATGGCGAGCGTACGGCGCATTCGCGCTTCAGACCCGGGCACCGCACCGAGCTCGCGAGCGCGCTTAGACGCATCCCCATCAGTACCGTGCAATGCGACGGTTCCGCCCATACCGGCGATCGGGTTGACGATCACGCCGACCCGAGGAACCGCACTGGGGTTTTTAGCCACTCAGTCCTTCATCCTTCACCACGTCATCGAGTGCTCGCCGTGTTCCTGCGACCATCGCGTCGATCTCGTCCTCGGTAGTCGTAAACGGTGGGGAGAACGAAATAGTGTCGGCGGCCGGGAGCGCGCGAGTGACAATCCCGTGCGCGAGGCTACGCTTCGTCACCTTTGCGGCGAACCCCATGCTCGGGTCGAACGCGGTCATGGGCGAGGTGCTTCGCACGAACTCCACCGCACCCACGAGGCCCTGGCCGCGGATCTCGGCCACGTTCGGGTGGCCGGCGAATTCTTCTTGCAGTCGACGGTGCATGTGTGCACCAACGGTCGCTGCGCGCTCGGTCAACTTCTCGTTCTCAATGATGTCGAGGTTCGTCATAGCGGCCGCGGCAGCGAGCGGATGCGCCGAGTACGTATATCCGTGACCGAAACCGCCGTACATGTCTTGCCCGGCCATCACGACATCCCACACCTTGGGGGTGACGAGGCAGGCGGAGAGTGGAACGTAGGCCGAGGTTATGCCCTTGGCGACGGTGATCAGGTCGGGCTTCATCCCAAAAGCGGTCGTACCGAAGTCGACACCGAGTCGACCAAAACCACACACCACTTCATCGGCGATGAGCAGCACGTCGTACTTGTCGAGAACAGCCTGGATGGCTTCGAAGTAGCCTGCGGGAGGAATAATGACTCCGCCTGCGGCCTGCATCGGCTCGGCAATGAACGCTGCGACAGTATCGGGTCCCTCGGCAAGGATGAGCGCCTCAAGCTCGTTCGCCAGCACGGCCACGAACTCTGCGTCGGTCATTCCGGGCTCAGCTTCCCAGAGTCGGTGGGGCGGTCGAACGTGCCTGATCATCGGCAGCGGGAGATCAAAACCCTCGTGCAGATTCGTGAGACCGGTCAGGCCTGCACTCAACACGGTGACGCCGTGATAGCCGCGCTGACGCGAGATGATTTTCTTCTTGTTCGGAAGTCCCCGCACGTTGTTGTAATACCACACCAGCTTGGCCTGAGTGTCGTTGGCGTCTGAACCACTGTTGCCGAAAAAAACACGAGACACCGGCACCGGGGCCATGTCGCTCAGCCGGGCCGCGAGACGAGCGGGTAGGTCAGTGCCCATACCCGAGAACGCGTGATAGTAAGAAAGAGTGTTGGCTTGCTTTGCTAGCGCTTCCGCCATCTCGGGGCGTGAGTAGCCGATGTTGACACACCACAGCCCGGCCATCGCGTCTAGGTAGGTATCGCCATTTGAGTCTGTGAGGGTGGAACCAGAGCCGCTGACGATCGTCAGAGCGGGGCCTGTCGAATCGAATGTCTTGAGCGTGGTGAACGGGTGAAACAGGTGTTGGCGGTCCATCTCTTTAAGGGCGGCCGAGGATTGTTGCGACACGAGGGGACTCCCTAGAGTTTGGTATGGTGGTGAGCAATAAAGTGCGTTCTAAGAACATAAGTTCGTAATATGAACCTACCAAATCAACGGCGGAATCGCGACAGTTGACGACTGAAGCTTCCGCGGAGGAACTGATGGGTTATCTCTCAGGCAAGATCATTCTGGTTAGCGGGGTCTCTCGTGGCATCGGGGCCAGCATTGCACGCGAACTCAGCCAGCGTGGGGCCCACGTAATCGCCCAGTACAACACGTCCGCCGTTGCGCCGACGATGCCACCGCCTCCGTCCCGGAGCGACTTCTGGTCGCCGCTGATTTCTCTGACCCGGCCGCATATGACTTCGAAGCGTCAGACGAGCACTAACGTGGGACACGAGAAGTTCCGATTTTATGAAGATGTCCGACACCGCAGCTACAGTCAGAGGTTTCCCCTCCTAACGAGGCCGAACGCGTCATCAAGGTCACGGCCAGGTACAGCTAGCCGCTAGTTCTCGAGGATCACGCTGGGCACATTGCCCTGATGACGCAGCCCCTCAAGCGTGATCATCGCAAGCTCCCGGCGGAGTACGTTCTCATCCCAGTCCTCGCCAGGGAGTAGCTCATTCATCTCATCCATCACATAGGCGATGGTCTGAGGGCTCCACGGGTCACCCGCACCGCGGGCACTTCCGATTCGCGCGTACACCGCACCGATCACCTCGGCATGCTGTGCCGTGCCGCCGCGGGTATTGAGCTCTGAGGTCGCGAACGGACCAGTAATCGACCAGCGCCGACCGAGGCCCTCACGCACGAGGGTGTCGACATCGCGCGGTGTGACAACTCCCTCGCCGACAAGAAAGTAGGCCTCACGCAGCAGGGCACCCTGCAGACGGTTGAAGACGAAACCTTCGATCTCGCTCTTGACGACGACCGGAGAGATGCGCACGGAACTCAGAAGTTCGGCTGTTTTCTCGACCGTTGCCTGACTCGTGTATTCCGACGGCACCACCTCAGCCACCCGCAACAGGTAAGGCGGGTTAGCGGGGTGAACAACCAGGCAGCGATCCCGGCCCGGCAGGTCAGCCGTGAACTGCGAGGAAGGAATTGTGGATGTCGAACTCGCAAGCGTCACGTGGCGCGGGGTCGCAGCATCCAGCCAAGTGAACACGGCTCTCTTGACTTCGACTGACTCTGTGACGCTTTCTTGCACATGGTCGACGCCCTCGATGGCATCCTCGCGCGACGTCGACACGACGATGCGATCGAGCACGGTCGACGGAGCCTCGCTAATGAGACCCGCCTCGGCGAGCTTGGTGAGTCGGAACTCCACAGCAGCGAGAAACTGCTTGAGCATCGCTGGCTGGTAGTCGTACACGCGCACGCGACAGCCGCCTGTTGCGAACACCACAGCCCAGCCGATGCCGATCGTTCCGACGCCAATCAACGCAATGGTAGTCGCTGTAAACCCTTGTTTTAGGCCAAGACTCAAGAGAGTTTCACCGGCCCAGGTTTGCGGCCTGCTGCGAGATCCGATCCAAGGTGGGCGAATGTGCGGAGCAGACGATGCCCAAGATCTTTTCGATGAGCTCCCAGTCGAAGAAGTCCTTGAGCGTGGTTTTGTCGACTGAAACGCCCTGGGGGTGTGGACGAAGCGCAAGCGACGATGCGCTTGTCTTGGAATCCAAAGAACACAACTTCCTCTCTGCGCACGATTGTGCGTTAAATGAACATATTCAGCATACCTGAGTTCCGAAAAGCTTGTCGTAGATTTTGGAAAATGATTCGCCCGACGCCTATTCCGGCCGCAGAGCGCACATTGGTGGTCTGGGTGACCTATATACTCGATTTGTTGTCGAGAAGGAATCAGTGGGGTAAAGGGTGAACGATGTAGAAGGCCCGGTAAACGTAGGGGTCGATTTCGTGCAGTCCCTAGATCGTGGACTACGCGTTATTCGGGCTTTCAGCGACCGACACGATCGTCTTTCGATGGCGGATGTCGCGCGGGCAACCAACCAGAGCCGTGCGGCCACACGTCGCTTCCTGCTCACTCTTGAGTCCCTCGGTTACCTCGGTGTTGACGACAAGAGGTACTACCTTCGTCCGCGAGTGCTCGAACTCGGTTATGCCTACCTTTCATCCTCAACGACAGTAGAGGTAACCCAGCACTACCTCGAAGAGCTCAGCAAAGAGCTCAACGAGTCCTGTTCGGCTTGCGCCTATGATCGCGGAGAAATCGTCTACGTAGCTCGAGCTGCTGCCGACCGAATCATGAGCGTCAACATTGGAGTCGGCCGCCGGCTTCCCGCATTTGCCACCTCAACGGGGCGACTAATGCTCTCGTCACTAAGCCCGGCCCAGCTCGATGACTTCTTCGCCACCTACCCCCGTCCGGCACTCACCAACAAGACAATCACCGACGAAGGTGAACTCCGAGCCCTCATCGCGACAGCTGGCGAGCAGGGTTGGATTATCAACGACGAAGAATTTGAGCACGGAGTTCGCGCCGTAGCGGCTCCGGTATATGACGCATCGGGGGCGATGTGGGCAGCCGTCAATATTTCGGTACCCGCCTCCCGCGCCTCTATGAAAGAGCTGGAGTCAAAGTTCTTGCCTCGACTGCTTGAGGTCACTGAGCAAATTTCGCGCGACATTAAGCGCTAGAAGCTCCCAAGGGTCGACCGGATTCGTCCGCCCTTGAGAGCTTCACGTGAGCCAGCCCAATTAATCCATGCATGACTCATCAACAGTTAGTGCGATGTACTTGGGTTCAAGGAAGTCGTCGAGACCTTCGTGCCCGCCTTCACGGCCGAGACCTGAGGATTTCACTCCGCCGAAAGGTGCGGATGGCTCGGCCATTATGCCGCGGTTGATTCCCACCATCCCGAATTCGAGACGTTCCGCGAGAGTTATTGCGCGCGAAATGTCAGCGGTGAACAGGTAGGCAGCAAGCCCGTAGTGGGTGTCGTTTGCAAACTGGAGCGCCTCTGAAACCGAATCGACGGTGTAGAGGGCGGCAACGGGTGCGAAGATTTCTTCGTTGCAGAAGTCATGCTTCTTGTCAGGGAAACTCAGAACGGTGGGCTCAAAGAAGAAGCCATCGCCGGCGATCGATTTGCCACCGAAGAGAAGTGTTGCACCCGCAGCACTCTGGAAATCCTCTACCAAGCGACCGGTGCGCTCACGCTGTCGCGCGTTGATGAGAGGCCCGACGACGACGTTCTTGTCGAACCCGTCGCCCACCGTCAACGCCCGCGCTGCAGCGACGAATTTCTCGGTGAACTCCGCTGCGATGTCGCGGTGCAAGATGATGCGGTTTGCGGCAACGCAGGCCTGGCCGGCGTTCCGGAACTTGCAGTTGACCGCCTCGCGCACAGCGAGATCAATGTTTGCGTCATCGAGCACGACGAAAGGCCCGTCGCCCCCGAGCTCCATGGAAGCGTTGATAATGTTGCGAGCGGACTGCGCGAGCAGAATGCTTCCCACACCTGTAGAACCGGTGAAGCTCACCTTGCGAAGCCGCTGATCAGCCAACAGCGCCTCCGAGATGGATGCTGAGTTGCTGGTGTGGATAAGGTTGACGACGCCTGACGGGAACCCTGCTTCCTCGAGAGTCGCGACGAATAGGGCTGCTGTCAATGGTGTCTCGCTTGCTGACTTAAGCACAACCGTGCACCCCGCAGCCAGGGCTGCGCCACCCTTGCGTGCGTTCATCAGCATCGGGAAGTTCCACGGGGTAATAAGGAGAGCAGGCCCGACGGGCTGCTTCGTCGTCATCACGCGGAAGCCGCCAGATGATGAGTTCGAATAGGTTCCGTGGATATGTGCGATCTGCTCGGCATACCACTGGAAGAAGCTCATCGAGAGGGCAAACTCACCCGCGGACTCCGCGCGCGGCTTTCCACTTTCGAGAGTCATGATGTCGGCGAAGGCGTCCGCGCGCGAGACCAGGAGCCGGTGCGCGGCATGGAAGAGGTCGGCGCGTGCGCGCGGAGGCATCTTCCGCCAACCTTCTTGGGCAGCGACAGCTGCGTCTAGCGCACGCAGGCCGTCGGGGGCGTCGCCGTCACTTACGCTTGCAATGACGTCACCGGTCGATGGATTTACGACATCAAAATGACGGCCCGTATTCTCCCAGGCTCCACCGATGTAGATTCCCAGAGGTACTTCGTGTGTCTGAAGCATTGCATGTGTTTGTGGGGTGGTTAGATCGACCATAGCTGCGCCTTCCTGAAGCATGAGTGGTGTTCGCGTCAATTGTGCCATGTATCCGCAATGCGCACGAGAGGGCGGATTGCGGATATGCTCAGACATGACCGCACACCATCCGAAAGAGTGCGAAAAGGGTAACGGACGAAAGCGATCACTGTATAACTTAGACTCACCAAAACTAGAGGAGACAACAGATACGCCCGCCAACGACTGCGCGATCAGGTACTCCAGAAACAGGTCAGTGGTGATTAGGCCTCAACGGCCCGATTGCAGTTCGCGCAGCTAGTCCCACTGACGACGACCTACTGAAAGTGGCCTCCCTCACTGCACGCTCCGCTGCAACTGACGCCAAGATTCACATCAGCTTGCTGCCATTTGTGCCGCCACTTTCTAAGGAAACGAGCCCGAGGAGCTCCTTCCCAACTCCGACGCATGACAGCGCGGTTAGAAAAGTGGCGGCTCTTTCAGGACCCAAATCAGCACCCATAACCGCAAGTCTGGATCACCACCGCATCGACGCGGCGCCCGCTCGAGCACAGCATGAGATCGAGGCACAGTAGGTTGTAGGTTTGACCTCCCGACTGTTCGTTGGATTGGGCTCCCTGAACCTCTCTGCGCCGATCTTCTTCCGAGACCAGCGTCGCTTTCTGCTGTTCCCGTCCAATCGAGAAAGGGAGAATTGCTTAGTATTCGCAGCGGACGACCTGTCACCTACGCGTCTATCCGCAAACTCAATAGCCTTGATACGCGAGCCCTCAACCGCGGCCTGAACGAAGGCTTCGGGCGGGTCGTCGCCGCACCCGGTAGCTGGCTTCTCACCCAGCACAAGTCCACTCCACGAGGCTCCCGGTCTGTTCAGCCGAGCGAAGCTCTCGGCGGATTCGCCACCAACCGTCACCTTCTCCAGCTACGGTACGGTAGGCGAAATTGACCGTCGAACGCTTGCTTCGAGATAGTCGCAGCTGATGGGGAGAGAAGTCATTAGCGAGACATTTACCGTAGGCAGCAAGGCAGCGTCGGCCTGATACAGTTCTGTTGGACCTCCAGTACACGAGGTTTTCGAATCAAAAGAGAGTGGTGCCATGAACTCGATCGACAACCTTATGGACGAACTCGCCATTCGAGATTTGTCACACCGGTACGCTATGGCACTCGATAAGAAGGGTCTGCTGCACGAGTAGGTGACAGGTTCTAGTCACGCAGCCAGTGTGGCTGGCGTGTTCATGATGGCCTCAAATTCGATCGGGGTCAACCGTCCCAGTCGGGGCTGTCGGCGGCGCCGGTGGTAGGTCCGCTCGATCCAGGTCACGATCGAGATGCGCAGTTGCTCGCGGGTGGTCCAGGAGCGGCGGTCCAGGACGTTCTTCTGGAGCAGCGAGAAGAAGCTCTCCATCGCGGCGTTGTCGCCGCAGGAGGCGACTCGGCCCATCGATCCGACCATGCGATGGCGGGTGAGCGCACGACGGAACTTCCTGCTTCGAAATTGAGAGCCTCGATCGCTGTGAACCACGCAGCCAGCGACATTACCGCGCATCGCTACGGCGTTTTCCAGCGCGTTGACCGCCAGTGTCGACTTCATTCGGGAGTCGATGGAGTAGCCGACGATCCGGTTGGAGAAAACGTCCTTGATCGCGCAGAGGTAAAGCGTGCCTTCCGCAGTTTTGTGTTCCGTGATGTCCGTTAACCACAGCTCATTCGCCTCCTCAGCGGTGAACTCGTGCCGGATACGGCCCGTGTCGTCCGTGACCGTGCAGAGGTCGTCGTGGACCGGCGGCCCAGGCTTCTTTCCGTTCTTCGCCCGCTTCTTCCCAAACGCACTCCACCAAGAATTGTCACGACAGATGCGCCACGCTGTCCGATCAGCCATCACCTGCCCGGCATCGCGAGCCTCGTCCGCCAAGAGCCGATGCCCGAACTCCGGGTCATCCTGGTGCGCGTCGAACAGAGCGTTCGTGCGATACCCCTCGACCACCTCACGAGCCGTGACCGGGTCGGCCAGCCACCGGTAGTAGGGCTGGCGGGCAAGCTTAAGAACCCGACACGTCACCGTCACGGGAACCCCGTCGACGGCGAGCTCAGTCACGAGCGGGTAGAACCTTTTCCCGGCAAGTTTGCCTGCGACAAATACGCCGCCGCCCGCCGCAAGACCTCGTTCTCCTGCTCCAGCAACCGGATCCGCTTACGTCCGTCACGCAACTCCACCGCCTCAGTGCGAGACATTCCAGGTCTGCTGCCGTCATCGACAGCAGCACGCTGCAACCACTTCTGCAACGTCATCGTGTGAACACCAAAATCGGTCGCGATCTGCTCGATCGTGACGCCGGGCTCACGATTACGGGCGACGCGAACAACATCGTCACGAAACTCACGGGGATAAGACTTAGGCATACAGACATCCTTCCAGCCCACCCACCCGGGCAAGCCAACTCAGATGTCACCTACTCGTGCAGCAGACCCCAACCTGCCGCTGCCTCATCGTCAGGTTTATAGAAACGGACGTAACCCACCTCCGGTGCCCATCCCAACAGACACACAGAAACGGAGGTTTTCGAATGAGGCAACGTATCCGGCGACGCGGAGGTTGCTCATGAGTCAACGCGGGATCTGTGCGTCCGATGTGATCGAGCGGTAGGATCATTACGCTCAGCCGCTGCGGCCAAGAAGCCCGTTTGGTCGACGGACTCAGGATGCGTCGTGTTCGCACAGAGGTGAAGGCCGGTTTGCCGTTTGAGCGATTCCGAAATTGTCCGCCAAGCAGGTGAAGTCCACAGCCTAGAGGTCATTGTTTCGTTTGGCCGTGAAATAACGTAGCACTCGACCCGCGGCTGCAGCGTTGAGGTGTCCGGCCAGGAGGTATCGAACTGCTTTACATGGCGCAGCCCGCGCGACCCCTCCCTGCACATTGGACGATCAACGCTAGGCCTAACAGCATCGATTCCTTCATACCTTAGCAATCGCCAGGTTCTACGTGCTGCATACATACCGTGTCATTCTTCCGGGGCCAGAAGACCTCCTCGATGTGTTCGAGCAACACAACACCGCGATCCACTCGAGCCGATGACAAGTGCTCTGCTAAGGCGCTGTAAAGAGATGGTAAGATATTTTGCGCCGTGCGCCGTGCGCCGTGCGCCGTGCGCCGTGCGCCGTGCGCCGTGCGCCGTGCGCCGTGCGCCGTGCGCCGTGCGCCGTGCGCCGTGCGCCGTGCGCCGTGCGCCGTGCGCCGTGCGCCGTGCGCCGTGCGCACGCATCGCGCTGAGACCTTCCACCTTGTTCGCACGCTTTAACTCCCTGCTGTTGGTCTCTTGATCCTCAGTCTGTTTCGGGTCCATCGATTTGCCTCTCGGCCATTGACACGAAACAACTGCGTCTTCTTGACTCGACCACGGAACACCTCGATGTTGCCCCACTTCGCTATTCGAATCACCGCCTGATTTATCGACAGCTCGGCGCCCTAGCTGTAATGCCCGGGGAGGTTAGTTAACCGGCTGAGGGGTGGCTTGTTTCCGATTGCGGAGTGGAGCCTGTGGTGATTGTAGTAGTGCAGCCATGGTTGCAGTGCGGCGCGTCGTTCGGTGTCGGAGCCGTAGAAGCGTCCGTAGGCCCAGCCGCCGCCGAGGGTGCGGTGGAAGCGTTCGATCTTCCCGTTCGTCTGAGGCCGGTAGGGCCGGGTCCGTTTCGGCGTGAGCGAGAGTTCGGTGCAGGCGTCTCGCCAGGCGTGCGACTTGTAAGCGGACCCGTTGTCGGAGAGCACACGCTCGACGACCACTCCGCGTTCGGCGAACCAGAGCACCGCGCGTTGCAGCACCCCGATGGCAGTATCGGCTTTCTCATCTGAGCAGATCTCCGCGTAGGCGACGCGGGAGTTGTCATCGATGACGGTGTGCACGAACGAAGTGCCCAGCCGCGCGGTGCGGTCCGCGGCCCGTATGCCTGTGCGGCGAGTGGTCGCCGCACGATTCGCGCCTCCTTGCTGGCGTCCCACGTAACGATGGCCACCCCCGTCGGGGATGTTGCCGAACTTTGTCACATCAACGTGGATCATCGAGCCGGGATACTCGTGCTCGTAACGGTGCACCGGTTCCCCTGTCTGCCGGGTGATGAACGAGAGTCGGTTGACCCGACACCGCACCAGCACGGCGTGCACGGTCGACGGGGCGATTGTCAGCTGGCCGGCGATCTGAACCGGTCCCAGACGTTTACGCCACCGCAACGCGATGATCTTGCGCTTGAGGGACTCCGGCGTCTTGTTCGGCGAGTGACGAGGGCGGGAGCTGCGATCCTGCATCCCCGCGTCGCCATGCTGGGTGAAACGCTGGGCCCACCGTTTCGCGGTCGGCCACGAGACCCGGAACATCCTCGCCGCCGACGCGATACTCCACCCTTCCTCGACGATCAGGCGCGCCAGCCGCAGACGGGCGCGCGGGGTCAGTTCAGCATTAGCGTGGGACACGAGGGCCTCCGGTAGGTGAAGTGGTTACATGAACATCTCCACTCCACAACCGGAGGCCTTCCTAACGCCCAAAGCTCAGGGCGTGTCACCACACAAACTCAACCAACCTGCCTGGGCAGTACACCTAGTCGAGCTCCTGCGCGAAGAACGAGGAAGCCGCCAACAGAATCTCGTTGGCACGCTTGAGCTCGCGCACTTCGGCTTCGAGCGCTTTGATGCGCTGCGCCTCGCTTGTCGTCGTTCCGGGGCGTTCGCCCGCGTCGATCGCGGCCTGCTTGCACCAACCAACCACGCAACGTATCGGGATTGACCCCAACACGCTGCCCGATCCGGATCACCGTCGCGTTCAGCGAAAACTCAGGATCTTCCTTCCTGGCCTCGGTAACAAGCCGAATCGCACGCTCCCGCAACTCCTGCGGATACTTCCTCAGTGCTGGCATAATCATCATCCTTCGTTGAATCAGACCCTCCACCAAACCCGGGGCGATTCAGATTTCGATCCCGAAAGTTCCTACGCGCCCCGGCCCGCCACGACTTGGTTGGATCGATGGGTCGAGTTGGTGCGGCCGGCGACAACGCGGCGATCAACAATGTTCCTGGCTTGGTATGAGACCTTCCCCGGTGCACCAGTTTCGCGCTGTCTCCGGCGAGCCGACGGTCGATCGTGGCCGGCGCGATCCGCAGCGGCAGCCCCGCCGTCTCGTCGCCGACGTCCAGCTCACCCTGCCGTCGCAGCCGCGGCACCAGATCCGGCAACGCCGCCGCCAGCAGGCGCCCACACGCCGTGCCCTGCACCGCCCACAAGAACCGCAACGCCTCGATCACCTGCTCGCCATACACCGGTGGCCGCGGGACTCGTGGTCTCTCACCACCCGCAAGGCCAACGCGTGCCGCAGCGCCTTACGGGCATGGTCACGATGCCAGCCCATCGTCGCACACAACTCATCAAGGATCGCCTTCTTACCCGCCCGATCCGACCGCCCATACCGCGTCGCGATCGTCTTGGTCACAGCCCTACGCTCACTCATCGTCAGCTCCATGCCTCACCGCCCCGAAGCCACGACCGCAACCCCGCCAGACACACCGCTACGCGGGCATCTTTGATGAGTCAACGCGCTGCTTTGATATAACTAGCGGTAACGTCTATGATTGGGGCTGCAATAGAATACGTAGAAACTACGCAAGACCTTCTTTCAAACCACCTCACCGAGTGCTAAGGAGAACACCAAAATGACCAGCAAGAAGCTCGAAATCATCGAAGTTCCTGACCATGGCGGGGCGGACTTACTCACGTCTGGAGTCAGATCATGACTGGAGATATCATTGACTTCCGTGTGCAACCGCCATTTGAAAGCTTCGGATCCATCTTCTTCTTTAGGGACCGCGAGGTTAACCCTGACCCGGTCACGATATCACCGTTTGCCGTGGGACGAAGGTCGGCGCCCTCTTTTGACCAGTTCTCCATGGAATTGTTCACGACGGAGATGGATCATTCAGGAATCAAGCACGCAGTTATCATGGGTCAGCACGCTGCTCCGGAATACGGGTCAGTAAACAATGCTGACATCGCCAAGCTAGTGAGCGACGACCAAGAGAGATTCACGGGCTTCGCCGGTATTGATGCAAATGCCCCTGGAGCGATGGAAGAGCTTGAATCGGCAATAGCGTTGGGGTGCAGAGGGATATCCTTAGTGACCGGCTGGTCGCGAAAAGCTTATCACGAGGATGCGCCGGTCCTCGAGCCTATATTGGCGGTTTGCGCCGCCCGGGGCCTACCGGTTATGTTTACTTCCAGCCACTACATCGGGCCAGACCTGTCGTGGGCAGAGCCGCACTACATACAGCGAGTTGCTCTTGCTCATCCTGATCTTACGGTCATCGTCGGTCATGGTAACTGGCCTTGGACCACAGCGGCCTGCGCATTGGCGATGCGGTGTCCGAACGTTTATCTCATGCCCGAGTTCTATATGTACATGCCCGGAATGCCGGGAGCAAGGGACTACATTGACGCCGCAAATGGGTTCCTGGCACACCGTTTTTTGTACTCCTCTTGCTACCCGACCCTGTCGCTCGAGCAGGCTCTGGAGAATTTCAGTGCTCTTCCCATTTCACCCAAGTCGCGAAAGTTGATGCTTTATGAAAATGCGGCTCGTGTGCTGTCTTTGTAACCTCCCATGATCGCCACATTGCAACGACCTCCAACCCTGGTCATTGGTGCCGGCGGAGAAGTCGGACGTCATGTGACACGAATCTTGCTTGAATCGGGATCGTCAGTAGTAATTGCAGATCACGTACCAGAGACTTTAGAGAAAACGAGATCGGAACTTGGCATTGATGGCCAATTCGCGCGACTCTTTGATGCGTTCAATCCTTGTGAAGTGGCGGATGCGGTTGCCGAGATATAATCGAATTATGGGGCTCGGTCTGGGCTCGTTAACTCCCAGGGTATCGCCGGACGCGACCTGATCGCTCTTGTATCGGCGGAACCATAGGGGACTCGTCCTAAGAATCAAGCTGTCGTCTGCCCTCTACGGCTGTTAGGCGGCGGTGTCACTGATGCGAGGAGTTCCCGGGGCTGCAATCGTGAGTTCTGCCCTCAGTTGCAGGACTACGCGAGCAGCAAAGGAGCCTACCCGTACGCGAACTCGAAAACAGGAGTAATCATGTGTTCGAGGACCCTTGCGGCTGAGTTGCCACGGGATGATGTGAGGGTGCACGCGGTCTGTCCTACCGCAATCGATTCGCCAATGGTGCTGCGCGCCGCTATGGGGGCAGGCAACGGCCCGAGGTGCTCTATGGGCGTCGGAAGATGACCGCATGGCTTGCCCGCACCGATTTCCCGAAAGTGCGCAAACACAGCGTTGACGCTCTCATGCGCGACGAGGGCATGTCCGGGCTCATTCGTGGTAGGAAGGCCGTCACCACGATCTCCTCCAAGAACGGTCTCCGCGCCGGCGACCTGCTGAACCGGCAGTTCACCGCGCCGCGCCCGAATCACACCTGGGTTACGGATTTCACGTACTAGGCTCAGTCGAAGATTATGTGCAGTCCGCTGCGGAGGTGCGCGTCCTGCATGGCGATTCCTGGCGATGTGGCTGCGCATAATCAGAGACCTTGAAGGAAGCCGAGGAGACTATCGTCGGGCTGGAAGCGCGCGGGGGCTGGGCCGGGATCTGCTAGGTGTTGCAGGACGGCTTCCTTGGCGGACAGATCGGCTTCGAGGTACTGATGCGTGGTCGCCGGGCTGGAATGTCCGAGCCACAAGGCAATGGTGGCTAGGTCCGTTCCGGATTGCAGCAGGTGCATCGCGGTCGAGTGGCGCAGCGTGTGCGGGGAGATGTGCTGGTCCTGCAGAGACGGGCAATGTTGTTCTGCCGCAGCAACAGCCCGATCGAGTCGGTCCCGAACCCCGGAGCGAGACATCGGCTCACCGGCCCGGTTGGGAAACACCGGCGCCTCGGAAGTGCCGTCGATTCTGGTCAACCAGGCCCGAAGTTCGGTCGCGGTGTTCTTCCAGAGCGGGATGACACGTTCCTTGCGGCCCTTGCCGTGCAGAAGCACCGCGGTTTGACGCTCCAGTAGGACATCGCGCACGCGAAGTGCGGTGATCTCCGAGACGCGAGCACCGGTGTTGTAATTGGTGGCGAGCATCACTGCGTCTCGGCGCCCGCTCCAGGAAGCGCGGTCCGGTGCGGCCAGGATCACGGCGACCTGCTCACGGGTCAGATAGCCAAGCACGGGACGGTCGAACCGTTTGGCCGGGATGGCCAGCACCCGGCTGGTGACTGGTAGCGAAGCCGGGTCGCGCACTGCTACGTAACGCATGAAGGAATGGATCGCTACCAAGGCGCGCGTTGCGGGTCCGGGCGCTGTTGTGGCGCTCGGTCTCGAGATGGTCGAGGAAGTCCAGCACCAAGGGTGCGTCCAGATCTGCCATCTGCAATGCCGACGGCGAGGTGCCGGCGTGCTTCTCGAGATACCCGAACAGCAACTCGAAAGCGTCGCGGTAGCTTTCTACCGTGCGGGCGCTGGCCCCGCGCTGGGTGATCAGACGTTGGAGGAAGAAGTCCTGCACAAGTTGTGGGAATCCTATCTGTGGAGCCCTCATGACGCACCTGCCGCGGGGTCGGCGAAGGCTTCGAAACGCTCAGAGATGATGCCCATCAGTTCCGGCGCGGCTGAGAAATACCAATAGAGGCTCCGCACTTCCGCGTGGCCCATGTAGGTTGCCAACACCGCGATCTTGGCGTCGATGTTGACCTCTTGGGCGTGCCAGGCCTCGATGCGCCGCACCACCATCCGGTGTCGCAGGTCGTGGATGCGCGGTGTCCGGGTGCGTCCGACGGCGGTCCAGCCCAGCTGCCGGCGCAAGACACCGAACGTGTGCTCGGCGGCGTTGTAACTGACCCGGTCGCTGCGGTCGGTGCGGAAAAACGGCTGGCCCCCACTTGGATGGCCGAAGCGTTGTTCCCGCTCGGTAGCGTATGCGCCCAGTGGCCCCAATGCGCTGGG
This sequence comes from Rhodoglobus vestalii, assembly GCF_006788895.1. Classification (NCBI taxonomy): domain Bacteria; kingdom Bacillati; phylum Actinomycetota; class Actinomycetes; order Micrococcales; family Microbacteriaceae; genus Rhodoglobus; species Rhodoglobus vestalii. The sequence goes on from NZ_VFRA01000001.1 coordinate 1,393,700, forward strand.
ATGCAGGGGCACGAGTCGACTTCGACCGCGTTTCCCGGCCCGCACGGTGAGTAAGCCTCCTGCCAGGTCCACGTCATCACAGGTCAGCGCCAACGCTTCGCTGATCCGTAGACCGGTGCAGGCGATCAGCCCGAACAAGGTGGCGTAACAGCGCGGCCTCAATCCGTCGGTCGGGGCCAGGCGTGTGGTGGCTTGGAGCAGGTCACCGATCTCCCGGTCGGAGTAGATGTGTGGTGGTTTGCGGTGGCCGTTGGGGCCCAACAGCCCGGGGATGGGGACCTCGGTCGCGCCATCAGAGCCAGCCAGGTGACGAAGGAATCCGCGCACCGTCGTCAACCTGCGTGCCGGGTTGTGTGGATCGGTGGAGGCAGTCTCCGCCGCCCAGTTGAGGCTCGACTCCAGTGGGATCGGCCCGTGATGCCCTGCCGCGTCCAGATAGCTTGCGAACGAGCGCAATGCCCGCTCATGGCTGGGCGAGCGGTAGCCAAGGCCACGGCGCAGCGCCACAAATTCAACCACACGTGAGGCCACGTCCCCGCTCATGACGTCGCCTCTGGCCACGGTAGGCCGACCTCGCGTAACGCCGCGACATTGACCGCTGCATAGATTCTGGTGGTAGCCAGCGAGGAATGACCCATCAAATCGGCGATCTGTGACAGCCCTGCCTCGTGCTCAAGCAACCCGGTGGCCAGCGAGTGACGCAGCAGATTGGCCCCATGCGTCGGTGCGTCGATCCCCGCGCGCTCCAAGGCATGCTCGACCGCACGCCTGACGATGCTGCTGCTAAGGGCTCGCGCGATAATTAACCCAGTTTTGGCCTGAAAGTTCTTTAGGCTTGTGCTATGTCTGAGATTACGGAGTTGGCAGGGTTCGATACGGCGTTCGCGACCGCGTTGGCGGGAGTGCTGGTCGAGGTGGGACCCATTCTGGACGAGCGGCAGAAGCGGGTGTTGGCCGGGGCGGGTGCCCGGCAGCTGGGCCATGGCGGGATCAAGCTGGTCGCGGCAGCGACCGGGGTGTCTGGTGTGCTGCGGATATTTCGGACAGTGGGCCCTCTTAAAATGGGGGTTCACTGAAAGTAGAGATCAGCATGACCACAGCACGCCGGAAATTTACCCAGGAGTTCAGAGATGAGTTGTGTCGGGAGGTGATCAGCACCTCGAAGCCGATCAGGGACGTGGCCGAGTCCTACGGGGTCGGCCACGAAACATTGCGCAACTGGCTGATCAAGTATCGCGAAGCGAATGGTGGCACCGAGACGGAGCTGACCGTCCCCGAGCGTGCCCGTCTCAAAGTACTCGAGCGGGAAAATCAGGAGCTCAAGGCTGAGACCCAATTTTTGAAAAAAGCGGCCGCTTACTTCGCGCGGGAGCAGCGGTAGTGAGCAAGTACGAATTCATCGACTCCCAAAAAGCTGAGCCCAACAACCGGAATCCTGTGGTGAATATGTGTCGCTGGTTGGAGGTGTCAACCTCTGGTTTCTACCACTGGCTGACGCGCCCGCAATCGGCGACGTCGGCCCGCCGGGAAACCCTCTTGGCGCGGATCCGACACTATTTTGAGGAGTCTGACGGCACTTACGGGTATCGGCGAATCCACGCGGACCTGACCGCCGAGCAGACGCAGTGTTCCCCCGAACTCGTCCGGCAGCTGATGCGCCAGGAAGGCCTCGTAGCCTGCCAACCACGGCCATTCCGGGTCACGACGGAGGCCGACGCGTTGGCCGCAGCAAACGTGCCCGACCTTGTCAAACGCGACTTCACCGCGGATCGTCCGGGGATGAAATTCATCGGAGACATCACGTATATCCACACCTGGCAGGGGTTCGTCTACCTGGCCACGGTCATCGACTGCTACTCGAAGAAAGTCGTTGGCTGGTCCATTGCCGATCACATGCGTACCGAACTCGTCGAGGACGCTCTCAAGAATGCCGCGGCAACGACCCTGATCGCGCCTGACGCCATTTGGCACTCCGATCGCGGAAGCGTCTACACCTCAGCCGTCTACCGGGCCCTGGTGACCAGTCTGGGCATGCGCTCATCTATGGGCCGCACCGGCGTCTGTTGGGATAACAGCATGGCGGAAAGTTTCTTCTCGATGCTCAAGAATGAGCGCGTGTATCGGACCGTTTACGCGACCAAGACGCAGGCTCGCAGCGACATCATCCGCTATATCGAGGGATTTTACAACAGTCGCAGGCGGCACTCAGCGCTCGATTATCGACGGCCCAACGAAGTCCACTATGGTTATCAACAGCCAGCCCTGGCAGCGTAGAAGAATCCACTAATTCCGCTGTCCGAAATCCCCGTAGCAGCCCAGTCGGCAGATACGGTCGGGCGGGGCGCGAAGGAGCTGGAAGCGGGGCTGGTCACTGATGGTCGGGTGCGGATGAAGGGTGCGGGCCGTCCGACGCTGGAGCAGAAGGACCCACTGGTGTGGGAGGCGTTGAACGCGTTGGTGGATCCGGTAACCCGCGGGGATCCGATGTCGCCGCTGCGGTGGACGACGAAGTCGACCGTGAAGCTGGCAGACACGCTCACCTCGCAAGGTCACCAGGTGGGGCCCAAGACGGTGGCCAGGCTCTTGAAGGATCACGGATACAGTCTGCAGGCCAACGCGAAAAAGCTTGAGGGGCGCCAGCATCCCGACCGCGACGCCCAGTTCATCTACCTGAACGAGCAGGTCACTGCGTTCTTGGACGCTGGGCTGCCGGTGATCTCGGTCGACACGAAGAAGAAAGAGAACATTGGGAGGTACTCCAATGGCGGTGCGGAGTACTCTCCTCAGGGTGAACCGGAGACAACCAACACTTACGACTTCATCGGAGAGGCCGGCAAGGCGGTGCCCTACGGGGTCTATGACGTGGGCGCGAACAGCGGCTGGGTCAACGTCGGCTCCGATGCCGACACCGGAGTGTTCGCGGTCGAGTCCATCCGCCGCTGGTGGACCAAAATCGGCCATCCCGGCTACCCAGAAGCAACGAAACTGCTGATCACCGCGGACGGTGGCGGATCCAACGGTTCCAGACTGCGGTTATGGAAAACCCAGCTCGCCGAGCTGTCTACCGAGACCAGACTGGACATCACGGTCTGCCACCTGCCGCCGGGCACCTCCAAATGGAACAAAATCGAACACCGAATGTTCTCCGCGATCACCATGAATTGGCGCGGCCGCCCCCTGGAAACCCACGAGATCGTCGTCGAAACGATCGCCGCAACGACCAACAAGACCGGGCTCACGATCCAATCCATGCTCGACACGAACCTCTACGAGAAAGGCATCAAGATCACCGACAAGCAGATGAAAGAATTCGAGGCCGAACACCTCCACCGACACGACTTCCACGGCGAATGGAACTACACCGTGCGCTCCGCGCCCGAGGACAACCCGACACGCCCGAGATAACCGAAGTCATTTCTACGTGAGCCCTTAGTTCTACTCAATCGAGCCTGTGATTAGCTTTCATCAGTATTCATTGAGACTGATCATACGCAGAGCGCACACACGAACGCAATACGCACACTCTGGTTGTTTTCCTTTTCTCTGTCCAGTCACCGACAAAGATAGATGAGTCTATATAGTGAGTGAGTGAGTGAGTGAGTGAGTGAGTGAGTGAGTGGGTCGACCGGACGCTGCGGATCAGCCTCGCTCTCGGAGAATTCTCATCACCTACAGGACATCAGCGGTCGGTGCATTGCTTTGTGACTCGTGCAGAAAATCAGGGGCTAGGTGTACTGCCCAGGCAGGTTGGTTGAGTTTGTGTGGTGACACGCCCTGAGCTTTGGGCGTTAGGAAGGCCTCCGGTTGTGGAGTGGAGATGTTCATGTAACCACTTCACCTACCGGAGGCCCTCGTGTCCCACGCTAATGCTGAACTGACCCCGCGCGCCCGTCTGCGGCTGGCGCGCCTGATCGTCGAGGAAGGGTGGAGTATCGCGTCGGCGGCGAGGATGTTCCGGGTCTCGTGGCCGACCGCGAAACGGTGGGCCCAGCGTTTCACCCAGCATGGCGACGCGGGGATGCAGGATCGCAGCTCCCGCCCTCGTCACTCGCCGAACAAGACGCCGGAGTCCCTCAAGCGCAAGATCATCGCGTTGCGGTGGCGTAAACGTCTGGGACCGGTTCAGATCGCCGGCCAGCTGACAATCGCCCCGTCGACCGTGCACGCCGTGCTGGTGCGGTGTCGGGTCAACCGACTCTCGTTCATCACCCGGCAGACAGGGGAACCGGTGCACCGTTACGAGCACGAGTATCCCGGCTCGATGATCCACGTTGATGTGACAAAGTTCGGCAACATCCCCGACGGGGGTGGCCATCGTTACGTGGGACGCCAGCAAGGAGGCGCGAATCGTGCGGCGACCACTCGCCGCACAGGCATACGGGCCGCGGACCGCACCGCGCGGCTGGGCACTTCGTTCGTGCACACCGTCATCGATGACAACTCCCGCGTCGCCTACGCGGAGATCTGCTCAGATGAGAAAGCCGATACTGCCATCGGGGTGCTGCAACGCGCGGTGCTCTGGTTCGCCGAACGCGGAGTGGTCGTCGAGCGTGTGCTCTCCGACAACGGGTCCGCTTACAAGTCGCACGCCTGGCGAGACGCCTGCACCGAACTCTCGCTCACGCCGAAACGGACCCGGCCCTACCGGCCTCAGACGAACGGGAAGATCGAACGCTTCCACCGCACCCTCGGCGGCGGCTGGGCCTACGGACGCTTCTACGGCTCCGACACCGAACGACGCGCCGCACTGCAACCATGGCTGCACTACTACAATCACCACAGGCTCCACTCCGCAATCGGAAACAAGCCACCCCTCAGCCGGTTAACTAGGGTCTGCTGCACGAGTAGGTGACATCTGAGTTGGCTTGCCCGGGTGGGTGGGCTGGAAGGATGTCTGTATGCCTAAGTCTTATCCCCGTGAGTTTCGTGACGATGTTGTTCGCGTCGCCCGTAATCGTGAGCCCGGCGTCACGATCGAGCAGATCGCGACCGATTTTGGTGTTCACACGATGACGTTGCAGAAGTGGTTGCAGCGTGCTGCTGTCGATGACGGCAGCAGACCTGGAATGTCTCGCACTGAGGCGGTGGAGTTGCGTGACGGACGTAAGCGGATCCGGTTGCTGGAGCAGGAGAACGAGGTCTTGCGGCGGGCGGCGGCGTATTTGTCGCAGGCAAACTTGCCGGGAAAAGGTTCTACCCGCTCGTGACTGAGCTCGCCGTCGACGGGGTTCCCGTGACGGTGACGTGTCGGGTTCTTAAGCTTGCCCGCCAGCCCTACTACCGGTGGCTGGCCGACCCGGTCACGGCTCGTGAGGTGGTCGAGGGGTATCGCACGAACGCTCTGTTCGACGCGCACCAGGATGACCCGGAGTTCGGGCATCGGCTCTTGGCGGACGAGGCTCGCGATGCCGGGCAGGTGATGGCTGATCGGACAGCGTGGCGCATCTGTCGTGACAATTCTTGGTGGAGTGCGTTTGGGAAGAAGCGGGCGAAGAACGGAAAGAAGCCTGGGCCGCCGGTCCACGACGACCTCTGCACGGTCACGGACGACACGGGCCGTATCCGGCACGAGTTCACCGCTGAGGAGGCGAATGAGCTGTGGTTAACGGACATCACGGAACACAAAACTGCGGAAGGCACGCTTTACCTCTGCGCGATCAAGGACGTTTTCTCCAACCGGATCGTCGGCTACTCCATCGACTCCCGAATGAAGTCGACACTGGCGGTCAACGCGCTGGAAAACGCCGTAGCGATGCGCGGTAATGTCGCTGGCTGCGTGGTTCACAGCGATCGAGGCTCTCAATTTCGAAGCAGGAAGTTCCGTCGTGCGCTCACCCGCCATCGCATGGTCGGATCGATGGGCCGAGTCGCCTCCTGCGGCGACAACGCCGCGATGGAGAGCTTCTTCTCGCTGCTCCAGAAGAACGTCCTGGACCGCCGCTCCTGGACCACCCGCGAGCAACTGCGCATCTCGATCGTGACCTGGATCGAGCGGACCTACCACCGGCGCCGCCGACAGCCCCGACTGGGACGGTTGACCCCGATCGAATTTGAGGCCATCATGAACACGCCAGCCACACTGGCTGCGTGACTAGAACCTGTCACCTACTCGTGCAGCAGACCCCTAACCTCCCCGGGCATTACAACTAGGGCGTGTCTCCTAATTCTGAGTGGGTCGTCATGAAATGCTGACTTCATGGTGCGTTCCGGTGTTATTTCTGATGAGTTGTGGACGGTTATGGGCCCGTTGTAGCCGCATGAGATCCGCCGGGGACGGCCGTGGCGAGATCATCGCCTGATGCTTGAGGCGATCTGTTGGCGGTTCCGAGTCGGGGCACCGTGGCGTGATCTTCCGCCGGAGTTCGGTCCCTGGAAGACGGTTTGGAAACGGCATTTCCGATGGTCAACCGATGGAACGTATCAGCGCATATTCGAGGCAGCCCAGAGCGCTGATCAGGGGTTTGACGCAGAGTTGGCCGAGTTGCTCTCGGTGGATTCAACCAGCGTTCGCGCGCACCAGCATGCGGCTGGCGCCCTGCGCAGCGAGGACACAGAGGGCTCGTTCGAATTACACGAAATTGGAGAACGAGCCCACTGACCACGCAATCGGGCGTTCCCGCGGTGGCCTGACAACAAAGGTTCATGCGCTCACCGACGCTCTTGTCAGACCCGTCTCCTTGCTCCTGACATCAGGCCAAGCTGGCGACAACCCCGCGCTGGAGCCGTTGCTGGACGCCTACCGCATCCAAGAGAACACGAAACGGGGCTTCACCCTCCTCGCCGACAAGGCATATTCACACCCGTCAACCAGAGCCAGACTGCGAAAACGACGAATCAAGAATGCGATCCCCGAACGCATCGACCAAAAGCAGCACCGCAAGGACAAAGGCCAACAAGGAGGAAGGCCGCCTCGCTTCGACCGCGATCTATACAAGAAACGCAACACTGTCGAGCGCGGCTTCAGCCGGTTCAAGCAATGGCGCGGAATCGCGACACGATACGACAAATACGCACTCACCTACCAAGGCGGGGTCCTACTCGCCGCCATCATCCTGCACCACAAACCGATTTAGGAGACACGGCCTAGTAGGTCGCGGTTCCGCCGCTAATATCGTAAACGGCACCAGTAGAAAAACTGCACTCGTCTGAAGCGAGCCAACTGACAAGCGCCGCAACTTCCTCGACACGCCCCGAGCGCTTCATGGGAACTTCGCTCGTAAGATCGTCGATGACGTCGTCCGAAGTATCCGCGTTCATTGGCGTTGAGATGAATCCAGGTGCAATCGCGTTAACCAGCACGCCCGTCGTAGCAATCTCTTTGCCAAGTGATTTGGTGAGAGCACTGACGGCTGCTTTTGATGCGGAGTAAGCTGCAAGGTTTGGAGTCCCGTTTTTTCCCGATAAGGACGCAATATTTATGACTCGACCCCACCCATGATCAACCATGCTGGGTATCGTCGCCCTGCAGAAATAGAAGATCCCATTTATGTTAACGTCAAACGTTTTCTGGAACTCATCGTTGGTTAACTCCACTAACGGCTTTATTGGCCCGAGCACACCTGCACAATTGATGAGGATGTCAATATGCCCTATCGCTGCGACAGCACTGTCTACGGCACCTGAGTCAGATACGTTAAGCGGATAATCGGCGCTGGAGGAGATATCGACGGTGATGACCTCCACCCCGTCCGCCCTCAATCGGGCCGCGCTCGCCTCTCCAATACCACTCACTCCACCCGTTACTATGGCTTTCTTCATCTGCATCTTTTCCCCTTAATATGGATCTAGGTTGAGCGGCATTGTCTTTGAGTTTGATTATGTGTTGGGACTCATACTCGTCGCTCGGGTCGGGACGGCTATCAAGTCGGTTGGTTCATCTTGTTTGAGGTATTTAGGCTGCGCGAGCGGTCTATGAGCTAGCTATATCGAACTCGATCGGGGTGAGTCTACCGATTCGTCGTTGTCGTCGCGGACTATGGTAAGTCCTTTCCGTTTAGGTCATACCTTTTAGCCGGCGGTTGCTGTCGGGTAGACGTGGTTTCTCCAACCCTAGAGCAACTCAACACCCTAAAACCGTGCGGCTGATGCGTCTAGACCGAGCAAGCGAGCAGCGTTTCCTCCGAGTACCCGGTCTGTGATTTCACCTGGATGGAGGCCACTTTGCATCAGGCCGTCAATACTGTCTTGAAGCGGGCGCACAGGGTACGCACTAGCATGGAGGGTTCTATACGATGCAAAGTTATTGGCGGCGATGACATATTCACTGGCACCGGGAATTCCCGGGACATTCAAATAAATATCTGGCATCAAGTACACATTTGAATTTTGGAAAGCGACCCCGCACAGTTCCGTAGCCCATGGCCAGCTCCCATGGGACACTACGATCGGCAAGTCGGGAAAGTCTCGCGCCACTCGTTGAATGTGAATTGGATCTGAATAGCTTAAGTCGGGACCGACGAAAATGCTAGAGGTGGTTGTGACGATCATGCCAAGTTCCGCACATTTTTCGTACATGGGATAGAGTCTTTGGTCATCGTCATAAATCGGCGTGTCTGCCCAGCCGAACATGATGCCTATTCCTCGAAAACCTCGGTCAGCGATCTTTTCTACTTGTCTCACAAGTTCCGCTGGGTCGGATGAATTGGTGTCGATGGCGCCAAAGCCTATAAACCTGTCAGGCCACTTATCAACAATCTCCGCGATATCATCGTTGTCGACGCCGAAATATGGAGCTGGAGCAGTATGACCGGTCACGACTGCGATATCGATCCGTGCCTCGTCCATTTCATCCAGGAATGCATCCATAGAACGCTCTTCAAAGGAACGATAATACGGTATATTCCCCATAAGACCGTTAAGGGTAACGGGATCCGGATCCTTTGGTCGACCATTGAATAAATGGGTGTCCAAATAACTCTTATATGGGGGTTGAACACGAAAGTCGATTCGCATTATTTTCCACCGTTTCTTTCTGGTTTGTTTATCTTGTGCTGGTCGTCACTGAATGTAAGGAACCGGCATGCTACTCAATCCATCAGTTGCGAGAAAGAGAATGACCGCAGATACCTCTTGAACGGGCAGGACCGTTCCAAACTTCTTCTTAAGTTCAGTCTCAGTCTGGCTTGGATCAACGAGTGGCTCGAGTTGATTCGTTAACAGCGGAGTATTGACTCCGATGGGGCATACGGCATTAACGCGGATACCTAAGTGCTCGAAGTCCACTGCCATCTGTTTGCTCAGTAAGACGACCCCACCCTTTGAAGCACAATAGGCACTTTGGTCTTTCACTCCGATGACGCCCGCCGCCGAACCCATATTTATAATCCGGCCGGCGCCTTCCTTCACCATCATCCTTACAGCTGCGCGACACATCAAAAAGACACTTCGCAAATTGACGTTAATTACGCGATCCCATACCTCATCCGAGGTCTCGATAATGGACCCACCGATACCTATTCCCGCACAGTTGACCAACACATCAACCCGACCAAAATTCTTCTCTACAGAATCAAAAAACTCTTCGACAGCAATCGAGTCTGTAACGTCAAAAGAAATTGCTAAGATAGTTTCAGAATAGTCACTCGAATCTGGAAACGCGTTAGCGAGCGCACCATCGTTGAGATCCACGGCTATTACCTTCGCACCAGCTTCTGCAAAATCTCGAGCGGTCTGGTTTCCAATTCCAGACGCTGCTCCAGTGACTATTGCAACCTTTCCAGATAATCTTCCCATCCTCATCCATTCCCTTCTGTCGACTGTCACCGCATTGCAAGTTTGTGCCGCAGCATTAAGAGCCAAGTAAATACTTCGTATATTCTGCCTTCGGATGTTTGTAGATCTCGACCGCGGAGCCTTGTTCGACCACTACACCGCCGTGCAGGACTATGACATCGTCGCTCATGTGCCTGACGATCTCAAGATCATGTGAGATGAAGAGCATCGACAAATCGCGCTCGCGTTGCAAATCCAGAAGCAAGTTCACGACTCCGGCTTGAATCGATACATCCAGCGCGGACAAAATTTCGTCACACACTAGGTAGCGAGGATTCAACGCGAGAGCCCTCGCAATGGCGATTCGCTGAAGCATTCCTCCACTCAATTCTCGCGGCTTGCGTTTTAGAACTTGCGGTGTCAGTCGTACCTGATCCAGCAATTCTAACGACCGAGCCGCAATAGCCTTTCGGTTGTATCTTGCGTTCATCAATGGTTCAGCAATTATGTGAGCAATCGAATGCTTCCAGTTCAAGCCGGAGCGTGGGTCTTGAAAGACTGGCTGTACCGCTTTGCGGAAGTCTATGACACGCTGTGCATCCATCTTCTTCGTGTTCACGCCGTCAAGAAGGATTTCCCCCCCCGTCGGCGTCTCAAGATTAAGAACCATTCTTCCGAGCGTGCTTTTCCCGGACCCGCTCTCGCCAATTACGCCTATCGTCTTTCCAGGTTCTAATGTGAACGATACGTCAACTACCGCGATCGTCCCTTCGCTTTTAGACCTGCCCCGTAACCTAGGGTACTTCTTACAAACATTCAATACAGATAACGTCATGAAGACCCCATTGGATTATGGCAGGCAAATTCTGTTGCTCCTGATGTGGTGCGTGGAAACTCCACTTCGCAAATCGGGATCACGCGCGAACATCTGGACCGAAAAGGGCAGCCGGCTTCCCGATCGACACCTCGTAGGTCGAGCGGAAAACCAGTAAGCGCGGGCAGCGGCGCCTTCCTTTCCTGATCCGCTGTTAACCTACTGGCCAACAGCGCATGAGAATACGGGTGCTTCGGATCCTGTAATACATTGTCACGCGGACCGTGTTCTTCCATCCGCCCACCGTACATTACCAAGATTTTGTCAGCGATTCTGCTGACAACCTCAAGGTCGTGGCTTACTATAATTGTGGAAAGGTTGTGTTCAAGGCTGACTTCCTTTAACAACTCGATAATCTGTCTTTGAACCGTGACATCGAGCGCTGAGGTCGGTTCGTCCGCCAACAGAATTCGCGGGTTTGTAATCGTAGCTTGTGCAAGCATTGCTCTCTGAAGCATTCCGCCGCTCAACTCGTGAGGGAAGGCGTTAGCGACTCGAGTGGCATCACTCAATCCCATGCCATTCAGCGCTTGAAGTACGCGAGGGAGCGATTCTCTATAGCTGAGCCTGTTGTGGATTTTCAACGGCTCGGCAACTTGGCGACCGACTTTCATCGTCGGGTTAAATGCCGACATTGGTTGTTGGGGTACATAACCGATTGTGGAACCCCGGACTCGCCTCATCTGCTCGGATGACAATTCGAACAAGTCACCAACACCGCTTAGTGAAACGCTTCCACCCACAATTTCACCGTTTGGAGGCAGCAACCGAGCAAGCGCCATTAGCAGAGATGACTTTCCACTTCCAGACTCTCCGACTATTCCGAGCGTTTCTCCAGAAACAACTTCGAAGCTGACATCACGACAAGCGCGGAGCACTTCTTGTCCAGAGGAATACCCGATCGTTAGATTGTTTACGCTAAGTACGATGTCCTGCATGTTTTGCGCAGAATCTTTGGGAGAACCGATGTCCGAGTCCGAAGGGAGCAGTTTCACGAGAGTCGCCTTTCGATCCAGTCGCTTGCGAACAATGACGTCACGACAATCGCAATAATAAACAAACCCGGCAGTGTGGATATCCACCACGCAGTAAGAATATATTCTCGACCTTCTGCAATAATTACGCCCAACTCTGGTCCCGGTGGTTGAGCACCAAGACCAAGGAAGCCCAAGCTCGTGAGCGCGATTACTATGCCTCCAACTTCAAGAGAAAAACGTGCACTGAGCTGCGGCAGCATGTGTGGAACTAGGTGTCGAAATAGGATTTTCCACCATGGTGTCATGACGGCAGTCGCACCTAATACAAACGAAGACTCTCGGAGGCTCAGCACCTGTCCTCGAACCATGCGCGCATAGGACGGCCACCACAATAAGCTGAGGACCAGAATCGCAGTCCAAATGCCGGGTCCGATTGCCGCCGACAGGGCGATGGCTAGGATGAGATATGGGAAGGCAAGAAATATGTCAGTGGTTCGCATAAGCAACGAGTCAAGCCAACGCACTCCTAAACCCGCGACCCCACCCACAAATATACCGAAGCTAGTTGCCAGAACCGCCACAAACAGAGCTGCGCCCAATGAAGTACGGAGCCCGTAAATACATCTGCTGAAAACATCTCTACCATACTGATCGGTTCCGAACCAATGATCAGCGCTCGGGGGCAACACCGCACTCCCTACGTCTAGCCGCAATGGGTCAAGGGGTGTTACAAGCCACGGGAAAGCCACCAACAATCCCCAAAAAACGACGACAATAATCGGAGCGTCACCAGAGATGCGCTTCAGTATCTCGACCAAACGAGTCTTCGTGTGGGTGTTCAATCGCGTCAAAGTCATCGGCTACACCTGCCTCACCCTCGGGTCTAGTATCGGATAAATAAAGTCAATCAGGGTGTTCACAATGACAAATCCAAGGGTGACTACAATTGCCACTGCCGTCACAACAGGAAAATCGAAGTTTTTAAGGGCCGAGTACATATATGTACCCAGACCCGGCCAACTAAAAACGACCTCAACTAGGACAGTTCCTCCTAGCAACCATCCGAACTGCATGCCAACAACCGTTATGATTGGATTCAAGGCGTTGCGGAGAACGTGCGCGAACAACACCCGTGAAGGTTTGGCACCCTTGCCTTCGGCCGTGAGCACATACGGCGCAACAAGCTCATTCATAATCGACTTTTGCGTCAACCTGGCAGCTAGAGCGAACATCCAGATCACCAAGGTGAGCACCGGAAGCACTAAATGATGGGCCGCTTCGACGAAAATATCACCTTGGCCGGCCAGCAATGTATCGACGAGATATAGACCAGTGACGTGTGCAGGGCGCTGCGTGGCTATTTCGAGACGCCCATTTATTGGAAACCACCCCAGTGCCCCCGCTAACCAGATTTGTAGCACTATCGCCATCCAGAATACCGGGACTCCAGAACACAAGCTTACCAAGCCACGCAGCACCGAAGCGATCCATGTGCCGGCAGTTGCCGCCCACAGTATGCCGGCTCCGATTCCCAAGACGATATATATAAGGAATGAATATATAACGAGCTCCAACGTAGCGGGAATGGCTAATGCCAAAACAGGTCCCATGTTCTGTTGTGACGTGTAAGAGACGCCAAAATCTCCCCGCAGTAACCCTCCCAAGTAATCCAAGTATTGCTCGAAGAACGGCCGATCAAGACCAAGTGCAATTTTTGTCTGTTCGATTTGCTCGGGTGTGGCCGTAAGACCCGCTGCAACCCGAGCTGGATCGGAGGGGATGAGGTGGGTGACGGTAAAGATCACGGTGATGACCGTAAAAAGTACCAGTATGGCTGATAAGCCCCTCTTTATTGCGAAACTCAACACACCTCAGCCCTTCCGTTCCATGAACCCGATCCTGACTATCTCACTATTTCTTTTGTGTAAAAGAGTCGCACAGTAGTTAGCCCGAAGATCACATCGTATTTTGAGTCCTCCCAACCTGCAAGCACCGGATTAACATCCTGCGGTGCGATCGTGTAAATCACGGAATTGTAAGACAATACCTTAGCAGTGAGCTCATCGATTACCGATTGACGCTCGTCCTCATCCTGAGTATTGCGTGCCTTTTCTATAAGCGAGTCGATCGCTGGGTCCTGAATATTCGACCAATTGTATCCGCCTGTAGCAGCAGTATTGGTCGAACCAAACGGCACTTCAAACATGTCCGTTGGATCATCTGTGTTCGCGCCAATATTCAGGAACGCAAGATCAAATGCCGTATTCGTATCTGCCATCAGGGGCGGAATCTGGGCCCACGTTAGCACAACCGAATTCATAGTTATGCCGAATTTGCCTAGTGCATCTTTTAGGATTGTGGCCGCAAACTGTTGGAACGGGGCACCCTCTACGGAGACCATGTTCAGGGTGACACCGCTGTTTGCCCAGCCGCCCTTTTCGAAGATCTTTTCGGCTTCATCCAAGTTCTGCTCGAAGTCAGGAAGCTGGTCGTTGTAGCCAGCCATCCCTGGAGGAAGCGGTCCGTTTGTGCTATCGCCCCAACCCTCATAGTAGTCAAGGAAATCGTCATACGGGAAGCTGAGAATCATGGCCTTTCGGAAATTGGGATCGGTCATCGGACCCTCTTTAGTGGTATTGAGAACTATATTACGCAATGAGAGTCCCGGCTGAACAATATTGCTGATTCCCTCGGCCTTCTGAGTAAGTGTGAGGTCCGCAGGGGCAAATGCAGTACCACCGTCCGAGAACGTCACTGTTCCCTTGGCGAGCAGCTCTAACCGAGTCGCTGTATCTTTTACCTCAGTAAAAGTCACTTTTGTTGGGACTCCCGCCGTAAAGTCCTGCCAGTAGTCAGGGAAGGCCGAAAGATCTAACCGGTCAAGGGGAACAAAATTGTCGAGCATATACGGTCCCGTGCCGTCAGAATTAGTGGAGAACCATTTTGTAGCAAACGGGTCATCATCGGTCGAGTGTTCTTGAACCGCGGCAGGACTGACAATCGGCAGCCACGGTAGAGTCCCCGGAAAGAATGAATATGGTTCATTAAGAGTGATTTTTACTGTCTCAGGGTTCACTGCTTCCCATTTTGCAATCCGCGTAAGGTACTTCGCAGGTCCCTGCCCAATTCCCTTCATGCGATCGAAGCTCGCTACTACGGAATCTGCATTAAATTCTGCCCCACCGTGAAAGCGCACATCGTCACGCAGGATAAAAGTGTATTCCAACCCATCTTCGCTGACAGTGTAAGACTCCGCGAGAGCGGGACGTAGATCGGTCGTCCCCGGGGCATACTCCAAGAGGCCCTCATAGACATTTCGGTAGAACATTAGGTTTTGCGCATCTATGCCGATCGCTGGATCAGTGTTAGTGGTGATGATCGCGCTCATATATACCACCGGGATTTCAGCATCGGGCTCATTGGAGCCGACCGATGCTGGCGTGCAACCTGAAAGAACCAGCATCAGGGAAATCGTGCTGGCGATGATGCTTGAAATCACTCGAAACCTTTGGGCAAACCCCTTATCGGGATTGCCCGTGCTACTCGAGAAACTAGCCACAGTGTGCTCCTTTGCAATCAATTGTAGGTAGGCGGTATTCAAACCTCTACGAAGTGTAAGTGATATTACGCTAATCGCACACTCGGGCGCAAGGCGACGCGTTGACTCATTAGAAACCTCCGCGTAGTCCTATACGTTGCCTCAGATGAAAACCTCCGCTTCGGCGTGGTTTCACAGGATCGGTGACGGGTGTGGGTTATGCCCGTTTCTATGGAGCTGACAATGAGACAGCGGCAGGCTGTGGCGAAGAAGAAAGCGCTCACCGATCGGGGGGGGGGGGTGCTGACCGTGCGGGCAAGTCCCAGATCCTGAACGAGCTGGTTGAGTTGACCGGCTGGCATCGCGACTATGCCAGGGCGGCACTGCGGGATGCGTTGACGCTGAAAGTCGTGAAGCCCAGGCGTGGTCGGGCGCCGACGTATGGCCCGCGGGTGACAGTGGCGCTAACGAAGTGTTGGGCGGTGTTGCGGGCACCGGCGGGCAAGCGGCTGGCGCCGATGCTGGCCGTGTTGGTGCCGCTACTGCGCCGTGATGGGGAGCTGGACCTCACGGATGCTGAGGCGGCACTGCTGGTGCGCATCAGCGCGGCCACGATCGACCGCCGGCTGGGACCGGAACGGTTCAAGATGATGTCGCGGGGCCGGTCTCATACCAAGCCGGGGACGCTGTTGAAGTCGCAGATTCCGATCCGCACCTGGGCCGAGTGGGACGACGCGGTCCCCGGATTTGTGGAGATCGACTTGGTCGGCCATGAGGGCGGCCAGGCCTCTGGCGAACACTGTTTCACCCTGACGGTCACTGACATTGCGACCGGGTGGACGGTGAACCGTTCCGTGCGAAACAAGGCCGAGAAGTGGGTGTTTGAGGCCCTGCAACATGTGATGGGGGTGTTTCCGTTTCCGATCATCGGGATCGATTCGGATTATGCCGACGGTGGGATTATGCCGACTTTGCTGTGACAACCCTTATTAGTAGGGGGAGTTGACCAAAAATTGTCGGCATAATAACGGCGGCCGTGTTTGTCTTTCCTTCTTACCCACAGATGAAGGAGGAACAGATGAGCACAGCTGTTAGTAGGGTTTTTCCGGTCCGTGTTTCGGGGCCGTTGGCTTCGTTCGCGGTCGGGTTTAAGGAGTTCTTGGCTGAATCGGGCTACACGCCATTGTCGGCGGCTGTCCAGCTGAGGTTGATGGCTCACGTGAGCCGTTGGCTTGAGGCCGAGCACTTTGATGTCCGCGACTTGAACGCGCAGCCGGCCGAGGAGTTTTTGCTTGCCCGGCGAGAAGCTGGCTATACCGGATTGCGAACGAGTGAGGCGATGGTGCCGCTTTTTGGTTTTCTTCGCACCAGTGGAGTGGTGCCACCATTAGTTTCCGTGCTGCCGAGCTCGGCGATCGAGGTGCTGCTTGCCTCGTTCAACCGTTATCTGCTCAGCGAACGTGTTTTGGCCCCCTCTACTGCCGCCGCGTATGTTGCCAGGGTTGATCGTTTCCTGGCCGATTGCGCCTCGGATGGTGATGTGAGTCGACTTTCGGCAGCCGATGTGACTCGTGCTGTGCTTGAGGAAACCGTCACCCGGAAAGTGGGGTCGGTGCAGTTCTTCGTGGTTGCCGTGCGGGCGTTCTTGAAATTCTGTTCCTTGGAGGGACTGATCGACCTGGATCTGTCGGCGGCGGCGCCGTCGATAACGGGACGTCGCAGCCACGTGTTACCGCAAGGGATCAAGCCCGAAGATGCTATTGCTTTGTTGGTCTCGTGTGACCGTAGCCAGATAATCGGAAGGCGTGATCATGCGGTGTTGCTGATATTGCTTCGGCTGGGGCTTCGGGCTATTGAGGTTGCCCGGTTGAGGTTGGATGATATCGACTGGCGTGCGGGGCAGATGGTGATTCGGGGCAATGGTGAGTGTGAAGAATCGTTGCCGTTACCGGCCGAGGTCGGGGAGTCTGTGGCCGGCTACTTACACAATGGGCGGCCCATCAGCGGCAGCCGGGAAGTGTTTTTGACTGTCTGTGCTCCGCTGGTAGCGCTGAAACGTAGTTCGGTGTCGTTGATCGTTCGACGCGCTTGCCTCCGTGCGGGGATCGCGCCGATGGGTGCTCACCGGCTGCGTCATGCGTTGGCTTGCGACATGGTGGCAGCGGGTGCGTCGCTGCCGGAAATCGGTCAGGTGCTGCGGCATCGCCATCTGTCATCGACAGCCATTTACGCTAAAACCGACATTGTCCAGCTCCGCAGCCTCGCGCTGCCGTGGCCGGGCGGTGAGTGGCTATGAGCGAGCTGGCCGCCAATGTTGATGATTACCTTCGCTTGCGGCGCGGGTTGGGCTTCACGCTCGCCTTCGAGGGTGTGGTGTTGCCGCAGCTCGTTGAGTATCTTGAGGCGGCGGGGGCTACCTCGGTGACGGCCGAGTTGGCTATTGCCTGGGCGCAACTGCCTCAGGGGGTTGCGCCCATATCGTGGTCACATCGGCTCGGCGCGGTTCGCGGATTCGCCCGCTATATGACGACGGTCGATGCGAGCACGCAGGTGCCTCCGGCCGGGGTGTTCGGGGGCCAAACTCCACGACCAAAACCTTATTTGTGGTCGGAACGGGACATCAGGGCTCTGTTGAAAGCGGCCCGGGAACTCCAGTCACCGTTTCGTGCAGCTACCTACGAGAGCTTCTTGGGTCTGCTGGCAGTTTCTGGTCTGCGAAGCGGTGAAGCCATGAGTTTGCTGGCAGGCGACATTGACCTTGATGCCGGGGTGATCACCGTCAGTCAGGCGAAGTTCGGTCGCGCACGACTGATCCCGTTGCACTCCAGCACCGTGACGAAGCTGCGCTCCTACACCCAACATCGTGATGGATTGCATCCACGATCGCGATCGAAAACCTTTTTTTGAATCGCACTGGGTTTCGTTCCGTCTGATCCTTTTGGAGTGTGATGTATCAGGACATAGGTGACAGTTCTGCATCAGGACATCGGTAACACTTCCTGCATCAGGACATCGGTGACACTTAGAGGGTTCTGGGTTGACGTCCGCGGGGCCGGCCGGAGCCGACGTATTTGATTCCCGGCCGCGGCCAGCGGTATTTCATGACCTGGGTGCCTTGGTCGTCGAAGACGAGCAGGTGCTGGTCGGTCTCAACCAGATAAACGCTTTGGCCAGCGAGGAGCCGGGTGACGTGGAACCGGGTTTGCCGGACTTGGACGATGCCATTCGCAGCGACGGTGGTGCGGCGGATCCCGTCCCAGCCAACTGGTCGTTGCTGGTTCCTGGGCCTTGGCGGGTCCGCTTTCGGCGTTGCCTCCCAAGCCTGAAGCGGGGTGATCCGGCCGGGCAGTCCCTGATGGGGTCGCTCGGTGTTATAGACCTGGTCAAAGAGATCGACTTGGCCCTGCAGCTGCTCGAGTGAGGCGGCGAGGGGTTGTTTGTCGAGGAAGCGGAACAGGGTCTGATGGAAGCGTTCGTTCCTGCCCTGGGTGGTCGGTTTGTAGGGTTTGCCGGTGATCGCCTCAACGCCCAGGGCGGTGACGTAGGTGACTAGCTGTCCGACGGCACCGCGGCGGGACGGGTTCAACGCGGCCCCGTTATCGGTGAGGAGGCGCTGCGGAACTCCGTGCGCTGTGATCCCTTTCGCAACGACCGCGATCGCACCCTTCGAGGTTTCACCCCAAGCAACATGGGAGGCAACCGCGAGGCGGGAGTGATCATCGATCAACTGGAAGATCACACACTTGCGACCAGCGGTCAGGACATACTCAGTGCCGTCGAGCTGCCAGCAGGCGTTCGGAGCCGGATAAACAAACCGACGAAATGACGCCCGAGGCTTCTTCCGCGGCTCCACCCGCGCCACCCCGGCATCTCGGAAGATCCGCGACAGTGCTGCCGTCGACGGGACTGGAGTCATCCCGAGCGCCTTCATTTTCTCGTGAACACTGATCGGCCCGTGGTCGAGCCCCGACTGCTCCAACGCCGCCCGTACGCCAATCGCTTGAGCCTTCACCGCGTCAGCCGTCCGATTCGGGCTCAACCTGGGCCGACGGGTTCGTGGCTCGAGCGCCGCCGCCTGACCTTCTACTTCGGCCCGCTTCTTGATCGCGTAGAAAGTCTTCCGCGAGATCCCATGCTCGGCGCAAAACGTGCTCACCGAGCCTCTTGGCGCATCGGGCGGCCACTGGGTGATAGCGAGACGGACACGAGGATCGACAGGTTCAAAAGGGCTCATGCCTCAAACAATGAGGGGAAGTGTCACCACCAAGAACCAACGAGTGGTCACCAAACTATTGATGCAGAACTGTCACCGATGTCCTGATACATAACACTGATCCTTTTGGAGGATGGAACTATGACCAACCCTTACCCAGCCGATTTTCGTGAACGTGCGTTGCGGATGCTCACGCAGGCTCGTCCTGATCACCTGTCTGATTTCGCTGCGGCCAGCCATGTCGCCGGCCGGCTTGGCGTGAATCCTGAGACGTTGCGGTTATGGAAGAAGCGTGCCGATATCGACGCCGGTCGTGAGCCCGGGACGACCTCCGAGGCGCAGGTAGAGATCAAGCGGTTGAAGAAGCAGATCGTGGAGCTAGAGAAGGCGAACGAGATCCTGCGGTCTGCGAGCGTATTTTTCGCAACCGAGCTCGGCCGCACCTCATCGAGATGATCGCCTTCATCGACGCGATGAGGGATCGTTTTGGGGTCGAGCTCGTCTGCCGCACGATGCGCGCAGCTGAGGTGGGATTCGTGACGGCCCGCGGGTATCGTGCGGCGAAAAGCCGCCCGGCGTCGGCGAGAACCCTGTCGGATCAGGTGGTCGGCGGCGAGATTGTTCGGCTTCACGCCGAGAACTATGGGGTCTACGGGGTCCGGAAAATGCATCGGCTGCTGAAGCGGCAGGGCTGGGAGATCGGCCGGGATCAGACCGGGCGACTCATGCGAGCCCAGGGGCTGCGCGGCGTCAAACGGTCAAAGCGGGTGTTCACCACGAAATCGGATCCAGCAGGGCGGCGCCCCACGGATCTCGTGCAGCGACGCTTCCGCGCGGACGCACCCCGCAAACTCTGGGTCGTCGACGTGACGTATGTGCGCACCTGGCAAGGCTTCGCCTATGTCGCGTTCGTCACTGACGTATTCTCCAGGCGCATCGTCGGCTGGAACGTCGCAGCCACGCTGAAAGCCGACATTCTGCCGCTTCAAGCACTGAACATGGCCGCCTTCGATGCTGGCGGCGACCTCACGGGGCTGACCCATCACTCCGATCACGGGTCGAACTATATGGCTTTGGTTTACACGGATCGGATCGCGGAACTCGGCGCGGTCCCCTCAACAGGGACCATCGGCGACTCCTACGATAATGCGATGGCTGAGGCTATCAACGCGCTCTACAAGACGGAACTGATCCGTGCTCGCGGGCCGTGGCGCACCGTCGAGCAAGTCGAACTCGCAACGCTGGAATGGGTGTGGTGGTGGAACAACCAACGCCTTCATTCCGAGCTCGAGTACCGCACCCCGACCGAAGCCGAGAACGAGTACTACGCTGATGCTGAATCACTCTTGAAAGCAACCGCTTCCCAAGAAAAAACCTAGGAACGAAACCCAGGGCGATTCATTTATTTCGGATGCCGGCACCTCACTGAAATCCAGCACGGTCAATTACACGTTCCGGAAACTCGTCACCGGTTTGGGGTTGGGCAGCAGCAAAGTGCATCCGCGGATGCACGATTTGCGCCATACTTTCGCGGTTCGCACTCTGATCAACTGGCATCGGGCCGGCCACGACATTGAGGCGCGTATCCCCGCTTTGGTTTCCTATCTGGGACACGTGAGTCCGGCCAGCACGTACTGGTATCTTTCGGCTTCGCCAGAGCTGATGGAGCTTGCCGCGAAGCGGCTCGACAAACACTTTGGGAGACGATCATGAGTGCGCTGGCACCAACGCTTCAAGCATTCTTCACCACGAGGTTGATCAGCCAACGGCAGGTGAGCTCGCACACGATTGCCTCTTACCGGGACACCTTCCGGTTGCTGTTCACGTTCGTCAGTAAACGAATCGGCAAACAACCCAGTCAGCTTGAGTTCCAGGATCTCGACGCACCACTGGTTGCTGCGTTCTTGGATCATCTCCCAACAGACCGTAACAACAGCATTCGCACCCGCAACACTCGGCTGGCGGCGATCCGATCGTTCTTCCGCTACGCCGCGTTACAGCATCCCGAGCATTTGGACTCGATCCGCCGTGTTCTGGCCATTCCGCCCAAGCGATTCGAACGCAACCTGGTCACCTATCTCACCGAGACGGAAGTCGACGCGCTCCTGAACGCCTGCGACCGTCACGGTTGGACAGGAAGACGCGATTACGCAATGCTCGCCCTAGCAATCCAAACAGGCCTGCGCATATCTGAAATCACCGGCCTCACCTGCGGCGACCTAACCTTGCGCAGCCCCGGCGCCCACGTGCATTGTTTGGGCAAGGGCCGCAAGGAGCGCATCACACCATTGCTGCCCTCGATAATTGCCGTACTTCAAGTTTGGTGCGACGAACGCCAAGGCGATCCTTTGGATCCTCTGTTTCCTACCAGCACGGGCAAACCACTCAGCCGGGACGCGGTGGAACGGCGCATCAAGCTCTATGTTGTGAAAGCCGCCACCGAATGCTCATCGCTGAAGTCAAAACGCGTAAGCGCCCACACGCTACGACACACCGCCGCCATGCGGTTACTGCTATCTGATGTCGATATCACCGTCATCGCTCTATGGCTTGGCCACGAGCAAGTCGCGACAACACAAATCTATTTAGTCTGTCGGAAATTGCATCAGACGGGCGAGCTGAATACATCACTCCGAGGGTTCGCGGCCTGACCGCTGCTTCTGATCCCAGTGAAGTTGGGGCGTCCGGCGTGTCTGCTCAACCAGCCTATCCCGTTTGGTGCAGGATATGACCATCAACTGGAGGACGAGTCATGTTGCGACAGGCAGGTTTGGCGGGTGCGGCGAGCAGCGAACTCGCTGACGGCGTGGTCCAGTTGCGGCCGGAGGACGCGATGGTCGAGGCGATGCTGCACGGATGGCGGGCGCAACAGTCGGCCCGTGGTCTGAACGTGGACACGATCGACTATCGGGAGAGGCTGGTGCGCCGGTTCGAGTCGTTCACCAACGAGTTCCCGTGGCAGTGGGGGCCCGGGCAGGTGGATGAGTGGACATTGACGTTGACTGCCGAGAACCACTTGGCGTCGGCGACGATCCGTGGCTACCAGACCGATCTTCGCCTGTTCAGCGAGTATCTGACCGACACCCGTTACGGCTGGACCACTGCGTGCGAAGAGGCGTTCGGTGAGTTCCCGGTTCCAATCTGTCACGAGTGGAACACGATCGCGCACCTGAACGACTACGAGGGTAGCCCGGAGGCCAGACCGTTGTCGCGGGAGGAGCTGCAACTATTCCTGGACTACGCGGACGAGCAGGTCGAGCGGGCTGCCCGCAGCCATCGCAAGGGCGCGTTGGCTGCCTATCGCGACGCCACCATGTTCAAGGTGATTTATGGTTGGGGGTTGCGGCGCACCGAGACCGCGAAACTTGATCTGTCCGACTGGGGCCGCAACCCGGCCGCGGTGGAGTTCGGCCGGTTTGGGATGTTGCATGTCCGCTACGGGAAGGCGGTGCGCGGCCAGCCACCGAGGCGACGCAACGTTGCCTCGGTGATGGGTTGGGCTGTCGAAGCGGTCGCCGATTATGTGGAGAACATCCGGCCCCGGTTCGGGGCGGTGGATCATCCGGCGTTGTGGGTGACCGAGCGGGGTGGGCGGATCAAACCGGCCGAGATCAACGCACGCTTCGTCGCCTACCGTGACGCGATCGGCCTGCCACGTGTGCTTACCCCACATTCGCTGCGCCACTCTTATGTCACCCATTTGACCGAGGACGGGGCCGATCGCCGGTTCATTCAGGAGCAGGTCGGGCACCGCTGCGATACCTCGACGGCGATCTACACGCACGTCAGTTCCGATTTCATGAACACCTCTCTGCGCAAGGCGATCGGCCCGGCGCTTGATGAGGCACCAGGCCAGCAACGATAAGGAGATCTGATGGCTCGCAAACTGGACTATCGATGGCATCTGCGGCGGGTGATGGCTGAGCGGGGAATGTTCGCCACCACCGATCTGATCGACCCGCTGGCTGCCCGGGGGATCCGATTGTCGTCCAGCCAGGTCTATCGTCTGGTCGTCGAACGCCCGGAACGGCTCAGTCTGAAGATCCTGATGGCGCTGTTGGACGTCCTGGGCTGCTCGATGGGCGAGCTGATCGAACCTGTCGCCGCTGGCGGTCAGGCTCGCACGCGCGCAGTTGTTGGCGGAACGGATGCCGGCGTTGGAGAGCTGCGTCCCAGACGTGCTCGGATCACCGACGCCGGCAAGTAGCCGATGGGAACGCGAACACCTGCGGTGCTCGCTGATCCGCTGAGCGTCGTCATAGACCTTGTTGCCGGCCTCGAACCCGATCTGGATCGGGCCTGCATCACCGAGGTGGTGACCGGCGTGGGCGGGGGCCGGGCCAAACGCCGTCGCGTGGCGCAAGCGCTGTTGGATCGGCCGGGGATTCTCACCGATGGCCGTTCACCCGCGCCTGAGGCGATCGGGAAACTGTTGACCGCGCTACGCGATGCCGGCGCGGTGAACGTCCAGGCGCCGGTCTGCGCCGAGTGCGGCAAGGCGATGCGTGCCTTCCAGCGTCGGGGGCAGGACTGGTACTGCGGGGTGCACGGTCCGCAGGCCGCCGCGTGTGTCGTCTGCGGGAACGTGCGCCCGATCGCGCAACGCGACCGCCAGCACCAGCTACACTGCTGGCAACATCCGCTGAGCGACGATCGCGACCCCACCCAGGTGCTGATCGATCTGGTCGCCGACATCGACCCGGCGTTGGACACGCCGATCGTGACAGCGGCGATCAGAACCGCGGCGCCCCGGGCCGGGCAGCGGCGCCGACTTGCCTGGGCTCTGCAAGACCATCCCGAGCTGCTCGCCGGCGCCGGCGCCCAGGCGTCGGTGCCCACGGTCCTACGGTCCTACGACTAATTGACGCGCTGGCCGAGCACGGGTCCGGGCGCATTCTCCGCCCGCCCTGCCCACACTGCGGCCGGGTC